>JBBQQC010000014.1:0-89884 GCA_038216465.1 Burkholderiales bacterium | reverse complement strand
GCTTCACAGTGCAGGCCGCTGACCGTCTTCCCTTGCAGCGGAATGATGTGGTCAACGTGCCACGTTTCACCGGTGACGAGTTTTATGACTTGAACCATCCGGTAGTGCTCGGCGATTATGTGTGGTCTGGCCCATGCAGGGGTGCGCTGTAGTTTTGCTGCCCTGCGTTTGAGTGCCTTGGCTCGAAACAGGTGGGGGTGCTGTATGTGGCGCAGGCGGGCATATTCTCGTGCTGTGTCACGATAGCCTTCCTTGGCGCGAGTTCTGCGCCGTGTCTCTACCGTCTTCGTTGGGTTAGCTGCCTCCCACGCCAGGGTGCTTGCGCGAGCGCAATCCACACATCCGGCTGTGGAGGTAAACCTACGCGCAACGTGCCCATGCTTGCACGGTTTTCCCGTGAAGTAGTGCTTCAACTCCTGCGCCTTGGCGTTGCTTCTGCTGACGGTGTTCATTTAGACCAACCTTGTAAGATGTAGTCTTGATCTTAGGTTAAGCTGGCCGGCGCGTCAACTAATCCCGTGGGAACGATGCCCCGGAGAACCGCATAAAACCTAAGAGGAATTTGACGAAAGAATTCCCACCGAACGCTGAAGAACCGCATGGATGCTCGACTGATACACTGGATTGTGATTCCAGTTGTTGTGGGTTCGAATCCCATCGGCCACCCCACCCAACGCGGTTCCTTTATCGGCGGCGTACGCCCAGGGTCTTCGAGGGGAGGCTGCGGCGGCGACGGATCATCGACCGGCTCCGGCTGAGGATCGTTACGAGGCGGTACTTCCGGCGGTGCGCGCTCCGGCTCTTCAACCGGCTTGTCTTCTTCAGGATCGTTGTGCGGAGGCTCTTCGACCGGCGGTTTGGGAGGGTTGTCGATATTCGGCGGGACAACCGGTACTTCTTCGGGCGTAGGGGATACGGGTAAAACCACGCTTACTCCGGGCGATCCGCTCGCCTGCTACGCGCCGCGACGGCGCATCTCGTAGGCAGGGACGCGCATCATCTGACGGTACTTGGTGACAGTTCGCCGCGCGACCTGCAGACCCTGACGCGCCAGCAGTCGCGCAATGTTCGCGTCGGACAATGGCTGCAACGGATTCTCTTCGTGAATCATGTCCTTGATAGCGCCGCGAATCGCGGTTGCCGAGCACTTGCCGCCACTGGTCGTCGATAACGCGCGCGAGAAAAAATACTTCAGTTCAAACACGCCGAGTGGAGTCGCCATGTATTTGTTGTTGGTGACTCTCGAAACGGTGGATTCGTGAAGCCCAAGCTCATCGGCTATCTCGCGCAACCCCAACGGCTTCATCGCAAGCTCGCCGAAGTCCAGAAAGTGCCGTTGCCGCTGCACGATCGCTTGTGCAACGCGCAGAATTGTTGCAAAACGCTGCTCGACGTTACGCACCGTCCAGCGTGCCTCCTGCAGTTGCGCCGCGAGATCTGAATGACGTGCATCGCGATGGCTCTGAAACAAGTCCGCGTACATGCGATTCAACCTTACCTTGGGCACTACCGACGGATTGAGTGTCACGGTCCAATCGCCGCGAATCTTGCGCACGATGACGTCCGGCGTCACAAAGCGAGTACTGGCCGCACCAAACCGCCAGCCCGGTCGCGGCTGCAGCCGCCTGATGCAATCGGCAGCCTGGGATACGGCATGTTCGGCCACGCCGAGGGAGCGCGCGAGCCCGGACACATCGCGCATCGCGAGACGATCGAGGTACTCCACGACGATCCTCTGCGCCAGACGGCAGACCGTGGCGTGCTCGGGGTCGCCGTCTTCGCGCAACTGCAGCAACAGACATTCACGCAGATCGCGCGCGCCTATACCGGGCGGCTCAAGCGACTGTACGAGCTTCAGCGCAATGGCCATCTCATCGTCGTCCGGCGTGGGCTCGAGACCGGACAGTGTCTTCAGTTCTTCCAGACTCATACGCAGGAATCCGTCGTCATCCAGCCCGTGGATGATGGTCGCCATCAGCGTGCGGTCACGGTCCGAGGATGCGAGCCACTTTGACTGGGCCAGCAGATGGTCGCGCAGTGAAAGGTCTGCCGCCGTGATGTCAGAGAAATCGAAATCGTGCTCGGCCCCGTTGTTGCGGCGGGTCGCACCGTACTGCGACCAGCTGTCGCCTTCCCACGTGCTTTCCGGCGGCGCATCCGCGGCGCCGTCCGCAGTTGTCGGAGCAAGCGGGGACTCCGCGACCGACGGCGGTTCAGACGGGCTTGCTTCGGCATTGGCAGCGTCAGCCTCGGCCTCGTCGGGCTCCAGGAACGGATTGTTGCCCATTGCCTGGTTGACTTCCTGGGCGAAGTCGAGCGAAGACAGCTGCAAAAGGCGCACCGCTTGCTGCAACCGCGGCGTCAACGTCTGATGCTGGCGCTGCTCGTGCCGAATAACGGGTGCGCTCATTGTCGGAGAAGCCTTTCGCGTTCATGTACCCGACACGAAACCGGCGAGTACAGCAATAGGTGCATAGAAGACAATGTCGCGGATTTGAGTCGTGTCGCCGTTGAGCGATTGCTTACGAACAAGCAAGGTGTATGCCGACCCAAAATGCTTGCAAAACAAACAACAGCAGTTGCCCACAGCGTAGTTTGTGCAAACGACGCGCCTCCGTAATCCGGCGGAAGCGAAGCGCTGCGTGCAAGCGAGTTCAAGGAAGGGGGTGGCTGCCCACGCCAGGCATCTACACGGTAGCGCTGAGTGAGCCAGTTTCAGGCACGCATGTTGCAACGTCCTGGGGAGTGCGAACTTCTTACGCACTAATTATTTAACAAGAGGGAAAAGACGATGAAGAACGTACTTGTTGCCGTCATGGTGGCAGTCGCCGCCGTATACAGCGCAGGCTGCTCGGTGGCCAGCGGCCAGAGATCGGTGGGTGATGTCGTCGACGACAGCACTATCACGACGCGAGTAAAAGCGCGTTTCGTCGAGGACAAGGTTGTCGCCGCGACCCGCATTAGCGTGGAGACGTTGAAAGGCGTCGTGCAGTTGTCCGGCTTTGCTATTAGCGAAGCCGAGCGGCAGCGCGCCGCACAGATTGCCGCCTCCGTGCCTGGTGTTAAACAGGTTCAGAACGCCATTGCCGTGAAGCCGGCCAGCTGAGCCTCCCTCTCGCAGAGAGTAGGCCCGTGCTGCGGGCCTGAGTTCGTCTCGTGCCGCACGTTTTAATCGTTGACGATGACGCAGACTCGCGCGACTTTTTGTCGCAGGTTGCGCGCGCCGAAGGTTTCAGCGTTTCCGTGGCCGATTGCTTGCGGTCGGCGCGCGCCCTTTTAATACGGCACGCGCCAGACGTTTTGTTGACCGACCTGCAGCTTCCGGACGGTAGCGGTATCGAGCTGGTCGATGAACTTGACGCCACGTCGGAAACCGAGATCGTTGTCGTCACCGGCCACGCAACGGTCGATACGGCGGTCGAGGCTCTGCGCGTTGGCGCGACCGACTATCTAACCAAGCCCCTGGATGTTGAGCGGCTAGCCAATTTGCTGCGTCGTCAGCCACGCACAGTCGATCTGAAGCAGGAGATCGGCGCGCTGCGAGAGGAGCTGCGCAAGGCCGGACGCTTCGGTCACCTTTTCGGTGTGTCGGCGCCGATGCAGTCGCTGTACGACAAGTTAGCGCGCGTCGCGCCGACGTCGGCGACGGTCCTGCTGACGGGAGAAAGCGGAACTGGCAAGGAGCTGGCGGCGCGCACGATTCACGACATGTCGAAGCGCAGGCGTGCGCCATTTTCTGCGATTAACTGCAGCGCGGTTTCTCCACAACAGATTGAGAGCGAGTTGTTCGGGCGCGAGCAAAGTGGTGCCGATCGTCTCCATCGCGGCCTGTTTGAACGCGTCAGCGGCGGCACGATCCTTCTGGATGAAATCACTGAGATGCCGCTTGCGCTGCAGGTAAAGCTGCTGCGCGTCCTCGAGACCGGTACGTTTATCAGGGTTGGTTCCGCTCGTCCGATCGGTGCCGATGTGCGCATCATTGCGGCAACCAACAAGCAACCCGGCAAGGCTGTATCTGACGGTCAGTTTCGAGTGGACTTGTTTCACCGCCTGAACGTGTTTCCGATTCATCTGCCACCGTTGCGCGAACGAGGGGGTGATCTTGAAATGCTGGCCCAGCACTTTCTCGATGAACTCAATGCAGCAGAGAACTCGACGAAACGCTTTACGCCTGCGGCGACATCCGCGCTTTACCAGCACGCGTGGCCGGGCAACGTGCGCGAGTTGAAGAATTACGTCCACCGCGCGTACGTGGTGTCGGACGCAATGATCGACGCAGGCGGGTTCATCGAGAACGCGCTCCAAAGCACCGACGAGCACGACGAAATCACCGTGAAGATCGGAACCCCGCTCGGTGAGATCGAGCAACGCGTGACGATGGCCACGCTGGCGCATTGCGGCAACGTCAAGAAGCGGGCGGCGGAGGTTCTCGGCATCAGCCTTAAGACGTTGTACAACCGCCTCGAAGCTTATTCGCAACGGGAACGGTTGAGCGCCGAGCGAGCCGAAGCGGCTTGAGATCGCACTCGCCCGGCGCTTACCATTGCTGCCTTACTCAAGCATCGGTTATTTCTCGGACAATGGCAGGTTCCTCTGCGGCAATTGATCGACCGCGCGCGCCTTTCGCGGTAAAGGTCATCGCGTTTGTTGCGCTGGTCTTCCTGCTGCAAAGCGCGCGCCAAGTTGTGTTGCCAGTCGCAATCGCGATAATTTTGACGTTTCTGCTCGCGCCGCTGGTGCGGGGGCTTCGCAACCGCGGACTGAACGATGCACTCGGCGCCGCTGTTGTGGTCTTTGGTCTGCTCTTCACACTCGGGCTGCTGGGTAGCCGTCTGCTTGCGCCTGCCAGCGAGTGGCTGGCGCGCGCTCCGACGTCGGTGCAGCAACTGATCGATTCCTACGAGCGATTGCGCCGGTCGATTCCGTTTCTGGCGCCGCCAGAGTCGGCGCTCAGGCCCACGATCACTGCGAGGGGCCGGCCGGCGGCGGAAATAGTCCCGGCGCCGGCTGCGCCTCCCGATCCTTTCAAGGACAAGATCGCGATCGAAGGGATCGCGCTCACTGGATCTTTGATCAAGCAGGCTACGTGGATGACGGTGTCGATAATCGCCACGATCATCTTGTTGTTTTTCTTTCTCGCTTCTGAACGATGGTTGATGGCTCGCACGGTTGAGGCCGTGCCAAAGCGACGCGTTCGCGTTGCCGTCCTCGGCGGGTTTCGCGCGGCGCAGCGCGACATAGCCCGCTACCTGGGCACGCAGGCGATGATCAACGCCGGCGTGGGAACGGCGACGGCCTTGGCGCTATTCGCGATCGGCTTCCCGAGTCCTATCCTGTGGGGTGTGGTGATCGCGGTGCTTGGCTTCATTCCGTATCTGGGTCCGTTGGTCTTCGTCGCTCTGCTGTTGTTTGCGGGCACGATCACTTACACGACGTTTGGCGAGATCGTCGCTCCCGCGGTCGCTTACGCTTTGATCAATGTCATCGAAAGCAACTTCATCGCGCCATGGATTGTCGGTCGCCGCCTCGAAATGAGTCCACTGTTCGTCTTTCTGGCGGTGATGGTCTGCGCCTGGATGTGGGGGGTGGCGGGAGCGTTCCTGGCGGTTCCGATCCTGGTCATTATTCGAAGTGCGGCGCGGCGTTCGAAGAATCTGCGTCTGTGGTGTGTCTACCTAGACCGCGGGCGGCCGGAGCTTCCGACGATGCGGGTATTGCTTGGGATCGGAATGCGGCGCCGGCGCCGGCGGGTGTCGGACGTCTCGACCACCGTGGGTGCGCCGCCTGCTGCGCGGGCGGGTGGAAGAAGAGGCTTGCTACGCCGGGCCTGATCGCGCTTACCGATTCGTGTGCGCGCGTCATACGCCTGACGCGGGCACCGCGTAGAATTGGTTTTAACGCGCCGAGCATCGATTTGTGCAGGCATGACCGTTGCTTGATGTTCGGCGGCTAACAACTTCAACGGTGGACGGGAGACGCGATGGATCAACTTCCTCATGGCATACCTTTTTCGCTTGTACCGTTGACGGATAAGGTGAGTCGCGAACCCGCCGATCATCCCGACCCCGTCCCGGTCCAGCGTCGCACCGATCCGATCACGCGTCGTCTGCGCGTTCTGGTACGGCGCAGTTTGAACGACCGGCCGAACTGACTTTCAGTGGTCGAATGGCGGTTAGGACGCGATCCGGCGACTCTCTGCCAGCTGCTGACTGTTCGTCATCGATGTTGTTTAAGGCCAAAAATACGTGCGACTCGCCTATGTCACCGAAACGTACCCGCCGGAGATCAATGGCGTAGCGTTCACCGCCGACCGCTTCGTGCGAGGCCTGCGGGCACGTGGTCATGCCATCGATTTGGTACGGCCGCGCCAAAAACACGAGTCGAAGTGCGACACCCTTAGCGAATGGCGCTCGCCCGGCATCGCGCTGCCGATGTATAGCGATCTACGTGTTGGTCTGCCGATGGCGGGGCAGTTGAAGAAGCGTTGGAGCAAATCGCGTCCACAACTCGTCCATGTCGCGACCGAGGGGCCGTTGGGTTGGGCCGCGGTACGCGCGGCCCGGGCGAGCGGCATTCCAGTCACCTCCGATTTTCGAACGAATTTTGATCAGTACAGCGAACACTACGGATTCGGCTTGCTGCGCGGGATCGTCGGCGGGTACCTGAAGCATTTTCATAACGCGACCGATCGCACTTTCGTGCCAACCTCCGCCGTGAGCAAGGCGCTGACGCAGCAGGGTTTCGAGCGGACCGAGGTGGTCGGGCGCGGGGTCGATGCAGAAAGCTTCTCACCCGACTACGCAAGCCAAAAATTGCGTGCCACTTGGGGCGCGGATGCAGACACCCCGGTGCTGTTGTACGTCGGACGATTGGCGGCGGAAAAGAACGTGCCGTTGGCCTTTCGCGCATTTGAAGCCGTGCGCTCACGTTCGCCCGGCGCGCGCTTCGTGGTCGTGGGCGACGGTCCGTTGCGCAAGAAACTTGCAGGCTTGCACTCGGACGCGATTTTTGCCGGTCCGCAGCGCGGTGCACTGCTTGCACAGTATTACGCATCGTCCGATATCTTCCTGTTTCCCAGCCTGACCGAGACGTTTGGCAATGTGACGATGGAAGCGCTCGCATCGGGTTTGCTGGTCGCAGCATTTCGCTCGGGAGCGGCGGCGGTGCATATCGACGATTGCACCAACGGCGTCCTGGTGGCCCCGGGCGACGAGCAAGGGTTCATCGCAGCTACGTGTGCTCTCGCGCAGCAGTTTCGCTCGCTCGGAATGATGAGATCGAACGCACGCCGGGCAGCGGTCGCGGCGAATTGGGACGTCGTTATCAGTCGGTTCGAGTCCTGTCTGTCGGACGCAGCGTATGCAGTCGAAGCACCTATTGCTGGATCGTGCGCTGCGTAACACGCGGCGCGCCGTGTGGCTCGAGCGCGACCTGCATTGGGCGCAATGGCTGCACCGAGTGGCGCGCTATCGCACGCCCGTCAAAGCGCTGGCTGTTGTCAGCAGACTGGGTGACGGATTATTTTGGTATGTGCTGATCGCTGGGCTGGGGCTGTTAGGCGGCACCAATGGTCGAGACGTCGCAGCGCAAATGCTGCTTGCCGCGTTACTGAATCTCCCCTTGTATTACTGGCTGAAACATTCGATTGGCCGCCCGCGCCCATTCGTCGCGTGTCCTGATATTCGTGCGTGCGTAAGGGCGCTCGACAAGTTCAGTTTTCCGTCCGGCCATACCTTGCATGCCGTCGCGTTCGCCGTCGTCTTCGGCTGGCATTTTCCATTGGCGGGAGCCGCGTTGATGCCGCTGGTGTTTCTGATCGCACTGTCCCGAATCGCGCTTGGTATGCACTACCCGAGCGACGTCGCTGCTGCGGCGGTCATAGGCGCCGCCGTGGGGCTCGGCGTCGCGCTTCTCTATTGATGTTTGCCCGCGCCGATTTTGCGTGGCGGGGAAAGCGGATCGAAATCCGCCCATTCCCCGTCGTGCCAGTCGCCTTGCGCGCGTTCCAAATCCTCAACCGCTGCGGACGTTAGAAGGTCAATCACCGTTTTCTCGCTGGTGGGATCTACTCGCACAGCGATCGTCATTCCGCCCCGCCGCATATCAACCGCGCCGGCATCGGGCGTCCTGGCTTCCGGCTCGCCTTTTTCCTGGCCTGACGCACGCGTCGAGGCGAGCGCTCCCGCCATTCCACCGACGTGCGCGCCGACGCCGGCCATCGCCACCGCGATAATCGGCGCCAGCGGAGGAATGACGGCACCGGCAACCGCTCCGGCCGCCAGTCCCGCGGCTGCGCCCGCCGCGACACCCGACGCCTGACCCAAGCTAGAGCCTTGGGTGCCGGTATCCGCGTCCATATCGCCGCCAATGGGGTACGTACCGTGCTGCCCGGGCGGATTGACGAAGAACGCCTGCATGTCAGACGCAACGACTCCACGCGACTGCAACTGCGCCATCAAGTCGTCCGCGCGTTGCTGTGTTTCGACTCGTGCTGCAATGATCGTGGCCATGTTTCCTCCGACTGAATTATCGCAATTTAGCGCTATCGGCTGTTTGGTCCTCTACAAAAAAAAGCCCCGCGCGCACGCGGGGCTTTGAAGCAGACCCGGCGTCTCGGGGAAGGGGAGGGGAAGGACGCGGGCCGAACAACCAACTGTCTGAGACGAATTGGTTGGCCGACTACATGCAGCAAGCGATGTGCCAGGGGGTCCTAAATTTCTTATTTGGCGGGCGCGGCCGTCTTCGCAGTATCCGCCGGCACATCAAACTGAACGGCCATGTGCTCACGCTTCCCCGCGGCCAGTGAAGCGGTGCGTTCTTGGGTAATGCCCGCATGCGATACCAACACTTTGTAGGTTCCAGGGTCGAGATCGATCAGTAACCAAGGCGCGTCAATCGGCATGTCGAAAATTTTCTGACCGTTGGCGCCGGTAATCGTGACCCGTACGTCGGCGAGGTAAGCACCTTGACGGGACGATACGACGAGTTGCAATGAAAATTTTTCCGCGATTTGCTTCAGCCGCTCCGATTCTTCGAGCCCGATGCCGCCGCTTACGTAAGCGCGGTCGTTCGCCGTCCGACCCTCGACGATCGCGGCGACACCGCCGGCAGAAGTGATAAGAAAAATCGCGCCCAGCAGAATCGATTTCAACGTCCGCATCGGATCCTCCTAATGAACTTAGTTGATGATTTCTCTGGCTGTGATCATGGCGTCGATTGCGAAAATGATCGCAACGCAGTTGGGCGCTGCGCAGGTGCTGCCGACTGCAGGCGCCATTGGCGCACAAACTCGGCCTTGGTCACCGCTGTACGGTCGGTCAGCGCGCGTTCCAGCAAGCCTTGCCAGGATCTCCGGATCGAGCGCGACTCTGCGTCGTAGGGATGCAGGCCGAGTCGCAACAGCGGCGCATGTTGTGTCACGCGCGAAAGCACTGAGTTCCAGAGGATCGACGTCGGACGCCGCCACGCGCTGCGCACGCTGTACGTCAGGCACGGGGCGCGAACAGCGTGCTCTTCCGGTAAAACAATTATTTGCGTCAACGTGCTGGTGTATTGCAAACCTTCGCGGGCTCGTAGCGCCCGCCACGCACCCTGACCCAACAGCCACGCTGGCGCCACAAATCCTGCCATCGTCCATCCGTTAGCGGCAAACCAGCGCGCGCCGAGCGTCAAGCGCTCGCGCGCCTCGTCTGCGGACAATCCGCAAAACTCTCCTTCACCTGCGGTGTAGATGCGGCGACGCACCCAGTCGACGACGTCCGACGGTACGTGTGGGTCGATGTGGAAATAGCCGTGCAGCGCCGACTCGTGTCCAGCTGCAAGTTGCGCACTAATCGTGCGCTCAAACTCGGGCTGTGCCGAACATTGGCCGTGGTATGCCGGCACCAGTAACAACGTCAGCGGAATATCGGCGACCTCGCGTACGGCAGCCAGCACACGCTCGCAGTAGGGCCACGTTGCCGGAGCGACGTCGTGCAACGACACGCAAAGCCAGCGGCGCGATGGCGCCACCACTGGCGGGTCCAGGGGCTCAGGCTGCGTACCGCTGCTCATGCGGTCGTGCCTCGATCGAACGTGCCGCAAAGCACAGCGCGGTGTAGCGGCTCAGTAGTTGCGAAAACGCACGATCGGCGTCGAACTCGAGTGCA
The DNA here is from genome assembly GCA_038216465.1 of Burkholderiales bacterium. Lineage (GTDB taxonomy): Bacteria > Pseudomonadota > Gammaproteobacteria > Burkholderiales > Burkholderiaceae_F > JACCZX01. The sequence continues at coordinate 79,736 of JBBQQC010000014.1, read as the reverse complement.
CGCCGACGCGCTTCTGCGCGCAAACGTCCCGCAACCGGTGCCATTGCTGCGATCGCTTCCGCAAACGCAGCCGTGTCATTGCGAGATACTCCGACGGCTGCGACATCATCGATCAGATCCATCAGTCCGCCGCTTGCGCGCGCCACTACCGGTGTGCCGCAAGCGAGCGCTTCCAGAGCAGCGAGGCCGAACGTCTCCTGATCGCCCGCGTGCACGAAAATGTCGGCGCTTGCCAGCGCTCGAGCCAAGTGGTTCGCGTCCGGTTCATACGGTAGAACGCGCAAGCGCGAGCCGCGTGGAGAACGCGGGCCAGCACCGATCGCAACCAGGCGGTATGGAGCGCCCAGTGCGTCCACCGCCGCGGCGAGCCGTTCGAGGTTTTTCTCCGGCGCGAAGCGCCCGGCGTACAGAAGCACGATGTCGGACGGTGCATACCCGAGTTCTCGCCGCCACGCCTGATCGTAGCGGCGCGGATGAAACAGATTGCAATCGGCACCGTGTGCCTGCAGCACGACGTTGTCGAGTCCGAGGTCGCGCAGTGCATCCACCGCCCAACGACTTGGCGCGAACACTGCGTCGAAGTTGTGGTACAGGTGTCGCAAGTAACGCCTTACCGTTGCGCGACCCGCGCGCGGTAGCCACTGCTCGACCAGGGCTGGTACGTTGGAGTGATAGAACGCTGTCGTCGGCACACCAAGCTTTTGTCCAGCATCAAGCGCAGCCCAGGCACACCGGTAGGGATCGCCCACCTCGATCAAGTCCGGCCCGTGTCGCACGATCACTTCCGCTATGCCCGAACGACGTAGTGGAAAACGGTAACCGCCCGAGAACGGCAACGGTATGGATGGGATGCTGCTGGTCTCACCGGTGAATGGCCCGGGCACCAGAATCGTGTGCGACCAGTGGGAACGCGTGGCCAACCACTCCCGCTTGCTGCGAAGGTAACGAGCGACGCCGCCGCTGCGCGCGCTCCAGAACATCGTTACGTCTACGAGACGTGGATGTCCGCTCGCTACGGGCCTCAACGTGTCCACCACCCACCCTCCTGTTTCGGACCCTATAAACCAAGCAAAAGCAATGCCGAATGCCGCGCGATGGGCACGAAAACTGCCGACGAATCTACATCGCGTTAGACGTTTACCACAACCACAAGGGAGTCGGCATGGACCAAGACGATGTCATAAGCACACTGAACGACCTAATCGAAAACTGCAAGGATGGAGAGTATGGATTTCGCACGTGCGCCGAAAAGGCCAAGTCGGGCGATGTGAAAAGTGTCTTTACACAGCGCGCAGGCGAGTGCCGTGCTGCCGCGGCGGAATTGCAGACGCAAGTGACTCGACTTGGGGGCAAGCCTGATACGAGCGGCACGGTTTCCGGTGCGGCGCATCGCGGCTGGATTGCAGTTCGCGGTGCGGTTGCCTTGGACGATGATCAAGCCATGCTGAACGAGTGCGAACGCGGCGAGGACATCGCGCTGAATCGTTACCGCAAAGCACTGGAAGGGGGGCTGCCAGCGGATGTGGAGCAGATTGTGCAGCGTCAGTATGAAGGTGCGCGCCGTAACCACGATCAGATCAAGGCCTTGCGCGACAGCCACAAGACTGCCGCCTAGCGACTGCTGCCGGCGCGCCGACTTTTTGAAGCGGCGCAGCCGGCAGCGCGAAGGCGTAGAGTTTGGGGTCTACCAGGGGAGACATCATGACTACAAAAATGTTTCTGAGGGCCTGCGAAATCCTGCCGATCGCCATGGTGGCGGCAACGCTGGCGCTAGCGGCTTGCAGCGATCGGAAGCCCGCGGCTTCCTCATCTCCTGCGCCGACCAGTGTTCCGCCGGCGAATACCTCGACGCCGTCGTCATCCAACGCGCCCGTAATCGCACCCGGCACGGGGTCTGACGTTACTAAGAAGGGCACGAGCACGGGCATGATCGGCGGGGAGGCAGGCACGGTCGCATCGAGCGGTAAGCCAGGTACCGGAACGGACAGCGGTGCGGGAACCGGCGCGTCGCAGGCGAGCGACAGCAAGACCAGCGACAAGAAATAGCGCCTAGCGGCCGATCATCGAATCGGGACTGACCCAGCGATCAAAGTCTTCGGTTGTGACGTAGCCAAGCGCTAGCGCAGCCGCGCGCAGGGTCGTCCCGTCCCGATGAGCTCGCTGCGCGATTTGTGCTGCTTTGTCGTATCCAATATGCGGTGCCAGCGCCGTCACCAGCATGAGGGAGCGATCGACCATTTCGGCAATGCGGTCAGGCCGCGCGACGATCCCTACGGCGCAATGCTCTCTGAAGCTTGACATCGCATCGGCCATTAGCTGCACGCTCGACAGCGCATTGTGCGCAAGCAGGGGCCGGCAGACATTGAGCTCGAAGTTTCCCGCCGCGCCGGCCATGTTGATCGAGACGTCATTGCCGAATACCTGCATGCAGACCATGATCATCGCCTCACTCTGTGTCGGATTGACTTTGCCGGGCATGATCGAACTGCCGGGCTCGTTCTCAGGCAAAGCAATCTCGCCGATCCCGGAGCGCGGGCCGCTGGCCAGCAACCGCACATCATTGGCGATTTTCATCAACCCCGCGGCGAGAGTCTTCAGCGCTCCGTGCGCAAAAACTAGGGGATCGCTGGCAGCGAGTGCAGCAAATTTGTTCGGTGCCGATACGAACGGCAACGCGGTCGCTGCGGCTATCTGTGCTGCCACACGCGTCCCGAATTCGCGATGCGTGGCGATGCCGGTTCCCACTGCTGTACCGCCGATGGCGAGCGGCATCAGCGCGTCGATGCCGTGTTGAATGGCGCTCTGTGCGAACTCGAGTTGCGCTGCGTAGCCGGAAAACTCCTGACCAAGCGTCAACGGCGTCGCGTCTTGCAGGTGCGTACGGCCGATCTTGATGATGTGATCGAACTGTTCCGCTTTTGACGCAAGGGTCGAGCGCAGCGCTACCAGAGCCGGCAGCAATTTCTGCGTCAACGCTTGCGCGACCGCGACGTTGATCGCCGTCGGAAATACATCGTTCGTCGATTGGCCGCGATTGACGTGATCATTGGGATGAACGGACCGACCGATACCGCGGGGGTGGCCCAGCAACTCCGATGCACGATTCGCGAGCACCTCGTTGATGTTCATGTTGGTTTGGGTGCCGGAGCCGCTTTGCCACAGCGACAGCGGGAATTGTTCGGGATGCTCGCCGGCCAGAACTTCATCCGCCGCCGCCGCAATTGCAGCCGCGTGCGCCGGAGGAATAATTCCCAGCTCCGAATTCACCAGCGCAGCCGAGCGTTTGACTAGGGCCAGCGCGCGGATCAGCTCGGGCGGCATGCGCTCGCTGGAAATAGCGAAGTGCGCCAGCGCGCGCTGGGTTTGGGCGCCCCACAAGTGGGTTTCGGCAACTTCGATGTCACCGAAAGTATCGTGCTCTAAGCGAAAGTGCGGCTGGGGCATCGCGTGAATGACGGAAGCGTAACGCGCCCGATGCGCACCGACGCCGTGCTACGTGGCTTGCTTGCGCTAATGGCTATTTGCGGGCAACTCGTCGTTATCGTGATCCTCATCAGCCGCATCGACCGTAATGCGATCCAAAGCGTCGGCCGGCATCGGTAGCTCCGAGCCAATTAGCCGATCAGGGGCGATGTCGCTGCCGGCTTCGGTTTCAATGTCGCGACCCGCACTGGCCCGCTCACCGGTACCGCCAGCGTCGCTATCGCTGTCGAGATTGGCGTCGCCTACGTCGAGCCCAGCGCCTAGAGCGTGCCCCGCGTCCTCATTAGTGCCGGAGTCGAGCCCGAGCAGGTCGGCGTCTCTTTCATAAATGCCCGGGCCCTGTAGGTCACTGCCACTATCCGAGGTATCGCTTGGGCCTAATGCGCGTGTACCGTGTCCCTTGTCCGTCACTGGCGGCGTTGAGAGCGTCAAATCGAGCGTGCTGTCTGCCATCAAAACTCTCCAAAAAATATTGAATTACAAACTTGGTAGCCTGAGCTCGATACAGGGCCGCGTCGCATCCGGGCCGACGCAGAGCTCCCCGTTGTGCAAAGCCGCAACCAGCGTGCTGATGCGCAAATCCAGGAGTGCCGATTCCGACCAATCCGGCTCGTAAGCCATGCCCGACAGCGCCAAGACGTAGTGACTTCGATCAAGCTCCGTTTCAATCTCTACAGTGGTGGCTTCGCGCGCCCTGCGAATCACAATGACCAGCAGGCGATAGGCTAGACGCGTTAGTCGGCGCGCATCTCCGCTGACCGAAACATCGGCGGCGTCGAATTTGGGTTTCAACGAAACGCCGTGCAGGGTCAGCAACGCACCCACACGCTCGATGGCCTGCGCCACGAGTTCGTCCTTTTTTACTGAGGCCAGCTGCAGCTGCAATGCACCGAGGATTGCGCGGCCGTCATCCACGAATTCTTCCAGCAACTGAGTTTGATCGCGTGAATTACGCGCTATTACGTCTGCGACGTGTTTTGCGCGCACCGCATCGAGCCCGCCTTTTTGTAATAAGTGTGTCCAACCGAGAATCGTATTGAGCGGTGTACGCAGATCGTGGTTGAAGCGGCTAAGCAGGGCAACCGTGAGTTCGGAACGCCCGGCGGCGTCCAGCCGAGCCAGCCAGCGAGTACCGCATCGATGGTCAGCGTCGGCGCCGAAAACGGTCGTGTTCATGAGATGCGTCAACGTACGTTAGTCACGGTCGCCGTATTGCACGCAACCGCCGATGCAAGCACTGTTCCCACGCGCAGGATTGGTATCGCGCTCGTAGTCGCCTCTGCGTCGGCGTTAGGCACATGGCTTGCGACCAGCGTGTCATGGGCATAGGCGCTGTGCATCCGCGTCATATTGCCTTTTTGAACTCGAAAGGGAGCGGAACATGACGAAACAAAACCAGCAGCAACCGAAACAAAACCAGCAGCAACAGAACACGGGACAGAGCGGCAAGAATCCGGACCAACAAGGCGATCGTAACGCGCATGGTCAGCCCGGTAGCACCGCCGGCTCGCAGGGGCAGTCTGGTGCGCGTCAGTCGGATCAGGGATCCCGTGAAAGGCAGTCGTCAAACGAGGTTTCTTCAAAGGGCTCACAGCCCGGACAAACGGCCAACCAACAATCAGGATTCGGCTCTGACGACGATCAGAATGCGCCGCAAATGAATCAGGACGGCGAGCAATCCAAGGGTTCGAGCGAAAAGCTGGATGCACAATATGGGACAAAGAGTTCCTCAGGTGCTGGGCAGCAAACGCGCCCGCAGGGATCGTCGGAGTCCACCGGCTCGGATCGCGACACACTGAGCGGTTCGCGGAGCAAAGGCCGCTAGGATCCGCGGCTTAAAAAAAATGGGGACTTCGGTCCCCATTTTTACGGGTGCTTGACAACGGTGCGCGGGAACTCGGAGTCCACGGTTAATGCGCCGTCATCCTCGGCCTTCGTCACGCCCGCAGTCGAAGTTGTGGGCGAGGGCGCGGCGGAATGTTCAGTAAAGACTAGTGCGCTAGTGTCGAACCCCTGTGCTCTCGCCTTGGTTAGGAAATCCTGCCGTGCGCTATCTGCGACGAAGGGTTGTCTTGACAGCAACCATAAGTGTTTGCGGTCGGCCGCACCCACAATTGCGGTGCTGTAATCGTCGGCAACGTCAACGATCGTGTAATCCGACCACACGAAAGGCAAGGCATCGAGCACTGGATGCGAATACGAAATCTTGAAGCGGGCTTGGGTCGCGTCGTCCGCGAGGCGGGCGCGTCCTGTAGCGCGCCTGATGCTGCCGTCCGCGCGTCGGCAAAGGCTCAACAACCGAAGCCCGTTGTCGGTTCGCGCATACGTGGCGCGCGCGTCCGAAGTGCATTCCTTGTCTTTTGGATCGGGCAGGCGCGCGATCTCGAACCAGCTACCAGCAAAGCGGTCCAGATCGACGTGCGCCGCGCTCGCCAACGCCTTCTTGGCATTTTTCGCGATGACCGCGGCCACCAGGGCGCTGGCGGCCGTCAATGCCTGGGGGCCGAGCGCGGACACGTAAGGACCATACGCGCTCAGCCATGCTCCGATGCCCTGACCGCGCACGCGGTCCCGTGGCACTTTGCGCCGTGCGCGAAGCACCTGGCGCAGCAAGAGCGCGGCACTAGCGGCGCCAACAATGACCGGTCCTTTCGAGCGCCAACTGGCGCGCAGCATCCGGGCCGTATTCACGACCCGCAGATCAGCCGCATGGACCGTCGCCTCCGCTGCGGCAATCTCCGCCTTTAAGGCGTCAAATGCTGGTGTCATCGGAAGACTCGGCGGCATCCGCTTTCGCGAACGTCCGACGCGTGGCCGCAAACGTCAGGTTGTCGACCAATGACCGCACCGCGCGCACGAGGAAAAATGCAGCGATGGCATGTAGTGCGATTGCAGCAATCGCCGCGACGACCCAAGAGACGCCGACGGCTATCACTCCATAGATCAGCGCGCCGATCAGGATGAGCCATGCAGTGATACCCAGCAGCGCCGCCGCAACAGCAAATGCGAGCATCAGCGCAGCAGACCGCGCCGCCCGCTTAGCCTCGAGCTCGAATAAGTTCAGGCGCGCAGCCAAAGCGGCCCGCACATCGTCTATTAACTGCGACACACTCGGGCGCGGCGAAGCAGACCCGCCGGGCATTGAAGCACGCCGCGCAGTTCGAGCGGCTGCGGCAGCCCGCCTGAATTGCTGCCTTTCAGTGGAAGCGGGGCGGTTGGACGCTGAAGCCGTCGCCCCGCCCGCCCCGGTATCGCGCGCGATGTCCACCGAAATCAGCCGACAAAGTGACTAACTCGACAAACGTCCAATCAGCAAGCCGGCGAGCAAAGCAATACCGACGACCTTCAGCGGATGGGCGCGGATCTGATCGCGGGCCGCCTCGGCCCACTCTGCTTCCATCGCCATGAAGTCATCGTACTTCGCGTACAGCGTGTCTTGGGCATCAGCCGCAGTAGACCGCGCACGGTCCAACAGCGGCGCCGCCTTCGAGGCGAGGCGATCAACGGTCTCGTGCGCACCCTGCGCCACGCGGTCGACGGTAGTGTGAGCACGGTCGGCAGCTTGGTTCGGGTTCAATTTCCCGGTCGTACCCAGATTACCGGTGTTCGGAGTGGTCGTTTCCATTAGTGCTCCTCAAGAGATTTACAGCAAGCTATCCAGTGCATCCGTGCGGTTCGAGCGCTTAGCGCACCGAGCCACGCCGGAAAAGATTGACGATCGCGAGCAAGATGACTGCTCCGATCAACGACACAACGAGTGCGCCGAAGCTAAAGGCGTCTTGATTGATGGTCGGCATCCCCAGTAACGGAGAGATCAACCATCCGCCGAGGGCGGCCCCCACGATGCCGACAACAATATTAAGAAATATTCCTTGTTGCGCATCTGTCCGCATGATCAGACTGGCCAGCCAGCCAACGACGCCGCCTACGATGAGCCAAATGATGAAATTAATCATTACGTTTACCTCGATTCGGTTGGTTGTTGGTCGATCGCTTCCGGCAGAGCCGCTGCGTGTCAACGTTAGGAGTACGCGCTCCGCAAGCCGGTAAAAGCAAACTATATGCCTATGCCTATTGCTTTATGGCACGGCGCGCCTTTGGGTCGGAGTCCACCCCTTGCTGGCATGCACCTTGCTTTTTACCGTTGTGCGCCTGTCGAAAACTATGGAGCGACGATGAAAGCTAGAAAACCACGCAGCAAGAAGGCGTTCGGGGAATCCACCAGCAACGAGTTTTTGCTCACCAAGCTGGGCAAAGGCTGTTGGGTAGTGGGCTACCAGGGGCGGGTGATTGCGGGGGCCGTTCTGAGCTCATTGCCGGCCGCAGCCGCCTATGCGACGGACTTGGCCCACGCTTTCGGCACCCATAATTTCCTGTTGACTGTGGTCGAGGCCGGTCGCCACGTAATGTAACTTCTTGCCGTCGCATCCACGCGACTGCCGCAGCAAAGAAGGCAAGTCTGACAAGGTCGGCTTGCCTTTTTTCAATCCCACCTTAGAGCTAATTGACCGACGTTTGCCCGGCTGTCGGGGCGAGCAACTGCGGTATCGTTACCGTCTGCGCCGAAGTGCGGGGCCGCGTCCAAAATCGCGCGGCAAAAGGGGAAGTTCAATTGGGTCACGCACTCATCGTCGACGACGATTCCGATACAGCGGAAATGCTCGCCGAGCTCGTTGCGAGCCACGGGTTCACCGCGGCCACTGCACGCACCATGCGAGACGCCAGGCGTCAGCTTGCAACCAGTGTGCCGGACGTCGTGTTTCTCGATCTGGTGCTGCCCGACGGCAAAGGGATTGAGCTATTCAATGACAAGGGCGCCCTCGCGGATACTGAGGTCGTCTTGATTACAGGGCACGCAAGTCTGGAGACATCGATTGAAGCGCTGCGGCTGGGTGCCGCCGATTACCTCATCAAGCCGGTAAGTCCGGCGCAGGTGCAGGGCATTCTCGAACGCATCATGCGCCCCGGCGAGCTGCAGGCCGAAATTCTGGATCTGCGCAGTGAACTCGACCGCAGCGGGCGCTTCGGTGACATGTGGGGCGGGTCGCCGTCGATGAAGCGGGTGTATGAGCAGGTATCGCGAGTAGCGGCTACCGCCGTGACAGTCCTGATACAGGGCGAAAGCGGTACCGGAAAAGAGCTCGTCGCCCAGACGATTCACTCGCTTAGCCGGCGCCGCAGCCGGCCGTTTCTTGCAATCAACTGCGGGGCGATTTCACCGCATTTGATGGAGAGCGAAATTTTTGGCCACGAAAAGGGCAGCTTCACCGGTGCCAACCGGCAACATCTTGGATTCTTCGAACGTGCCCACGGTGGAACATTGTTCCTGGACGAGGTAACCGAAATGCCGGCCGACCTGCAGGTCAAGCTGTTGCGGGTGCTCGAGACCGGAACCTTCAATCGTGTCGGTTCGACGGAGACCCAACGTGCTGATGTCCGGGTTCTGGGTGCGACCAATCGAATCCCCGAGCAAGCGGTCACGATAGGAAAGCTGCGGGAGGATCTGCTGTACCGACTCAACGTGTTTCCTATCCGGCTGCCGCCTTTACGCGAGCGTAGGGAAGACATCGCGCTGCTGTCCGATCACTTCCTGGCAGAAATTTGCAAGGCGGAAGGTAAGGAGAAACGCTTCACGAAGGCCGCCTACGAAAGGATGAACGAATATGACTGGCCGGGCAACGTCCGCGAGTTGCGCAACGTAGTGCAGCGCGCCTATGTAATGGCATCCGGCTCCGCGATCGGCGATGAATGGCTCGAATTGCAGGCGGGTCGTTCATCATCAGCCGACGCTGCTTCTATCTTGTCAGTGCGCGTCGGGACCACGCTCGCCGAAGTCGAACGGTCATTGATTTTTGCGACGCTGGAACATTACGACGGTCACAAGGAGCGAACCGCCGCCGCGCTGGGTGTCAGCCTGAAAACGCTTTACAACCGGCTCAAGGATTACGGTGGTGAGGGCGCGCCGCCTTCGAAAGAGCGCCGCGCTGCCTAGCCACGGCGGCGCCCGGATGTGTCTGCGGCGGCCGGGCATATAACTTGCCGTTGAACGGTTGCTCTTCGCGTCGGCAGCGGACTGCAATTCACAGTGTCCCGCCGGGCGAAACCTGGAAAATAACGTGAACAGAGGAGTCACAAATGGACAAGACCGGAAGTCATGCTTTACGCGCCGTAATCGCAATTTCCGCGGCCGCGCTGTTTGTGGGCGGGTGCAATCGCGCAGAGCGTCAGGAAGTACGTACCGAAGCCAAGCAGGCGACCAATACTGCAGCAGCTGTCGTAGATAATGCAACGCTGACCACGAAAGTTAAGACCGCGCTGCTGGCGGACTCAGAGGTGAAAGGAACGCAGATAAACGTCGATTCCAACAGCGGCGTCGTCAAGTTGACAGGCACTGTCGACACGCCAGCTCAGGTCACGCGCGCGGTCGAGGTCGCCAAAGGCGTGCAGGGCGTGCAGCGAGTCGAGAACAACCTGGCCTCGAGCCCCACTGCGGCCCCCGGCCTAGTGCCGGGCACGCAGCCGCCGGGCACCTCTCCGGCCGCCACACCGCTGCCTAACAACATGACACCGCCGGCCAAGAAGCCGTAGCATTTAAGGCATCTTGTGTAAGCGACGCGGCTGCTAAGGCCGCGTCGCCTTAACTTGGGGGAGAACGCGATGGCTGGCAATCAACCAAAGACGAAAAACGACGTACAGGGCGAGGGTGATTACGAAGCAGCGCGCCGTTACAACGAGGCGACGCGGGAATATGTCGCCGACCACGACGTGACTGAAGCTGCGCACGACGCCGAGCCACACGGTGCAGGCGAGCGGCAAGAGCTGGAGCGCGCAGAGCGTGCGGGCAGAGATCGCGCGAAGGATGAAGACCCGCTGCTGGATCGTCCGCAAGACATCAAGAAGCAAAGTGATCGTAAATAGTGGCGGCTTGAGCGTCGGACTGATGAGTAAGGCGTTCGTCAAAGAGACGGACGAGGACGACGACGACGCTCTGCAGGCGCCTCAGGTCGAGGGCGTGCGCAACTACATTACCCCCGCGGGCTACCGGCGTTTGAAACATGAGCTAGTGAATCTGCTTCAAGCGGAGCGTCCCGAAGTGGTACGCACCGTGTCGTGGGCAGCGTCCAATGGAGATCGTTCCGAAAATGGCGATTACATCTACGGCAAGAAGCGTTTGCGAGAGATCGATCGCCGTATCAGGTTCTTAACCAAACGGCTTGATGTTGCAGAGGTGGTCGATCCCGCCGCGCGCGAACCAACTGATCAGATTTTTTTCGGTGCGACCGTTCGGTATGCGACAGAGGACGGCGGCGAGCACAGCGTCACCATCGTTGGCATTGATGAAGTCGACGCGGGCCGCGGTTGCGTTAGCTGGATCTCACCGGTGGCTGCAGCGCTATTGAAAGCGTATGCCGGTGACAGCGTCATATTGCGTACCCCCGCCGGAACCGAGACGCTCGAAGTCCTCGACGTAACCTACGCCAGCCCCTGAGCGTGCAGGCGCGTGGCGGCGTTGCCGCCGCGCGGGCGCACGATGTGTTGGACGTTCTTTACGCGGCGCAGTGCTCGAATGACGCGCGCCAAGTGAGCACGGTCGTGCACCTGAATCTTGAAGTGAATCAGGGCCAGCTGCGCGTCCTCGTCTTCCAGATGCACGTTAAGGATATTTGATTCAGCTTCGGCGATGGCGACCGCGATACGGCCGAGCACACCGCGCTCGTTCAGTGCGCTGACGTCGACGCCCACCGTGAAATTGCTCGCCGGGTCCTTGGCCCACTGCAGCTCGATCCAGCGGTCAGGATCAGCGCGGCGCGCGCGCTGTGCATGCGTGCATTCGGCCTGATGCACCGCCAGGCCCTGACCTTTGCGAATATGTCCGACAATCGGATCGTCTGGAATCGGATGGCAGCACGTCGCCATCTGCACCGCCATTCCCTCGGTTCCGCGCACCACAACGGGGACCTGAGTCGCTTGCGCGATCGGTCCAGCGCTGTGCGCGTCGTCGCCCTCCACCGAATCCAACGCGAGCTGGCGCGCGACAACGGCGGGCAGCTTTCGTCCCAGTCCAATATCCGCCAATAAATCGGCGCGCGACTTGACATCGGATTGCCTGACCACTTTGGTCCATTGTTCCTCGCTGATATCTTTCAGTGACAAACTGAATTGCTGCGCGGCCTGCGCTAGCAAACGCTCGCCTAGCTCGACCGACTCGTCGAACTTCATCGTGCGCAGGAAATGACGAATCTCCGAGCGCGCCTTGCCGGTTCTTACGAAAGACACCCAGGCCGGATTGGGCTTCGCTTCGGGACCGGTAACGATCTCGACCATGTCGCCGTTCTTCAACTGCGTCCGCAGCGGCTGGATCTCATTGTTGATCCGCGCAGCCACCGTCTTGTTGCCGACGTCGGTATGAATGCTGTAGGCGAAATCCACCGGTGTTGCGTCTCGCGGCAGTGCGACGATGCGCCCCCTCGGCGTGAAGATGTACACCTTGTCCGGGAACAAATCGACCTTGATGTGTTCGAGAAATTCGCCTGAATCCCCCGTTTGCCGCTGGATCTCCAGCAACGACTGCAACCATTGGTGCGTGCGCGACTGCAGCTCGGACAGATCGGAATCGTCGTCTTTGTATAGCCAATGTGCGGCGACGCCGGTTTCGGCGACATGGTGCATGTCCTTGGTACGGATTTGAAATTCGACTGGCGTGCCGTAGGGCCCAATCAACGTCGTGTGCAGCGACTGATAGCCATTGACCTTCGGAATCGCGATGTAGTCCTTGAACTTGCCTGGCACCGGCTTGTACAGGCTGTGCAGAGTGCCGAGCGCGAGATAGCACTGCGCGGGAGTGTCGACGACGACGCGAAACCCGTAGATGTCCAATACTTGCGAAAACGACAGACGTTTGTCGGCCATCTTGCGGTAAATGCCGTACACCGTTTTCTCGCGCCCCTGCACCTCTGCGCGCAGCTTGGCGTCGGCGAGCGACTTGCGCACCGACAGCATCATTTTTCCCAGTACTTCGCGGCGGTTGCCGCGGGCCGCCAGCACCGCGCGATTGAGTACCTGGTAACGCAGCGGATAGAGGTGTTCGAAACTCAGTTCCTCGAGCTCGCGGAACAGCGTGTTCAGTCCCAGTCGATGCGCGATCGGTGCGTAGATCTCGAGCGTTTCACGCGCGATACGGCGCCGGCGCTCGCTGTCGACCGCCTCCAATGTGCGCATGTTGTGCAGCCGATCGGCCAGCTTGATCAGCATGACGCGCACGTCGCGCGCCATCGCCAGCAGCATCTTGCGAAAATTCTCCGCTTGCGCCTGTTCGGTGGATGAGAACTGCAGGCGGTCGAGTTTCGACACGCCGTCGACGAGATCGGCGACGGTCGATCCAAATCGTTCAATCAGCTGCGATTGCTCGGTGCCGCAGTCTTCGATCACGTCGTGCAACAGCGCTGCCTGAATCGCCGCGCCGTCGAGACGCCACTCGGTGAGTATTTCGGCGACTGCCAGCGGATGCGTGATGTACGGCGCGCCGCTGCGCCTGAACTGTCCGAGATGCGCTTCGTCCGAAAAGCGAAATGCTTCCTTGATTTTCTGAACGTCAGCCGACGGCAAATACTTTTTGACGCGGTCGGTCAGCGTTGCAACGGTCGCCACCGTGTTGGCAGGATCTGCGTCCGGCTCGGAGCGCCAGACCACTTTCTTGAACGCCTGCGCCGCGCGGCGTGCAAAGCCCGGCGCTGTCGGTTCGGCGGTGCTCGATCCAACGGGAGGGTCTTGCGATTCCATCAGCCCGCGCCTGCCACGTCGGGGGTCACGAGCTGATTTGCTTCGGGGTGCCGCTTTAGGTCGGAACCTTGCGCAGCATCTCGATGCCGACTTTGCATTGCGCTATTTCGCGCAACGCGGCGACCGGCGGCTTGTCGCGCGTCTCGATCTTCGGGGTGTGACCCTGCGCCAGCTGACGTGCACGGTAGGCGGCAGCCAGCGCGAGTTGGAAGCGATTCGGAATCTGTTTCAGACAGTCTTCAACGGTGATGCGGGCCATGGAGTTACCTTCGTCGGTTGTTGCGCTCATTTTAGCCGAGCGCAGCCCATTCCGCGCTATCGGATCCCTAATTGCGTGAATAGCGCCCCGTGGCGTACCGATTGGGTACGGTACGACAGCCGGGTGGAGGCGACGATGCCGATCAGCTGCGCCAGCGCGAGATCAAAATCCTCGTTGATGACGATGTAATCGAACTCGGGTGCGTGCTGCATCTCGCTGCGTGCGGCCGCAAGCCGCCGCGCGATCACGTCGGGTGCGTCCTGCCCGCGCTTTTTTAGACGCGCTTCGAGCGCATCGACCGACGGAGGCAAGATGAAAATGCCGACGCCGCGCGCAAACTGACCTTTGACCTGACGTGCGCCTTGCCAGTCGATTTCAAGCAGGACATCGATCCCGGAGCGCACCCGCTCATCGATCCAGACGCGGGACGTAGCGTAGTGATTGTCGTGCACCTCGGCGCTCTCGACAAACTCACCCGCCACCCGCCGGCGCTCGAATTCGTCGACATCGACGAAGTGATATTCGCGACCGCTTTGCTCACCGGGACGGGGTGCGCGCGTCGTATAGGACACCGACAACTGAATGTTGGCGTCACGTGCGAGCAGTGCATTGACCAGCGTCGATTTTCCGGCGCCTGACGGCGCAACCACCATGAACAAGTTGCCTGCATAGCGGTCGTCGAAAGGAATATCCATCACTCTAGGTTCTGGATCTGTTCGCGCATCTGCTCGATCACGATTTTGAGCTCGACCGACGCGTTGGTCATCTCGATCGCAGCGGCTTTCGACCCCAGTGTGTTGGCCTCCCGGTTCAGCTCCTGCATCAGGAAGTCGAGGCGGCGTCCGACCGCGCCGCCCGTCGCCAGCACGCGGCGCACTTCGGTGACGTGCGTGGCAAGCCGTTTGATTTCCTCGTCGACGTCCATCTTCAGTGCATACAGGGTCACTTCCTGGCGGATACGCTCGGATACTTCTTCGCGCGTCAACGCAGCCGCGCCTGAGAGCGCCGGGCCAAGCGCCTTTTCGAGCCGTTCGTTTAGCTTGCGCTCGACCGCTGCAATCAGATCGGGCGCACGCTGATTCAATTGAGAAGCAATCCTCTCGACCTGCTCGCATTGAGCCAGCAGCACGGTGCTGAGCGCCGCGCCTTCGCGACGCCTCGACTCCGCCAGTGCGGTCAGCGCTTCGGTAAGCGCCGCCAGTACCTGTGCGCGCAATGTATCGGGCTCCGCGCCGGGTGTTTCGACGACGCCAGGCCAGTTCAGAACGTCGGCAGTGCTGATGGGGCTCGCACCGGGTACGCTGCGTGCGACACGTGCCGCCAGCGCCGCGAGTTGCTCTAGTGCGGGCGCGCTCAGCTGCGGTTCGGTTTCGCCCGCGCCGCGGGCGATCGAAATCCGGCACTCGACTTTGCCGCGCGCAATCTGCGCGGCGATCGATTCGCGCACCGTAGCCTCGGTGGCGCGCAAATCGTCGGGCATTTTCAGGGACAGATCGAGGAAACGGGAGTTGACAGAACGCAGTTCTAACGTCAAACGGCCAAGCGCCGTGGGGCGTGCAGCACTCGCGAAGCCGGTCATGCTAGCGACAGGCTTCATCGTTAAATCAACGGGCGGTGATTGATGAAACCGGCCAAAGCAACTTCATCATGGGCAAAATATCAAGCGATATCGAGGCGCACGGCCCCAGATTTAAGACGAAAACGGGCTAAAACGCACCTTATTGTTGTTACGGGTTGCCAAGCCCTTTTAGATAAAATCGCCGCGGTTCCCAAGATGCAACCTAATGCCCGCGCAGACCAATTCGTCATTGCCTGAAAGCCTGGAGGTCGGCGGGTACCGCATTGTAAAGAAGATATCTTCGGGCGGCTTCTCGATCGTCTATCTGGCGACCGATGAACAAGGCAACTCGGTGGCGATCAAGGAATACATGCCTGCGGCGCTGGCGCAGCGAAAGCCCGGCGAGCTGTCACCTTACATCGCACCTGAAAATCTGAATACCTATCGCATCGGCCTCAAGTGTTTTTTCGAGGAAGGCCGCGCGCTGGCTTCGATTTATCACCCCAACATCGTGCGCGTGATCAATTTTTTCCGCGCCAACGATACGGTGTACATGGTGATGCACTACGAGTCGGGGCGCTCGTTGCAGGAGCACGTGCTTCGCAATCGGAACAAGGACCAGAAGGACGTCTTGTCCGAGCGGTTCATCCGGCGCGTATTTGCGCAGGTGATGAACGGTTTGCGCGAAGTCCATTCGAACCGCCTGCTGCATCTGGACGTGAAGCCCGCGAACGTCTATCTGCGAATGGACGGCACCCCGATCCTGCTCGATTTCGGCGCTGCGCGACAGACGCTGCAAAGGGACATCAGCAAGACGTATCCGATGTACACGCCGGGCTTTGCGGCACCGGAGCTATACAAGCGCGACGCCGAGCTCGGCCCGTGGACCGACGTGTACTCGATCGGCTCGTGCGTATATGCGTGCATGTCGGGCATGCCGCCACAGGAATCCGACCATCGGTTGAAGGAAGACAAGATGCCGACCGCCCTGCGGTCGTTCCGCGGCTTGTACTCGAATCAGCTGATTTCGATGGTTGAGCGCTGTTTACGGCTCAATTCGCTGGAGCGTCCGCAGACAGTGTTCGCCGTGCAAAAGGAGCTGCTGCAGAACGTGCCCGAGCGGCCCGAATTCTCGATGGTCGAACGCACCGGCGCGCGCTGGCGCAACCTGCAGGATCGGTTCACCCGCTTCATGAAGGACCACAATATCACTTGGTTTTGAATAGGCGCACCGACGCCATCCTGCTTCTAAGCGATTCGTAACCAAAAGATCGCCGGCAAAGCCCGACGATTTTTTGGGAATAACGGCCGCTAAATGCAGGAAACTTCCGTGCACCCGCGGAGCTTTCCCGACCCTAGGTCACTGATCAGCACCCATGCGATTTTCCGTTTACCAGGAGAGTAAGAAAGGCGGGCGGCGGATCAATCAGGACCGCATGGGGTACCTGTACACGCGCGATTCGATGTTGATGTTGGTGGCCGACGGGATGGGCGGCCACGCGCGCGGCGAGGTCGCGTCTCAACTTACGCTGCAAACGCTGGCGTCGATCTACCAGCGCGATGCCAAGCCGCTGTTGCCGGACCCGGTCCGGTTCCTCGAGGATTCGGTGCTTGCAGCGCATCGCGAGCTGCACCGGTATCGCGCCGAACACAGCCTGCCCGAAGCGCCGCGTACGACGCTGGTTGCGTGCATCGTGCAACAAGGCGTCGCCATCTGGGCGCACGTCGGCGACTCACGCCTGTACATGATTCGCGGCGGGCGCATTCTGGATCGCACGATCGACCATTCGCGCGTGCACCACCTGATCCAATCGGGCTTGATTCGCCCCGAAGAGGCGAAAGATCATCCCGAGCGCAATCGCATCTTTAACTGTATCGGCGCGTATGTCGCGCCCACTGTCGAAATCAGCCGTCCGGTGGCACTGCGCAACGGAGATACGCTGCTGCTTTGCTCGGACGGCCTATGGGGCACGTTGAATGATCGCCAGGTAGCCGACGCTTTTGCCGGCAAGACGGTGATGCGCGCGGTGCCCGAGCTGATGGAGCTCGCGCTCGAGCTGGGCGGTCCCGAGTCTGACAACTGCACGGGCGTCGCGATGACATGGGCCGGCACCGAGTCGATGGAAATGGTGCCGCCAAGTGAGGCGCCGGTGTCGACGCTGCTGATCCCCGAAGGAACGGTCGCATCGACGATTCAGATGCCGCGCGTCGGCGAACCGAGCGCGGACGAAGAGCTGTCGGAAGAGCAAATCGACGACGCCGTCGCCGAAATCCAGAAGGCGATTCAGCGCAGCGGCAAACTCGTCGCAAAATAGCGGCTTCGCGCGCCTCCGCGCGCCGCAGGTCCATCGATGAATTCCAATGAACGCCTCAGTGGGCGGCGTCCGGACGAATTGCGCCCGGTACGACTGCTGCGCGGCTTCACCAAGCACGCCGAGGGCTCGGTACTGGTCGAGTTCGGCGACACGCGTGTGATTTGTACCGCTAGCGTGGAAGAGCGCGTTCCTGCGTTTCTAAAAGGCAAGGGCGAAGGCTGGGTCACGGCCGAGTACGGCATGCTGCCGCGCTCGACCCACACGCGCTCGGACCGCGAAGCCGCGCGTGGCAAGCAGGGCGGCCGCACGCAGGAGATCCAGCGCTTGATCGGACGCAGCTTGCGCGCAGTGTTTGATCTCGCCAGGCTCGGCGAGCGCACGTTGCATATTGACTGCGACGTTATTCAAGCCGACGGCGGCACGCGCACAGCGGCGATCACGGGCGGCTTCGTCGCTGCATACGACGCATGCCGCTGGTTGCGTGCGCGCGGCAATATCGATAACGTTCCGGTGTCGGATTTCGTTGCCGCCGTCTCGGTCGGCCTGCACCAGGGTGTACCGCTGCTTGACCTGGACTACGCCGAAGACTCGACTTGCGACACCGACATGAACGTTGTGATGACCGGCCAGGGCGGATTCGTCGAGGTGCAGGGCACGGCGGAGGGCGCACCGTTTTCCTCACAGCAGATGGAATCGATGCTGCAGCTGGCGACGCAAGGCACGCGGTCACTGGTGGCTGCGCAAAGGCACGCGCTGCAGCTTTAACGAGTCGTTCTGCGTCGGGCTGCTACAGTTTCATACAAGCCGCGTAATCACTGGCCTCACCGCGAGACAGACCGGGAGCGAGGCATGAAGCACTCCAGCCTAGAGAACGACCTCCGATTCGATCCGACGCGAACCATTCGCGCGCCGCGCGGGACCACGCTCACCTGCAAAAACTGGCTGATCGAGGCGGCGTACCGGATGATTCAAAACAATCTCGATCCGGAAGTCGCCGAGGATCCGCATCGCCTTGTCGTCTACGGCGGCAGCGGCCGCGCTGCGCGTAACTGGCCGTGTTACGACTCGATTCTCGAATCGCTGGTCGCGCTGCAGGAAGATGAATCGCTGTTGATCCAGTCGGGCAAGGCAGTGGGCGTGTTCAAGACGCATGCGGACGCGCCGCGCGTGTTGATTGCCAATTCGAATCTGGTGCCGTATTGGGCGACCTCCGAAAAATTCAGCGAGCTCGATCGTGCCGGTCTGATGATGTACGGGCAGATGACCGCGGGCTCGTGGATCTACATCGGATCGCAGGGCATCGTGCAGGGCACCTATGAGACCTTTGTCGAGGCCGGGCGCCAGCATTACGGTGGCGATCTTTCAGGTAAATGGATTCTGACGGCGGGGCTCGGCGGCATGGGCGGCGCGCAGCCGCTCGCCGCTGTGCTCGCCGGTGCATCGGCGCTGGTGGTCGAGTGCCAGGAATCGCGCATCGATTTTCGACTGCGCACACGCTACCTCGATTACAAGGCGCGCACGCTCGACGAAGCGTTGGCGATGATCGGCGATGCGGTCAAGCGCAAAGCGGCGATTTCGGTCGGCCTGCTCGGCAACGCAGCGGAGGTACTGCCCGAGATCCTCGCGCGCGCGCAGTCAGGTGGCATGCGTCCGGATATCGTCACCGACCAGACATCGGCGCACGATCTCGTACAAGGTTATCTGCCGGCCGGATGGTCGATCGACCAATGGCACGAAGCGCAGCAGGCCGATCCCAAACGCCTGGAAGCGGCAGCGCGCGAGTCGATTGCCAAGCACCTCAATGGGATGCTGGGCTTTCTGCGGATCGGCGTTCCCACGGTGGACTACGGCAACAATATCCGTCAGGTGGCGTGGGAACAGGGTGTCACCGACGCGTTCGACTTTCCCGGCTTCGTCCCCGCGTACATCCGGCCGTTGTTTTGTCGCGGCAAAGGTCCGTTCCGTTGGGTCGCGCTGTCGGGTGATCCGGAGGATATCTACAAGACCGATCGCAAAATGAAGGAGCTGTTTCCGCAAGATGCAGCGCTGCATCGCTGGCTCGATATGGCGCGCCAGCGGATCGCGTTCCAGGGATTGCCTGCACGCATTTGCTGGATCGGCCTTGGCGAGCGCGATCGCGCTGGCCTGGCGTTCAACGAAATGGTGCGTACCGGTGAGTTGAAGGCGCCGATCGTCATCGGCCGCGATCATCTCGACTCGGGATCGGTCGCAAGTCCCAATCGCGAAACCGAGTCGATGCAGGATCACTCGGACGCGGTTTCCGACTGGCCGCTGCTCAACGCGCTATTGAACACTGCGAGCGGAGCGACGTGGGTGAGCTTCCATCACGGTGGCGGAGTCGGCATCGGCTTCTCGCAGCACGCGGGCGTCGTGATCGTGTGCGACGGAACAGAACAAGCCGACAAGCGCATTGCGCGCGTGCTGTGGAACGATCCCGCCAGCGGCGTGATGCGGCATGCCGACGCGGGGTACGCAATCGCAATCGAGTGCGCGCGCGAGCGCGGACTGCGCCTGCCGTTTATCGATTGATGCCTTGTCACTGATCGCGCAAAAGTCAGCAGCGGGAGGCACGGTCAAGGTGCTGACCGCGGCCGACCACGTCGTGATGCCCTGGAAAAACGGCGGCGGCACTACCAGCGAGATCGCGCGTCATCCGGCGGGTTCGACGATCATGCAGCCGAATTTCGCCTGGCGCATAAGCATCGCCGACATTGCTGAGTCCTGCACCTTTTCGCGCTTCGACGGCTACGATCGCACCCTCGTTCTGGTCAGTGGTACGCGCATGATCTTGCGCGTTGGCGAGCGGCAGCCGGTCGATCTCGGCCCGTATGAACGCTGCGACTTCGAGGGCGAGGCGGCGGTAGATTGCGTTTTGCCCGATGGCCCGGTGCGAGACTTCAACGTGATCGTGGCCAGAGGTCGCGTACACACCGTCATCGACGTGCTGCGTGCAGGGCATGCAAAGCAACGCTATGCGCTCCGCGGCGGCACGCTGCTCCTTTACTGCCGCGACGCAGCCGTGCGCATTACGCTCGACGATGGCGCTTCGTTCGATTTGAACGATGGCGATACGTTGCATATCGATCCTGTCACGCCGCTTTATCGAGGTTTTGACATCGAGCCGACCAAAAAATCGACCTCGCCGGTGTTGATCGCCGGTCACCTGACTCTGTTGAAAGCATGAGCGCGCAGGGTGATCGCCGGGATGCGCTGTGGGTCAATGCGCAGATTGCGACGATGACACCGGGCGGCCCCTACGGCGCGATCGCTGACGGCGCGCTTGCGGTCAAGGACGGTCGCATCGCGTGGGTGGGGCCGCGCACCGAGGTGCCGTCGACAATCGTTTCGCAATCGAACGTAAACGACGCCGGCGGGCGCTGGATCACACCCGGTTTGATCGACTGTCACACGCACATCGTCTATGCGGGCAACCGCGCGGCTGAATTCGAGCTGCGGCTAAACGGCGTGTCGTACGAGGAGATTGCGCGCAACGGCGGAGGGATCGCGTCAACGGTGGCGGCGACGCGCGCAGCAACTGAGGAAGCGCTGTTCGCTCAATCCGCCGCGCGCCTGGTGCCGTTGTTGCGCGAGGGCGTGACGACGATCGAGATCAAGTCGGGTTATGGGCTCGATCGCGACACCGAGGCAAAGATGCTGCGGGTTGCACGCGAGCTCGGCCGCCGATTCGGTATTCGCGTGCGCACGACCTATCTCGGCGCGCATGCGGTGCCTGTCGAGTTCGCCGGTCGCGCGGACGCTTACGTCGACTTCGTCTGCGATCACGCACTGCCGATGCTGGCCGCGATGGGGCTGGTCGATGCGGTCGATGCATTCTGCGAGACGATCGGCTTCACGCCGGCGCAAACCGCACGCGTGTTCGGCGCAGCGCGTCGTGCCGGGCTGCCGGTCAAGCTGCACGCCGAGCAATTGTCCGACCAGAACGGCGCTGCACTGGCTGCGCAGCATGGCGCGCTTTCTGCCGATCACCTGGAGCATGTATCCGCGAAGAGCATCGAAGCGATGGCGGCCGCCGGTACGGTGGCGGTGCTGCTGCCGGCTGCGTTTTATTTCCTGCGCGATACGCAGGTGCCGCCGATCGCCGCATTGCGTGCGGCCGGCGTTGTAATCGCGGTTGCTACCGATTGCAACCCCGGCACGTCGCCCACCACGTCGCTGCTGCTGACGCTGAACATGGCGTGCACGCTGTTTCGCCTGACACCTGCCGAGGCGCTCGCGGGCGTCACACGCAATGCCGCGCGTGCGCTGGGGATGCAGGCAGAGTGCGGCACGTTGCAGCGAGGCATGGCGGCCGACTTCGTGCTTTGGAACGACCTCGAGTCACCGGGCGAGCTCGCCTATCGACTCGGCTACAACCCATGTCATCAGATAGTGAGAGCCGGTCAGCCGGTCTCGCTAGACGACCTCAGCGCGTAGTGGAAACTTTTGCGTTCTCGCCAGGCCACGTGCCGCTGCTGATCAGCCTGCCGCACGTCGGCATTGCAACGATGATCGCTTGTTCCAACGGCGCTCACCGCTGATGCGCCCGTGGTTCGCCACCGATTGCTGGCTGCCGCAAGGCTGGGCCAGCAACGTGCGCTGCGAGGTCGACGAGCACGGCGTGATCACGCGCATCGACGCCGGTGCAACCGACGGGGGATGCGAGCGCATTGACGCGGCGGTGATCCCCGGGATGTGCGATGTGCACTCGCACGCGTTTCAGCGCGCGATGGCGGGACTCGCGGAGCGCGGCGACGGGCAGCAGCGAGGCGACAGCTTCTGGAGCTGGCGTGAGCTGATGTACCGCTTTGTCGCACGGTTGACGCCCGAGGCACTCGAATACATCGCGGCGCAGCTCTACGTCGAGCTTCTGAAAGGTGGCTATACGTCGGTGTGCGAGTTCCATTACGTACACCGTGATGTCAACGGCGCTCCGTATGCCAACGCCGGCGAGATGTCGGAGCGCATCATCGCTGCCGCGAGGAAGGCCGGCATCGGCCTCACTCTGTTGCCGGTGCTGTACATGACCGCGAATTTCGGCGGAGTGCAACCGCACGCCGGGCAGCGCCGCTTTCTGGGAGAGCCAGAGACGCTGTTGCGACTGGTGCAACAGCTGCGCAGCCGGCATGGCGATTCGATCTGCGTCGGAGTCGCGCCGCATTCGTTACGCGCGGTGCCGCCCGCAGCACTGAAGGCGCTGCTCAGCGGATTTGCTGCAGGCGGCCCGATTCACATCCACATCGCCGAGCAGACCCGGGAGGTGAGCGACTGCGTCGCGTGGTCCGGACAACGGCCAGTGCAGTGGCTGCTCGAGCATCAATCCGTAACGCAGGACTGGTGTCTGGTTCATGCGACGCATATGACGCTCGACGAAACCGGCGCGCTTGCGCACACGGGCGCGGTGGCGGGGCTTTGCCCCAGCACCGAGGCCAATCTGGGCGATGGCTTCTTTGCGCTGCCTGCATACATCGACCAGGCGGGAGTGGTTGCAATCGGCAGCGACAGCAACATCGCGACCAGCTGCGCGGAAGAGTTGCGCTGGCTCGAGTACGGCCAGCGTCTGCAGCTTGGGCGGCGCAATGTGATCGCCGCGGCTGGCGCCTCGGCCGGCGAAGCGCTGTATCGCGCGGCACTGCGTGGCGGTGCGCGAGCGTCGGGCCGTCCTGTTCACGGCCTCAGAGTGGGTCAGCGCGCCGATATCGTGGTGCTCGATCCGGAGCATCCTTCGCTGATTGGCCGCGAGCGCGCTACGTGGCTCGATGCGTATCTGTTCTGTGCGCACGGCAGCCCGGTACGCGACGTGATGGTCGGCGGCCAGTGGGTCATCCGCAACGGGCGACATACGCGCGAGGAAGGCATCGCACGGCAGTACGCCACGGCGCTGCGCGAGCTGACGCAAGGATGAGGATATGAGCCCCACCAAGATATTCATGCACTATCTGAACGGCCCCGATGTAGAGGCGCTCGCGCTGACCGATGATGAAATCCTCGCTGCGGTCGAATCGGGCCTGCTGGCGCAGGGCCGCGGCGAAACGGTCATCGAACCGCGCGTCCACCTGATCCCCGACGCCGCATTCAACGGTCACTTCAATGTTCTGCGCGGCTACGTTGCACCGCTGAATCTGGCCGGCGTGAAGATCGTCGGTGATTACGTCGACAACTACCAGCGCGGCCTGCCTTCGGAAATGGCGCTCCTCAATCTATTTGACCCGCGCACCGGCACGCCGGTCGCGCTACTGGACGCGACGTCGATTACCGACATGCGTACCGGTGCGATGACCGCGCTCGGCGCGAAACATCTGGCGCGCAAGAACAGTAGGGTGCTCGGTCACATCGGCGCCCGAGGCACGGCTTACTGGAACGTGCGTCTGCTTGACCGGCTGTTCGCATTCGACGAGATTCGCGTGCATTCGCGGCGCCCAGAAAGCCGCGACGCTTTCGCGCAGCGGCTGTCGACCGATCTCGGTAAGACTGTGATCGCCACCGAAGACTGGAAGTCGTGCATACGCGGCGCTGACATCGTCGTCGAAGCATCACGTCTTACGCAACCCACGCCGCTGTTGCGCACCGAATGGATCAAGCGCGGTGCGTTCGTCGTTCCCTACGGCACGATGAGCGCGCTCGAGCTTTCGTTGACCGATATCATGGACAAGATGGTGGTCGACGATTGGGGCCAGTGCAGGGGCGGTATGTTCGGATCGCTGCGTGCTCACGTCGAAGCGGGAAAGCTGTCGGAGCAGACCCTACACGCCGAGCTGGGCGAGATCGTTGCCGGACGCAAGCCAGGCCGCGAATCGGACCAGGAGACGATTTTGTTCTGGCATCGCGGCCTGTCGCTCAGCGATATCGCGCTCGGCCACGCGCTGCTCGAAAAGGCGCGGCGCCTGAGTATCGGGCAGCAATTGCGTTTCGCGTAAGTCATCAACGCCGGAGTTCATGATGTCTGCTTTCTCTCGCTTGCTGTGCATGCTGTCGGTGATGTTTGCGGTGCCCGCCGCCGTGGCGCAAACGACCGAGACTTATCCCAGCAGACCGATCCGGCTGATCGTGCCGTTCACTGCGGGTGGTCCGGCCGATACGCTGGCGCGGGTGGTGGGCGAGAAGGCCGGCGCGAATATGGGCAAGCAGGTCGTCGTCGACAACCGCCCCGGCGCCGGCGGCAATATCGGTATGGCACTCGGCGCGAAAGCCGCGCCGGATGGCTACACGCTGGTACTCGCGCCGGCTGGCAATCTGACCGTCAACCCCAGTTTGTATCGCAACGTGCCTTACGACGTCGGCAAGGACTTCGCTCCGGTCACGGTGCTCGCAGCGGTGCCGAACATCCTTGTCGTGCATCCTTCGATCCCGGCGCGAAACCTGACCGAATTCATCGCGTACGCGAAGGCGCAGCGCGGTCAGCTCAATTTCTCGTCGCCGGGCGCCGGTAGCGGAGCCCACCTGGCCGGCGAGCTGTTCAACAGCATGACCGGTGCTGAAATGACGCACGTTCCATTTGCCGGCATCGCGCCCGCCGTGACGGCCCTGCTCGGCGGGCAGGTGCAGCTGATGTTCGCGGGCGCGCCTTCGGTGCTGCAGTACGTTCGCGCGGGCAAGCTCAGTGCACTGGGAGTGGCCAGTCCGAAGCGCATCAACAGCGCGCCGGAGCTTCCGACATTGTCGGAGTCCGGACTCGTCGGCTTCGATGTCACGTCGTGGTACAGCATCGTCGCGCCAGCCGGAACGCCTGCTGAAATCATCGCGCGACTGCACACCGAACTCGGCAAGGTGTTACGCGAGCCCGACGTGCGCGAGAAGCTCGCCGCGTTGGGCGCAGATCCGATTGCGAATACACCGGGCGAATTCGCTGCGATGATAAAGACAGAGACGGCCAAGTGGAGCGAGATCGTGCGCAGTGCCAAGATCACGATCGAGTGAGGCGCGGCGCGCGGTGCCGCGCCGATCGATGATCGCCAATGCGCGCATGTACGCCATCGATGCCGTTACTGCGGCGTATTGGCGCACGCTGCTCAACTGGGTAATCGCGCGCGCCGGCGTCGACTGCGAGGTGATCGACTATCCGCCGCCGCAGCCGCTCGCGACGCTGTGGACGCGCGCTGATCTGGGCTGCGCTTTCATGTGCGGCTACCCGCTGATGCATGCCGCTCCGCTTCCGGTCGTCCTCGCTGCGATGCGGCCGAGTCCCGAGCGTTATCGGCACCAGTGCGTCTACTGGACCGATCTCATCGTGCGCGCCGACTCGACGCTCCGGACCGCTGCCGACGCACTGGGTACAAGGCTCGCCTACACCACCGAAGATTCGCAGTCCGGGTATCAGGCGCCGCGTCGGTTCTTCGCGCCTTTCGCGGGATCGCCGAGCGTTCCTCTATTTGCGTCGATGGTCGGTCCGCTAATCACACCGCGCAATGTCGTCCGCGCCGTGCTCGACGGCGACGCCGAGGTGGGACCCCTCGACAGTTACGCGCACGATCTGATGCGGCGGCATCAACCCGAGCTGACCGCCCAGTTGCGGACGATTGCGACGACGGCGCGCACCCCGATTCCGCCGCTGGTCGCAGCCGCCGGCACGCCGACCGATACTGTATCGAGACTGCGCGACGCTCTGGGGGCAGTCTCTGCCGCGGACGAGCTGTCGAGTGTGCGCGACGCGCTGCTGATCGAGGGCTTCACATGGGTCGACGCGGCGAACTACCAGGTGCTGATCGACGCCGCGCACGAAGCTGATCGCCTGGGCTATCCGCGTCTGGCCTAACCTGCGTTGCTACGCCGTGTGCCAGAATGCCCTGTCGCCGTTAGCCGGAGTTTCACCATGTCGATCCGCATTTTGCGTTTGCTATTCGTCACCATTGCGGCAGCGCTTTTCGCCGTTCCGGCGCTGGCACAGGTAAAGATCGGCTCGAAAAACTTCACCGAGCAGTTCGTCGTTGCCGAAATTTATGCGCAGGCTCTCGAGGCGGCTGGCATCAAAGTCGAGCGCAAGCTGAACCTCGGTGGCACGCTGATCGCGCACAAGGCACTCGAGGAAAAGCAGATCGATCTGTATCCCGAATACACCGGAACGATGCTGCTCGCGGTGCTGAAGGCCGAGCCGATGACCGACCAGAAGGCGGTTTACGACAAGGTCAAGGCTGAATATGCGGCCAAGGGTTTCGTCGTACTCAACGAGGCGCCGCTGAACAATACCTACAACATGGTGGTCCGGCCCGACACCGCGGTGCAGTACAAGCTTGAAACGGTCTCCGATCTGGCGCGCGTCGCCAAGGAGTTGAAGCTCGGTGCCGGTCCCGAGTTTCGCGACCGCAAGGATGGCCTGCCTGGCCTGAAAGCCAAGTACGGCATCGAGTTCAAGGAAGACCTGCAGATGGCGATCGGCTTGCGCTATCAGGCGCTCGCCAACAAGCAGATCGACGTCGTCAACGGCTACGCCACCGACGGCATGATCAGTGCGATGAAATTGAAGCGCCTGAAGGATGACAAGAACCTGTGGCCGCCTTACTACCTGGTCCCCGTGGTGCGCAAGGACGCGCTCGACGCGAATCCGAAAATCGCCGAAGTCCTGAACAAGGTGAGTCCGATGCTGGATGAACCCTCGATGGCGGAGATGAACTACAAGGTCGATAACGACAAGGAAGAGCCGAGAGACGTCGCGCGCGCGTTTTTGCGTGCGAAGGGTGTCGTTCGCTGATGTAGCAAGGCGCGCCTTGCCTGGGACTCCGATCATACTGCTGGGCAGCGGAGTCACGCTCGCTGACGTCGAGGCAGTTGCACGGGGCAGTGCTCAGGTTGTCATTGGCAGCGAAGCACGTCAGCGTGTCGTTGCCGCGCGGGCGGTGGTCGACCGCCTGGCCCGATCGGGCCAACCCGCCTACGGAGTCACCACCGCGCTCGGCGCTAATACCGGCGCCGTCATTCGCCAGGACGATCTTGCCGATTACCAGAAGCGCGCAGTGCGGGCGCGCGCGGTCGGCGTCGGCTCGCCGTTTGCGACCGATGTCGTGCGCGCAATGCTTTTTGCGCGCCTATGCGGCATGACCGTCGGAGGGTCGGGAGTTTCTCCCACGGTGCTCGACGCGATGCAATCGATGTTGAACGCGCGCGTGCATCCGGTCGTACCGAGTAAGGGTTCGATCGGCGCGGGCGATCTCGCGCCGCTGTCGCATCTGGCGTTACCGCTACTCGGCGAAGGCCGCGCCGAATTTGGCGGCGCTGTGCTCGACGGCGCCCAAGCGCTGACACGCGCCGGACTCGAGCCCGTGGTGCTCGCAGCAAAGGACGGACTCGCGCTGATCAGTTCGAATGCCGCGACCGTCGGTCATGCGGCTTTGGTGTTGATCGATTGCGCGCGCGTGCTTGAATATTTAAATATTGCCAGCGCTCTGTCGTTTGAGGGCTTTCGCGCGAATCTGAGCCCGCTTGATGCGCGTGTCCACGCAGCGCACGCCGTTCGCGGCCAGCTCGCTATCGCAGAACGCCTGCGTGCGCTTCTGCAGGACAGCGCACTGAACGCAGCGGGTGCAGCGCGGCGGGTGCAGGACCCAATTTCGCTGCGCTGCGTGACGCAAGTTCAGGGCGCGGCGCTGACGACAGTGTGGAACGCTCGCGATGCACTGGAGCTGGAGCTGAACAGCGCGACCGAGTCACCGTTGGTGCTGATTGAGAGCGGTGAGATGCTGTCCAACGGCAACTTTCACTCGGCGGAGCTGGCGATCGCGTTCGAGGCACTGGGCCTCGGCCTGGCGCAAGCCGCCTCGCTGTGTGTGCAGCGCTGCCAGCGCCTGTATTCGCCGGCCACGTCGGGGCTGCCGCTGCAGCTGACTCGACGCGGGCCCGAGCACTCGGGCTTTGCAACCATTCAGAAAACGTTGACAGTGCTGTGCGGGGAGGTGCGGCATCTCGCGCAACCGGCGACGCTCAACAGCCTGCCGGTATCGGAGGCGGTGGAGGATCATGCGTCGATGGCGCCGGGCGTGGTGGCAAAGACCGAAGCGATGCTCCCTGCTCTACGCTATCTCGCGGCCATCGAGTTGATGAGCGCGGCGCAGGCGATCGATCTGCGCGCCTTGGATCCAGGTGCGCTCGGCGCCGGCACGCGGACTGCGTATTCCGCGGTGCGGAGCGTGGTGCCTTTTCTCGATGAGGACCGGCCGCTGGGTCCCGACACCGAAGCGCTCGCGACGTCGTTGGCGCAAGAAAAATGGGCCGCGAGCGATCTGCTTGCGATACGCGATGTGGCAAGTCGATGAAGTGGTTCCTTAACAACTGGGATCAGGTTCTGCTGGCTTTGGGGCAGCACCTGGTGATCGCGCTCACATCGCTTGCCATCGCGTTCGCGATCTCGCTCGTAATCGGTATCTGGGCCGCGCGCAGCGAGACGGTGTTCAATGCAGCGATCGCGATAACGGGCATCCTGTACACGGTGCCCACCCTTGCGTTCCTAGCGCTTCTGATCCCGATTGTCGGACTCGGCAAGACCAACGCAATCATCTGCATGGTCGCGTTCTCGCTGATGATCATGATTCGGAACGTCGCCGTCGGCATTCGCGGCGTGCCCAGTGAAGTGGTCGATGCCGGACGCGGCATGGGCATGACGGCATTCAATGTGCTGTTGCGCATCGAGTTGCCACTCGCCGCGCCGGTGATCGTTGCCGGACTGCGCATCGCGTCGGTGACCGTGATCAGCGTCGCGGTGGTGGCCGCGTATGTCAACGCGGGTGGCCTCGGCACGCTGATATTCAACGGCATCAGCAACGATCACGCGCCCAAGATCTGGACCGGTGCGCTGACCGCCTGCGCGCTCGCGATTGCCGCCGACCTGAGCCTGGCAAGAGTCGAGCGGTGGCTGCGCGTGCGCGCGGCCTGAATCGATCCGATGCTGCTGATCGAGGCCTGGCAGTACATCGTCGCGCACCCGGGCCGGTTCTTCACCGCCCTCGGAACGCATGTCGCGCTCTCGGCTGCGGCGCTCGCGCTTGCGATTGCCATCGCACTGCCGGCCGGCATCTGGCTGTCGGGCAAGCAGCGCGCGGCGCTGGTGGCGATCACGTCGGCGAATATTGGACGTACGCTGCCGTCGCTAGCAGTGCTCGCACTGGTGATGCCGCTGCTGGGAACGGGGTTTGCGCCATCGCTGTTTGCGTTGACCTTGCTCGCGCTGCCGCCGATCCTGCTCAATACCTACACCGCGATCCGTCAAGTCGAGCCCGACGTCGTCGACGCCGCGCGTGGGATGGGGATGAAGCGCACCGAGATCATGCGCAAGGTCGAGCTGCCGATTGCAACACCGGTGATCTTTGCAGGCATACGCACCGCTGCCGTGCAGGTTGTCTCGGGCGCAGTGCTCGCTGCGTATATCGGCGGCGGCGGGCTCGGCGATTTCATCACCGCCGGCATCGCGATGATGGCGCTGCCATTGCTACTAGTCGGCGCGATTCCCGCGACGCTGCTCTCGATCGGCACTGACCAGCTGTTCGGCTGGCTGCAACGCACGATGACGCCTAAGGGTCTGGTGGCGTGATGCTTCCATGATCGAGATCGTCGAACTGGTCAAGCAGTTCCCGGGTACCGCGCGTCCCGCGGTCGATCGCCTGACGCTGTCGATTCCCGAAGGCGAGGTGTGCGTGCTGATCGGCCCTTCGGGCTGCGGCAAGACGACCACGATGCGCATCGTCAACCGCATGATCGAGCCCGATGCGGGGCTGGTCAAAGTTGCCGGGCGCGACATCATGCAAGCCGATCCGGTCACTCTGCGACGCAGTATCGGCTACGTGATCCAGCAGGTCGGCCTGTTCCCGCACTGGACGATCGCAGAGAATGTGGCAACCGTTCCGCACTTGCTGGGCTGGAACGCCGCCCAGATCCAACGCCGTGTGGACGAACTGTTGGAACTGGTTGGCATGGACCCCGCGCTTTATCGCGGCCGCTTTCCGCGCGAGTTGTCCGGCGGCCAGAAGCAGCGCGTCGGCGTAGCGCGCGCGCTGGCGGCCGATCCTCCGGTGATGCTGATGGACGAACCGTTCGGCGCGATCGACCCGATTACCCGCAATCGGCTGCAGGACGAGTTCCTGAAGATATTGCGTGCCTTGAAGAAGACAATCGTATTCGTGACGCACGACATCGACGAGGCAATCAAGATGGGCGATCGCATCGCCATTCTGAAGGACGGCGCGCTGTTGCAGTACGACACACCCGAGCGCATCCTGGCGGCGCCTGCAGATCCATTCGTCAGTGAGTTTGTTGGCGCTGATCGCGCACTGAAGCGGCTGGCGCCGATCACGTGCGCGACCGCGGCCGTTCCTTGGGAAGACCCGTGGCCCGCACGTTCGATCGACGGCAACGCAAGTCTGCGCGACGCGTTGGCATTGATGCTCGAAAGTGGCGACGATGTGGTGGCGGTGCGGCTGCATGATCGGCTGGCGGGTGTGCTGACGCTCGCGGCGATCCGCGCACGTGCGGTGTCGGTGAGTGCGTAAACGCATCGTTCTGGCCTCAACCAACAGCGGCAAGCTGCGCGAATTCGCTGCTCTCGCCGATCGCCTCGACTTCGAACTAGTAGCACAGACGGAACTGATCGTTACGGAGGCCGCTGAACCGCATTCGACATTTATCGAGAACGCGCTCGTCAAAGCGCGGCACGCCGCGGTAGCAACCGGGCTAACCGCGCTGGCGGACGATTCAGGGTTGTGTGTCGATGCGTTGAATGGTGCGCCCGGCGTGTGGTCGGCTCGCTTCGCCGGAATGCCTGCAAGTGACGAGCGGAATAACGCCGAACTGTTACACCGCTTGGTCGGCGTTAGACAACGAGGGGCGCACTACACGTGCGTTCTGGTTGCGGTCCATGCGCCCGATGACCCGGAGCCGCTAATCGTCGATGCGCGCTGGCATGGCCAGATTGCCGAAGCGCCACGTGGCGGGGGCGGGTTTGGCTACGACCCGTTGTTCTATCTTCCCGATCTCGGCATCACCGCCGCCGAGCTCGATCCCGGGCACAAGAACCGCATCAGCCATCGAGCGCTTGCGTTCGCTGCATGGACGGAAAAGTTCGCTGACTGGCATTAATGGCTAACGTGATTGAAGTCAAGCCCGAACACCCGGCGGCAGCAGCACCCGATGTTGCCTTTTACCTTCGTCCTGGCACGATCAGTTTGCCCGTGCTACCCCCGCTTTCGCTGTACGTTCACTATCCGTGGTGCGTTCGCAAATGCCCCTACTGCGATTTCAATTCACATGAGTCCGGAGCAGCCGGAATTCCGGAAGACGCGTACCTCACCGCTCTGCGAGCTGACCTCGAAGCAGCGTTGCCGCTGATCTGGGGACGCCGCGTCATCAGCGTTTTCGTCGGCGGCGGAACGCCGAGCCTGATGAGTGCGCTCGCTGTGGATCGATTGCTGTCCGATATTCGCGCGTTGCTTCCGCTGGCGCCCGATTGTGAAATAACACTCGAAGCAAACCCCGGCACCTTCGAGGCCGAGCGCTTTGCGGCGTATCGGCGGTCGGGCATCAACCGCTTATCGATCGGCATCCAGTCCTTCGACCAAGCGGAGCTCAAGGCGCTGGGGCGCATCCATGACCGGGCGCAAGCGCTGGCCGCGATCGAGATCGCAAGAAGGCACTACGACAACTTCAATCTCGACCTGATGTATGGCTTACCCAGCCAGACGCTGGAGCAACTGCAGGCCGACGTGGGCGAGGCGTTGGGCGCCGAGCCGCCGCATCTGTCGCTGTATCAATTGACGCTCGAGCCGAACACGGTGTTCGCCAAGTATCCGCCGACCCTGCCCGATGAGGACACGGCCGCCGCCATGCATGACTGGCTCGAGCTGGGGATGCAGCAGGCGGGCTATCAGCGCTACGAGGTTTCTGCCTTCGCTCGGCCCGGCCGTCAATGTGCGCACAATCTGAACTACTGGACCTTCGGCGATTATTTGGGCATCGGCGCCGGCGCTCACAGCAAGATATCGTTTCCTCATCGCATCATTCGCCAAGTGCGCTTTCGCCAGCCCACCGGTTATCTGCAGCACGCGGCGCAGGGCGAATTTGTCGCAGAGGCTCATCAGGTATCTCGCGACGATCTGCCGTTTGAGTTCATGCTGAATGCCTTACGTCTGGCAGACGGGGTGCCAGTTGCTTATTTTTTGGAACGCACCGGAATGTTGCCGGGCACGATCGAAGCGGAATTGGCCGAAGCGGAGCGGCGGGGCTTGCTGCTGCGAGACCATCAGCGGATCAGGCCCACGGCGTGGGGGCTGCGCTTTCTATCCGATCTGCAGGCGCTTTTCCTGCACCGGAAGGGATAGTTGAGCTGGCACGCTCCCCATTTCGGGGCATTTTGCTCGAACGTGGAGCGTCAGCGAATAGTGTAAAACACGGCTACGTAATTGATTCAACCGCGCTAAACGTTTGACGCACAACGATAGTGCGATTCGGCATGGCTCAAGACGCAATTTGGCACATTTAATGCGATGGGGCTGCGATAACAGACACACACGCAATTTCTAAACGGCAAGGGGAGTTCAAGCGATGGCGACGGCCAAAGACGTAATGAAAACAATAAAAGACAACGAAGTGTTGTTCGTTGATCTCCGTTTCACGGACACCAAGGGGAAGGAGCAGCACGTCTCTGTGCCGGTCAAAGCGTTCGAGGATGACAAGTTCGAACTGGGACACGCATTCGATGGCTCTTCGATTGCGGGTTGGAAGGGCATAGAAGCGTCCGACATGCTGCTGATGCCCGACCCCGACACCGCGCGCATGGATCCGTTTCGCGAAGAAAACACTCTGATCCTGACGTGTGACGTCGTCGAGCCGTCAACCGGCAAGGGCTATGACCGCGATCCTCGCTCGCTCGCCAAGCGCGCTGAGGCGTACTTGAAATCGACTGGTGTCGGTGACATCGCGTATTTCGGGCCCGAACCCGAGTTCTTCATCTTCGACGCTGTTACGTGGAGCGTCGACATGTCGGGCTCGATGGTACGCATCAAGTCGGAGGAAGCGCCGTGGTCGACCGGCATCGACTACGAGGCCGGCAACCTCGCTCACCGGCCGCCGGTCAAGGGCGGCTACTTCCCGGTGCCGCCGACCGATTCGTTGCAGGACATTCGCTCGGAGATGTGCCTGTTGCTCGAGCAGCAGGGCGTTGAAGTCGAAGTGCACCACCACGAAGTGGCCGCGCCGGGCCAGTGCGAGATCGGTACCAAGTTTTCGACGTTGACCAAGCGCGCCGATTGGCTGCAGATCCTGAAATACACCGTGTGGAACGTCGCGGCGAGCTACGGCAAGACGGCGACGTTCATGCCGAAGCCAGTGGTCGGCGACAACGGTTCGGGGATGCACGTGCACCAGTCGATCTGGAATGGCAGCACGAATCTGTTTGCCGGTAACGGCTATGCAGGCTTGTCGGATTTTGCGCTGCATTACATCGGCGGCATCATCAAACATGCGCGCGCGCTGAATGCGATCACCAATCCCGGCACCAATTCATACAAGCGGCTGGTGCCGGGCTTCGAAGCCCCGGTCAAGCTCGCGTACTCCGCGCGCAACCGCTCGGCGTCGATTCGCATTCCGTACGTGTCAAACCCGAAGGGCCGACGCATCGAAGTGCGGTTCCCCGATCCCACCGCGAATGCTTATATGGCGTTTGCCGCGATGATGATGGCGGGCCTCGACGGCGTGCAGAACAAGATCCATCCGGGCGAGCCGGCCGACAAGAACCTGTACGACCTGCCGCCCGAGGAAGACGCCAAGATTCCGACCGTGTGTTCATCGCTAGAACAGGCGCTTGAGTACCTGGATAACGATCGCGAATTTCTGACGCGTGGCGGCGTGTTCAGCAACGACCTGATCGACGCCTATATCGCGCTGAAAATGGACGAAGTCACGCGCTTCCGGATGACGACGCACCCGCTCGAATTCGACATGTATTACAGCTCGTAGCCGGCGGGCACAAAGGAACCGGGCGGCGAGTTGCAGCAACCACGCCGCCCTCCCACGAATGCGGGAACTGGACCGACAAGACGGCTTACTCGCTGGATATAGGCGCGTAGTCCTGCCGTACACTGCGCGCCTCTCGCCTCCGAGGGAACCGCCCCGTGCTGCGATTTGCCTTGACCATCGGATGCATTTCCTGCGCGTTGCTATCGAGCAGCGCGCTGGCCCAGTCGTCCGACATCTTTGTGTGCGTCGACGAAAACGGTCAGAAGGTGTTTCAGAACACCGGCAATGTGAAAACCTGCAAACGCATGGACGTGCAGCCGATTTTGACCGTGCCGGCGTCGCGTGTGCCGCAATCGAGAAGTGCAGTGCAGCCCGCGGTCGAGCGTTCGTCGGTTTCGCCCGCGAGCTTTCCCCGCGTCGATGGCGACACACAGCGCACGCGCGACAGCGACCGGCGCCGCATACTGGAAGACGAGTTGAGGTCGGAGGAAGAACGTCTGGCCAGGCTCAAGTCCGAGTACAACAACGGCGAGCCCGAGCGGCGCGGCGATGAACGCAACTTCGCGCTTTACAAAGAGCGGACGCAGCGTATGCAGGAAGACATCGCTCGCACCGAGAACAACGTGCGCGCTCTCGCGCGCGAGATGTCGCTACTTAAAATCCAGTAGGCCGGTTTCACGCGTCGCACGAGGCCGCGCATGAGCGCGGTCGATCTGCTGGCGCTCACCCAGCCGCCGTACGACGGTCTGGATCTGCTATCGACTGCCGTGCTGTTGGTCGATAGCAGCGGGCGTATCGCGCAC
This sequence comes from Burkholderiales bacterium, assembly GCA_038216465.1. Lineage (GTDB taxonomy): Bacteria > Pseudomonadota > Gammaproteobacteria > Burkholderiales > Burkholderiaceae_F > JACCZX01. The sequence continues at coordinate 44,591 of JBBQQC010000014.1, read as the reverse complement.
GTCAATCAGTCCGCCGAGCTGCTCTTCGACACGTCGCGCAAGACGCTGGTCGGTCAAGCCGCAGGCCGCGTGCTCGGCGACGATGCCGAAATGCGGCAGCTGGTGGCTGACGCGCAGGCCAACGCATTCGGCCAGCGCAAGCAGATCATGGAGTTGCGCCGCATCGGACGCGATCCACTCCCGGTGCGTGTGGTCGCGGCCGTGCAGTTTGTCACCAATATTCCGCTCGTCCTCGAAGTCACCGAGATTGAGCAGCAACTGAAGGTCGATCGTGAAGAGCGGCAGATTGGATTGACGGAAGCCAACCGCGAACTGCTGCGCAATCTTGCACACGAAATCAAGAATCCGCTGGGCGGTGTACGCGGTGCTGCGCAATTGCTCGAAGCCGAGCTGTCGAGCAACGAACAGCGCGAATACACGCGCGTAATCATTGCGGAGGCCGATCGCCTGCACGCGCTGGTGGATCGGCTCCTGATGCCGCATCGAGCACCGCGCGTCGTGGCAGAGATGAACATTCACGAGGTGTGCGAGCGCGTGCGCCTGATCATGGTGTCCGAGTTTCCGCGCGGACTGACGATCGCGCGCGACTATGACGCGAGCGCGCCCGAGTTTCGCGGTGACAAGGAACAGCTGATCCAGGCGCTGCTGAACGTCGTGCGAAACGCCGCGCAGGCGCTCGACGCGCGGATCGCGGCGGGCGACGCCGAGATTGTGCTGCGCACGCGCGTTGCGCGGCAGGTGACGATCGCGCGCGCACGGCACCGGCTCGCGCTCGATGTGCACGTGATCGACAATGGGCCCGGGATCCCCGATCACCTGAAGGACCGGATCTTCTTTCCGCTGGTGTCGGGTCGCGACGGCGGTAACGGGTTCGGGCTCACGCTGGCGCAGAACTTAATTCAGCAGCACGACGGCATGATCGAGGCTGAGAGCCGGCCCGGACGCACGTGCTTTCGGATTTTGCTTCCGCTGCTATGAAACCGGTCTGGATCGTCGACGACGACCGCTCGATCCGCTGGGTGCTGGAAAAGGCGCTCGCACGCGCGAACATTCCCTGCAGGGCGTTCGGCGGTGCACACGAAGTGTTGGCGGAACTCGAGCACGACACGCCGCAGGTACTGGTATCCGATATCCGCATGCCCGGCGTCAACGGTACCAAGTTGCTGCGCACAGTTAAGCGCAAGCACCCGGCGCTGCCTGTGATCATCATGACTGCGTTTTCTGACCTCGACAGCGCCGTGTCGTCGTTTCAGGGTGGTGCATTTGAATACCTTCCAAAGCCGTTCGATGTAGACAAGGCGGTCGAGTTGATCCGCCGCGCCGTCGACGAAAGCCTTCGCGAATCGCAGGCCGACGAATCGCCCGCTGAGGTGCCAGAAATTCTTGGCCAGGCGGCATCGATGCAGGAAGTTTTTCGCGCGATTGGCCGGTTGTCGCAATCGAACGTGACCGTGCTGCTGACCGGCGAGTCGGGCAGCGGCAAGGAAGTCGTCGCGCGCGCTTTGCACAAACATAGCCCGCGTTCGCAGATGCCGTTCATCGCGCTAAATATGGCGGCCATACCGCGCGACCTGCTGGAAAGCGAACTATTCGGTCACGAGCGCGGCGCATTCACCGGCGCGCAGGCGATGCGGCGTGGCCGCTTCGAGCAAGCCGAAGGGGGGACACTGTTCCTCGATGAAATCGGTGACATGCCGTCGGAGCTGCAGACGCGTTTGCTGCGTGTGCTATCGGACGGGACGTACTACCGGGTCGGCGGCCATCAGCCGATCAAGGCCGACGCGCGCGTCATTGCCGCGACTCACCAGAACCTCGAAGAGCGTGTTCGTCACGGCTCGTTTCGCGAAGATCTGTACCACCGCTTAAACGTGATCAAGCTGCGTCTGCCGGCGCTGCGCGAGCGGCGGGAAGACATCGCGCTGCTGGCGCGCCACTTTCTTGCAAGAAGCGCCGCGGAGCTGGCGGTCGACCCGAAGCGACTTTCCGAAGAAGCGCTTTCGTTCATCAGCCAGTTGTCCTTCCCCGGCAACGTGCGGCAACTCGAAAACCTTTGTCATTGGTTGACCGTGCTTGCCCCGGCGCAAGTAGTCAAGGTGGAAGACTTGCCACCGGACCTGCGGATTGAGTTGGTAGTCCCATCCGCCCCGCCGGACGGCGCGATCATTGCTGCGGCCAGCGTCAATGGGGCCGTATTGCCTGCGCCCGAATCCGCTGTGACGACGTGGTCCGATCAGCACTGGCTGACACAGCTGACCGGCGAGGTCGAGCGGCGGTTGAAGGCCGGTGCACCCGACGTGATGGAGGCTTTGGCGCGCGAATTCGAAGCGACAGTCATCCGCACCGCGTTGAAACACACCCATGGCAGGCGCATCGACGCGGCGACGCGCTTGGGCGTCGGGCGCAACACGATCACGCGGAAAATCCAGGATCTCGGACTGGAGGAGTAAAACCGCGTTCCGCGCGGATCAGCGAGAGCGCCGCAACCGCGCGGCGAGTGTTCATAATGCGTTGCCCGCATAGGGTTCGGGCTCCAGCATCGCGGCACGCAACCGCGGAAACATGACCGGCAACGCATTTCTGCTTCCGCTTGCTCATTGGATTGCGATGAGCTTCGCACTTGTCGCGCTGCTCGGGTGTCTCTACACGCTGCTGGCTGCGCGCGCGGTGCGTCGGTTCGCCGCGGCGCCTGGTCCGGAGGCGACGGTGTTTCCGGCCGTCACCTTGCTCAAGCCACTACACGGCGACGAGCCGCACCTGTACGACAACCTCGCATCGCTGTGTCAGCAGGATTATCCCGGCGCTATACAAATACTTCTCGGTGTGCAGGACCGGGTAGATTCCGCCATTGCAGTCGTGCACAGATTGATGGAGCAATGGCCGCAGCGGGACATCGAGCTTGTGGTTTCGCCAATTTCTCCCGACCGGTTCGGTGCCAACGCCAAGGTGGCGAATCTGATTGGAATGCAAGCGCAGATCCGCCACGAGATCGTGCTGCTGGCCGACAGCGATATCGGAGTCGGGCGCGGCTACCTGGCAACCGTCGTCGCTGCGCTGAGTCAGCCCAGTGTCGGGCTGGTTACCTGCCTGTATCGCGGAGCCGCGGAACGGCGCTTCTGGCCGCGTCTGGCAAGCATGGCGATCGATTACCATTTCCTGCCCAGTGTGCTGATCGGCGTGTCGACCGGCATCGCACGGCCGTGCTTGGGCGCGACAATCGCGCTCAGGCGCGACACGCTTGCCGCGGTCGGTGGATTCGACGGCTTTGTTGATCACCTGGCGGACGACCATGCGCTAGGCGAAGCGGTGCGCTCGCTCGGATTGCAGGCGCGGGTTGCGCGCGAGATCGTTACTCACACTTGCGCCGAGCAAAGTTTGAGTGAGTTGCTGCAACACGAACTGCGATGGGCGCGCACCATCCGCGCGGTGAGCCCGGGCGGCTATATCGGCTCGTTTATCACGCACCCGCTGCCGTTCGCGCTGCTCGCGGCAGCACTTATGAGCGGGGGAGCGGCTGGCATCGGAATCATTGCGGTAACGCTTGTGTGCCGGCTGATTCTTCAGCTACAAGTTGATGCTACCGTGTGCGTACGTATGAACCGCTGGTGGCTCGGCCCCGCGCGTGATCTGCTGTCGTTCGCGGTTTATGTCGCCGGTTTTTTCGTCGATGCCGTCCACTGGCGTGGACGGCGATACGAAGTGCGGCCGGATGGAACGTTAACGCCGATGGGAAATCGTTAAAGAGATGATGCAAACGCTGTTTCTGCAAGCGCCTTCTTTCGAAGGATTCGACGGCGGTGCCGGCTCACGCTACCAGGCGCGACGCGAAATCCGCTCGTTCTGGTATCCAACCTGGCTCGCTCAACCGGCGGCGTTGGTCGAAGGCAGCAAGTTGATCGATGCGCCACCGCACGGGGTGCGCCTGGCCGACATCGCATCGACTGCGAGGGCTTACGACCTCGCCGTCCTGCACACCTCAGCGCCATCCTTCGCCTCCGACTTGAAAACGATCGAGGCGATGAAAGCGGTGAACCCCGATCTGAAGGCGGGCTTGATCGGCGCCAAGGTCGCGGTCGACCCGAATGGCAGTCTGGCTGCTTCGCGGCTGGTCGACTTTGTCGCAGGCAACGAGTTTGATTTCACGATCAAGGAAGTTGCCGAGGGCCGCGACTGGAGCTCGATCGACGGGTTGGCGTTTCGAAACGCGCAGGGTCGCATCGTTCACAACCCGCCGCGTGCAGTGCTGGAGAACATGGACGCGTTGCCGTTCGTCACGCCCGTGTACCAGCGCGATCTCGACATCCGGAGCTATTTCATCGGCTACCTGAAGCATCCCTATATCTCGCTTTACACCGGACGCGGCTGCAAGTCGCGCTGCACGTTCTGTCTGTGGCCGCAGACGGTCGGCGGGCATCGCTATCGCACGCGCAGTGTCGGCCATGTGGTCGAAGAGATCGCGTGGGCGCAAAAAGCGTTTCCGCAGGTGAAGGAATTCTTTTTTGACGACGACACCTTCACCGACGACTTGCCGCGTGCAGAAGCGATTGCAAGAGAGCTCGGCAAACTCGGTGTGACCTGGTCGTGCAACGCCAAGGCCAACGTGCCGCGCGAGACGCTGAAGGTGCTACGCGACAACGGATTGCGGCTGCTGCTGGTCGGCTACGAATCAGGCAATCAGCAGATCCTGTACAACATCAAGAAAGGCATGCGCATCGAATTCGCGCGGCGCTTTACCAAGGATTGCCACGATCTCGGGATCACGATTCACGGCACTTTTATCCTGGGACTGCCGGGCGAAACCAAGGAAACGATCGAAGAAACGATTCGCTTCGCTGCCGAAATCAATCCGCACACGATCCAGGTGTCGCTGGCCGCGCCGTATCCCGGCACGTATCTGTATCGTCAGGCGCTCGAAAATGGTTGGCTGGACAGCGCCAACGCGGAGCTGGTCGACGCGCACGGCGTGCAGATTGCCCCGCTTCACTATCCGCACTTGAGCCATACAGAGATCTTCGATTCGGTCGAGACCTTCTACAGGCGTTTTTATTTCCGCAGCGGCAAGATCGCCTCGATCGTGGGTGAAATGGTTCGCAGTCCGGACATGATGAAGCGCCGGCTGCGCGAGGGCGTGGAGTTCTTTCAGTTTCTGCGTGAGCGTCGGGAGACCACGCACTGATTGAGCTGGAGGGCGCTGCAATAAGGGAGCTCGCTATCACGGCCGATGATTTCGGCCTGGCTACCTCGGTCAACGAGGCCGTCGAGCTTGCGCATACCGAGGGCGTCGTAACCGCGGCGAGTCTGATGGTCAACGGACCAGCCGCTGCCGACGCTGTTGCACGCGCACAGCGGTTGTCCTCATTGCGGGTAGGACTGCATCTCGTGCTGGTCGAGGGCAAACCGGTGCTGCCTGCAGCCGAAGTGCCTGATCTGATCGATGCCGATGGCAACCTTCGTTCGGATCTGTTCGCGTTCGGCGTCGACATTTACCTTCGGCCGCGAGTTAGGCGGCAACTCGCGGCCGAGATCGAAGCGCAGTTCGCAGCCTACGCAGCCACCGGCTTACATCTTGACCATGTGAATGCGCACAAACATTTCCATTTGCATCCGACGGTCGCGGCGTTGCTGTTCGAGATCGGATCACGCTATCGCATGTGCTCGATGCGCGTGCCCTTCGAGCCTGACGCGGTGTTGGCGCAGGCGGAACCCGGCGCTCGACGCAACACGGCATGGTTTAGTAACGCATGGGCCTCGCGGCTAAAGGGGCAAGCCGCCAGCCGAGGCCTGCGGGCGCCGGATCAAGTGTTCGGCATTGCATGGTCCGGCGCGATGAGCGAGACGCGCCTGTCGGGGCTATTGCGTTATCTTCCCGACGGTAGCAGCGAAATCTACGTTCATCCCGCGATCTCGAACAGCTTTGAAGGCGCCACCCTCGGCTACCGCTATGCCGAGGAATTGGCGGCGCTGATCTCGCCTCAAGTTCGAGGGTTGTTCAGCACCGCGCAGGCGAGGGCGACCGGCTTGGCCGAGCTCGGTCTGCAGTGACTCGCCTGCCTGCGCTGCTTGCCCTCGCCGGCCTTGCTTTGGCGGTCGTACTGGTCGCGCGCGATAACGTTACGGGCATCCTGCATCTGCTGCTGGTGGCCGGTCCCGGTCTGCTGCTCGCCAGCGGGTTCCATCTGGTGCCGATGGTTTTCAATGCCCGCGCATGGCAGTACCTTCTGCCCGCCGCGAATCGAACCAGCCTGGTGAGCCTGACGTTCGCAACCTGGCTGCGCGAATCGGTCAATGGATTGCTTCCGGTGGCTCGCATCGGCGGCGAGCTCGTTGCCTACCGGGTGCTACGTCGCACTGCCGTGCCGGCAACCGACGCGGCGGCGAGCCTGGTAGCCGATGTGACTCTGTCGGTTCTCAGCCAGGCAGGCTTTGCTCTGCTTGGGCTTGGCCTGCTGGTCATGCTCGACGTCACGTCGGTGGTTATCGGCCAAGCGCTGGTCGGTGTGGTTTTGCTGACGGTGTTGGGGGCTGGGTTCATCATTGCGCAGCGGGCAGGCGCGTTGAGCGCCCTGCTGTTCGCCGTCGATCGCCTGATCGCCGGCCGGCTTCGATCGCTGGTACATGGAGCTCACAGACTCGATCGCTCGATGCGTACGCTGTATGCGCGGCAGCGCGTTGTGCTTGCGTGTCTTGCATGGCAACTCGCCGGCTGGCTGGCGGGCGCCGGCGAGATCTGGCTCGCGCTGTACTTTCTCGGGCATCCGTGCAGCGTAGTGGATGCGATCATCATCGAGGCGCTGGTGCAGGCGATCTCCAGCGCCGCCTTTGTCGTGCCCGGCGCTTTGGGCGTGCAAGAGGGCGGCTTTATCCTGATCGGTGCCGCGCTCGGAATCGACAGCACGACATCGCTCGCACTCGCCACCGCGCGGCGGCTGCGTGATCTGATCGTATTCCTGCCCGGCTTGATTGCGTGGCAGAGAGCGGAAGCGCACGGTGGCACAGTGAGATCGTGACAGGGAGCGATTGATGAATCTTGCTCGACGAAGTTTGGCGTTTGTCTGGCTGGTGCTGCTGGCCCCCGTAGCGTTAGGCGCGGAGGCCGACCCAGCCGCGATGCGCATAAAGGCGTTCTATGACGTTCTGCTCGATGGAATGAAGCGCGCAAAAATGCTCGGTGTTCGCGGCCGCTACGACAAGTTTGCGCCGGCCGTCAAAGCCACGTTCGACCTGCCGGCGATGACGCGTATTGCCGTCGGGCCTGCTTGGAACACGCTCGACTCCGAACAGCAGAAGGCGCTGATCGAGCAGTTCACGCGGATGACGATCGCGACTTACGCGAGGCGCTTCGACGGTTACTCTGGCGAGCGCTTCGAAGTCGAGCCCGCAGCCGAAACGCGCAATGCAAACCGCATCACACACACGAAAATCGTGATTCCGAACCAGGATCCGGTGGTGCTGGACTACCTGTTGCAGCAAACACCTGACGGCTGGCAGGCGACCGATGTGTATCTGACTGGCACCATCAGTGAGCTCGCAACGAGGCGCTCGGAATTCGGTGCGGTGCTAAAAAGCGGAGGCGCGCCAGCGTTGATCGACAGCTTGCGCCAGCGTGCCGACAAGTTATTGGGTGGCTAATTGCGTCGCGGCGGCGCAGGATCGATAAGATCGTCGATCGCCTCCGTCTTGCGCGCCTCATTCAGCACGGCTGCCCGCCGTTGCCGCACGATGTTGCGTAGCGCAGCGTAAAAATCGATCGAGTTTTCTTCGACTGCCCGCAGGGATTCGATGTTTCGTTCGCGCAGGTCGATGCCGTCGGTCGCCGTTGAAGTGATACGGAATATTCGCTGGTTGTCCGCCGAGCCGATGGTGCCGGCGGGATACAGAATGGAATCGACTCCGAGGCCGATGCCATCACGCACATTCGAAGGACCCAATAGCGGTAAGACGAGGTAGGGCCCGTCGCCTGCACCCCATTTGTACAGCGTTTGTCCAAAATCGCCCGACTGCTTTAGCAGGCCCCCCGCTGTGGCCTGATCGAACATGCCGGCAAGTCCTACCGTCGAGTTGGTGACGAAGCGTCCCAGCGTCGTACCGGCGGCTTCGATCCTTAGTTGAAGTAGATTGTTGGCAAAGATCAGCGGCTCGTTCAGATTGTCGATGATCGAACGGACTCTGTCGCGCACGAACTGGGGCAGTAGCGCCCGATAACCTCGAGCCGCTGGTTCGATCACGGCGCGGTCGATCACGCTGTTAAACGCAAAGATTTTTCGATTCAGCGGCTCTAGCGGATCGCCGTCGTTTGCTTCGTTTGTGGCGAGCGATGCGCAGGCTCCCAGGTTCGTGCATAGCAGCACTATCACAAGCCGCGCACGCGAGTTCATGGTTGCCTCGCCGGTGGGCCGAGCAGCGCCGGCAGGACGAACAGTGCGCTGACCAATGTACAGAGCAGCGACAACGCCAGTAGCTTGCCCATGCTCGCTGTGCCGGGATGACTTGACAGCCACAAGCTGCCGAAAGCGGTGGCGGTGGTCAGCGCGCTGAATATCACCGCTCGCGTCAGGCTCGACTGCAACAATCCGACGGTGCCCGCGCGCCACGCCATCACGAAGTAGATATTGAAAGCGACGCCGATGCCGAGCAGCAGCGGCAACGCGATAACATTCTCGAAGTTGAGCGGAATGTCGAGCGCCACGGTGGCAGCGAGCGTCGCCAACCCCGACAGAACGAGCGGCGCCAGGGTCAGCAGTACGTCGCGCGCTCGCCGCAAAACGATTGTCAGCAGCGCGGTGATTGCAACGGTGGCCCACACACCCGCTTCGACAAAGGCGCGCACGATGGTGGCTCCCGATTCCTGCATCGACACGGGGGCGCCGGTAGCCTCCGGCGCGAGCGTTTTGACTGCAGCAACGAACTTCAGCAATGTTTGATTGTCGTTGCTGTCGCCTTTTGCCGTGACCTCAATGCGCGCGCGGCCGTCGCTGCCGCGCCAATCGGCCACCAGATCGTTCGGCAACGTGTCGAGCGTGACCCCAGTGGCGCTCAACGAAGTACGCACTTGATCGAGCGTGACCTTGACCGCGGGCGCAATCGCATTTTGCAGCAGTGCGCGCTCGGCAGCTCCCGCCTGCGCAAATGCGAGCAGCGCGTGCCGCACGCGTTCAGCCTCGGGCTCCGGCTTGCCGGGCTGGCTATCGACGACGCGCTGCAGAGACTCTGCAGTGCGTGTGAGCGCCGCCACTAACTTGGCATCGTCGGGAGCGGCGCTGCTGCTGGGATTGAGTGTGGCGTCGAGCAGCATCGCGGCGTCGCCAATAAAAGCTAGCTTTTGCTTCTGCTCTCCCGGAACAAAGCTGGCGAGCGTAGCTGCATGCGAGACCTCGGGCAGAGCGTTGAGTCTCTGCGCGAGCGACTGCGCATCGTCGAGCGAGGACGCAAGCACGTCGATTGTGTTCGGAGAGGTTTGAGGATCGCGCATCAGATCGAGCAGGGTGGAAACCGATTCCACTTCCGCGCTGCGCAGGTGCAGCGGGTTGAAATCGAACTTGAGTTGCGGTAGCGATACGATGCTGATGAGCGCAACGAGCAGGGCTATCAGTCTGATGCGCGAGCGTTGCGAGATGATGAAGCGATCCAACGGCGCGAGCGCGGCGTAGCCAACAGGCCAACGTTCGCCCGATGGCGCAAGCAATCGCAGCAACGCGGGAAGGAGCGTGATGCTCGCGACAAAGGCGATGAGCATGCCGGTGCCGGCGATCGCGCCGAGCTCGGAGACGCCACGATAATGAGTCGGTAGGAAAGCGTAGAAGCCAATCGCGGTGGCCGCTGCGGCGAGTGCCAGGGGCGCTCCCACCGCGCGTGCCGCTCCGCTCAGCGCCTCCTCGATGCCGCCTCGTGCGTAACGCTGAGCGCGATACGACACGCTGAATTGAATTCCGAAATCGACACCGAGACCGACGAACAGCACGGCGAATGCAACCGAAATCAGATTGAACGATCCGTACATGATCAATCCGAGCGCGGCTGTGACGGCGAGGCCTGCGAAAAGACTCGCGAGGATCGCGAAAATGATTCTCGCAGACCGCACGGCAAGCCATAGCAACACGATGATCGACGCAATGCTGACAGTGGCGTTCAGTGGCGCGCGGTCGGCCAGCGTCGAGAACTCTTCGTCTGCTAGAGGAACTTCGCCGGTTAGCCGAATGCGGATGCCAGTTTCCTCGCCTGCAGCCGACACAAGTCCTAGCCCGCGCGCGGCGTTCCGTATGGCGTCGCTGGCGGCCGCGCCCGGCTGCAGAGCCGCGAAGTCCAGACGCGGCTGGACCAGGATGAAGCGTCTCAGTTCACGCGGATTCGCAGGCTGCCCCACAAGCAAGGCACGCAGCGAAAAATGAGCGGGACGCCCGGCTTGTACGCTTTCCAGCGTATCGGCCACCGCTGCGAGCGGCGCCGCGAGGGCTTCGACGCCAATGGCGCCACGCCTCACACCTTCGATCGCGAGCGACAGCGCCTGCAGTAGTCCAACAACGCTTGGGTCCTGCGCGAGCGTGCCGAGCAGCGGCTGCGCTGCAATCAGCTGCGCGGTCGTCTGCTCGACTTCTTCCGTCGTCAGAAACAGCAGTCCGTGCTTGTCGAAGAATGCTCCTCCATCGGGCCGGCGAACCGATCGGAAATGAGCGGGCATTTGCGCGAGCGCCTCGCTGAGCTTGGCCGCTGCGAGCTCCGCCAACTCGGGCGTTGCGCCGTCCACCACCACGACGAGGACGCCAACGCGCCCCGGAAACACGGCATCGAACGTCGCTTCGCGCTGGCGCCACGGCAAATCGCTGGACAAGAGGCGCGCGACATTGGTATCGATCGTGATTTGGCCCGCGGTATAAAAGATGGCAGCTGCTGCGCAGGCGGCCGCCAGCGCCACGACCAGCCGTGCACGTCGAACCGAGCCTTCCACGACGGCGACGAGCAACGGTTCAAACATTCAAGATAACTGTCCGAGTGCGGCTCCCTGATGAGAACTGCGTCAGCATATGTGAGAATAGGGCAATGAGATTTCCATGCAGGTGATTCTCGCGCAGCCGCGCGGCTTCTGTGCCGGAGTGGTACGGGCGATCGAAATCGTCGACCGGGCACTGCTCAAATACGGTGCGCCCGTGTACGTACGGCATGAGATTGTTCATAACAAGCACGTTGTCGAAGCGTTGAAGCACAAAGGGGCGCGATTCGTCGAAGACCTGCAGGATATTCCCGCGGGTAAAGTCACCGTTTTCAGTGCGCATGGTGTAGGGCGGCCAATTGAAGAAGAGGCTCAGCGCCGCGGGCTGCCGGTTCTGGACGCCACTTGTCCGCTGGTCGCGAAGGTTCATAAGCAGGGAAAAAGCTTCGTGAAGCAGGGCCGCACGCTGATCCTGATCGGGCACGCCGGGCATCCCGAGGTCGAAGGCACGATGGGCCAGATCGACGGTGTAGTGCATTTGGTGCAAACCGTCGCCGATGTCGACGCGCTCGATATCGCCACCGACACTCCGGTTGCCTACATCACGCAGACGACATTGAGCGTCGATGACACGCGCGCAATCATCGACGCGCTCGAAGCACGTTTCGGCAACATTGCGGGGCCCGACATTCAAGACATCTGCTACGCGACCCAGAATCGACAAACCGCGGTACGCCAGCTTGCCCGCCTCGCCGATGTCATTCTGGTCGTCGGTGCTCAAAACAGCTCGAATTCGAACCGTTTGCGCGAGATCGGTGTCGAAGCGGGCGTTCCGAGCTATCTGATTGCCGATGGCAGCGAGCTGGACTCGCAGTGGGTCAGCGGTAAGCGCGTGGTTGGACTGACCGCCGGTGCCTCCGCGCCCGAATTACTCGTCGAGGACGTCGTCAGTGCCCTGCGGCGCATCGGTCCGGTCGAGCTTTCGGTGCTACCAGGCATCGAGGAGAATGTCGAATTCCGGTTGCCGGCACAATTGCGGACCGTTGCACCATCAAATCCTGCATAAGGCTCAAGCGTGGGAATTCCTTTCATTCAAAAAGCGTATGTCGGCGCGTACGTCGCGGCCCAGCATTTGAAGCGCAGAAAACGCTATCCGCTGGTGCTGATGCTGGAGCCGCTATTTCGCTGCAACCTTGCGTGCGCCGGGTGCGGCAAGATCGATTATCCGGACGAGATACTCGATCAGCGTCTTTCGGTCGCGGACGCCCTGGGTGCAGTGGATGAGTGCGGCGCCCCGGTGGTGTCGATTGCCGGCGGCGAGCCGCTGCTGCACAAGGAGATCGACAAGATCGCCGCGGGCATTGTGGCGCGCCGAAAGTTTGTCTACCTTTGCACCAACGCGTTGCTTCTTGAAAAACGCCTGGAGCGCTTTACTCCGAGCCCGTTTTTCGTGTGGTCCGTGCATCTCGACGGGGATCAGCAGATGCACGACCATTCGGTGTGTGAAGACGGTGTGTATGTGCGCGCGATCGCCGCGATACGTGCTGCCAAAGAGCGGGGCTTTCGCGTCAACATCAATTGCACGCTGTTCAACGATGCGGATCCTGAACGCGCCGCCCGTTTCTTCGATTCGATGCGCGAGCTCGGTGTGGATGGAATCACGGTTTCGCCCGGCTACGCCTACGAACGTGCGCCCGATCAAACTCATTTTTTGAATCGCGAGCGGACCAAGCTTTTGTTCCGTGACATTTTCCGGCGCGGCGACGGTGCGCGCGCGTGGTCATTTTCGCAGTCGAGCCTGTTTCTGGATTTCCTTGCTGGCAATCGCGAGTACCGCTGTACGCCGTGGGGCAATCCCACGCGTACTGTATTTGGATGGCAGCGGCCGTGTTATCTGCTCGGCGAAGGCTATGCGAAAACATTCGCCGAGTTGATGAGTGAAACCAACTGGGACTCGTACGGCACCGGAAACTATGCGAAATGCGCCGACTGTATGGTGCATAGCGGATATGAAGCCACGGCGGTGGGCGACGCCATTCGTCATCCGTGGAAGGCTTTGGGTGTCGCGCTGCGCGGAGTAAAGACGTCGGGCGCGATGGCGAAGGAAATTTCGTTGGATGGTCAGCGGCCGGCCGAATTCGTCTTTTCAAGGCACGTCGACCAAAAGCTCGCGGAGATTCGGATAACCCAGCGCGGTCCCCAGCCTGCGCCGGCTCTGCGCGAGAGCGCGTAACCCAGCGCGGGCATCGAGCCCGAGGCGGAACAGCAGCGGGATCTGCCCCGGCGCTGCAAGCACCGAGCGCAGGACGGCCCATACTTTCACACGGCCATCACTGCGCAGTGCAACTTCGGCAGCGGGTGGCAGGGCTCGATCGGCCGGATCCGCTATCACGCGGAACACCACGAAAGGCAGCCGGTGTTGCAGCGCCAGCTTCGCCGCCACATGCGATTCGGTGTCCACGCCAATGGCATTCGTTGCCGTGTGCAGCCGTGCTTTTTCTTCGGCAGAGAAAATCGGCGCGTCGGCGGCTGCGATATCGCCGCGCACAGCGTTTGGCACCCTCGCGACCATAGCCTCAGACCATGTGTCGTCGGTGCTCCAGCGCGAGGTGGCGGTAACGACCGCGCGTCCGATGATGCAGGTCCCCGGCTTGAGCTCGCGCTTCAGTCCGCCGCAGATGCCGAAGCTGATGATCCCGCTCGCGCCTGCTATCAAGGCGGGGCTCAGCGCGACCTCAAGTGCTGCTGCGTTGCCACCCCCAACCAGCGCCAACACGCCGCGCCCGGCGGCGATCTTCGCCTCGGAAGCTAGGCCGATAACCGCAATGACATGCTGTGCGCCAGCGTGTGTGCCGGTTTCCGCCTGATTGATGCCTGATGCAGTGCGCTTCACATGCCGAAGCGCGGCAAGCGAAGACTGTTGTCTCTCAGGGTTCGATACCGTGCCAACGCCCACAGCGGAAACAGTTTGCAATAGCCGTGATAGCGCAGGTAGAACACCCTGGGAAATCCAGTGGCAGTAAATTCGGGCTCTTCCCAGAAGCCGTCTGCATCCTGAGTTTCGACCAGGTACCTAATTCCGCGATCCACCGCGTTGTCGGACCATTCCCCCGCCGCCATTAACCCGAGCAGCGCCCACGCGGTCTGTGACGCGGTACTCGGCGCCGCTTCATACTCCCTGTAGTCGAGCTTGTAGCTTTCGATACTTTCGCCCCAGCCGCCGTCATCATTCTGAATTTGGCGCAACCAGAGCGATGCACGTCTCACTTCGGGGGCGTGCGGGCCGATGCCTGCCATGTTCAGCGCGCACAACACGGACCACGTGCCGTAGATGTAATTCATTCCCCAGCGACCGTACCAGCTGCCGTCGTTCCTCTGATGCCGGCGCAGAAACTTGACGGCCTTCGAAATACCCTGCGCATCGCCGCGCTCGTTCAGCTGTGCGAGCATGCTGACGCAGCGCGCGGTGACGTCCGCGGTCGGCGGATCGAGCAGGGCGCCGTGGTCGGCAAACGGGGTGTGGTTCAGGTATTCGCTTACGTTGTCGGCATCGAATGCAGCCCACCCGCCGTTCTTGCTCTGCAACCCGAGCACCCACTCGCGTGCACGATCCATCGAGGCGGTGTAACCGTCGCCGGCGCTGATCGAGAAGTCGCGGCCTGCGCGCTCCATCGCCATCGCGACGACTGCCGTATCGTCCAGATCGGGGTAGTGCGCATTTTCGTATTGGAACGGCCAGCCGCCCGGCCGCACGCCAGGACGTTGATCGGCCCAATCGCCGACGACGTCGAGCACCTGTCGGTCCTTGAGCCATGCCAACGCCTTTCGCACCGCGCGCTTCGAGGCCGCGTTGCCGACTTCGAGCAAAGCGTGGCACATCAACGCGGTGTCCCACACTGGAGAAACGCACGGCTGGCAATAGGCCTCGTCGGATTTCTCGATGACCAGCTTGTCGATGGCCGTACGCGCCAGCACCACATGCGGATGGCTCCGTGAATAGCCGAGTGCGTCGAACATCATCACGGTGTTCGCCATTGCCGGGAAGATCGCGCCTAGCCCGCCTTCGCCGTTGCGCCGTTCGGTAATGAAGTCGACTGCCCGGCGGATAGCCAGTTTGCGCAGCGCGTTGGGGAAGACCCATTCGGTCCAGTGCAGAAATGCATCGATCAAGCGAAAGGTAGCGAACCAGCCGGCCGATTGATGCTCGGCGCGGGTTTGCTGGCGCACGCGAGAACCATTCCCTTCGAAGATTTCGTCGATGCACACACCGCGGGGATTGCGAGCGATGGGTCGAGTTGCCTGCAGCACCAGCAGCGGGACGAGCACGGTCCGGCCCCAGTAAGAGATCTTGCTGATATGTATCGGAAACCAGTGCGGCAGCAACATGATCTCGACCGGCATCGCCGGCACTGCCCGCCACGGAATGAAGCCGTACAAGGCCAGCAGAAAATGCGTGAAAACGTTGCTCGCGCCGGCGCCGCCGTGCTGAAGAATCGCCCGGCGCGCACGCTGCATGTGGGGACGCTCCGGCGCGTCGCCGATCATCTTCAACGCAAAGTAAGCCTTGACGCTTGCACTCAGGTTGAACGCACCGCCATGAACAAGTGGCCAGCCACCATCGTCGCCTTGCGTTCGGCGCAGATAGTTTGCGATCTTCTGTTCAAGCGAGGGCTGGGGCTCGCCAAGGTAGTGCGTCAGCAGCACGTATTCCGACGGAATCGTCGCATCTGCTTCCAGCTCGAAAACCCAGTGACCGTCGTCGCGCTGCAAGTTTAGTAGCGCGGCCGTCGCGGCATCGATACTGCGTGTTAAGTCTGCCGCCGATGTCGGTGCGGTATACCTTGGTGCTGTGCTGGTCAGGCTGGACATCGGTCTATGGATTATGGCATCGGCCGATCGCCTTAGCCCGGAATTTCTTTATCTGCGATGGGCGTCGCCGAGCCTGCCGCAATTCTGAAAACCGGGATATGCGCCAGCGTTTGCACGAGGTCTGCGTCCGCACCGAGCGTGTTTCTCCATGCGTCGCCTTCATCCAACACCAAGCCGATCGCGGCAACTTCGCCGCCACTCTGCCGCACCAGATCGATCAGTGCCTTAACGGTCGATCCGCTGGAAATCACGTCGTCGACGACCGCGACACGGCGGCCGGCTATCAGCGGCAGGCTGCGCCGGTCGAGCAACAACCGCTGTTCTCCGGTAGAAGTGATCGACTTCAGCTTCGCAGCAAAAGCGTCGCTGAGATGAATCTTCGGTGACTTCTGTGCAATGACATAGCGATCGATCCCAAGAAATCGCGACACCTCGATCGCCACCGGAATTCCCATCGTCGCCGCCCCGAGCACGATTTCGGGATGCGCCGCCTGCAACAGTGCCGCGAGCGCGCGCCCCACGCGCTCGCCGAACGCGACCCCAAGATCGACGGTAATCATCAACGCGATCGCGATATCTTCGTTGATCGCGACGATCGGCAATGATTCCTCCTTGCCCGCGATCGATACCCTGTAGTGCAGCGGCGCAACTGGACCGCCGGGCACGATCGGGACCTCACGCATGTTGCTGATCGTTTCGCTCATTCCGTGTGCAGGTCAACGCTTCGCTGCCGCGGGATAGGCGCGCCCCTTCCACGCCCCGCCTCGGCCACGAATGCATTGATATGCAGACTCCAGGGTGAACATCAAATACAACGCTGCGATCACCGGCAGCGCGAGTCCGTACCACGCCGAAACACGATAGAAACGCAACGTGGGCTGAAACAGCAGCGTCATTGTTACCCACGCAGCCAGCGCGAGGAGTTTTGCAGTCGCCGGACCCAGCAACAATAGAAGCGGCGGCGCGAGAAAGGTGATCGACATCGAAACCACCGTCAGCACCAGCAAGGTCGGCGAAAACAGCAGTTGCGCATACGCGGTGCGAACGACCATGTGCCGAATGTCTGCCAGTGCCGGATAAGCGCGCAGGCTTGAAACGCGGTCCGTCAGCCCGAGCCAGACCGCACCGCGGCGCTTCAGGTTGCGCGCCAATGAACAATCGTCGATAAGTGCCGAGCGAATCGCTTCGACGCCACCGGCCTCGGCGAGAGCGCTGCGCCGAATCAGCATGCAGCCACCCGCAGCAGCAGCGGTTTTCCGGCCGCGATCGGCAACCCAGGGAAAGGGATAGAGCATCTGAAAGAAAAAGATGAACGCTGGAATCAGCAAGCGCTCGGCGTCACTGTCGCATCGCAGCTTCGCCATCAGCGACGTTAGCGAAAGGTTTTCCTGCGTGGCTTTCGCGACCAGAAACGACAGCGTGCCTTCGGTGTAGCAGATATCGGCGTCGGTGAGAAGAATGAACGCCGGAGGATCGATCGCGCGCTCGAGGTGCTCAATGCCTTGGTGAATGGCCCACAGCTTTCCGGTCCACCCGTCCGGTAGGGCGGTGGCCGAGATCACCGATACGTGATGCAGCGCGGCCCGCTCGTCAGCGAGCCTGCGCGCGAGCGCGCCAGTGCCGTCATGGCTGTGATCATCGACGACGACAATCGAAAGCTCGCCGGCGTAACGAAGCTGCAGCACCGACCTTAGGCTTTCACCGAGCACGTCGACTTCGTTACGCGCCGGAATTACCACACCGATGCGCGGCCACGCTTCAATTTCTTGCTGCGCATTCTGCGCAGAAGTATCGCGTACGTCGGCGCGCCAGAATCCTCCGCGCAACATGGCGAGATACAGCCACACCAGACACGACATCAGAGCGATCGCAGCCCAGATCATTTGATGTATCCCGCCTTGACGAACCACTCGATGGCGTCGCGCAGACCTTCGGCATACGGTCGTGCGCGGAACCCCAAATCGCGCTCGGCCTTCGCTGAGTTGAAGAACATCCGGTGCTTCGCCATGCGCAATCCATCGAGCGTAATGAACGGCTCGCGCCCGGTGCAGCGCGCGACCATTTCGGCGCCGGCCGCCAGTGGAAAGAGAAGCTTGCGAGAAAGCCGCACCAGGGGACCGCGCCTGCCCACGAGTTTGGCAATCGCCTGCAGCATCTCCGCCAACGTCACGTCCTGTCCGCCGAGGATATAGCGCTCGCCGACCTTGCCGTGCGTAAGCGCGGCCAGATGTCCCGCGGCGACATCATCGACGTGAACCAGATTGAGACCGGTGTCGACGTAGGCCGGCATTCGACCCATGACCGCCTCGACGATGATGCGGCCGGTGGGGGTGGGTCTGATATCGCGGGGGCCGACCGGCGCGGTCGGGTTGACAATCACAGCGGCAAGACCGTCCTTGACGGCGCGTTCGATCGCCAGCTCAGCGGCCACCTTGCTTTGTTTGTAGGCCCCGATCGCCGCGAGCTGGGGCAAGCGGCGCGTCTCGTCGGCGGGGGTTCCGTCTTCATGCGGCGCCAGTGTGGCTACGCTGCTCGTGTACACCATCCGTTCGATTCCCGCGCGCCGCGCAGCGTCGATGATCACCTCGGTGCTGACCAGATTGTTGCGCTGGATTTCGCTGGGGTGACGCGCCCACAGCCGATAGTCCGCTGCCGTGTGGATCACGTAGCGTATGCGGGTCATCGCGCGCGCAACATCGTCCGCGCATCGGGCATCGCCTTCGAAGCAGTCCACATCGAGCCCAGCAAGGTTATCTCGCGGGCTACTCTTTCGCACGAGCACGCGTACCGGATAGCCCGCAGAGAGGAACGCGCGCACGACTGCCGAACCGACAAAGCCTGACCCGCCAGTAATCAGCGTCGGGGCGGAGCGGATGGAGGTTTCGATCGTGCCTGTGAGTGTGGCCATCGCGCGACGAGCTTAGAGTGTGAGCTAATGTCATACGCATCATGGCATTCCAGTACAACGAGGCCTGCGCGCGACGTCGGTCCGCGGCCTCTGCATTTCGTCGCATCCGGCCGCAGTTCGTCGCAGCAACCGCGACGCGAGCGTCCGGTCGAGGATAATCGCGCCGCATGACGGACTGCGTCCTCCAGGCCGCACGTCCCCGGGGGATTTGAATGCGTAAGCGAACAGGATGGATAGTGACTGCGGCACTGGTCGTGGTGGTGATCGCGGCTGCTGCGATTACGATTTCATCCAAGAAGGCCGATGGCGACGCCTCCAAGAAGCGCGATCGCCCGGCGCTCGAATTCACGCAGCGCGATGTCGTTTCGCTGCAGCCCAAGCGGCTGGCGGTCGAGCTCGCGGTACCTGGCTCGGTCAACGCCGTCTCCCAGGCCACCGTCCGCGCGAAGTTATCGGCGGAGGTCAAGCGCGTTCTGGTGCGCGAGGGCGACCGGGTGGCGGTGGGACAGGCGATTGCGGAGTTCGACACCGCCCAATTGCGAGCGCAAATGGCCGAGAGAAAGGCTGCACTCGAGTCGTCGCGCGCTCAGTTGGCAATGGCTGATCGCACCCGCCAGGCCAATGAGCAGCTCGTCAAGCAGAACTTCATTTCGCAAAACGCTTTTGACACCGCGGACAGCGCCCACCAGGTGCAGCTCGCGGCAGTCGCAACCGCGCAAGCTCAGCTGCAGTTGACGCAGCTTTCTATGACCGATGCGGTGGTGCGTGCGCCCATCGCGGGAATGGTGTCGAAGCGGCACGTGCAGCCGGGCGAGAAGGTCAGCTTCGACGCACCGCTGCTGTCGATCGTTGACCTTTCGGAGCTGGAAGTTCAGGCCCAAGTGCCGATTTCCGATGTGACGCAGATTCGCAAGGGAATGCCGGCGCGCGTCGACGTCGAAGGCATCGACGGCCGCCGGTTCGATGGACGCGTCGAGCGCATCAATCCCAGCGCCGAGCCCGGCACACGCACGATCAACATCTACGTTTCGCTTGCGAACGAGGATTCTTTGCTGAAGGCGGGAATGTTTGCGCGCGTATTGCTGACCATCGCGCCCGAGATCGAAGTGCCGGCGCTGCCGCTGTCGGCGGTGCGAACCGAAGCCGCACAGACGTTCGTTTGGCTGGTGGCCGACGACAAACTCATCCGACGCAACGTTGTCATTGGCAAGCGCGACGAGCGAGCTCAACTCGTCGAGGTGACCTCGGGGCTGGCGCCCGGCGACGTCGTGCTGGCGACCAAGTTTGACAACCTGAAAGACGGTCTGGCAGCGAGGGTGATCAGCCAAACGCCGGACTCGAGCCTCGCCGACCAGGATCGCAGCGTGCCGGCGAGAAACTAGAGCGCAAGGCCCGCCTATGTGGATGACGCGCGTTGCGATCAATCACCCCGTGTTCGCCACGATGGTGATGGTCGCACTCACTGTGCTCGGACTCTTCTCGTACGCCAAGCTCGGGGTCGAGGCGATGCCCGACGTGCGCCCGCCGGTTGTTTCGATTCAAGTGCGTTATCCGGGCGCATCACCGGAACAGGTGGAAAACGACCTCGCGAAACCGATCGAGAACGCGGTCAACACGGTCGCCGGCGTCAAGCGCATCCTGTCAGCGTCTTATGAAGGCGTGTCCTTCTCGTGGATCGAGTTCCGGCTCGACGTCGATACCGACCGCGTAACGCAGGAAGTGCGCGACAAGATCGCGCAGATTCGCGCCGGGTTTCCGCGCGACGTCAAGGATCCGGTCGTCCAGCGCGGCGGCGACGAGAACGACGAGCCGGTGGCGTTTTACGCGCTGCTTGGCAGGGGACTCACGCAGCGGCAGCTGACGACACTCGGCGAACAGGTCGTCCAGAAGGGCTTCGAGCGAGTCAGCGGCGTCGGTCGCGTCGCGCTGGGCGGCACCGTGACGCGCGAGATTCAGGTGCGCGTCGACCCGGGCCGCCTGACTGCGTTCGGGCTTACGGTCGATCAGATCGTGACCGCGCTGCGTAACGCCAATATCAGCGTGCCGGTGGGCTCGATCAGCAACAACACCGTTGAGGCGATCGTTCGCGTCGACGGTCGTATCGAGGTTCCTGCCAACTTCGGCAAGATCATTGTCGCGCGCAAGAGCGGGGCGCCGATCCTGCTGTCGCAGGTGGCCGAAGTGTTCGATACCGAGCGCGAGCGCAACTCGATCGCCCGCGTCAACGGAATCCCTGCAATCAGCTTCTATATCTTCAAGGCGCAGGACGCCAACATTGTGCAGGTGGGCGACAACCTGAAGATCGCCGCCGGCGATATCCGCAAGCTGCTGCCTGCAGGTACCGAGCTGAAGCTGCTGCGCTCGAGTTCCGACTTCGTCAAGGGCGCGGTGAACAACGTCAAGGTCACGATCGTCGAGGGAGCGCTGCTGACGGTGCTGATTGTGTTTTTGTTCCTCGGCAGCTGGCGCAGTACCGTCATTACCGGCCTCACCCTGCCGATCGCGGTGATCGCGACGTTCATTTCGCTGCGCGTGTTCGGGTTCACACTGAACTACATGACGATGATGGCTTTGAGTCTGTGCATCGGGCTCTTGATCGACGACGCGATCGTCGTGCGTGAGAACATCGTGCGCCATATTCACATGGGCAAGGATCACCATACCGCTGCGCGCGAGGGTACCGACGAGATCGGCCTGGCGGTGCTGGCGACGACGTTCTCGATTGTTGCCGTGTTCGTACCGATCGCGTTCATGGGCGGCATCGTCGGAAAATTCTTCTACCCCTTCGGCATCACGGTCGCCGTTGCAGTGATGGTGTCGCTGTTCGTCAGCTTCACCCTCGACCCAATGCTGTCAGCAGTGTGGCGGGACCCGCCGCGCAGTCTGCACGAGGCGCGCGTTATCGGCCCGGTGCTGCGGACATTTGAGCGCTTGATCGAGCGCGTGCATGCGGTCTACGGCAAGCTGCTCGGCTGGGTGTTGTCGCCGCGGCGGTGGACGCTGGGCACCAGGATTCCGAAGCTGAACATTCCGGTCGGTATTCCGTCGATTGGTGTGTGGCGTGCGCTTCGGACCTTGAAACTGAGCCCGCTGAAGCCCCGCCTTGCAACCATCAGCCCGCGCGGAATCACACTGTGGCTCGCCGCAATGAGCTTCGTGATCGCGATTCCGATCGCCGGCGTCGTTGGCACCGAGATGATGCCGGAGAGCGACGAGAGCTTTACCAGCGTGCGGCTGACGATGCCGGTCGGTTCGAGCCTCGAGTACGCCGACGAGCGCGTCAAGCGCGTCGAACAGGCGCTGCGCGAGTTCAAGGAGATCGATTCGATCGACACCGGGATCGGCACCGAGGGCGCTAAGAATACTGCCCGCCTTAACCTGAAGCTTGTGCCTCGCTCCGAACGCAAACGGTCGCAGAAGAAGCTCGAAGAGGCGATTCGCCAGCGGCTGGCGGCGATCCCCGGCATCGAAATGAAGGTAGGTTGGGGCGGTCCGATTTACGTGGCATTGCTCGGCAATAACGATGCCGAAATGCAACGCGTGATCGCTGACCTGCGGCAGAAAATCCTCGCGATTCGCGGCATCACGGACATCGAAGTGTCGTTGAAGGAGGGTACGCCGGCCCTGTCGGTACGACTGAAGCCCGAGCTCGCCTCCGAGTACGGTGTGACGTATGCGCAACTCGGCACGACGCTGCGTGCTTTGATCGGCGGTGAAAATTCCGGCTACTGGCTCGCACCCGACGGCCAGAATTACGAAGTGATTACCCAGATCCCGCGCGCGAGCCGAACCGTGATTGACGATATCTCGGGGATGAATATTGCGACCAGCCGTCTGATGGCGGACGGCACGCCTGAGGTGATTCCGCTGCGCTCGATCGCGACCATCGAGCGCACATTCAACCCGGAAAATATTCGGCGTCAGGATTTGCAGCGCAGGATCGCGTTGTGGGCCAACGTGCAGGGCCGTCCCTCAGGTGACGCCGGAAAGGAAGTGCAGGCGATGGTCAAGGCGTATGAGTTGCCGCCGGGGCTGCGCTTCGATATCGGCGGCCAGATCCGCGACCAGGAGGAAGTCAACTCGGCGATCTTCGGAGCGCTGGCGCTGGCGGTGATTTTTATCTACATCGTGCTCGCATCGCAATTCGGTAGCTTCCTGCAGCCGATCGCGATCATGGCCTCGCTGCCGCTGTCGATCGTCGGCGTGATGCTGGCGCTGTTGCTCACCAACACAACGCTGAACATATTCTCGATGATTGGAATCGTTTTCCTGATGGGGCTGGTGACGAAGAACGCGATTCTGCTGGTCGACTTTGCCAACAAGGGCCAGCGCGATGGCCTCCGGCGCGATCAGGCGCTGCTCGCTGCCGGGCAGGTCCGGCTGCGGCCGATATTGATGACGACGACGGCGATGGTGTTCGGCATGTTGCCGCTTGCGCTCGGCCTGGGTGAAGGCTCGGAGCAGCAGGCGCCGATGGGCCGCGCAATCATCGGTGGTGTGATTACGTCAACGTTGCTGACGCTGGTCGTGGTGCCCGTGATCTATACGTATCTCGACGCACTCGAAGCGCGTTTGAAGCGGCAACGGCGCGGCGCGCCCGCATTGGCGCATCAACCCGCCGACAAGGCGTAGCCCTATATCGCTCTACCGATGAGGAGGGCGGACTCTTGGCTTGAACTCGATCCCGATGTGCGCATCGTGCGGTGGGGCTGGACCTTTTGGGTTGCCTGGGGCGTGGTCGGCGGAGCACTCCTGCTGATCGACGTCAGGAACGGCACCGGCGCGCTGAGCATGGTGCTGGTGGCTCCGTTTTGGGGATTGTGGCTACTGTGGCCGCTCTACCGCGGCGCGCGCGCGTGGCGGTGGCAGTATCGCGACGCCCGGAGCGAGTGGAACGGCGTCTACTACGAATTCGACGGCCGTCAAATTCGGATTCTGATGCAGGGTGACGCGATATGGATCGTCGCTAACGACGTCTTCGACGCACTTCACCTGCGCGGACACCAGCGCGATACCGCACGCGTGCGTCAGATCGCGGGCCGCGACGGACTCGTTCGGCCGCCGGGCTCGCGCCTGCTGGCATTCTCCGAAGTCGGCATCAAGGCGTGGCTTGATCGACGCAGCGACGCCGTCGCCCAGAAGTTCTGTCACTGGCTCGACAAGCAGGTGATTACGCCTTATCGCAGACGGCGCGAGGTAACCGCGGAGCTAGGGGCAGAAAACCAAGGCGAGTGAGGCCCTTCGCTTGACGGCTCATGCGCAAGCCGTTATTTCTCGGCGGCCGGCGGCTTTTCTTTTTGGGTCAATGGTCGCGCGGGCTCCTGGCGAAACGTAGGTGGCAGTTGCGACGCTCTCGGGTATCCCGACGCGTCGAGCGAAATGTTCCATTCGTCGGGATCGAATCCAATCAACGGCGCAGTGCCCACGGTCGCCACCGGAACACCCTCGGCTTGCGTCAGCCTTTTGAGCTCAATCGAGTCGTCGCCGGTCACAATCGTGCGCTCGGCGAACGGAATTCCGCGCTTGGTAAGAAACTCTCGCGCGGTGTTACACGGAGCGCACTTACCCGCGGTGAACAGCATGACCGGATACAACGATGCCGAGCGCCTCACCTGATACGGCAACAGCGACTGCACTTGTTCGCCGATCTGACGCAGATCAATACGCAAAAGATTCTGTGCGTCGGGGGGCGGACGGTCGCCGTAGTTGATCTGACCGCGAGCATCGGTCCAGCGGTACAGATACTTGCGTACCTCCTTATCGTTGTCTGCGGGGGCTTGTGCCAGCGCCGTTGACAGCAGTGCTGCCATCGCCGCTGCGGTAATGAATCGAAACAATGACGTCGGCGATCGCATCTGGCGCTCCGGGCGATTAGCTTGCAGGGGCCGGCGAGCTGCCGGATGGCGGCTGATCCGAGGTCTCGCGCGGCATGATGGGTTTCGGCGGTTCAGCGCGATACGTTCGCGGCATTTCGATTTGCGAGGGATAGCCTGCAGCGCTGAGGGCGTTTGCCCATGTGCCCTGGTTGAAACCAAGGTGAGGGCTTCGTCCAAGCGTCATCACCGGGACTGCCGTGGTCCCGACGCGGCGGCGTAGTTCTTCGGCGTCGACGTCGGTGTCGACCACTATTTCCTGATACGGCGCACCACGCTGCCGCAACCAGACGCGCGCGGCGTCACATGGACCGCAATCCAGCGCCGTGTAGAGCGTTATCGGAAACGTGGCAATTGCTTTACGCAATTCGAACGAGACACCGCCTGTCGGGTCGCCGCCCTCGCGGGATCGGCCATCGACCCGCAACACATTTCTTGCGTCTGCCGGCGGGGCATCCCCATAGTTAACCTGCCCGCTCGAGTCAAGCCAGCGATACTGGGCGCGCGCGTGCGGTGCCAACAGCAGCACCGCCAACGTAAGACTAACGAGCGCGAGCCGATAACAATTCGAGTTCATCTATTAACTCACTATGCCGCTATGCCTGAGCAGTGCATCGATCGTTGGCTTTCGGCCACGAAACGCCACGAATGACTGCATCGCCGGTCGGCTACCCCCAACGGCCAATACTTCATCCAGAAACCGGCGCCCGATCGCGGCGTTCAGCACGCCGTCCTCGTTTTCTTCAAACGCCGAATACGCGTCAGCCGACAGGACTTCGTCCCACTTGTAGCTGTAATAGCCTGCGGCGTAACCGCCTGCGAAGATGTGCGAGAAAGCGTGCGGAAAACGGTTGTATTCGGGCGGAACGAGCACCGAAACTTCCCGCCGAACCTCCGCCAGCAGCTTCATCACCTGGGCCTCGTCGGTCTCTCCGGCGCCGGAGTGCAGCAGCATGTCGAACAGTGCAAATTCGAGCTGGCGCACGGTCGTCATCCCGCTCTGAAAGTTTCTTGCCGCGAGCATTTTTTCAAATAGAGGCCGCGGCAGCCTGGCGCCGGAGTCAACATGACCGGTCAGCGTCTGCAGAACTTCCCATTCCCACGCGAAGTTCTCCATGAACTGCGACGGCAGCTCGACCGCATCCCACTCAACGCCCTGAATTCCCGCAACCGAAGGCTCGTCGACGCGGGTCAGCATGTGGTGCAGTCCATGACCGAACTCGTGAAACAAAGTCAGTACGTCGTCATGTTTGAGTGTGGCCGGCTTGCCACCGACAGGGCGAGAAAAATTGCAGGTCAAAAAAGATACCGGCGTGGCGAGGCCGGTGCGCCGCGCGCGGCGGCTGCGCGCATCGTCCTGCCACGCTCCGCCCTGTTTGTGATCGCGCGCATAGAGATCAAGATAAAACTGACCGACCAGTTCGCCGCGCAAATTGTCGATCCGGTAGAAGCGCACGTCGGGGTGCCATACCGGCGCGGTCTGCTCGCAAATAGCGACCCCGAACAGTGTCTCGATCAGCTTGAACAATCCCGCAAGCACACGTGGTTCGGTGAAATACTGCTTCAGCTCCTGATCGGAGTATGAGTAGCGATCCTCGCGCAGCTTCTCGCTGGCGTACGACACATCCCAGGGCTGCACATCGGCCATGCCCAGGTGATCAGCTGCAAACGCGCGCAACTCATCCATGTCGCGCTGCGCATGCGGCTTCGCGCGATGCGCCAGGTCGCGGAGGAACTCGAGCACTTGCGCGGGGCTCTCGGCCATTTTCGCGACCAGCGAAACGTCCGCGAAATTCTTGTAGCCGAGCAGGTGTGCGTGTTCGCGTCTGAGCTTTAGCAACTCGACCAGCAACGGGCCGTTGTTCCAGTCGGGCTTGCCGAACTCCGATGCCTTGGTCGAATTTGCGCGGTAGAGCTGCTGCCTCAGCCCGCGGTCATGTGCGTAGTCGACGACCGCCGAGTAGCTCGGGTACTGCAGCGAAATCTTGTAGCCCGGCTTCCCGTCGTTGCGAGCGGCTTCCGACAGCATTTGCAAAGCGTCGTGCGGAACGCCTGCCAGTGCGCCAGTGTCTTCAAGGTACAGAGCAAACGCATTGACGGCGTCGAGCACGTTTTCTGCGAATCGTGTCGACACCAGCGATTCCTGCTCGCGGACTTGCCTGAACCGCTGCTTCTCGCTGGGCGCCAGCTCTGCACCGCCGAGCCGGAAGTCGCGCAGCTCATTTTCGACGACCTTGCGCCGTACGGCAGGCCACTGCGCAAAGCTCGGCGATGCAGCGAGCGTCCGAAATTTTGAATACAACGCTTCGTTCTGCGATAGCTCGGTCCAGAACGCGGTTAACTTCGGCAGATTGGCGTTGTACTGTTCACGCAGAGCCGGGGTGTCGACCACGGCGTTCATATGCGACACCGCTCCCCACGCACGCGCAAGCCGATCGGTCGTTTCGTTCATGGGTTCGACTACCGAATCCCAGGTTGCCTCTACCGTGTTGGCTGTTATGCGTGCTACGACAGCACGCGCTTCGGCGAGCAGTGCGTCGACCGCCGGCGTGACATCGTGCGGCTGGATTGCGTCGAAGCGCGTCAGGCTAGTGAAGTCAAGCAGAGGGTTCGGGCGGTTCTTATCCATCAGAGCTCACAATCTTTCTATCTCGGCGCGGCGTTCTGCCGCTTCAACGGTGTTGGTCAACAGCATCGCGATCGTCATTGGGCCGACGCCGCCCGGTACCGGCGAAATCCAGCCCGCGACATCCTTGACGCTCTCAAAATCGACGTCGCCCGTCAGCTTGCCTTCTGCCGTGCGGTTGGTGCCGACGTCGATGACGATGGCGCCCGGCTTCACCATCGGCGCGGTCACCAGATGGCGCCGACCGACCGCCGCGACCAGTATGTCGGCCTGGCGTGCGTGCGACGCGAGATCGAGCGTCTTGCTGTGCGCGATCGTGACGGTGGCGTTGGCCGCCAGCAGCAGCATCGCCATTGGCTTGCCGACCATGTTCGAGCGCCCGAGCACCACCGCGTGGCGCCCTTCGGTTGTGGCGCCGATCGACTCGAGCATCTTCATCACGCCGTACGGAGTGCACGACCGAAAATACGGCGTACCCATCGACGTCAGTCCGGCGTTGGTGGCGTGCAATCCGTCGACATCCTTCTCAAACGCGATCGATTCCACCACCTTGGCGGGATTCAGATGCTTCGGCAGCGGTGTCTGAACCAGGATGCCGTGGACGTCGGGATCGGCGTTCAGCTGGCCGATCCTCGCCAGTAGCGCGATCTCGGTGGTGTTGGCAGGCAGGCGGTCAATCGTCGAATGAATGCCGACCTGCTCGCACGCGATGGCTTTGTTGCGGACATAAACTGCTGACGCAGGGTCGTCGCCGACAAGGATCACCGCCAGCCCCGGCTGCTTACCCGCTTGCGTCAGGCGTGCAACCCGCGCGACCAGCGCTGCGCGAATGTGCGTCGCCAGCGCCTTGCCATCGATGATTCGAGCCGTCACGTCGCGCCTTCAGCGCCTTCAATAAGGCACGCGAGTTTACGATGCGCGATGGCGCATTACTGACGCAGCGCACCTCCCGTCAACACGGTGCGCATCAGGTCGGCCACGGTATTGGCGTTCATCTTGTCCATGATATTAGCGCGGTGCGCCTCGACGGTCTTGATCGAAATGCCGAGGTCATCAGCGATCTGTTTGTTCAGACGGCCGGCGACTATGCGCTCGAGCACCTGTTGTTCGCGCGGTGTCAGCTTGCTCAGCAACGCTTCGCTCAGACGCTGGCGCTCGGTGGCAGACGCATGGGTGCGCGCGTCTGCGAGCATCCGCTCGACCAGCGCTTTTAACGCCGCCTGGTCGAACGGCTTCTCGATAAAATCGACGGCGCCCTTTTTCATCGTCGACACCGCCATCGGAACGTCGCCGTGACCGGTGATGAAGATGATTGGCAGGCGTGACTTGCGAGTGAGCAGCTGCTCCTGCAATTCGAGCCCGCTCATTCCGGGCATGCGCACGTCCAGGATGGCGACTGCGATCGCGGCCGGATCGTGCTTCGCAAGGAACTCCTCGGCACTAGGAAAGCCGATCACGCGGTAGCGGCTCGCTTCGAGCAGCCACTGCACCGAATCGCGCACCGCATCGTCATCGTCGACCACGTACACGACACCCATGATCTCCGCACTGTCGGCCACTTTATCGCTCACTCGAGGTCCTCCCGGGCTTCGCTCGACACAGCCAGCGGTAGCGTAAACACGAAAGTCGCTCCGCCGTCGGGATTACGCTCGACATGCAGTCGCCCATGATGAAACTCGACAATCGAACGGCAGATGTTCAGGCCCATTCCCATCCCTTCTGACTTGGTGCTGAAAAACGGTTGGAACAGATTCGGGCGCTGCAGTTCCGAGACACCCGAGCCGCGATCGATGACCGAGAATTCTGCCATCTCGTCCTGGCGCTTGACGGCCAGATCGATCCTGCGCACCGCGGCTTGATCCATCGCGTCGACGGCGTTCTTCAATAGGTTCAGCAGCAGCTGCTCGATCAGTATCGGATCAACATCGAGCGGCGGCAGGCCCGGCTCGACATCGGTATGAATCGCGATGCCCTTCTTTGCGGCTTCGATGTCGGCGAAGCCGATCGCGTCTTCGACGATGCGTGCGACTTCGGTCGGCCGCCGCCGCGGCTCCGAGCGTTTCACGAATTCGCGGATGCGCCGGATGATGTTACCTGCGCGCTGCGCCTGGCCCGCCGTTTTTTCGAGCGCCGGCAGTAACTCGTCGTTCGACATGCCACCGTCCTTCATACGCGATACCGCACCCAGACTGTAGTTGCTGATCGCCGTAAGCGGCTGATTCAACTCGTGCGCGAGCGACGACGCCATCTCTCCCATGGTCATCAGGCGCGACGTCAGCTCCACTTTCTCCTGCTGCTGCCGCACCATGTTTTCGGTCGCCTTGCGCTCGGTGATGTCGGTTGCAATCTGCAGCCGCACGTCGCGTCCGTCGACCCACCGCACATTACGCGTGCGGACGTCGAACCAGCGCGAGACATCGGCGTCGTACGCCTCGCCGGCGGCCACCTGCGACGGCAGCGCAGAGCGCAGACGCAGATGTCCAGTCGGCGTTGAGCCATACAAGTCCCGATAGCTGCGGTTAGCGAACAACAGTTCGTCACCGCGATCGTCCGCCACCACCGAGACAGCGGCGTCGAGCGACTCGAGCACGGTCGTGAAGCGCTCGTGCGCGGTCGCGAGCTGTTCGTTGATGCGGTTCGGCTCGGTTATATCGGCCATCGCCGACATCCAGCCGAGCTGCTCGCCGTCGTCGGTCAGCAGCGCTGAAAAGTACAGACGTGCGTCGAACAGCGATCCGTCGCGCCGCATCACCTTCAGTTCGAATCCGCTTGCGGGTGCCTTGCCGGCGAGCACGATAGCCAGCTTCGATTGGTACTCGGCGCGGCGCTCGTAGGGCCAATACGGAAACGGTGGTGACTTGCCGATCAACTCGTCGGCAGACCAGCCGGTCATTTGCACGAAGGCCTGATTGACGTGCCGCAGCACGCCACCGCGGTCAATGACCCCCATCCCGGTGGCGAGTGAATCCTCCATCGCGCGGCGAAATGCCGTTTCGGTGCGCAGGACGCGCTCGACCTGCGCCTGCCTCGCATCGCGCCGTGCAAGCGCGGCCAGCGTCATCATCACGATCAGCGTCAGGCCGAGGACGAGCCACGACAGCGCGTTACCAAGTACGGGCGAGCGTTGCCTGAACGGCGAAGCCTGAATCGTGATGCCGTCGGACAGTAAAGGTACGCGCACCGCATAGCGCGGCTCGTCGGCCGGGACTTCGCTGCTTGTCGATGCCGCCAGCACGCTGCCGTTGTCGTCGCGCAGAGCGATTCGATAGCGCTGACCTAGCTCGGGCTTGACGGTTTGCCGCAGCAGCTCGGGCAGCGAAACACGCGCCAGCACCGCGCCGACGTAGCGGTCATCGCTGAAAACGGGTGCAATCAGATCGGTGAACGGGCTGCCGTGATCGGAGCTCGGCCGCGATTCATCTTCATACGGCGGCGAAAAGAAAGCAGCGTGAGTTTCGCGCGCGCGCTTGATCACCGAGCGCGTGACTTCCGCGCCGATCTCGGACGCCGCGGGGCGCGCCCAGTCGGCCAGTGGGCTCGGCGACTGCACCGACCAGCGCACCCGATTCGTGCCGTCGACATAGGCGAGATGCAGCAACTCCGGCTTCGACATCATCAGCTCGCGGCCGGTCGACGCAAACCGGCCTTCGTTGTACTTCGCGTCGCCGATTTCCAGGCCGATGCTGGACGAGGCTTCAGTCATTGTCTGCAGCCGCAGGGACAACGACTGCGCCACGTTGTCGACATCACGCGTCAACGCGTCGCGCTGCATTGCGCGATCCTCGTTAATCAAAAGCGATGCAAGCCCGGCAATCGAAGCCGCGATTACCAGGATCGCCAGCAGGTGCGCGTAGCGGCCCAGGTTGAAGCGGTTTTCGTTGGCCCGCGCAAGGGGGTCGAAGGCGAGCAGTACGGGGTCGGTTGGCGGTGTTGAGCGTGCACGCATCGGCGCTGGTTCATCCTGTGAGGGGTGGCGATCAGCAAGCCTATTATGGACAGCGCCCACCGCGGCGCCGCGCAGTACGTCCAAGGCAAGGTATATTTCATATAATGAAAATGCATGCCGCTATTTGAAAACAGCCGGATGGCTGGTATCGTCGCCGCACAACGATAGGAGACCTCATGTCCGCACTATTCGATCAAGCGGCCAACGACCCCGACACACTCGAAACTGCAGAGTGGCTCGATGCCCTTGAAGCGGTGATCGAACGAGAAGGTCCGGAGCGAGCGCATTTTCTGCTCGAGGCGCTGATCGACAAGGCGCGCCGCTCCGGGACGCATCTTCCTTATTCCGCAAACACGGCGTACATCAACACGATTCCGCCACATCTCGAAGAACATTCGCCGGGCGACGCAGCCATCGAAGAGCGGATTCGCTCGTACAACCGGTGGAACGCGATGGCGGTTGTGGTGCGCGCCAATCGCGGTGAAGGCGAACTCGGCGGACACATCGCCAGCTATGCATCGTCGAGCACGCTGATGGAAGTCGGGTTCAATCATTTCTGGCGTGCTCCTTCGGGCGACTTCGGTGGCGACCTGATTTATTTCCAGGGTCATTGCGCCGCGGGCGTTTACGCGCGCGCTTTTTTCGAGGGCCGCCTGACCGAAGAACAGTTGATCAATTTCCGGCGCGACGTCGACGGCAAAGGCGTCACGTCGTACCCGCACCCGAAGGTGATGCCGGAGTTCTGGCAGTTTCCGACGGTATCGATGGGTCTCGGTCCAATTCAGGGCATCTATCAGGCACGGTTTCTGAGGTACCTGCATGCGCGCGGCATCGCCAACACCGAAGGGCGCAAGGTGTGGGTATTTTGCGGCGACGGCGAGATGGACGAGCCCGAATCGCTCGGTGCGATTGGACTGGCGGCGCGCGAGAAACTGGACAACCTGATTTTCGTCGTCAACTGCAATCTGCAGCGGCTCGACGGTCCGGTGCGCGGCAACGGCAAGATCATCCAAGAACTCGAAGGCACTTTCCGCGGCGCCGGCTGGAACGTGATCAAGTTGATCTGGGGCTCGTATTGGGACCCGCTGCTGGCGCGCGATCACGATGGGCGTTTGCTGCGCGTGATGGAAGAGACGGTCGACGGCGAGTATCAAAACTTCAAAGCCAACGACGGCGCGTTCGTGCGCAAGAACTTTTTTGGCAAGGACCCGAAGCTGCTCGAGATGGTGTCGCGCATGAGCGACGATGACATCTGGCGGCTGAACCGAGGCGGTCACGACCCGCACAAGATCTATGCGGCGTATGCAGCCGCCACTAAACACACCGGCCAGCCAACGGTGATCCTGGCGAAGACCGTCAAGGGTTACGGCATGGGAAAGGTCGGCGAGGGCAAGAACCCGACTCATCAACTGAAGAAGCTGGACGATGCTGCCATTCGCGAGTTTCGGGATCGATTCGCAATCCCGGTACCCGACGACCGACTGGAGCAGGTTCCATTCTTCAGGCCCGCGGCTGACTCAGCGGAAATGAAGTATTTGCTTGAGCGCCGGCGCGCGCTCGGCGGATTTGTGCCGCAACGCCGCCGCGTCGCCGATGAAAAGATCGCCGCGCCTGCGCTCGATGCTTTCCAAGCAGTGCTGGAGCCGACTTCCGAGGGCCGCGAGATCTCAACCACGCAGGCCTTTGTGCGCTGTCTGACGCAACTCGTGCGCGACAAGAACGTCGGTCCGCGCGTGGTGCCGATCATTCCCGATGAAGCACGCACGTTCGGCATGGAAGGGATGTTTCGCCAGCTCGGTATCTATTCTTCGCAGGGGCAGTTGTACGAACCGGTCGACAAAGACCAGGTGATGTATTACCGCGAAGACAAGAAAGGCCAGATCCTCGAGGAAGGCATTAACGAAGCTGGCGCGATGAGCTCCTGGATTGCCGGCGCGACTTCGTACTCGACCAACAACCGCATCATGGTGCCGTTTTACATCTTCTATTCGATGTTCGGCTTCCAGCGTATCGGCGATCTGGCGTGGGCCGCGGGCGACATGCAGGCGCGCGGCTTCTTGCTCGGCGCGACAGCGGGTCGCACGACGTTGAACGGTGAAGGCTTGCAGCATCAAGATGGCCATTCGCACCTTATGAGCTCGACGATCCCCAACTGCGTCAGCTACGACCCGACGTTTGCGCACGAAGTGGCGGTCATCATGCAGAAAGGGCTCAAGCGCATGGTCGAGAACCAGGAGAACGTCTGGTACTACATCACGCTGATGAACGAGAACTATCCGCAGCCGGGCCTAAAGAAGGGACAGGAAGAAGGAATTCTCAAGGGCATGTACCTGCTGCGCGAAGGTCCCGCCGGCAGTGGCATGGGCAAGTCGATTCCACGCGTGCAGCTGTTGGGCAGTGGCACGATTTTGCGGGAGGCTATCGCTGCGGCCGACATGCTCGAAAAGGACTGGGGCGTTGCGGGCGACGTGTGGAGCGTGACTAGCTTTACGGAGCTGCGCCGCGACGGCATCGACGCCGAGCGCTGGAATTTGCTGCACCCGAACGACAAGCCCCGTAAGCCTTACGCAACGCGAGAGCTCGAAAAAAGCGCCGGCCCGATTGTCGCGACCACCGATTACATGCGTCTGTTTGCTGACCAGATCCGTGCCTACGTGCCGCGCGGCCGCGACTACCGAGTGCTCGGTACAGACGGCTTTGGCCGCTCGGACACACGCGCGAAGCTACGCGAGTTTTTCGAAGTTGATCGGCGCTATGTCACGGTCGCGGCCTTGCGTGCGCTGGCCGACGAAGGTACGGTGCCGGCGGCGAAGGTCGCCGATGCGATCAAGAAATACGGCATCGATGCAAACAAGCCCAATCCAGTCACGACGTAGAGCCGAGCGATGGCACAACAAGTCGAAGTGAAGGTCCCGGATATCGGCGACTTCAAGGACGTCGAGGTCATCGAGCTGCTGGTCAAGCCGGGAGACTCAATCGCCAAAGACCAATCGTTGATCACGGTCGAAAGCGACAAGGCGTCGATGGAAATTCCCTCGTCGGCGGCTGGCATCGTGAAGCAGTTGATGGTGAAATTGGGCGACAAGGTGTCCAAAGATTCGCCGCTGCTGCTGGTTGACAGCGAAGCGCAGGCGACCCTCGCTGCGAAAACATCGCCTGCCCCTGCAAGTGCGCCGTCCGCCGCAATTGCCGCTGCAACGGCCGCGCTTTCAACCAGCGGCGCTTCTGCAGAATTGGTCGAGGTCGCCGTGCCGGACATCGGCGACTTCAAGGAAGTCGAGGTCATCGAACTGCTGGTCAAGCCCGGTGACTCAATCGCCAAAGACCAATCGTTGATCACGGTCGAAAGCGACAAGGCGTCGATGGAAATTCCGTCGTCGCACGCGGGCGTGGTCAAAGAACTGAAGATCAAGCTCGGCGACAAAGTGTCAAAGGGAACGCCAGTAGCGACGCTGACGGCGGCTGCGGCCGCGCAGAAACCAGCGCCGGCGACAGCTGCCGCCGCGCCAGCCGTGACGGCTGCGCTGGTCTCGGATCCAAAGCCGGTCGAGACCCCGACGCGCTCGCACGCGTTCGCGACCGAAATGGGCGCACGCCCCGAGCCGTTGGATCTCGGCCCCGCACCGGGTGCCAAGCCGCACGCGTCGCCCTCGGTACGCAAGTTCGCACGAGAGCTTGGCGTGGAATTGACATCGGTGCGCGGCAGTGGGGCGAAGGGGCGAATTACCGAGGACGACGTACGGTCTCACGTCAAGGCAGCCATGGCCGGGGGTGCGCGGCCATCCGCAACCGGCACAGCTGTTGCGGCCGGGGTGCCGTCACATCTACCTGCCTGGCCGCAGGTCGACTTCGCCAAGTTCGGCCCGATCAAGCGCGTCGAGATGTCGCGTATCCGCAGAATTTCCGGTCCTGTATTGACGCGCAACTGGGTGACGATCCCGCACGTCACAAATCACGACGACGCCGACATCACCGACCTGGAGGCCTTTCGCGTCCAGCTGAACAAGGAGAACGAAAAGAGCGGCATCAAGCTGACGATGTTGGCGTTTCTGATCAAGGCATGCGTGGCCGCGTTGAAGAAGTTTCCAGAATTCAATGCCTCGATCGACGCCGAAACCGGCGATGCGGTGATCCTGAAGGAGTACTTTCACGTCGGTTTCGCGGCCGACACGCCGAATGGATTGGTGGTGCCGGTGATCAAGGATGCCGACAAAAAGGGCGTCATCGACATCGCACAGGAAACCGGATCGCTCGCAGCCAAGGCGCGCGACGGCAAGCTCGGGCCAACGGACATGCAGGGCGGTACGTTCTCGATCTCGTCGCTGGGCGGCATCGGCGGCACGTATTTCACGCCGATTATTAACGCGCCAGAAGTTGCAATCCTGGGCGTATGCCGCTCGCAAACACGCCCGGTGTGGGACGGCAAGCAGTTCGCGCCGCGCCTGATCTTGCCCCTGTCGCTGTCGTGGGATCACCGCGTCGTCGACGGTGCCGGCGCGGCGCGTTTCAACACATACCTTGCGCAGGTACTGGCAGATTTCCGCAGAGTGCTTTTGTGACGCAATGACGACGATCGTTGTTGTGAAGAAGAACGAGGAGATCGCGATTGCTTCCGATGCGCTGGTGACGTTCGGAGAAACGCGGCTGCCGCACGGCTACGAAGTCAACGAAAAAATTTTTGCGATCGGTGATTCGTACATCGGCCTGGCTGGAAGTACTGCGCATTTTGTAGTGTTGGCCGAAGCGATGCGGCATTTGGCGGACGAATGCAGGCTGCATAGCCGCGAGCAGGTGTTCACCACCTTTCAGCGTTTGCACGTTGTGCTGAAAGACCGGTTTTTCCTGAACCCGAAGGAAGATGATTCGGATCCGTACGAGTCTTCGCAGATCACCGCGCTGATCGCCAACCCGTCGGGAATTTACGGCGTTTACTCGTATCGTGAGGTCTTCAGCTTTGACCGCTTCTGGGGCATCGGTTCCGGGCGCAACTTTGCTCTGGGCGCGATGTACGCCACGTACGATCGCGCCAGGAATGCGCGCAACGTTGCTGAAATCGGCATCAAAGCGGGCTCGGAGTTCGACAAGAGTTCATCGCTGCCGCTGCGCGTGTTTAGTTTTCGGGCGGCCGCTTCACCGAATCGCGAACCACAGCCGGTTGCGTGATGAGCACGATCGAAGTTAACGTCCCGGACATCGGCGACTTCAAGGACGTCGAAGTCATCGAGGTGCTGGTCAAGCCGGGCGACTCGATCACCGAAGAACAGTCGTTGATCACGGTCGAGAGCGACAAGGCGTCGATGGAAATCCCCTCGTCGGCTGCCGGCGTGATCAAACAATTGCACGTCAAGCTCGGCGACAAGGTGTCGAAGGGCAGCGCAGTGTTGTCGGTTGAAACGGCGGCGGCATCCGTGCCTGCGCCGACCCCGACGCCTCAGGCGACGGCTGCTCCGGTTACAACAGCCGCGCCATCGGCCGACGCTGATCAGCCTGACATCGAGTGCGATGTGCTGGTGCTGGGCGCTGGCCCGGGCGGATACTCGGCCGCGTTTCGCGCTGCCGATCTTGGCAAGAAGACGGTGCTGGTCGAGCGCTATGCGACCCTCGGCGGCGTGTGTCTGAATGTGGGCTGCATTCCATCGAAGGCGTTGCTGCACGTCGCCGCGGTGATGGATGAGGCGTCGCACTTCGCGAGCATCGGTGTGGATTTTGGCAAGCCGAAGCTCGATCTCGACAAGCTGCGTGCGCACAAGTCGAAGGTAGTTGGCAAGCTTATCGGCGGCCTCAACACGATGGCCAAGGCGCGCAAGGTGACGGTGCTGCGCGGTGTCGGGAAATTTATAGGGCCGCATCGTTTGCAGGTCGACACCACCACTGGCGACGGACGCGCCACCAGCGGCGAGAAAAAAGTGGTGCGCTTCGCAAAAGCGATCATCGCCGCCGGCTCGCAGTCGGTGAAACTGCCCTTCGTTCCCGACGACCCGCGCATTGTCGATTCGACCGGCGCGCTGGAACTGGACGCGGTGCCGAAGCGCATGCTGGTCATCGGCGGCGGCATCATTGGGCTCGAGATGGCTACGGTGTATTCGACGCTGGGCGCGCGCATCGAAGTCGTCGAAATGCTCGATGGCCTGATGACCGGCACTGACCGTGACCTGGTCAAGGTGTGGCAAAAGTTTAACGACAAGCGTTTCGACAAGCTGATGCTGAAGACGCGAAGTGTCGGCGCCGAGGCGAAGGCCGAGGGCATCCTCGTCAAGTTCGAAGGCGAACAGGCGCCGCCTGATCCGCAACTGTATGACTTGGTCCTGCTCAGTGTCGGTCGTTCGCCGAACGGAAAAATGATCGGCGCCGACAAGGCGGGCGTTACGGTCAGCGAGCGCGGCTTCATCGAAGTCGATCGCCAGATGCGCACCAATGTTCAGCATATCTTTGCGATCGGCGACGTCATCGGCAATCCGATGCTCGCGCACAAAGCCGTGCACGAAGGGCATGTCGCGGCCGAGGCGGCGGCGGGCGAGAAGAGCTACTTCGACGCGCGCGTGATTCCGTCGGTGGCTTACACAGATCCCGAAATCGCATGGGCCGGGATTACGGAAGACGAGGCGAAAGCGCAGGGCACCAAAGTCAAGGTCGGAAAGTTTCCGTGGCAGGCGAGTGGGCGCGCGATTGCCAACGGCCGCGATGAAGGCTTTACCAAGCTCATTTTCGACGAAGCAACGCACCGCATCATTGGCGGCGGCATCGTTGGCACGCACGCCGGCGACCTCATCAGCGAGGTTGCGCTAGCGATCGAGATGGGAGCCGACGCTGTCGATATCGGCAAGACGATCCACCCGCACCCGACGCTCGGGGAATCGATCGGGATGGCAGCCGAAGTGGCCCACGGTACGTGTACCGATCTGCCGCCGCAGCGAAAGTAGGCCGTCCGGATGCGTGAGGCGCGATTGCTTTGTGTATTCGCCGTCGTAACCTAGGGGATCTGGGCACTCGCAGGTCGACGTCATCATCGGGCAATGGGCTTCATCGAATTTCTCGCAAGCGCGAACCCCGAGGCGGCCGCCCCCGATGAGTTCCCCGCGGACGCGTTGCGCTGGTCCGATCCGCGCACGTGGGGCGGTACTGTTCCGCGGCCGGGTCAGGCGGTTACCGTCGACGCTGGGCGCACGCTGATCGTCGATCAGGATCTCGACCTCGGGTCGCTGCACATCAAGGGCAAGGTGATCGTTCAGCGGCGCGACGTTTCGATCGGCGCCGAATGGATTCTGGTCGAAGGTAACGGTGCGTTGATCGCAGGCAGCGCCGAGCAACCGTTCAAACAGCAACTTCACATGACGTTGTGCTCCGGTGGTTCGGAACGCGGTGCACCGGCGCATCCGACCTTGGGCAGCAAATTTCTTGCGGCACTCAACGGCGGCACCCTCGACCTGCACGGTGAGGCGCGCACGTCCTGGGTGGCGCTGGGCAACAGCACCGCGCCGGGGCACGACACGCTGCGCCTTGCACAGCCCGTTGACTGGCGTGCCGGCGAGCGCATTGCAATTGCTTCGGGCGCCGACCATTGCCTGCTCGAAGAACGCACGATCGATAGTGTCGGCGCCGACTGCCTGACGATACGGCTCGGGGCTCCGGTGTGGCATCGGCACCACGGCAAGCACGCTCCGCTGCGTCACGTGCTGCCCGGGTCAATCGCGAAGGTTGTACTGCTTACGCGCAACATCGTTATCGAAGGCTGCGCCGACTCGGAGCGCAACAATGTCGGCGCCTACTGCATGATCGCGGGCAGTGCGCAGACGCCCGCGCGCAATTCGGTCGGACGTTTCTCCGCGGTCGAATTTCGCCGCATGGGGCAATTCAATCGCCCTGGCCGCTATCCGTTGCACTGGCACGACAACGGCGATGCCGCGGACAGCTCGGTTATCGGGTGTCTGATCCATCAGTCGTACCAGCGCGGCATCGTCACCGTCGGTTCGCGCCATGTCCGCATCAGCGGCAACGTCGTGATGAAGCCTTACGGACACGGCTACATTGTCGAAAGCGAAGACAACTCGCCGCAGCTGGTGACGACGAATCTGGCGCTGCGCCCGCGGGTGGTCCGCTTTGCCGATCAGAAGATGCGCAGCTTCTGCGAG
This sequence comes from Burkholderiales bacterium, assembly GCA_038216465.1. GTDB lineage: Bacteria > Pseudomonadota > Gammaproteobacteria > Burkholderiales > Burkholderiaceae_F > JACCZX01. The sequence goes on along the minus strand of JBBQQC010000014.1, from coordinate 5,319 downwards.
CATCGTCCGCGCGCATTCTGGATCGTGCAATCAGGTGCCGCCCGATCGTCTCTGCAGTAGCAACTCTCCGGCCACGCGCCGCCCGTATCATCCGGCTGAGTCAGCCGCGGGCGCCGTATGTCAACTCAGGAAGAGCTAAAAAGATCGGTCGCGCGAGCCGCGATCCGATTTGTCAAGGGCGGGCAAATCATCGGTGTCGGCACCGGTTCGACCGCCGACTACTTTATCGACGAGCTTGGCTCGATCAGGGACCGGATCGCTGGCGCCGTGCCGAGCTCGGAACGCAGCGCCATACGTCTGGCACACCACTCAATCCGCCTGTTCGATCTGAATGACGTCGAAGCATTGCCGGTTTATGTCGACGGCGCCGATGAAATCGATTCGCAATTTTCGATGATCAAGGGTGGCGGCGGCGCGCTGACGCGCGAAAAAATTGTGGCGGCGGTGGCGCAGACGTTTATCTGCATCGCGGATCAAAGCAAGAAAGTGGAAACGCTGGGTGCCTTTCCACTGCCGGTCGAAGTCATTCCGATTGCGCGCAGCTACGTAATGCGCGAGCTCGCTTGTTACGGCGTACCTCGACTACGAGCCGGGTTTACGACGGACAACGGCAACGTGATCATCGACGTGCACGAGCTGCAGATGAGCGACGCGCGCGCTCTCGAACAGCGCATCGACAGCATTGCGGGCGTCGTCACCAATGGTTTGTTTGCCGTGCGGGGTGCCGATGTTCTGTTGTTGGGCACGGCGGACGGTGTCATCGAGTCGCGGCGATCCGACGCGCGCAGCGAAAGCCGTCCTTGGCCCGATCGCTGAGCCGCCACCGCAACGGCGGCCGTGCGGTGCTCGTTGCGCTTTTGCGCAGCAGCGCCTGGACGGTCGCAGCGTTGATCGTAATTGTTGCAACGTACGTAACGACCGCGATAGCGCTCGGCGCGATACCCGTTAACGCCGCGTTTACAGAAACGCCGGACGGCGTGCCGGTCTATCTGCGCACAAATGGCGTGCACGCCGAACTGATCCTCCCAACGCGGGCGGCCAATGTCGATTGGAGCATTGAGCATCCGACTGCGCACATGCGCTCTTTGCCGGAGCCGCTCGAGTGGGTGGCGTTTGGTTGGGGCGACCGCGGATTTTTCGCACATACGCCGACCTGGGCTGACCTCCGGCCGGCAACCGCCTTGATCGCGCTCAGCGGAATCGGCCCGGGCGCTATGCACGTCGAGTACATCGAATCGCCACGCTCATACAAGGCGCGCGAGGTGAAGATAAGTGCGGAGCAGTACGCGCGACTGGTCGCCTTCATTCGCGCGTCGTTCCAGCGCGATGCAGCCGGCCGCCCGCATCGCACGAAGCTGCCCGGATATTTTTTAACCGACGCGTTCTACGACGCCAGCCGAAGTTACAAATTTTGGTTCACGTGCAACGACTGGGTGCGTCGAGCGCTAACCGAAGCCGGTGTGCGGACCTCCGTATGGGCTCCGTTCGATACGGCCTTGTTTTATCAGCTGCAAAAAATCAACAAATAAATTGCTGACGGTGGCGCTGGCTTAACTGGGAGGAACGTATCCCTGCGCCACGTCCGCGCCTTCGCCGAAGAAATGTTTCTCCATCTGTGTCAGAAGGTATTTGCGGGCGCGCGTGTCGGCAAGATTTAACCGGTTCTCGTTGACCAGCATCGTCTGGTGCTTCAGCCAGCCGGCCCACGCTTCCTTTGACACGTTTTCCCACAGCCGCTTGCCGAGCTCGCCCGGCACCGGCGGAAAGTCGAGGCCTTCGGCTTCGCGCCCCAGCTTTACGCAGTTCACCATCCTGGCCATCTTCACTCACTCCTACAGATGCTTCAGCAGCACCTGCGAGCGGCGCTGCCAGTTGTACATGTACTGCCGCTGCTGCGGCAGTTCGTCGATCGTTGCGGGGCGGTAGCCGCGCTTGATGAAAAAGTGCGCCGTGCGAGTCGTCAGAACAAACAACTTCGTAATGCCGGCAGCCTTCGCGCGCGCTTCGATACGTTTCATCAGCCGCTCGCCGTCGCCGTACGCCTGGTAATCCGGATGCACCGTCAAACCAGCGAGCTCACCCATTTGTTCGCGCGGGAACGGATACAGTGCCGCGCAGCCGAAAATGAAACCGTCGTGCTCAAGCACGACGAAGCGGTCGATCTCGCGCTCGATCAGTTCGCGCGGTCTCTTGACCAGCGTGCCGTCGGTTTCGAGCGGCTCGAGCAGCTTGATGATGCCGCCGACGTCGTCGGGCGTCGCGTCGCGCAGCTGTTCGAGGTCCTCGGAAGCGACCATGGTCCCGACGCCCTCGTGCGTGAAAAGTTCGGCCAGGACGCTGCCGTCCAGTGCGTACGAAAGGATGTGTGCGCGCGCGACTCCACCCTTCAGTGCCTTGATTGCGTAGCGCAGATTAAACGCCGCGTCGGGCTTGACTTCGCCGGCGGCAAGCAGCGCTTCGGCTGATTGCACCGTCAACTCACTACGCAGTTTTCCATCGGCGCCGCGTACGCCGTCGGTTTCAGTGAGCAAGATCAGCTTGTCAGCCTTTACCGCCGTGGCTACGGCGCACGCGGTATCTTCCATCGTCAGATTGAACGCTTCGCCGGTGGGTGAGAATCCCAGCGGCGACAGCAGCACGATCGCGCCGTTAGACAGCGTAACGCGTAGCGCATCGGCGTCGACCTTGCGCACCACACCGGTCAGCTGATAGTCGATGCCGTCGATGACACCGAGCGGACGCGCGGTCACGAAATTGCCGCTCACCACGCGCACCTTCGAATGTGCCATCGGGGTCGATGGCAGTCCCTGCGAAAATGCGGCCTCAATGTCGAGCCGGATTTCACCCGACGCCTCTTTCGCGCATTCGAGCGCGGGCGAATCGGTGATGCGGACGTCGTTCGCGAACCGTGCCTCAACGCCTTTCAGCGCCAGCTGCGCCTGCACTTGTGGACGCGACCCGTGCACGATCAGTAGACGAATACCCATCGCATTCAGCAGCGAAAGATCCTGAACTAGCGCGACGAGATGGCCCGCTTCCACCAGCCCGCCGGCGAATCCGACGACAAATGTCCGACCGCGGTGAGAGTGCACGTAGGGCGCAACTTCGCGCAGCCACGCGACGAATCGTGCATGGTCGTTGCTCGATCTGGCCGTCGATTCGACCGGCGCTGCGGTTGCTGCATCGTTCATTCGTAAAAGTATACTTATCGCCTTCTGTGCGCGTCGCAGGACGACGACGCGACGCTCCGATATTGGGCTTACCCATGAGAACGCCGTGCTGATCCACGCGGCGCACCGATGCACCCAGCTGACGAATCGATGCGCGCGAACAGCGCGCCGGGCCCGCTTCGCCCCGCCCGTCAGCGCGCACCGGTTCCGGTCATCACTTTTCCTGAAGATCTCCCTGTCTCCGGCGCGCGCGGCGAGATCGCGCGCGCGATCGAGTCGCACCAGGTAATCATCGTCAGTGGCGAAACGGGTTCGGGTAAGACAACGCAGCTGCCGAAAATCTGTCTTGCGCTTGGCCGCGGTACCGACGGATTAATTGGTCACACGCAACCGCGTCGCATCGCGGCGTCGAGCATTGCGCGGCGAATCGCCGCAGAGCTCGCTACCGAGCCTGGCGAAGTCGTGGGCTACAAGGTGCGGTTCACCGATCGCACCCAACCCGGCGCCTCGATCAAATTGATGACCGACGGCATTCTGCTTGCCGAAACGCAAGGGGACCCGTATCTGCGCGCCTACGACACGCTGATCATTGATGAGGCACATGAGCGGTCGCTGAGCATTGATTTCTTGCTCGGCTACATCAAGCAGCTGTTGCACGGCCCAGAAAATAGGCGGCCGGATCTGAAAGTCATCATCACCTCCGCGACGATCGACGCGCATCGGTTTGCGAAACATTTTTCCGGTGCGAACGGTCCCGCGCCGATCTTCGAAGTTTCGGGGCGCTTGTATCCGGTCGAGCTTCGTTATCGGCCGCTGACCGATGTCGAGCGAGCGGACGATGTCGACGACCGCACGCTGATGGACGCAATCGGCGATGCCGCGGATGAGCTGGCCTGTGCCGGGCGCGGTGACATTCTTGTGTTCCTTCCGGGCGAGCGCGAAATCCGCGAAGCCACCGAGGCGCTTCGCAAACGTCACCCTGCCGGCGCCGAGATTCTGCCGCTGTATGCGCGGCTGTCGGCCGAGGAGCAGGAACGGGTTTTCAAACCGTCCGGGCACTCTCGGCGTTTGGTGCTGGCGACTAATGTCGCCGAAACATCGCTGACAGTGCCCGGCATCCGCTACGTCATCGATACCGGGCTCGCGCGCGTCAAGCGCTACTCGTACCGCAACAAGGTCGAGCAACTGCAGATCGAACCCATCTCGCAATCAGCCGCCAATCAGCGCGCCGGCCGCTGCGGCCGTGTCGCCGACGGCATCTGCATTCGGCTGTACAGCGAAGACGACTACGCGAAGCGCGCTCGCTTCACCGATCCCGAAGTGCAGCGCGCCTCTCTTGCCGGCGTGATATTGCGCATGAAGTCGCTCGGACTCGCAGACGTTGCGGAGTTTCCCTTTGTCGAGCCCCCGTCACGGCGGGCGATTGCGGACGGATACCAGCTGCTGGCTGAGCTCAATGCAGTCGACGCCCGCAACGAACTGACGCCGACCGGCCATGCGCTTGCGAAACTACCCCTGGATCCGCGCGTGGGACGCATGCTGCTTGCGGCGCGCGAACAGCAGTGTCTGACCGAGGTGTTGGTGATCGCTGCTGCGTTGTCGGTGCAGGATGCACGCGAACGCCCGCTTGAGGCGCAGGAGGCAGCGGATACCGCACACCGTCGCTTCGCCGATGAAAAGAGCGATTTCACTTCGTTGCTCAAGGTATGGGCACTTGTGCAGGAAAAAGTGGCGCACAAGAAATCGAATCGCAAACTTAACGAAGAATTGAAGAGTCATTTTCTTAGTCCGCGCCGCGTTCGTGAGTGGATCGACGTGCATGCACAACTGGCCGCGAGTGCGGCAGAGTACGGCTGGCGCTTCAATTCATCGGCGGCAACGTTTGAGCAAGTACACGTTGCGCTGCTGGCCGGGTTACTCGGCAACATCGGTCAGCGTTTGCTTGGCGCCGTGCGTGGCGAGCCTCCATACATTGGCGCCCGCGGCCTAAAGTTCTTTATCTGGCCCGGATCGGGGCTGCTGAAGAAGGCGGGACGCTGGATCGTAGCCGCCGAGCTGGTGGAGACATCCCGCCTGTATGCGCGAACCATTGCGACCATCGAGCCCGGCTGGCTTGAAAGAGTCGGTGCGCACCTGCTGAAGAAAAATC
>JBBQQC010000013.1:0-91617 GCA_038216465.1 Burkholderiales bacterium | reverse complement strand
CAGCGGCGCGAGCAGCTGCTCGAGCTCGGCCGCGTCTTCGCGCCGATGCGTCTCCTTCAGTTGTTCCAGCAGCTGCGAGGCACGCGCCGCGTTTTGTTTGAGCGGCTCGTTGTCGAGCAGATCGGCCTCGTTAGCCAAGGTCGGCAGCAACCGCTCGAGCTCTTCGATCGCGCGCGCGTCGCCCGCGATCCGCACCAGCCGCACCGCCTGCGCGTGGGCAGCTTCCAGCGTCTTGCGCGCGGCCGACTCCACGTTGTCGCCGCGCCGGGCGGGTAGACGGATATCGACCGTGCGCGGCGCGATGAAGTCGTCGTCCGCCGGCGCGGTGACGGTGTCGGTGCCCTGCAACTGTCCAAGATCGGCGCTGAAAATTCCGGTCGCCGGGTCGTAGCGGAACATGCCGCGCGGGCGGTCCGGATCCTGGCCAACGCTTTCCACGAAGAAACCGATCGCACCGAGGTTCTGTGCAATGCGGCCGAACTCGTCGGGCTCCGGCGCCACGGTCGCGTCCGAAAAGCGCGCAATCGACGTCTGCACGTTGCGTAATGCAGCCACCGGCTCGTCGTAACCCAGCAGCGACAACACTCCGCAGACCTGATCGAACATGGCCGTTGTAGCGGGCAGGTCCGCGCGCTCGAGCGGATTACGAAAGAATCTATCAAGCCGCTGTTCGATGTCGCGCAACGTTGCTTGAGTTTCCGCAACCACCGTTCCCATCGTCAGCCGGTCCTGCGCACGCCGCGCCAGCTCGGACATCCAGGGGCCGGCCTGCGGTAAGGGCTGACCATTGCGCGCCTTGCCGAGCCGGTCGATCACCTGCAGTGCGCGCGCCTCGTATTCGGATTCGATCTGCGGCAGCTCTTCGACGCCGAGGTCGACAAACAGCAGCGCCGAGGCGATCTCGAGTCCCACTCCTTCACGCAGATTCGCAGCGAGCGACGCAAATCCCTGCGTGACGCGTCCAATCGCCTCGATGGTTGCCACCAGCGGGCGCGCATGCAGCTTGTGCGAGGTCTCGCGCGCGAGCGCGATCTCGTGTTCGAACTTGGACGTATCGGGCGCACCGGCAACGATTTGACCCCACAACTGCTTGGCCTGTACCAGCGCTTCCTTCAAGGCGCGCAACGCATCGGCATCGAGCGCGGTCAGGCTGGCGCGCTCGAAATCCACCGGGATCAGCGCGTCGAGTCCATACAGACGCTTGACTTCGGCCACCCGCGGTAACGAGCCTTCAGCGCGGCCCACGTAATACAGCGTGTCGACCATCAGGCGCTCGGCGACGGCGCCACCACCTTCGATCATCCGCCGCAATTGCAGATTCAAGCGGGCCAGCACGCGCTTAAGGTCCACATCGACGGCCACGGCGCCGGCTTCAAGTGCTTCAAGCAATCCGCGCGCTATCCACCAAAAGCTGCGTGCCAATCCGCGCTGCGGCATGTGTTCGAGGTCCGACAGCGCCTCGCGCATGCGCTTGCGCGGCGCCGCGTCGTCGGAATTGCGCAGAAAGCCGAGCAACCCCAGCTCGAACCGGGCACGTCGATCGCGCAGCTGGCGCGGCGTGAAATTGCGCGCTTCGATCTGATGAAACGCGGGACGACGTGACAGGTCCGGAAATACCAGGTCGGCCGGATGCACGCGGTTAGCCTGATCGAGCTGCAGCACGTCGCGGTAATACGGGTACAACTTGATCGGCTGATTCGGACGGCCCGACAACAAACCTTCCAGGTACGCCATCACCGCCGACAGTGCGGTTTCGATCGTGCGAATCGGCGCCGGCGAGCACTCCTTCGGATCGGCTTCGAAGCGCCGCGTCAGATGTTCGATCGCTTCGGTCACCAGCGCGACACCACGCAAGTCGAGCAGTTGCAGCGCGCCGTTCGCCTGATGAATCTGATTGCGCGCGTTGCGCACGCTGTCGACGTCCTGCTTGTTGGCGACAAACGCCTTCAAGCCGTTGACCGCATCGGTCAGAGAATTTCGAATCTCATCGATGACCCAAGCCAGCGGCGCGATGTCGGGCGCGGCTCCCACCAACTGATTTGGATCGTGTTTTTCGGCCATGGGTTATCCGACTCGGAAGCGAGCGACCGATGCCTTCAATTCGCGCGCCAACGTTGCGAGCTGGCCGATCGACTGTGCGGCCTGCCGGGTGCCTTGCGATGTCTGTTCGGTCACCGTCAGGATGCGCTCGATCGAATGCGCGACACCACCGGCCGACTGCGCCTGATCATTCGTGGCCGACGCGATCTTTTCGACCTGATCGGTCAATTGGCGCGAAACGCGTCCGATGTCCGATAGCGCGTTGCCGGCGGCATCCGACAGCTTCGCTCCTTCGACCACACCCTGCGTACTCTTTTCCATGGCCGCGACGGCGTCCTGCGTATCGGTTTGGATCGTGCGCACCAGCGCACCGATCTGCTTGGCCGCTTCCGCGGAGCGGTCGGCCAGCCGCTGTACCTCTTCGGCAACGACCGAAAACCCGCGGCCCGCCTCGCCCGCCGACGCCGCCTGAATCGCGGCATTCAGCGCGAGCACGTTGGTCTGCTCGGTAATGTCGGTAATCAGCTCGACGATCTCGCCGATTTCCTGTGACGATTCGCCCAATCGCTTGATGCGTTTAGCCGTTTCCTGAATCTGCTCGCGAATCTCGTTCATGCCGCTGATCTGGTTAAACACCGCGCGCTGGCCGCGTTCAGCCGCTTCCAGCGACGCGCGCGCGACCTTGGCGGACTCGCCGGCATTCTTCGAGACATCATTAATTTGCGACGCCATCTTCAAGACCTTGTCGCCCGTGTCCTTGATCTCCTGCGACTGTGCTTCCGAAGCCGTCAGCAATCGCGTAGCGATATCGCGCGCCTGCGTTGACGCAGTGTTGACCTGCTCTGCGGTGTTGTTGATGCGGCCGACCAGCCCGCGCAATTCCTCCACCGTGTAGTTGACCGAGTCCGCAATGGCGCCGGTGATGTCTTCCGATACGGTGGCCTGCACGGTCAGATTGCCGTCGGCGACCTCCTGCAGCTCGTTCATCAGTCGCAGAATTGCCGCCTGATTCACGTCGTTGGTCTTCTTCGCATCCTGTTCGAGCCGCTCCGCCTGCATGCGCTGCACGTTGGCTTCGGACGCGCGCTGGCGCGTGTCCTCGAGCAGCACTTTGAAGATCGCTAGACCCGCCGCCAACAAAGCGCTGCCGAAGAACAACATCAGCAGGAAGTTGACCACGCGCGTGCGTTGCGCAGTCGCGTAGAGCCCACTGAGCTCGCCGACCTCCTGCCGCAGCATCTCGGAGTCGCGCAGGATTCCAAGCTCGGCCTCTTTGGCTTGCACGATCGCCTGCAAGCTGCCCAACGCGCCTTCGATCGACTTTTGAAACTCACCGTAGACCTTAAGCAACTCCTGCAGCCGTGTGCGCGCTTCGGCATCGGTGGCTGCGCTGATGCGCAGCGCTTCGCTGCCTGACAGCAGCGCCTGCGTCAGATCGCGAAACTGGTTGATGTCACGGCCAAGCGTCAACGCGACTTCGGCATTGGCAACGTTGCCCGCTACCAGCGAGTTGGCGCTCTTACCGAGCCGCTGCGTCAGCGTGACCAACTGGCCGGCGGTGGCAACTTCGCGCGAAGGCGCGCCGACCTGCAGCTTCAACGCCATGATCTCCTCGGTCAGCTGCTGCAGACGCGGGCTGGCGTCATTGATTTTCTTGATCACGTCGCCGAACGCAAGCAATATTTTTTCATTGCTCAGGATCACCGAGGCCGCCGATTCACTGGCGCGCCAGTTACTGGCTAGTTTGTCGAGCTCGGGCCGGATGGTGTCGCTTCCGGTCGGTGCCAGCTCGCGCTTCTCATCGCCTTTCATCAACGCGGCAAGGTTGCCGGCGATCGCGTCGCGGCTCTCCTTGACTTCGGTAAACGCGGAGCGATTGCCGCCGACGGCGTTCGGCGCAGCCTTCGCCAGCCGCTGCGTGTGCATCAGCGTGTCACCCACGATTTCAATCTGCATTGCGCCGTTGGCCGCCGCGCGGTTGTCGATGGCAAACACCAGCACGAAAAGCAGCAGGCACGCGACCAGTATCGTCAACAGGATCTGTACCTGCGAGTTGATCGATCGATTGCCGATGACCGGCAGCCGCATCTCGACCAGGCGGTCCATCAAGCGCATCGCGCGGCCGCTGCTACCAGCGCGTTCGAGCATCACTGTCTTGGGCGCGGGCGCCACCGCCGCCGTTCGCGGCGACATCGTGTTCAACGTCGTCGACGCGCGAAATGGATCGCCGCGACTACGGCTCGATCGCTCCTTCGGCTTTTTTTTGACTGCGACTGGTCCCATATCGAGTGCCATCTAACCCTCCACCCCTACAGCTCGCCGTTGCCCCAGGAACCGCTCGAAGTCGAGCGGCACCCTACGCCGCGTGATCGCGGTCGCCGTTTTCATGTGTTCGTTGCGCTGTTACCCGTCCCTCATACTGCAATCGATGCAAAATGTGCCGAGGTTGCCAGCTCGCGCAACTCGAGCTCCGTCAACATCAGCCCATCGTGATCGCGATAGCGTTCGTGCTCCCAGGAAGCGCGACCGGCAGGCGGCGCTCCGTCGAGCGGCGTCAAATCCTTCAAATTCCGAATGCCGAAAGCGCGCGATACCAGGATGCCCGCGTTCACGCCGAGCACCTCGCCAAAGACAAGCACCTGCTGCGTCTGCTCCGGCGTCAGCGGTTCACGGCCCATCAAGTGCAGCAGATCGACCACGCCGATCAATCTTCCGCGCACGTTGGCGAGGCCGCGATACCAGGGACGCGTCCACGGCACCGGCGCGATACCGGGCAGACTGACGATCTCGCTCGCCAGTGCCATCTCGATCAGATAATTTTCATTACCGATGCGCACCGCCAGGCGGGTGGGCTCGGTCGGCTTATTCGGCGCCTCCTTCAACCGCTGCGCCAACTGCGTCGAGAATTCTCGCAGTTTGACGAGCTGTCGGTTGGTGGCTTCTCCGCTGGTGGCCATTATCTGAAAGAGGCTGTTTCTCTAGTTGAATGCGGCAATTTTCTCGAACAACTCGTCGGCCTTGACCGGCTTGACGACGTAATCGCGCGCACCCTGACGCAGGCCCCAGATGCGGTCGGTCTGCTGGTTCTTGCTGGTGCACATGATGATGGGAATGTTCTGCGTAGCAGGATCCTTTGAGAGCGCGCGCGTCAACTGAAAGCCGTTTTGGCCCGGCATCACGACGTCCATCAGAATCAAATCAGGGATGGTTGTCTTGACCTTGATCATCGCCTCGTCCGCATTTTCTGCGGTCGACACCGAGAAGCCTTGTTTGGTCAACATTTCCGTCAAAACATGACGCTCCGTCGGCGAATCGTCGACGATCAATACTTTCTTGATTGGCATGGCTCTCCCCTCGGCCAACAGCTTCGCTTTTTCAATTCATCGAATGCTGTCGCACGGCAGTCAGCAAGCTGTCCTTTGTAAACGGCTTGGTCAGGTATTCGCTGGAACCCACCATGCGCCCGCGCGCGCGGTCGAACAATCCGTCCTTGGAGGACAGCATGACTACCGGTGTCTTATGGAAGCGCGGGCTGCGCTTGATCAATGCGCAAGTCTGATAGCCGTCAAGACGCGGCATCAAGATGTCGCAAAAGATGATGTTGGGCTGGTGATCGTTGATCTTTGAAAGCGCTTCAAAGCCGTCCTGGGCGAGAATCACCTGGCAGCCTGCTTGTGAGAGGAAAATCTCCGCGCTGCGGCGAATGGTGTTCGAATCATCGATCACCATTACTTTCTTGCCGCGGATTTCCGTAAAGTCCAGAGCCGCCATCTGCCGCTATCCATTTCATGCTTGTCACCGAGCCTGCGTTGTACGCGACAATGGCTCGCGTTCAGCGCCGAATACCGAGGTTCCGAGGTCAGATTTCAACCATTTCGAAATCTTCCTTGCGCGCTCCGCACTCGGGGCACGTCCAATTCGGAGGAATGTCTTCCCATCGTGTCCCAGCCGCCACACCTTGATCCGGAACGCCCGCTGCCTCGTCATAGATCCAGCCACAGATCAGGCACATCCAGGTCTTCATCGCCACGTCGGTCGCCATCGTGTCAAATCAGCAAAAGCCGACGCTGAGTCAAGCGCCCCACAGCTCACACTCGACGGCTAAAATCAACAAGTTAGCGAGCGATCATAACGTGGCATCACACGTATCCGCTACCCATTTGCCGCTACCCATTTCGCGTGACGCTAATCGGCTCGCGGGCGTCTATTTGTTGACGCCGGACTCGGATCGATTCGGCTTTGACACTGTACTCGGCACGGTGCAACGGGCCTTGGATGCCGGTGTGCGCGTTGTCCAGTATCGCGATAAGACGTGCACCGATTCGCAGCGATTCGAACGTGCGTGCAAGCTCGCGATGGCGACCCGTGCTGTCGGTGCACTGCTGATCGTCAACGACAGCATCGAGACTGCACTGCACGCGGACGCCGACGGTGTTCACGTGGGCCGCGACGACGGGGATTTGATGCGGGCGCGCGACCGGCTACAGCACCGCATCATTGGCGTGTCGTGCTACAACGAATTCGAACGGGCGCATGCGGCGATAGCGGCTGGCGCCGACGCAATCGCTTTCGGCTCGGTGTTTCAGTCGGTGACCAAGCCAGCCGCAGTGCGCGCACCGCTGGCCCTCGTATCCAGAGCGCGCGTTCAATGGCCGCAACGCCGCATCATCGCGATCGGCGGCATTCACGCCGCAAACATCGGTTCGGTCGCCGCGGCGGGAGCACATGCGGCGGCGGTGCTCGACGCTGTTTTTGGCGCCGATGATCCGGCACAGGCGGCACGCGAACTCATTCGTCAATTCGATCACGGAAAGATCCAGCATGATGAGCAACAGAAATCTGTTTGAGCGCGCGCAGCGTTCGATTCCCGGCGGCGTCAATTCTCCCGTGCGCGCATTTCGCTCGGTGGGTGGCACGCCACGCTTTATTGAGCGGGCCGCCGGCCCTTACATGTGGGACGTGGAGGGCACACGCTACATCGATTACATCGGCTCATGGGGTCCGATGATCCTGGGCCATGCACATCCGGCAATCATTCAGGCGATGCGCGATGCAATGGAACACGGTGTGTCGTTCGGCGCGCCCACCGCCGCCGAGGTCGAAATGGCCGAAACGCTGATCAGACTCGTGCCTTCGATGCAGCAGGTACGCCTGGTGTCATCGGGTACCGAGGCGGCGATGAGCGCTATCCGGCTTGCAAGAGGCGCGGCCGGCAACGGCAGCCGGCGCAAGATCATCAAGTTTGAAGGTTGTTATCACGGCCATGCCGACAGCTTGCTGGTGAAAGCCGGCTCTGGACTGCTGACGTTTGGCCATCCCAGCAGCGCCGGCGTGCCGCCGGAAATTACTCAGCACACCTTGGTGCTCGACTACAACGACCCGCAGCAACTCGTCGACGCGTTCAAGCAGCACGGCGACGATATCGCCGCCGTCATCGTGGAGCCGATCGCGGGCAATATGAATCTCGTACGCGGCAGCGCCGAGTTTTTGCAGACGATGCGCGCGCAGTGCAGCGCGCACGGTGCGCTGCTGATCTTCGATGAAGTGATGTCGGGATTTCGAGTCGCACTTGGCGGGGCGCAGGCGTTGTATGGCATCGCTCCCGATATCACCGTGCTCGGCAAGGTCATCGGCGGCGGAATGCCGCTCGCCGCCTTTGGCGGAACACGCGAAGTCATGCAGCGGCTAGCGCCGCTCGGCAACGTGTACCAGGCCGGTACGCTGTCGGGCAATCCGGTGGCAGTCGCGTGTGGCATGGCGACACTGAAGGAAATTTCGCGGCCCGGGTTCTACGAACAGCTCGGAGCACGTACGCGCGTTCTCGCCGATCGCCTGATAGCGGCCGCAAAAAGCAGGGCGCCTGGCTTAGCGTTTTCCGGCGATAGCGTGGGGGGAATGTTCGGCATCTACTTCGCCGCCGCCGTGCCTGAACGCTATGCCGGCGTAATCGCGTGCGATATCGAACGTTTTAAGCGGTTTTTTCATGCAATGCTGGCGCGCGGCGTCTACCTGGCACCGTCGGCATACGAAGCGGGGTTTGTCTCGATGGCGCATGATGACGCGGTAGTCGACGCGACCATCGCCGCTGCAGAAGATGCTCTTGCAGAGATCCGCTGAGTAGATGAGCTATCCGGCGCGAAAAACGGGAACTAGATTGTTTATTGTTGGACGAAACACCATGCACTTCTTACGAGTCCTCACATTCGCGTTGGTTGCGTTATCGGCCATCACCGCCGCCGCCCAATCGCTGCCGCGTTTCGGTGCTCCCGAGAAACACGTTGAAGCCGAACTTATCGGCGCGACCGACGCGATCGTTCCGGGTCAGCCACTGATTGTCGGCCTGCGCCTGAAGCACGAGCACGAATGGCACACCTATTGGCAGGTGCCGGGCGATTCCGGACTGCCGACGCAAATCAAGTGGCAACTGCCGGCGGGTTTCAATGCAGGTGCGATCGACTGGCCCTATCCGCAACGGTTGCCGGTAGGCCCGCTGATGAATTTCGGATATGAAGGCGATACGCTGCTGTTGACGACCGTGCGGGTTCCGGCCGATCTTCCGCTTGGCACGCCGGTCACGTTAAGCGCGAAAGCCTCGTGGCTCGAGTGCAAGGACGTTTGCATTCCTGGCGATGCGCAAGTCAGAATGACGTTGCCCGTCAAGCAGCAGTCAGGGCCGTCGTCTTCGGCCGCGCTTTTCAAGTCAACGCAGGCGCGTGTGCCCGGCTCCGCGCTGAATGCCACGGCGAGTATCGATGGCGATCGGATTCGGGTGGCATTGTCGCCGCCGCCCGGCAAGAAGCTCGACAAATTCCAGTTCTTTCCACTCGAAGAAGGCCGTATCGAAGCCGCCGCACCGCAAGTTTTAACAAGCGAAGGCAGCCAGCAGTTCATTTTATTGACGGCGGCGAAGCCGGTGTCGGTCGATTTTAAAACGGTGAAAGGCGTCGTCGTCGGCAACGGCGGACCGGGATCTCCGAACGGCTGGGTTCATGTGGTGCAAGCACCCTTGGCACGCGGCGCAGCGGCGGCTGCCACCGGTGCCGCAGGCCCCGGTGGCGTGAGTTCGTCGATGTCGCTGTGGGCCGCTTTAGGCACGGCACTTCTCGGCGGTTTGATACTGAACTTGATGCCGTGCGTGTTTCCGGTGTTGTCACTGAAACTGATCGGGCTTGCGCAACATCGCACTCACTCGGGTCCGATGGCGGCGCACGGTCTAGCCTTTGCCGTCGGTGTCGTTCTGTCGTTCGTGTTGCTGGCGGCATTGCTGATCGGGTTGCAACAGGCAGGAAGCGCGCTCGGCTGGGGTTTCCAGTTGCAGACGCCGTGGGTGGTCGCGGCGCTCACCGTATTGTTCTTCGGCATCGGATTGAACCTGCTCGGCGTGTATGAAATCACGATGGGCAGCGGCGTTGCCAACATGCGGGCGGCCGACAACCTTGCCAGCAAATCGGACTGGCGCGGCAGCTTCGCCACCGGCGTGTTGGCCGTGATCGTTGCTTCGCCGTGCACTGCGCCCTTCATGGGCGCTGCGCTCGGATATGCGATCACACAGCCGGCAGTGATTGCGCTGTCGGTATTTGCGGCGCTCGGTGTCGGGATGGCGACTCCGTATGTGCTGCTAACACTGTTTCCGCGCTTGCTCGACAAACTGCCGCGGCCAGGTCGGTGGATGGAGCTGTTTAAACAATTCATGGCGTTCCCGATGTTTGCCACCTGCGTATGGTTGCTTTGGGTGTTGGCGCAACAGGTGGACGCCGGCGGCGTTGCGCTTGCGCTCGGCGTTCTGGTCACGGTGGGCTTCACGCTGTGGGCGCTCGGACTGTCTCAACGCGGTGCGCGCGTGTTTCGCTGGGTTGCGGTCGGCGGCGGAATGCTGACCGCTTTGACCTTCGCGCCGATTGCCACTAGCGAGGCACTCGCGCCGGGTACGCGTTCAACCGCCGACGCCGGATGGATTGACTATTCGCCCGACAAGCTCGCACAGTTGCGGGGCGAAGGCAAACTGGTGTTTGTCGATTTCACAGCCGCCTGGTGTGTCACATGCCAGGTGAACAAGCGCGTCGCGCTACGCGCCGACAATGTTAAAGCGCGTTTCGCGGCGGAGAAGATCGTGCTGATGCGCGCCGATTGGACCAATCGCGATGAGAAGATCACACAGGCGCTGGCACAATTCGGCCGCAACGGTGTGCCGTTGTATGTCATTTACGATCACGCCGGTGAGGCGACGGTGCTGCCTGAGCTTCTGACAGCAGGCGTCGTCCTGGCTGCACTGGATAAGGTCAAAGAGAGCGCGAAATGATGACGAAAATTGGTCAGTGGTTTGTTGTTGGCCTGATTGCTTCGTCAGGTGTCTCCGTAGCGGGTGCTTCGCCGACCGTCGGGCAAGCTGCGCCTGACTTCCGCGCGCTGGACGTTGCAGGCAAGCAGGTTTCACTCGCCGATTTCAAGGGCAAGTACGTGGTGCTCGAATGGAACAATCCCGGTTGCCCGTTTGTTCGTAAGCACTACGACAGCGGCAATATGCAGTCACTGCAAAAGCGCTTGGGCGCGGAAAACGTCGCATGGCTTTCGGTGAATTCGACGAATGAAAACAGCGCTGACTACATGCCGCCGGCGAAACTTGCGGCCTGGTTTCAGCAGCAAAATGCTGCGCCGGCCGCAGTGTTGATGGACCCGACTGGGGTCGTCGGCCGCACTTTCAGCGCACGCGTCACGCCGCACATGTATGTTATCGATCCGAATGGAACGCTGATCTATGCCGGCGCGATTGACGACAAACGCAGCGCGAACCCGGCCGATGTGAAGACGGCGACCAACTATGTGGTTGCGGCTCTAAGCGACATCAAAGCGGGAAAGTCGGTGTCGAAGGCGACCAGCCAGGCTTACGGCTGCTCGATCAAATACAGTTCAAGCCTTTAACCCTGCACGTACACCCAGTTCAACAACGCGTCGAGCGCTGGCTGAGCGGCGCCCGCGTTCGGGTGATTGATAAACGCCACTATGGCGTAGCGCTTGCCGCTCGCCGCCAACACATAGCCGGCGATCGCACGCGTATCGGATAACAGTCCGGTTTTGATATGCGCCGAGCCTGCCGCGCCCTGACGGCGGCGCATCGTGCCGTCGATGCCGACGATCGGCATCGACGATACAAACTCAGGCATCAACGTCGACGTGAACGCGCTCTGCAGCAGCCGAGCAAGACCGGCCGCCGTCAGACGTTCGATGCGTGAGAGCCCTGCACCGTTTTCGAGTACGAACTCACGCCGCTCGAAACCTTTCGATACCAGCCAATCGCCGACGGCTCGCTGCGCGCGCTCCCTATTCGCCGGTCTGCGGCTCGCCTCGGCGCCGAGCGTCAGAAATAGTTGCCGCGCCATCACGTTGTTGCTGTACTTGTTGATGTCACGGATCACTTCGGCAAGCGGACGCGATTCATGCTGCGCGAGTCGCCTCGCCTCCGGCGGTACCAGGCCTTCGCGTACACGCCCGCGCCATACGCCGCCGCTCGAATCCCACAGCGAGCGAAATACGCTTTCGGCGTATTGGCCCGGGTCGAGCACGCTGACATGCCAGATCTTGTCGCCACACGAAAGCGGGAATGCACCGCGGAACACCGGCCGCAGCGGATCGGAGAAGTCGCCACCCAGACGCGCGCGCCAGTCGTTGCACGCACCTTCGGCGCCGCGGACTGTTGTCGGTGCCACCATGCCGGCCAGGGCGGGCAGCGCGTACACACGTGCCTGCTTGTTCTCCGCATCAGGGATGAAGTGAAAGCTGACTGCTTTGTAGTTCAACAGCAGCGCATCGGGGCCCGCGTTGTAAGGTCGCAGAGCTTCGCCGTCGAACGCAGCCGGATCATGCGGGGCAGGTTCGAACGCGCTGCGATCGAGCATCAGATTGCCGCGAATCTCGCGCACGCCGGCGCCGCGCAGGCGTTGCACCAATAACCACAGATCCTCGATAACCAATTGCGGATCACCACTCCCGCGCAGCCAAAGGTCGCCGTCCAACACGCCGTTGTGCAGCGGCGCGGCTGACATCAGGTCGGTGCGCCATTGATACTGCGGTCCGAGCAATTCCAGGCCCGCCAGCGTAGTAACCAGCTTCATCGTCGACGCCGGATTCATCGGCTGATTCTCGTTGGCTGCCAGCGCGATGCCTGCCCCGGCTAACGGGACGACCACAACGCCGACTGCAGTCACGGGAACATTGGCCGCTCTCAGCGCGGCGGCAAACGCGTCCGGCAATCCGCTCGATACGATGGCCTGCTGAGCCAGCACTGGAGACAACCCGACGGCGAGTGCGAGGACGCCCGACAAAGCGGCGGCTCGGATAAGAATCGATGCCGTGGATTTCATCGCACAAGCTTACTGGTCGCCCAGGTCGCAACAAAAACGGCGCCGATGGCGCCGTTTGGGCCGAACGCCGAAACTAGTTTGAAAGCTGCAGCAGCCCTAAACCGACTCGTCGATAAGAGCCAATGCCGCGCAGCAGCGGCCGCTTTATCAGCTCGGCATCGGTCACCTGTAGCACGCCTTCAATCGACGCATAAGGAAGCTTGATGGTGCGATCGCCGTACGGAAACTGCAACTCCTTGACCGCAACATTGAAAAAATCCGGCTTGAAACCGAACTTCGGCCCAGCGGCCTTAATCCACGCCTCGACTTCCTGCGGAGTGCGAAACGGCTCAACCTCTTTCTCGCCTGCAACCAGTTTTTCGCGGCCGACGCACGCTTCCAGCGCAAACCGATAGGGCAAGCCTTCACAAAGCTGGTGGACGATTCTCTTCGGAGCCAACGCACTGATTGCCTCCGCCGGGGGCTCAAGCCACGGGTCGGCCGAATACACCCAATAGCGCCCCTCACTGGCAGTGTCAGCACGGAACACAAAACTAATTCCCGCCTTCTTTCCGAAGGTCTTCGACAGGCACTGGTGCGCCGACAGCGGATCGCGGTGCTTCTCGTCAAACGTGACCGCGGTCTCGAACAACTCGACCGTCGGCACATCCATCTTGGTGTAGCTCATCACACTGTTGACGAAGGCGCGCAGAGTCTTCGGGCCTTTGCCCTTCGGCGCAGCTGAGCCGAGCCAATGTTGTGGAAGCCGCAGCGGAAAATCGATGGCCACTTAATACCCCATTCCGGTTATCTGTCTGTCTTCGGCACGGCGCGCCACAACCGTGTAGCGCATTCGCGTCGCTTCGGTGGGACGCGCGCGACGCCAGTCGCACCTTGCAACGCTCTCACATTCAATGTTAGTGGTCACTTCGGTGCGACGGGTGCACCGCTTTGATCTCTGGACGGCAGGGCTTGAAGAGTGACACCGCAGGCCCTACAATTAGCACTCGCAGGCAGAGAGTGCTGATAAGTGGCATCATCTGCGGCAACCCACTTTCGCTTTCTCGATTGTCGAGAGATTTCATCAACTTGGAGAACCTAATGAAAATCCGCCCTTTGCACGATCGAGTGATCGTCAAACGCCTGGACAACGAGCGCAAAACCGCTTCAGGCATCGTCATTCCCGATAACGCAGCCGAGAAACCAGACCAGGGCGAAATCGTCGCTGTCGGTCCCGGAAAGCGCGACGACAACGGCAAAGTCAACACGCTCGACGTCAAAGTCGGCGACCGCGTTCTATTCGGCAAGTACTCGGGCCAGACCGTCAAGGTTGAGGGCGACGAGCTGCTGGTAATGCGCGAAGAAGATTTGATGGGGGTGATCGCCTAACGGCGAAACCTGCTGGCGCCGGATCGCTTCGCGACCGGTAATACCAATTTACTGGAGTTTCAGCTTATGACAAGCAAGCAAGTATTTTTCGGCGATGACGCGCGCCATCGGATGGTGCGCGGCGTGAATATCCTCGCCAACGCAGTGAAAGTTACGTTGGGCCCGAAAGGTCGCAACGTCGTTCTCGAGCGTAGCTTCGGCGCGCCCACCGTTACCAAGGACGGCGTCTCTGTCGCCAAGGAGATCGAGCTCAAGGACAAGTTCGAGAACATGGGCGCGCAGATGGTGAAAGAAGTCGCTTCCAAGACATCGGACAACGCCGGTGACGGCACCACGACGGCCACCGTGCTTGCACAATCGATCATCTCCGAAGGCATGAAATACGTTGCCGCCGGAATGAACCCGATGGACCTGAAGCGTGGCATCGACAAGGCCGTAACGGCTGCCATCGAAGAGCTGAAGAAACTATCGAAGCCGACGACGACCAGCAAAGAAATCGCGCAAGTCGGCGCGATCTCGGCCAACGCCGACGAAGAAATCGGCAAGATCATCGCCGATGCTATGGACAAGGTCGGCAAGGAAGGCGTGATCACCGTCGAAGACGGCAAATCGCTGAACAACGAGCTGGAAGTCGTCGAAGGTATGCAGTTCGATCGCGGCTATCTGTCGCCCTACTTCATCAACCAGCCCGACAAGCAGAACGCCGTTCTCGAAAATCCCTACGTGCTGTTGCACGACAAGAAGATCAGCAACATTCGCGAGTTGCTGCCGATTCTCGAGCAAGTCGCAAAAGCCGGACGCCCGTTGCTGATTGTTGCTGAAGAGGTCGAAGGCGAAGCCCTGGCGACGCTGGTGGTGAACAGCATCCGCGGCATCCTTAAAACCGTTGCCGTCAAGGCGCCGGGCTTTGGCGACCGCCGTAAAGCGATGCTCGAAGACATCGCCATCCTGACCGGCGGTACCGTGATTGCCGAAGAAGTCGGACTGACGCTCGAAAAAGCGACACTGAACGACTTGGGCCAGGCCAAGCGCGTCGAAGCGGCAAAAGAAAATACGACCCTGATCGACGGTGCCGGCGACTCGAAGGCGATTGAAGGGCGCGTCAAAGCCATTCGCGCGCAGATCGAAGAAGCGACCAGCGACTACGACAAGGAAAAGTTGCAGGAGCGTGTTGCGAAACTGGCCGGCGGCGTGGCATTGATCAAGGTCGGTGCCGCGACCGAAGTCGAGATGAAAGAAAAGAAAGCGCGCGTTGAAGATGCGCTGCATGCGACTCGCGCTGCGGTCGAGGAAGGCGTGGTGGCGGGGGGCGGCGTGGCGCTGATTCGCGTCAAGCAGGCCGTCTCCAAGGTCAAGGGTGACAACCCGGATCAGGAAGCCGGCATCAAGATCGTTTTGCGTGCAATGGAAGAGCCGCTGCGTCAGATTGTCGAGAACTCAGGCGAAGAACCAAGCGTCGTTGTTAACAAGGTCGCCGCCGGCAGCGGCAACTTTGGCTTCAATGCGCAAACCCATGAGTATGGTGACCTGGTCGCCATGGGCGTGCTGGATCCGACCAAAGTCACACGCATGGCTTTGCAGAACGCGGCGTCGATCGCTGGACTGATGCTGACCACCGATGCAATGGTGGCCGAGCTGGTCGAAGAAAAACAAGGCGGTGGCGGCGGCATGCCGGGCGGCATGGGTGGCATGGGCGGCATGGGCGGCATGGATATGTAGTTGTCGCGCCAGCGCTGACAGAAAAGCCCGCTTCGGCGGGCTTTTTTTGCGCCACGATTGCCGCCGAGTCTGCAGTCAGCTACAAATCGGAGACAAAAACGAGAGGGGCTCCCATGCATCAAATGTCAGCGCCAGCAGCCTGGCCAGCAGCGGCGACGGTGGCGGCGCCAACCGACTATCCAGTGCGCTTCACCGGCACCGGCAGCGAATACTTCAGGATCTGGATCGTCAACCTGCTGTTGACGATCGTGACGATCGGAATTTATTCGGCTTGGGCCAAGGTGCGCCGCTTGAAGTACATGTACCGCAATACGCGGATCGCCGATTCCGCGTTCGACTATCACGGCTCGCCGATTGCGATTCTCAAGGGCCGATTGATCGCGCTCGTGCTGCTGATTGCCTACAACGTCAGTTTCAAGTTCTCCTTGATCGCCGGCATTATCACGCTGACACTGCTGGCAGCGGTTTTTCCGTGGCTGATCCGGCAGTCGCTTCGCTTCCGCGCGCGTTATTCGAGTTATCGCGGCATTCACTTCGAATTTGTCGGTAGGCTGCGCGAGATTTATCTGATTGCGGCGCCGCTGATATTTTTTATCGTCCCGTTTGCACTGCTGGGCTTCTACGCCGGAGACGAAATTGAACCGCCGCGGTGGCTCATGGCATTTGTCGGCGCCGCAATGCTCGTCTATGTCGTTGTGCTGCCCTATCTGCACTTCAGACTCAAGCGATACCAGCACGGAAATGCGCTGCTGGGATCGGCAGCGACGCGCTTCACAGCTACTGCGGCGCAGTTCTATGCCACGTATGGAATCCTGCTTGCGGTTTTCCTCGGCATCGCATCCGTCTTCGGCTTGATCGCCGGGGTCGCGGGAGCCAGCCTTTGGAAAGGAGGCGAAGGCGCGAGTATTTTCGGTGTTGGCGTCCTGGTGGTGGTCTTTGTGTTTTACGTGGTCTACCTCCTGGCGTTTGCAGCTTTCGTGGTGATGATCCAAAACCGTGTCTGGAACCACACAGAGGTCGGTGAGGTCCACTTCCGAAGTAACGCACGCGCGCTTCCAATGGCGCGCATCTATCTGGTCAACATCCTGCTGCTGATTCTTACGCTCGGCCTGTTCACACCCTTTGCCGTCATTCGCAGCCTCAAATATCGCTTGGAATCGGTCAGCGCGGTAACGACCGCAGGCATGGATCAGTTCCTCGGCAATGCAGCGGTTGGTCAAGTTTCAGCCACCGGCGAAGGCGCAGCCGATCTCTTTGACTTCGACATTGGCTTGTGAACCCGGTTGATGCACGCTATTTCGACGGGCGCAGCTCGCGCGCACGCGCGGTCCTGCTCTCCGTCGACAACGGCCGGCTTGACATCGCCGGCGACGACATTGCTCGTCACGCGCCGCTTTCAGAACTGCGGGTATCGGAACCGCTGGCGCACGCACCGAGAATAGTGACGTTCGACGACGGCGCATTTTGCGAGATCGCCGATAACACCGCGTTTTCGCAGATCCTTGCCGCCTCGGGCCATCGCGATTCGTTGATTGTCAGATGGCAGAACCGCTGGCGGGGCGCGCTGATAGCGATCATCGCGCTGATCGTTTTCCTGATAGCCGCTTACCGCTGGGCGCTGCCGGTCGTGGCCGAATACGCGGCGGTGCAAGTGCCGCTGGCATGGGAGGAGCGTCTGGGCCGTGAAGCAACTGCGTTTCTGGAGAAGCGGGTTTTCTCCGCGACAGAGTTGCCGAGTGCGCGGCGTGACGCCTTGGTCAAGCGCTTCGAAGCGATGGCACCGAAAGACGGGCGCGGTTATGCGATCCGCTTTCGCGCGGCGAAGATCGGGCCCAACGCGCTCGCGTTGCCCGGAGGCGCGATCTACGTCACCGACGACTTGGTCGAGCTCGCACCCGACGACGACGCGGTCTTGGGCGTGCTGGCGCATGAGCTCGGCCATATCGAGCGGCGGCACCTGATGCGGAGACTGTTTTCGAACGCCGCAGTCGGCGCCGCAGCGGCCATTCTCTTCGGCGACGTCAGCACCGTCTTGGCCGCGCTGCCGGCGCTGCTGATTGATCTCGATTACTCGCGCGCGATGGAGCATGAAGCCGATCTGTACGCAGTCGACCTGCTACGTGCCAACGGAACGTCGACCGGATCGCTTGCAACACTGTTTGAGCGCATGCAGAAGGTCCACGAGAAGCGAGGTTCTCCGAACGACTGGCCAGAGTACCTGTCGACGCACCCGCCGACACCCGAGCGCATCGAGCTGTTTCGCAAATCCACGGACTAGCGCTTAAACGAAGATCACCGACTAACCGGGCGCGCTGCTGCGCGCGGCGTTAGAAACACCGACGACAGTGCAATCAAGATCAGCGCGAGGGCTGCGTAGTCCTGCCAGAACGGCCGCTCGCCCAGCAGCCACATGCCGGAAAACACACCCAGCACCGGAATCATCATCACCGACAGCCCGCTTGCTGCAGGCGGCAGCTTGCGCGCAAGCATCGACCACACGACGTGGCAGAAAGCGATTGCGAGCACCATGTTGTAAGCAATTGATGCCCACTCGGTCGCATCCGGCATGCGCCAGCGCGGCATCTCGAAGATGATCGACAGCGTAAACATCACCACAACGGTCATCGCAAGCATCCAGAACGTAAGCGCGATGATCGGCATGTCGGTCAGATGCCGCCGCATCAGGTGTGTGCCGTAGCCCCATGCGGCTGCGGCCGACAGCATCAGCACTGTGCCTAGCGGCGCGCCGGCGAGGGCGGTCAGCTCCGACGACAGCAACAGCAGCGTGCCGACCAGCGCGGCTGATACACCCCACCAATGCCGTCGTAGCGGCTTTTCACCGAATGCAATCAAACCGATGACTACCGCCCAAACCGGCATCGTGTAACCCAGGATCGCCGCACGCCCTGACGGCAACATCTTGATGGCGAAGATCGCGAGCAGGTGCCACGCGATCACGTTCGGAATCGCGAGTTTCAACACCAACGGCCACGCACCTGCCGGGACGCGCATCGGCACGCGCATCACGCGCGCCCAGCAGCCGATCACGACCAGCCCGCCCGCGATGCACAGTGTGCGGAAGAAGAGCGGAGGCAATTCGGCCACACCCGCTTTCATCACCGGCCAGTTGAAGCCCCAGAAAAGGGTCAATAACACCAGCAAGGCCAAGTCGCGGTTGGAGAGTTTCGTCGCAGACATCGGTACGAGGCTAGCACCGGTCTGTAAAATCCCGCGCCGGAGGGCTGCATGAAATTCATCGAAACACTGAAGGCCCGCTGGAGCGCTGCAGATTCGTTGCTGTGCGTTGGCCTCGATCCCGACCCCGCTCGGTTTCCCGAACCGTTACTCCACAGCCAGGATCCGATCTACGAGTTCTGTAGATCGATCGTCGATGCTACGGCCGAGTACGTGTGCGCTTTCAAACCACAGATCGCGTACTTCGCGTCGGCCGGCGCCGAGCACGCCTTGCAGCGGCTGATCGCTTATGTTCGGCAAACGCATCCGTCGATTCCGGTGATCTTGGACGCCAAGCGCGGCGATATGGCATCGACCGCGCAGCACTACGCGCGCGAAGTCTTCGAGCGTTACAACGCGCATGCGGTGACTCTGTCGCCGTATCTTGGGTTTGATTCAATCGAACCTTACCTCGCATATGCCGACCGTGGCGCATTTCTGTTGTGCCGCACGAGCAACCCCGGCGGCGACGACTTGCAGATGCTGCAAATCGAAGGCGAGCGGTTATACGAGCGCGTCGCGTGGCTCGCGAACGAGTGGAATCGCGGCGGGCAACTGGGGCTCGTCGTCGGCGCAACCTACCCAAACGAACTCGCGCGCGTGCGCGAGCTCGTCGGCGCCATGCCGCTGCTGGTGCCCGGTATCGGGGCTCAGGGCGGCAATGTGGAAGCCAGCGTCAGGGCCGGACAGACTTCAGACGGCGCCGGCATCGTCGTCAATTCGTCGCGCGCAATCATTCACGCATCGCAGGGCGACGACTTTGTGGCGGCAGCGCGCCGTGCGGCGCAGAAAACGCGCGACGAGATCAACCGGTACCGGTGCGCCATCGTCTAGCGCGTAGCGCCTGGCGCCGCCTCGTTGTCTTTGTCGCCGGCTTCGTCGCGTGATTCCTCGGGCAGTTTGGTCGCCAGCACTTTGTCGATGCGGTGCTTGTCCATGTCGACGATTTCAAACCGCCAGCCCTGCCAATCGGTCACGTCGGCCGTGTGCGGCACGCGGCCTAGCAGCAGCATCACCATACCGCTCAACGTGTTGTAACGACCGAGTTCTTCCTCCGGCGCCGCGGCAAACCCCAGCCGGTCCTTCAGCTCGGGCAGTGGAATCAGTCCGTCGAGCAGCCATGAGCCGTCGTGCCGCATCACGGCCCATGCGTCATCGACGCTCGGTGTCTTGAACTCGCCAGTGATCGCCTCGAGCAGGTCTTGCAGCGTCACCAGTCCCTGAATCTCGCCGTATTCGTCGACCACGAGCGCCATGTGGGACGTCGACGAGCGAAACGTCTCGAGCAACTCCATGCCGGTCAACGATTCGGGCACGTACGCGGCCGCCGCCAGGCCCTTCGAGAAGTCGGGGGCCTGCCCGCGAATCGTCTGCTGCAACAGGCTGCTCGCGCTGATAATGCCGACGACGTCGCGCAAGCCGCCGCGGCACACCGGGAAACGCGAGCGCTGCGAGTCGAGAACCTTGTTCAGGTTATCTGCCGGCGAATCTTCCAGGTCGATGTAGACGATGTCCGATCGCGGTGTCATCAGCGACGCAATCTGCCGGTCGTCGAGGCGGAACACGTTGCGCACCATCGCACGCTCCTGCTCGTCGATGACGCCGTGGTCGGATCCTTCCTGGATCAATGCGTGAATTTCCTCCTCGGTCACCGACGTGGCGCGCCGCCCGCGGGTGCCGAACAGCTTCAGCAGCAAATCGGTCGACGACGACAGCAACCGCACGAACGGCCGCGCGGCGGTCGCCAGCCATCCGATCGGGCGCGCCACGATGCGCGAAATCGCTTCCGGCCAAATCTGTCCCAGGCGCTTCGGCACCAGTTCGCCGATCACGATCGATACGTAGGTGATGACTAGAACCACGAGCACCGTGGCACCGAGGCTGGCGCTGCCCGGCTTTACGCCGAACTCGATCAACCATTGACTCAGAGGGTGCGCGAATGCTGCCTCGCCGACAATGCCGCTGGTGATGCCGATCGAAGTGATGCCGACCTGAATCGTCGACAGGAACCGCGTCGGATCTGTATTCAGCTCCATTGCCGCGGCCGCGCCTCCGTCGCCCTCTTCGACAAGCACCTGTAGCCGCGCGCGGCGCGCGGTAACGAGTGCGATCTCGGACATTGCAAACACGCCATTTAGCGTGATCAAGCCAAGTAAAACCAAAGCTTCAATGGGCATGGCGGTCACTCAGGACAGTGTGAGGAAAGCGCAGACGCTTGCGCCGATGAAGCGGTGGAGGCGGACGCTGCGCGCTGCACGTGCGCAGCAGCGGCGACTCCTGCCAACGCAGCGCAATTGTGCGGATACTTTTTCAGATCGGCGCCGTACACGCTACTCGCTTCCGCCGCGCGATCTGCTCGTAGCAACGCTTCGCCGAGCAGGTGGCGCGAAGGCAGCGGCCACAGCGGCGGGTCGTCGCGCGCCAGTCGATCTTCGGCAGCAACCGCGGCGCGTGCAAACCGCAAGGCATCGAACTGCAAGCCGCGCGCGGCTGCTATCGCCGACTGCAGCTGCAGGCTGCCCACCGACAGCGCGTCGGACGCCCGGTTAATACTCTTGATCATCAATCCGGCGCTGCGTGTCGCGCGCGCCGCGCGCCGCAACGAATCGAGCTCCACGCCAGCAGAAGCGATGTCACCGCTCGCGGCGCGCGCCATCCCGTTCGCAAAGTGTGTCAACCCCTGCAGATACGGTCCGTTGCCCGCAGACTCGGCGGAGCCGCTCGGCAGCAACAGCAAGCTCCACTCGCGAAGGCTCACGCGTGTCAGGTACGGAGCCGCCAAAAAGTGCTGGCGCGTGGCGTCATTCACCGCTCCGAAAGGCGCAGCCGCGGCGGCCGCTGCGAGCTCCCCGGCAGCGCCGGCCGCACGGGCGCGGTCGCTGCCCCAAAGCGCGGACGCCCACAAGAAATGCAGGTTATGAATGGCGTAATCGGAGACCGTTCCGGTAGCAGCGGCGTACTCACGATCCGCCCTTACGGCCGCATCGTTGGCAGCTGCCGCATCGTGATAGAGGCCCAGCCGAAAAAAAATATGCGACGGCATGTGAACGAGATGGCCGACCATCGGAGCGAGCGCGCCGAGCCGCTGCGACGACGCCAACGCCCGCTCGGGCTGTCGCGAATCCTCGAATAGATGGATGCGGTAGTGATGCGCGCCCGGGTGTGACGGTGCTATCGCAAGCGCGCGATCGAGCCAGCCGATGATCTGCGGCGTCCACGGCTGCGGTTTCCCGTCGGCACGCCAGTAGTCGTAGGCGTGCGCGTTCATCGTAGCTTCGGCCGCGAGCACCGCGACGTCCGCGTCGTCCGAGTATCGATCCGCGAGCACAGCCATCGCCGCCGCATAAGAAAGAGCAAGCGCGTCAGCATCCGCGCCCCGCCGCACCGAGTAACGCTTCGCCAGTGCGTCGATCAGCGCGCGGTCGCGTGAGCCGGCCGCCACGCCGCTTCGAGCCTGAACGATGGCGTCGATCGCAACGGGCACATCAGCCGGCTTCATATCGTGGTTGATGCTGGGCCCGAGCGCCCACGCAACGCCCCACCGGCACAACGCGCAATCGAGATCGATCCGAGCGGCCGCACGGAACGAGCGCACGGCTTCGGCAAAGTTGAAGCCCCATCCGAATACCATCGCCTGATCGAAAAACCGCTGCGCCTCGGCGTTGCGCGACGCGGACGGACCCCGGTAGTCACCAAATGCGAGCAGCCGCGCCTTTTCCACCGGCAAGGTGGAGCTGTCGGACAAACAAATAGCGGGTAGGCCGCCCTTCTCGACAGCCAGAGCCGAAATCGACACAGAGGTCATAACCACGCTGAAAATGAAAATCGGCAACCACAGCGCGCGCCTTTGCATCAGCAAGTCTGCGGGGTCACTCGGCGAAAAACTTTTGTATCTGTGCGCTCAGCAAGGCAGGCGCCTCTTCGGCAATGTAGTGGCCAGTGACGGCCGTGCGACCGGTCACGCTGCTACGGCTACAAGCCTGCCAGTCGGCGACCGGTGTGAACAGCTTGTTGACGACAGCCCGCTCCCCCCATAGTACGTAAAGCGGGCAATCGATGCCCTTGCGAGTTTGCGCATCGGCCCGGTCGTGCTGAAGATCAATCGACGCCGCAGCACGATAGTCTTCGCACATCGCATGCACCGCGGCCGGAGTGAAACAACGTTCGTACTCGGCCAGCGCGCGCGGATCGAAGAAAGTCGTATCGCCGGAGCCCCACCCGCCGAGCTTGGTGCGCAGAAAGAATCCCGGGTTCGATGCAATCAGCGTTTCGGGCAGCGGCTCCGGTTGGATCAGAAAGAACCAGTGGTAATAAAGCGTCGCAAAGTCCTGCGTCGTGCGCTCGTACATCGTCAACGTGGGCGAGATATCGAGCAGCATCAGGCGCGCTACCGCCTGCGGATGATCGAGCGCCAAGCGGTGCGCGACCCGGCCGCCGCGATCATGCCCGCAGACGAAAAAGCGCTCGAACCCGAGGGAGCGCATCAAGTGCAGCGCGTCGAGAGCCATCACGCGCTTTGAATAAGGGGCGTGATCGGGTGCGCTCGCGGGCTTGTCGGAATCGCCGTATCCGCGCAGATCGGGCATGACCAGTGTGTAGTGTGCGGCCAACAGCGGCGCAACCTTGTGCCAGATCGCATGCGTCTGCGGAAAGCCGTGCAACAGCAGAAGCGGCGGGCCACTGCCGCCGTGGCGCAGGTTGACCTCGATGCCGTTAACGCGGCGCCTCTGCTGCGCAAATGCCGGGAAAAGTGCTTCGCTCAAATGTCCTCTCGCTGCTCGAGCAGCCCGATCAGCGTCCCCAGCGCGACGACGATGCTTTGCGTGCGCACCGCATTGCGATCGCCCGTCATCTGCCGAGTCTGCGTCTTTACCCACGGTGCGCTCGACGAATCGCGCCGGATCGCCCACGCAAAGCACACGGTTCCCACCGGCTTGGCGTCGGAGCCGCCGTCCGGGCCCGCAATTCCGGTCACCGACAGCGACACATGCGCGCCATGCGACAACGCGCCGAGCGCCATCGCACGCGCGACCGGCTCACTGACTGCTCCGAAGTCGCGCAGATACGCTGCCGACACGCCGAGCATCTGCATCTTTGCTTCGTTCGAGTAGGTAATGAAGCCGCGGTCGTACCAGGCGCTCGAGCCCGGCACGATGGTGACCGCGTAGGCGATGCCGCCCGCGGTGCACGACTCGGCCGTCGCCAGCGTCAAGTGCTGCGCGCGCAGGGCCGATCCCAAACGATGCGCTAGGTGTTCGATCGTTTGCGCGGCGTCGCTCATCCGCAGATTCGCTTTCCCGCAACTGTCCGCGCCACGGCGCTACTCGCGCAGCGCTGGGTCGGCGGTGTCTCCAAAGTGGTCGTAGGCACGAATGCCAGTGTCCACCCGCGCTCCGTGCTCGTCTACCACCGCGAGATCGGCGGTCGCCGCGATAACTCCGATGCGGGTCACCGACACCGCACCGGCAGCGGCCGCCAGCACCTCGGAGCGGCGACTTGAAGACGCGGTAAACAGTAACTCGTAGTCGTCCCCGCCGGCTAGCACGCAAGATTGCTGCATCCGCATCGGCGCACGCCGCAGCGCTGGCGAACGCGGAACACGCGCCCATTCGACGCTAGCGCCCACGCTCGACGCTCGCATCACATGGCGCAAGTCGCCGATGAGTCCGTCCGACACGTCGATCGCGCTGCTGGCGATGCCGCGCAGACGCTCGCCCAGCTGCACGCGCGGCGTCGGCCGCTGCAGACGGGCCGTCGCATGCTCGACATCCGGCGTCGGCAGCTTTATTTCGCCGCGCCGCAAAGCGAGGCCGAGCGCTGCGTCACCGAGCTCGCCTGATACCCAGATGTCATCGTCGGACTGCGCGCCCGAGCGCAGCAGTGCCAGCCCGGACGGTACCGTGCCGAGCGCGGTGATCGTGATCATGATGCCGCCGGGCGAGTGCGTCGTGTCGCCGCCCGCGAGCACGCAGTGATATTCGTCAGCGATCGCGTACAGCCCGCGGCTGAAGCGCTCGAGCCAAGTCTCGTCGGCACTCGGTAAGGCGAGCGCGAGGAAAAAACAGCGTGGCGTCGCGCCGCACGCCGCCAGATCGGACAGGTTGACGGCGAGCGCCTTGTGGCCAAGCGCCCCAGGGTCGACATCCGAAAAAAAATGCACCCGTTCCAGCAGCGTATCGGTCGACACGGCCCACTGCTCGCCGGCGCGTGCATCGAGCAATGCACAGTCGTCGCCCGGCCCCAGTGCCACGTTCGGTGCCTGCGCACTCGGCCGTTTGAAGAAGCGTTCGATCAGCTCAAACTCGCCGATTGCAGCCTGAGAATCGGTATCACGCGCAGTCAGATCAGCCTCGTCCGACAGCCTCGGTCGCGCGCAGTCCAGCCGCCACCTTGTCGAGAACGCCATTGACGTAGCGGAACCCGTCGGTGCCGCCAAAGCTCTTTGCAAGCTCGACCGCTTCATTGATCACGACGCGATATGGAATCTCGACCCGATACTGCAGCTCATAGGTGGCGATCAACAGGATGGCGTGTTCGACCGGAGACAGCGCGTCGACGCCGCGATCCAGATACGGAGCGAAATGCGCGCGCAAATCTGCTGCGTGATCGATCGCACCGTGCAAAAGCTCGTGATAGTGCGCGCGATCGGCGCCCGTCTGAGCTTCGCCGTCGTCGAGGGGCTGCGACTCGATCGTCCCCGCATCGCGACCGGCGATCATCCATTGATAAAGACCCTGCAGCGCGAGCTCCCGCGAGCGGCGGCGCGCACTGCGATTGCTGCCCTTGGTTGGCCGAACAGGTCGAGCCGGTGCGTCAGGCTGCTGCAATGCGTCCTACTCTTCGCTGACAGCCACGACCGCGCCGTCTTCACCGAGCGCCCACAGCAGATTCGCCATCTCGACCGCCACCCGCGCGGCGTCGCGACCTTTCTCTGCGACTCGCGTGCGCGCCTGCTCTTCCGTATCGGTCGTCAAAATGGCATTCGCTATCGGTACTTCGTAGTCAAGCGAAACCTGCGCGACTCCGCGCGCCGATTCGTTGGCAACCACCTCGAAGTGGTAAGTATCGCCGCGAATCACGCAGCCGAGCGCTATCAGCGCGTCAAAGTCATCCGTTGCCGCGAGCTTGGCCAGCGCAACAGGAATTTCAAGCGATCCGGGCACGGTGATGTGCGTGATGTCGTCTTCGTCGACACCGAGCGTGATCAGCTCGTTCATGCACGCTTCGGCCAACGCGCGCCCGGCCCACTCGTTAAACCGCGCCTGCACGACGCCGATGCGCAGATCGTCACCGTCAAAATCGGGGGCGATGAAGTCCTTGGCCATGCGCGACGCTTAGCTAGTCTTCCAGATAGCCGGTAACGTGCAGGCCAAACCCTGCCATCGATGGCATCTTGCGCGGCTTGGCGAGAAGTTTCATGCGCCGGACGTTCAGATCGCGCAGTATCTGCGCGCCGACGCCGTAGGTACGCAGGTCGGCGGTGGTCGAACGGGCGACTTCGGTCGAACCTTGCGTAGTTGCGTCGAGGCGGTCGAACAGCTGCGCCGCAGTTTCCCCGCAGTTGAGCATCACCAGCACCCCGGCGTCGCTCTGCGCGATGCGCTCAAGCGCCTTCAGCAGAGGCCACGCGTGCGTGGACGCCTGAACGTCGAGCACATCGAGCACTGACAGCGGTTCGTGAACGCGAACCAGCGCTTCTCGCTCCGGCGTCAGCGTGCCGTGTACCAGCGCCAGGTGGGCTCCGCCGCTCGGCTGGTCGCAATACGCAATCAACTCGAACTCGCCAGCCGGAGTCAGAATGCGCCGCGCCGAAATGCGTTCGATCAGCGATTCGTTGGCAGCGCGATAGCGGATCAGATCGGCGATCGTGCCAATGCGCAGACCGTGTGCGGCAGCAAACGGCAGCAGGTCGGGCAGGCGCGCCATGGTGCCGTCGTCATTCATGACTTCACACAGCACCGCCGCAGGATTCAGGCCTGCGAGGCGTGCTAGATCGCAGCAAGCTTCGGTGTGACCCGCGCGCATCAGAACGCCTCCCGGCGCCGCGACCAGCGGAAAAACATGTCCCGGCTGAACGAGGTCCGACGGCTTGGCATTCGGACGCGTTGCCACCCGCACCGTGTGTGCGCGATCCGCCGCCGAAATGCCGGTACTGATGCCGTCGGCCGCCTCGATCGCGACCGTGAAATTGGTCCCGTGCACGGTGCGATTGTTCGCGGTCATCGGCGCCAGCTGCAGTTGCGCCGCATGCTCTGCGGTGATCGGCATGCAGACCAAGCCACGCCCGTTCTTCGCAAGGAAATTGATCTTTTCCGGAGTCACGAAATCGGCCGCGAAGATCAGGTCGCCTTCGTTCTCGCGATCCTCATCGTCGACCAGGACGACGATATGGCCTAGCCGGATCTCTTCGATCAACTCGGGCGTGGTCGCCAGACGCGCCGGCGGTTTAGAAGAGCTGGGGACGGCTGAGAGCATGATCGTTTGCGCGCAGTTGAGCCGGCTGCGGAGTTTAGGCGTTTCGGGCCTGAACCGACAGCATCCGATCCACGTAGCGCGCGATCAAATCAGCCTCGATATTGACGCGGGTGCCGGGTCGCAGCGAACGCAATGTCGTCACGTTGAATGTATGCGGGATAACGTTGACAGAAAACTCGCAACCGCGCGCCTTGTCCACGACCCGGTTCACCGTCAGGCTCACCCCATTGATCGCGACCGAGCCTTTGTAAGCCAGATATTTTGCAAGCTCGATGGGCACTCGCACGCTTAGCTCCCACGATTCGTGCACGGGCTCCATCGCAATGACCTCGCCGATGCCATCGACGTGACCGGCAACCAGGTGTCCACCCAGCGCATCACCCACCCGCACCGATGTTTCTATGTTCACTTCGCCGAGGGCATCGAGTCCGACCGTCCGCGCCAGGCTTTCCTTCGAGCTAACGACGTCGAAGGTCGCGCCGTCGACTCGCGTGGCCGTCATGCACGCACCGGCGATGGCAACGCTGTCGCCCACGCCGATTGAGAATTCGTGCACATCTCGCGCGTCGATGATCAGATGCGCGCCCCCGTCGGCCGCTATCCGCTCGACGTCGATGATGCGGCCCACACCCTGGACGAGCCCCGTGAACATCAGTGGACCACACGCGCCAGAATACGGACGTCCTCCCCGACTTGCGACACTTCGCGAAACTTCAAGCGCCGAGCGTGAGTCAGGTCGGAGAGCGCCGGCAGGTTCACCATCCCCTGCGCTTCACCGAGCAGACTCGGAGCCAGGTAGATCAGCAGCTCGTCGGCCAGCTCCGCAGCAACGATCGATCCATTGAGCTTGAATCCGGCTTCAACGTGAACTTCGTTGATGCTGCGTGCGGCGAGCGCATGCATCAGCGCTTTCAGGTCTACCTTGCCCCGCTCTCCAGGTAGATGAAGTATCTGCGCGCCGCGTTGCGCCAGTGCCGCCTCGGCCGCCGGCTTCTTGACCGCGCACGCGACCAGCACATGGCCTTCGCCGTCAAAAATGTGAGCCGCGGGATCGACGTCGAGCCGGCTGTCGATCAAGACTCGCACCGGCTGGCGCGACGTCGGCACTAGCCGAACGTCTAACCGCGGGTTATCAGACTGCACCGTGCCGATGCCGGTCAGTACCGCGCACGCACGCGCGCGCCAAACGTGGCCATCGCGACGCGCCTCCTCGGAGGTAATCCATTGCGATGTGCCGTTGCCGAGCGCCGTTTTTCCGTCCAGGCTGGCGGCGACCTTCAATCGCACCCACGGTCGCCCACGCGCCATGCGCGAAAAAAAACCGGCGTTGATTTCGGCGGCTTCCTGCTCGAGCAGGCCGCATCGAACGTCGACACCGCCGTTGCGCAACATTTCAAGACCGCGCCCGGATACCAGCGGGTTCGGGTCTTCGACCGCTGCGATCACACGCGCAACCTTTGCTTCCGACAGCGCCGTCGCACACGGCGGCGTGCGCCCAAAATGACTGCACGGCTCCAGCGAAACGTAGACGGTCGAGCCGCGCACGTCATGGCCATTGCGCCTGGCATCAAGGATCGCTTCAACTTCGGCGTGATTCGAACCGGCCGGCTGCGTGAAACCCTCTCCGAGAACACGCGCGTCGCGCACGATCACGCAGCCGACGCGCGGATTCGGCGTCGCGTGAAACGCGGCGCGCTGCGAGAGAGTCAACGCGCGCAGCATGAATTCGCGGTCTGATTCGGAATACATTGTTTTGCAAAGTGTACGCAGCGAGGCGTGCACCGGGCACGAACGAAACCCGGGCCGCAGAGCGGCCCGGGCAGTAACCTAAATCATTGCTGTTATTTGACGGCGAGGCGTTTGCTGACTGTCGGTGCGCGCTTCGGAAGGGACAGCGTCAGTACACCGTCCTCGAAGCGGGCGTCGGCGCCTTCTTCGGTCACTTCGGCAGGGAGCTCGAAGCTACGTGCGTAGCTCGTTGAATAACGCTCGCTGTACAGCACTTTGTCTCCGTTAGCGCCATTGGCGTCCTTGGCTTCGGTCGCATCTTTTGACTCGGCGTTGATCGACACGCGCGCGCCTTCGATACCCGCATGAATGTCGTCCTTACGGATACCGGGCAGATCGACCTTGATTTCGAAGTTGCCGCCTTTGTCGAGTACGTCCATCCGCGCGCGCGATATGGCTTGAGCGTTCGAAGGACGCGTCGCCGGAACATTGGCACTGTGGAAAAAATCGCTGAACAGCTCGTCGACTAAGGAGTTGAACGAGTCGCCACGGCGGGTGGAAATTTGGTACATAAGTCCTCCTAGACTGGGTTGGGCCCCATTGGCGCCCGATAGTCCCCATCTAGGGATCCGCGAACCGGTTTCAAGGCCCGTATTACCGTCGCTTGGCGCGTTTTGCCGACCTGACCGGCCGCACCTCGCGCACGACCTCTGCGAATTCATCCACGTCCTCGAAACTCCGGTACACCGAAGCGAAGCGGATATAAGCGACCTTGTCGAGCCGCTTCAACTCGCGCATCACGAGCTCGCCGATCTTCTCGCTTTTCAGCTCGCGCTGCGCCGAAGAAAGCAGCTTGTCCTCGATACGCGCGATCGCCTCGTCGACGGCCTCGCGCGGCACCGGCCGCTTGCGCATCGACAACAGCATCGAAGCGCGCAGTTTGTCGCGGTCGTAGTCCGCACGCCCACCGCCACGTTTGATGATGGTGGGCATCGCAAGCTCCACCCGCTCGTAGGTCGTGAAGCGTTTTTCGCACGCCAGGCACTTGCGCCGCCGCCGAATTGTCGCGCCCTCGTCCGAAGCGCGCGAGTCGATCACCTGCGTATCGGCGTGTTGGCAAAACGGGCACTTCACCGGCTACCCGTAGACAGGAAACCGCTGCGTGAGGTCAGCAACCTCGCGCTTGACGCGCTCGGCTGTCGCCGCATCGCGCGGCTTGTCGAGAATGTCGGCAATCAAATGCGCGGTTTTCTCGGCCTCCGCCCGACCAAAACCTCGCGTGGTAATCGCGGGTGATCCGAGACGGATGCCACTGGTCACCATCGGCTTTTGCGGATCCTTCGGAATCGCGTTCTTGTTAATCGTGATGTGCACCTCGCCGAGCAGCGCCTCGGCATCCTTGCCCGTGATGTTCTTTGCCCGCAGATCGACCAGCATCAAGTGGCTCTCTGTGCGGCCCGACACGATGCGCAGACCGCGCTTGACAAGCGCTTCGGCCATCGCGCGCGCATTCGTCATCACCTGTTTCTGATACGCCTTGAACTCGGGCGACAACGCTTCCTTGAACGCTACCGCCTTGGCAGCGATCACGTGCATCAGCGGGCCGCCCTGCAGGCCGGGGAATACGGCCGAGTTGATCGCCTTTTCCAGTTCCGGCTTCATCAGAATCAAACCGCCGCGCGGCCCGCGCAACGTCTTGTGCGTCGTCGATGTGACCACGTCGGCGTGCGGGATCGGGCTCGGGTACTCGCCGGTAGCGATCAGGCCGGCGTAATGCGCCATGTCGACCATCAGATAAGCGCCGACTGCACGCGCCACACTTGCGAACCGTTCGAAATCGATCCGCAGCGAATACGCCGAAGCGCCGGCGATAATCAGCTTGGGCCTGTGCTGCTGCGCCAGAGTGCGCAACGCGTCGTAATCGATCTCCTCGCGCTCATTCAATCCGTAGCTAACGACCTTGAACCACTTGCCGCTGATGTTCAGCGCCATGCCGTGCGTCAGATGACCGCCCTCGGCGAGGCTCATCCCCATGATCGTGTCGCCCGGGGTCAGCAGCGCGAGAAAGACCGCCTCGTTCGCCTGCGCGCCCGAGTGCGGCTGCACATTGGCTGCCATCTCAACTCCCGGCACGGCAAATAGTTGCTTCAGGCGATTGATCGCCAGTGTTTCTGCAACATCGACATACTCGCAACCGCCGTAGTAACGCTTGCCCGGATAACCCTCCGCGTACTTGTTGGTCAACTGGCTTCCCTGCGCCGCCAGCACCGCCGGACTCGCGTAGTTCTCCGACGCAATCAGCTCGATGTGCTGTTCTTGCCGGCGGTGTTCGTTCTGGATCGCGGACCAGATGTCGGGATCGACTTGCTGTACGGTGTTGGTGCTTCGGTCGAACATGATGTCCTCGCGCCTTTGACTACACCGGCAGCTCATCGCGCGATTCGCTCAGATGCGCGATGTCGCCCCAATGTTCGATTGAAAGCGCCAGCGGCACCGCCGACGTCGAAAGCCGATTGACCGCCGCATTCAGCATCTGATGCTCGCGCGGCGCATGCCATTCGAGCCCCCGTGCTGCACGATAGACGACGTCGAGCACGCCGCCGTGCGACACCAAGGCGACCGTCTCCCCCCTATGGCGTACGTCGATGTCCGCGATCGCCGCCATCACTCGATCAATTAGCTGCTGCCCGGTCTCGCCGCCTTCCGGACGCCATGCGAGATCGCGTTCGCGCCACTTTCTGAACTCGGCCGGGTATCGCTCGGCAATCTCATCCAAGGTAAGTCCCTCGAAAATTCCGAACGAGCGCTCGCGCAACCTGGGCTCCGCAACGATGTCGAGTCCATGACGCGCCGCTAGCGGCGCCGCGGTCAGCCACGCGCGGGACTGCGCACTCGAGTACATCGCATCGATCGGCTCGTCGTTCAGGCATTCGGCCAAGCGAGCCGCCTGCCAGATACCGCGTGGCGACAACGGAATATCCAGCTGGCCCTGGATTCGGTGCTCGGCGTTCCACGCGGTTTCGCCGTGCCGGATCAGCAATAACCTGGTCTGCATGCGTTCGTCACGCCAGACGCGGATTAAGTGTGTAGGTGCCGGTGAGTTGCGCCTTCGCGAGCACGTGTCCTTCGATCGCCTTCAGCACGTCAGGGCCACTGAACTTGCCCTCCAGCGGCACACGATCGACATCGAGCGCGTACAAAGTGAACAGATAGCGATGCACGATTGAATCGTTCCACGGCGGACATGGACCGTCGTAACCGAAGTAATCGCCGTTCATGTCGTGATCATTGGCAAACCAGTCGGTGTATCCGTTCACGCCCTGCCGCGTGTTGTTCGGCGCCGCCGGACCATTCTTGCCGCGCGGCTTTACGTCTTTGGAATAACTTCCGACCTCGATCTGGCGCTGCGTCGGCGGAATATCGATCAACACCCAGTGAAAAAAATCGACGCGCGGCAACGACGACGGTATTTCGCGATCTTCCTTGAACTGGTCGTCGGGCTTGCTGGGGACGTCAACGTCGTGACAGAGCAGCGCAAACGACTGCGTCGCCTCCGGAACGTCGTCCCACGCGAAGTGCGGATTCTGGTTCGACGACAAAGTGGCGTGCTTGGAAGGGTCCGTTTTGCAGAACGCGAACTCGGCCGGAATAGGCTTACCGTCTTCGAAGGATGTGCTGACCAGTTTCATCGGTACTTTGCGCGCGCCGAAGCTTATATTGGTGGTCATCATAGCGACGGACGAATCTGGGCCGTATGACAATTGAAGCGTCCACGGCGCGCGGCGAAGAGTTTCGGGATGATTTGCGTGGTACCGCGGCAGCGCCCGCCCACGCGGCCCAGGTGCGCAGGCTGCTGCCGGCCGACACGCTGGCCGAGCTGACCCGGCTCTCGCCGTGGCGTTCCACTCTGGCCGTAGCAACGACGCTGGTGGCGATCGGCGTCGTGCTCGGCATCGCTTGGACCCATTTCACTGGGTGGATCGTGGTGCCGGCGGTTTTGTTGATCGGGATGCAGCAGCATGCTTTGTTCGTGCTGGCGCACGACTCGGCGCATTACCGCCTGTATCAGACGCGATGGCTGAATGACGCTATCGGCCGTTTCGTTGGGACCATCGGCGGCGTGTCGATGATGAGCTATCGCGTGATCCACCGGCTGCACCACAACAATCTGTACGGCGAGGTCGATCCGGACATCGCGCTGCATGGCGGCTACCCGCGCGGCAAGGCCTATCTGGTGAAGAAGCTGGCCAAGGACATGTGTGGTCTGACCGCGTTCAAGACGTACGCCTATTTTTTCGGCAATCCGGCGATCAACGCGGATACGCAACAGGCGCAGCGACCGCTCGACGACACGTCTGCCGCACTGCGTACCGCTGCACGCCGCGACCGCTGGGGGGTGGTGGCGTTCCACGTTGCTGCGCCGATCGTTGCGCTGGCGATCGGCGGCCCGATCGCGCTGGTGAAGTTTCTAGTGCTGTGGACGCTGCCGCTCGCGACCGTGATTCAACCAATCCTGCGGCTGCGCGCGATCTGCGAGCACGGTGCGGTGACCGACCTTTCCACCCCGCTAACGGCCGCGCGCACTAATCTGGTCGGTCCGCTCGCACGCTTCGTCATGTTTCCGCACCACGTCAACTACCACGTCGAGCATCATTTATTTCCGGCCGTTCCGCACTACCGATTGCCGCAGCTGCACGCGGAGCTTGCACAACGCGGGATTCTTGAGAAGGCCGAAGTAAGGCCGCTGCGGGAAACATTCCGGCGCGTGTTCGCCGCGCGTACTTCGTAGATTTGGCGGCACAGCCACTACCGCACCGTGACCCGGGCCCACTTCCGTTTGCCGATCTGCACAACATAAGTTCCGGGCTTTACCACCAGCGCACGGTCGCTGACTTTCTCGCCGTCGATCCTGACGCCGCCCTGTTCGATGCCGCGAACCGCTTCGCTTGTCGAAGAAGCGAGTCCAGCTTGCTTCAGTAGCATTGCGATGGCTATTCCAGTTTCGCCGCCCGCTACATTGACTTCGGGGATGTCGTTCGGCATTGCGCCCGCTTGAAACCGCGCCCGGAACTCGAAGGCTGCCATTTCGGCCGCCTGCTCCGAGTGGAATCGCGCAACAATTTCCTTTGCCAGCAATACCTTCACATCGCGCGGGTTGCGGCCTTCGTGCGCCTGGCGCTTGAGCCCTTCTATTTCCTCGTTCGAGCGCAGCGAAAGCAGGTCGTACCAGCGCCACATCAGCTCGTCGGAGATCGACATTGTTTTCGAAAACATGTCGAACGCGGGCTCGGTGATGCCGATGTAGTTGTTCTTGCTCTTGGACATCTTCTCAACGCCATCGAGCCCTTCGAGCAGCGGCATCGTCAGGATGCACTGCGGCTCTTGACCATAGTGACGCTGCAGCTCGCGGCCCACCAGCAGGTTAAAACGCTGATCGGTGCCGCCGAGCTCGATATCGGATTCGAGCGCGACCGAGTCGTAACCCTGCATCAGCGGGTACAGAAGCTCGTGCATCGCGATCGGCGTGTTGTCGCGATAGCGCGTCGCAAAGTCGTCGCGCTCGAGCAGCCTGGCGAGCGTGTAGTGCGCAGCGAGCTTGATCATGCCGGCGGCGCCGAGCGGCTCCGACCATTCGGAGTTGTAGCGAATCTCGGTCTTGTCGCGCTTCAGCACGAGCTCGGCCTGGTCGAAGTACGTCTTCGCGTTCTGCTCGATCTGCTCGCGCGACAACGGTGGCCGGGTCGTGTTACGGCCCGACGGATCACCGATTAGCGCGGTGAAGTCGCCGATCAGAAAGATCACCGTGTGCCCGAGATCCTGCAGTTGCCGCAGCTTGTTCAACACAACCGTATGGCCCAGATGCAGATCGGGCGCTGTAGCGTCCAGCCCTAGCTTGCAGCGCAGCGGCTGGCCCATCGCCTCAGCACGCGCAAGCTTTTGCGCAAACTCGGATTCGACCAGCAGCTCGGCGCTACCGCGCTTGACCAGCGCCATCGCCCGCTCTACCTCGGGTCCGACCGTGTAAATCTTGCTATGCGATTGCATGCGTAAGGTGGCGCGTCAGCGGGGTCCTAACTTGCCGGGCTATACTCGCGCCCTCGATAAAAAAAGCGCACCGGTGCGTGCGCTTTTTTCTTTCACCCAATTTTCTTTCGGTAGGCACCATTGTCGATTCTATCCAAACGACTTGCACTTTTTGCAAGCGACACCCGGCTCGGTTTGAGGCTGGCGCTGCGGCGGTGGAAACAGGTCGAGCGTGTGAAGCGTAAGCGCATCGAGCTAGCCGCGGTTTTTTCACTGTTGCCACTGTCGGCCGCGATTGCGGCGCTTGCAGCCGCACCGGAAGCTTTCGAGCTCGACGAATCGCAGACGCGGGTGATCATTGAAAGTGTGGCGACGCCTTCTATCGCCGATCAGCTGGCCGGTCTGCTTGTGAACGAGGATCTGCATGCGCGCGAAGCGCGCGTTCAGCGTGGCGAGACGCTGGCGGCTTTGTTTGGCAGACTCGGTATCACCGACGCATCTGCGTTGCGCTTCGCGCAGACCGATGCGACGGCGCGGCCGTTGGTGCGGCTGGCGCCGGGCCGCTTCGTCCAAGCCAGCATCACATCGGACGGTGCATTGCACTGGCTGAAGGTCTACGGCGCAGGGGACATCGACGGCGCACTCGCCACGACCCACATCGTGACACTTGATCGAAGCACCGATGCAGCAGCGGGCTTCCGTATCGTCGAATCCGAGCTGGCACTCGAGCGCCGCATCGAAATGAAGGCCGGCGAAGTGCGCGTTTCGTTGTTCGGCGCCACCGATGAAGCAGAAGTGCCGGACGCCGTTGCGCAGCAGATGATCGATGCCCTCGAAAGCGAGATCGATTTTCATCGCGATTTACGCCGCGGCGATCGTTTTCGCCTGGTTTATGAAGCGCTGTACGCGTCCGGCGAATACCTGCGCGCGGGGCGTTTACTGGCGGTGGAGCTGGAGAACGGGAGCAAGCGCTTTTCAGCGTACTGGTTCGGCAACGGCAGCAAGCACGGTGGCTTCTACGCGGCAGACGGGCGCAGCCTGAAGCAGGCGTTTTTGCGATCGCCGCTCGAGTACACGCGCGTCAGCTCGGGATTCAGCAGCAGCCGCACGCACCCGATCTTTGGTTACGACGCCGCGCACCGCGGCATCGACTATTCCGCAGCGGCAGGCACCAACGTGCGATCAATCGCCGAAGGGGTAGTGACGTTTGCAGGCTGGCAGCGCGGCTACGGCAACGTGGTCGAGGTCCAGCACGACGGCAAACACGCCACGTTGTACGCACACCTGCAATCGGTCGCGCCTGTCTTGCGACAAGGGGTACGCATCGGCCAGGGCGATTCGGTGGGTACGGTCGGCATGACGGGCTGGGCGACTGGCCCGCATCTGCATTTCGAACTCAAGATGCACAATATGCAAGTCAATCCGCTGACCGCCGAGTTGCCGATGGCCGAACCGCTGGCTGCTGCCCAGTTGGCGAGCTTTGCCCAGGTCGCGGACCCTTTGCGCGCACAACTGGCGCTGCTGGAGCGCGTCAGCATTGCACTGGATCGTCCGCGCTAAGCGCGCAGCGGCTTGCTCTTCATCGGATTAATGTCGGGCACGAGCCTGGACGGCGTCGACGCCGTCCTCGCCGATTGCACCGGTGCGCCTCCGAAATCGCTGGCACACGCGTATCAACCTTTTGCCGCCGATCTGCGCGACGCGCTGATCGCGCTTTGTTCTTCGGCACCCGATGAAATGGAGCGCAGCGGCGTGGTTGCGCATGACCTAGCGCGCGTCTACGCACGCACCGTCGAACAGGTGCTCAACCGCGCGGGTGTATCGCGCGCGTCGGTGCGCGCGATCGGAGCACACGGACAGACGGTGCGGCACCGCCCACAGCAGGGCTTGAGCATGCAATTGAACGCGCCGGCCTTGCTTGCTGAGTTGACACACATCGATGTTGTAGCTGACTTTCGCAGCCGCGACCTTGCAGCCGGTGGGCAGGGCGCGCCGCTAGCGTCGATCTTCCACATCGACGCCTTCAGCGGACCGCAGCCGCGCGCCGTGGTCAACATCGGCGGTATCAGCAACCTGACCGGCCTGCCGGCAGCGGGAGATGACGCTCCGGTAGTCGGCTTCGACACCGGCCCGGGCAACCTGCTGCTCGACCACTGGTCACAGCAACACTTTGCGGTTCCGTTCGACCGTGACGGCGCCTTGGCGGCAGCAGCGAATCCTGATCAGCAGCTGCTACAAACGCTGTTGACCGAGCCGTTCTTGGCGGCCCTGCCACCCAA
The DNA here is from genome assembly GCA_038216465.1 of Burkholderiales bacterium. GTDB lineage: Bacteria > Pseudomonadota > Gammaproteobacteria > Burkholderiales > Burkholderiaceae_F > JACCZX01. The sequence continues at coordinate 54,392 of JBBQQC010000013.1, read as the reverse complement.
GAGCAGCGGCCGAGAGCTTTTTTCGCCGGCGTGGCTGCAGCGTAGCCTGACAAATCACTCACTGTCACCCGCAGTCGTGCTCGCAACCTTGACACGCTTCACCGCAGTAGCGATCGGGCGTGCGATAGAGAAATGGTTTCCGCAGGCCGCGGAGGTTGTCGTGTGTGGTGGGGGAGCTTGCAATGCGACGTTGCTGCGGATGCTGGCGGCTGAATGCGCGCCGCGCCCCGTTGTCGCATCTTCGGCATTCGGGGTCGAGCCCGATCAGGTGGAAGCACTCGCCTTCGCCTGGCTCGCCAATTTGCACGTCAACCGACGCATCGGAAACGTCCCGAGCGTTACCGGAGCGCGCGGCGGCAGGATCCTGGGCGCGCTATATCCGGGACAGTAGGCGAGCGCGCAATAAAAAGGCGCCCGCAGGCGCCCTTTTTGTGCGGCACTCAGTCACGCAGAAAACGAGGATCCGCAGCCACAAGTGGTGGTGGCATTCGGATTCTTGATCACAAACTGCGCGCCCTCCAGATCCTCTTTGTAATCGATCTCAGCACCGACCAGGTATTGGTAGCTCATCGAGTCGATCAGCAACGTGACGCCATTTTTTTCCATCGTGGCGTCGTCTTCGTTGACAACTTCATCAAACGTGAACCCGTACTGGAAGCCGGAGCACCCACCGCCTTGCACGAACACGCGCAGCTTCAGGTCGGTATTGCCCTCCTCTTCTATCAGGTTCTTGACTTTCGCCGCCGCAGCGTCGGTAAACACCAACGGCGCCGGCATCTCAACCATTGCATTCATTGCGTACTCCGTGTCAACTCTTCAGCTTCGGCAGGGATTATAGGCGCTTACCCGCCCGTCTCAATTCTCAGAAATGGTGCCGCCTGTCGCCAGTTTCAACGTCGCAGGGCCCTTGTTGGACCGGTCGACCGACTGATAGATCAACCGGCCTTCGACCACCGCACCCTGGTGAATCTCGATCGCGCGATAGTGCACGTCGCCCGCAACGCGCGCTTTCGGCTGCAGTTCCAACAGTTCGGTCACGTGCACCGGACCGGTGATGCGGCCCGAAACCACCAGGTGGGCAGCGTGCACTTCACCTTCGACGTGGCCCATTTCGCTGACGACGACCATGCACGCATCGGCACTGGAACAGCGCACATCGCCTTTGACGGTGCCGTCGATGCGCAGCCCGCCCGTGTACGACAGATTGCCCTCGACGGTCGTGCCGTTGCCGATCAACGTACCGATTGTGCTGGGTGTCACCGACTTGTTGCCGAACATCGCTACCTCACATCATGAAAGTTTGCTGCGCACGTACTTCGCCGTTGGACTGAATTTTGACCTGAACCGAGCGTACGACCGCCCCCTCGGGCAATTCAAACGTCCCTTCCACGCGCTGATAATGCCGAAAAGACAGCGGCGGCGGACCAGCCTCGGGAATCGTCGTGTCGGGCAGTTGCAGCACCCAAGGCCGGCCGCCCTGCTGCAGACTGACCGTTAACGAGACCGCGCCGACAAAATCACGCTCCGGTCGACCGCTTTGCTGCACGAGCAGCCGATAGCGCAGTGCCTGCGGCTCGTCGCCTGGCCTCCGGTTCGACGAGCGGCCCGGCGATCGGCTGTTGTCGCGTTCTGAATCGTTCAGCGCTTGCAGCCGAAAGCTACGGATGACAACACCCTTCGCGTTTGAGGGTGTCGGAAGCAGACTTTCGAAAAACGACAAATCCTCCTTGAGTCGCGCATTCTCGTTTTCAAGCGCCTTCAGCTGCGCCTGCACCTGTTCCGACGCCGCCCGGTCCATGCGCTGTTGACTGTCGAGCTGCGCAAACTGCGCCAGCCTGCGATCGCGCTCCGCGATGGCCTGCCTTGCATCTGCGCGACTCTTTTCGAGTTCGCCCGTCAGCGCATCGGCATTCTGCGGCGCCGGCCGGTTATTGCTGTAAACGACCATTGTCACCGCGACAATCAGCACTACCAACGACAGCGCCGCCAACACAACAACCGCTTTGGCGCGCCATGGCAGTTCGCTACGAACCGCGACCCGGGTGGCGCTCGCCGGATTGCTGCCCAACCAACGCTTGCGTTTCATCCAATCGAGCGGAGAGGAAAATGCAAAGTGAGCCTCACATGCTCCGGACCATTGTCTACGTCCGGCCAAGAAGAAGCCGCTCGCGCCAATCCGCGGACGTTTTCTTCACGGGCAGTATAGGATGGCAACGAAGAAATTCCGTGCCGCGATCGGAGTAGCGCTCACGCGCGCCCCCAGAATAGGGGCCGCGACCGCGGCCCCAGCAAGCGAACGTCTACCGCTTCGAGAACTGTTTGCGGCGACGCGCCTTGCGGAAACCGACCTTCTTGCGTTCGACCTCACGCGCATCGCGCGTGACCAGGCCCGCGGATGACAATGCGGGCTTCAGCGTCTCGTCGTAGTCGATCAGCGCGCGGGCCAAGCCATGCCGAACCGCGCCTGCCTGGCCCGATTCACCACCGCCGTGCACGTTGATCTGCACGTCAAACGTGCCGGCGTGGTTGGTCAACGTCAAAGGCTGGCGGGCAATCATACGACCGGTTTCGCGGTGGAAATATTCATCGATCGGGCGGCCGTTGATGACGATCGCGCCGCTGCCGCGTTTGAGGAAAACACGCGCCACCGAACTCTTACGGCGGCCGGTCCCATAGTTGTAGTTGCCGATCATGTTTCCATCAATCCTTGGTTTGCGCTCGTCCTGACTTCGCTGCTAGATCTCGACGGCCTTCGGCTGCTGTGCGGAATGCGGATGCTCTCCGGCCGCATAGATCTTCAGCTTCTTAATCATTGCGTAGCCGAGCGGACCCTTGGGCAGCATGCCGCGCACTGCGAGGTGAAGGGCACGTCCCGGAAAGCGCTCCTGCATCTTCTTGAAATTCGTCTCGTAAACGCCGCCGGGGTAGCCGCTGTGACGGTAATACGTCTTGTCTTCGCTCTTGTTGCCCGTCATGCGCAGCTTTGCCGCGTTGACGACAACGATGAAATCGCCGGTGTCTACATGGGGCGTGTATTCGGGCTTGTGCTTGCCTCGCAAGCGAAGGGCGATCTGGCTGGCGAGCCGGCCCACAACCTTCTCGTTACCATCCACGAGGAGCCAATTTCGGTTCACTTCGTGGTGCTTTGCGGAAAACGTTTTCATTCAGTTACTGGAGTCCGTGCTGCCGACGCAGCAGAACCGGAAATTCTATCCGCTGAAGGGGGGTGCAGGCAAGGCGCCTTCAAAAAACGGCCCAGACCAAGGGTCCGGGCCGAAACCACCTATGAGGGTGGAGGAGACAAGTTAGAAGTATGCGCAGGTAATTGGTGCGGTGCAAGGCCAGATTTCCGCTACCCGCCCGTAATCGCGTCGAAAAATGAGCTATAGCACCTAATAATCAAGTGCTTGGCGCAGCGAATGCCCCATGAGCCAATAGATGGTTAAGTGTTGCGTCGCCACAGCAACGAAGGAGAAAACGCTTGCAGTGCTCAGTGAGATGGTCCGGCGAGGGCATGAGTTTTGTCGCGGAAACTGCCAGCGGGCACCGCGTCGAAATGGACGGCGCGCCCGAGGGAGGCGGTCGCAACCTGGCTCCTCGACCGATGGAGATGGTACTGATCGGCACCGGCGCCTGTACCGCCTATGACGTTGTTTTGATCCTGCGCCGCGGGCGTCATCAGATCACGGCCTGCGACGTGCAACTCGCAGCTGAACGCGCCCAAGACGACCCCAAAGTGTTCAAGCGCATCGATATGCAATTCACGGTACGTGGCCGAGCGTTGAATCGGAACGCCGTGCTGCGTGCGGTACAGCTGTCGCACGACAAGTATTGCTCGGCCACCGCAATGCTCGCAAAGTCGGTGCAGATTACGCACTCGGTGCAGATCGTCGACGACTCAGCCCAGAATCAGATGTAGTGGGCAGTGCTCGTCATTACCCGCGCGGCCAACCGCATCGCCAAACGAGCAGGCAGCGGTAACGGTGCAGCACCGTGCTGTATCGCTGAGTCTGCGTGTTGCGCCTCGTCGTGTTTCATCTGCTCGACAATCGCGCGTGAGGCCATATCCGCCGCGGGCAGACGTTCAAGATGTCGTTGCAGATGCTGCTCGACTTGACGCTCGGTCTCGACCAGAAAGCCCAAACTCGCACGATCCCCTAGTCGCGCAGCCACCAAGCCGATCACGAATGCTCCCGAATACCATAATGGATTAAGCAGGCTCGTGTGCCCGCCCAGCTCGGCGATGCGTTGCTGCGTCCACGCCAGGTGATCTGTCTCCTCCCGCGCGGCGCGAACGAACGCTTCGCGCAGCGCCGACGAATTCGTTGCCAACGCTTGCGCGTCGTACAGCGCCTGCGCGCAGACTTCACCGACGTGGTTGACGCGCATTAGTGCCGCGGCGTGGCGCCGATCGGGTTCCGACAGTGCAGCCGCGGGTATCGGCATCGGAATGTTATCGGCAGGGCTGGTGCGGCTCGCCTGCGGATCAGCGGCCAGCGTGCGCAGTGCACGGTCCGCGGCCCCCATCAGTTGGTCGAACACACTGCGCTGAGGGGTCTTCATTCAATGTTGCGTAAAAGGCACGAAAAAGTTTCTATGGCCGTTGAGGCGTCGAAATCAACCAAGTGCGGCGGTATTCTCGCACCCGGTCGCTCGGTCCGAGCCAAAACACTAGAAGAGCCAGGAGACAGTCATGCGGAAGAGTTTGTTAACGGTCGCGCTCGCGTGTGCGTTTCCGGCGGCGTACGCGCAAAGCTCAGTGACGTTATACGGCATTGTCGATGTCGGTTTCGAGTACCTCGATGCTGGCAGCGTCCACGGCACTCGCCTGCAAAGCGGCATTTCGGCGGGCTCTCGCTGGGGGATTCGCGGCTCTGAAGATTTAAGTCCCGGCTGGCGTGCCTTGTTTACGCTTGAAGGCCGGTTCGAAGCCGATACCGGCAGTCTGAGCAACAACAACGCGCTGTACTGGTGTCGCGCCAACAACGCACCCGCAACAGCGCCCACCGTGTGTCCCGGCGTAACTTTCGTCATTACCCCGCCCGCGGTCCAGGTGCCGGCCGCGTCGCAACCGACGATCGTCGGCGGAGCCAACGCTGTCAACAATGCACTGCTGCAGGCCATAACCACCGTCAACGCGGCCGGCGCAATTTTCGATCGGCAGGCGTGGGCCGGCTTGGTTACTCCCGTTGGCGGCTTTTTCTTTGGGCGTCAATACACGCCCGCGTACGAGATCCTGAACAAATTCAACGTGATGGGTGACCAGACCGCATTGCAGTTCGGGCAGGGCTTCTCCAATCCAAAGATTCGAGCCAACAACTCCGCGCAATACCGGATCGAACTGTCCGGCTTCGCGGCGTCGCTGATGTATAGCTTCGGCGGCTCCGAAACGCTACGCAATGAGCGCGCGACCAGCCCGCAGAAAGGCGATGACTTTTATGGCGCGAATCTTCAGTACAACGCCCCCACCTGGGGCGTCGGAGTCGGGTACAACCATGACAACGTAGTGCCGTTTAACACAGGCACTAACCCGCAAAGGCGGACCGGCCTAAAGATGTTCAATGTGGGCGGGTATGTCGGCTTCGGCCCTGTCCGCCTGTACGCGCAATACCTCGACCGCCAGAACAAGAATCCGATTCTGCAGCCTGCGGATATCCAGAACATCGTCGTCTCCACCGGCGGCAGCCTGGCCGCAATCAACGCCATCCTGGGGGGCTTGCAGATCAACAGCTTCGACTTTGACACGATGCGTGGCCTGGCCGGACCCACCGATTCCAAGGCTTATCACGGTGGGATTTCGTGGCGCTTTGGCTCGAGCACGCTATACGGCGTGTACAACTACGGCAAGGACGACGGCCGGTCGCCGTGGGCGACGACGGACGCCAAGGCAAGTCACTACGGAGTCGCGTATTTTTACGAGTTCTCCCGTCGCACCCAGTTGTACGCGGTCGCCGCTTTCATGGATAACTCCGGCAGCGCACGCATGAGCTTGTCGTCAGCCGGGTACACCACAGGATACACAACCGGCGCGGGCGAGGATGCCCGCGCCTTTCAACTGGGCCTAAGGCATAGCTTCTAATGCCGGAACCGGGAGATTCAGAGACGAATCGAGCCGGCGAGGGAAAGGCTTCCGCAGCCCGTTTCCTTGTTGTCTGACCGCAACACGCGCACCACAATTTCGCTCTTTTCACTCTGTTTCTTTGCCTTGTCACGACTCGTCTGAAAGAATCCGTCTCAACTTCCTCCGGGGAGTGGTTCATTCGCGTGGCGGCTCGTGCGGGGCCGTGGCGTAAAAGAATTCCCATCACCAGCAAGGAGAGCTTTACATGAAAAAGAATCTGATAGCACTGGCGGTATTCGGTGCTTTCTCAGGCGCTGCGCTCGCACAGTCGAACGTAACGCTCTACGGCATCTTGGATGTCAACTACCAATACAACGACCCGACTGCAAGTGGCGTTTCGTCCACCAGCGGCATCAACGGCGGCCATCAATCCGGCAACCGGTGGGGCATGCGCGGTTCGGAAGCGCTCTCGCCAAGCCTGAATGCCGTGTTCACAATCGAGGGCGGCTTCAACATCGATACGGGTACGTTGGGTCAGCAAAGCGGCGCGTGTACCGGCACCCCCGTTACCAATGTGTGCGGAGGAGGCAACCAGAACCGTATATTTGGTCGCCAGGTTTGGGCGGGTCTGTCGGGCGGCTGGGGAACACTCGTCGCCGGCCGCGTAGCCACGTTTTCATCGGGCACCGGTTCGTTCGACATGTTCGGCAACAGTGATCCATTCCTGACCGGTTTCGGTGATTCGGCGCTGAAGTTTTCGTCCGCGTCGGCGCTGCGCCTAGATAATTCGCTTCTGTACTCGTCGCCGAGCTTCGGCGGCTTCAAGCTCGGCATCGGTCATTCATGGAATGCAAGCGGCCCTGAGTTAGCGGGCAGCGGTAACAACGTCAACGTGACGTTCACCGGCGCCTCGTTTGCCGCAGGTCCGTTCTTCGGCGTCGTAACCTGGGACCGCATTAAGATTCCGAATGCTCCGGATAACCAGACCAACCTGCAGGCAGGCCTGACGTTTGATCTGCGATTCGTCAAGTTGCACGCCGCCTACGCCAGAGAAGATAACCAGCGCGTATTCAACGTTGCCGGTATTACTTCCGGAGCGGATGCCAATGCGTGGATGGGCGGTGTGACGGTTCCGCTGTTCGGCGGCTCCATCCTGGGCTCCTACACCCGTTACAACGCAGATCGTGTGCAACTGACGCCTACAACGTTTGACGAGCGCGACTTCAGAGCCTACGCACTCGGTTATACGTATCCGTTGTCCCGCCGCACCAATGTGTACGTGACGGCCTCGCGTCTGGACGGCAAAAATACGCTCGAGAACAGCCCCACGTTTGACCGCCGGCAGTACACGGTCGGAATGCGCCACCTGTTCTAATCGTTAGTATTCGTACGATTAAAGCCACTCGCTCGAGTGGCTTTTTTTTCGCCGGTCAAGCAATCCGGTGGGCCGATAGCAACGCGCTGACCACCGGTGCTGTTCGCGCCGCCGCACGCTGATCGATCGATGCGAGCCGAAGCCGGCGCGCGATAACGTCTTCAACGTCATGCGCCTGTTCCAGCCGCAGCACAAGGCGCACGAATGCTGCGATCGCATCTCCATCGCTACCACCGGCCAACGCCGCAGCTTCGGCAGCGCGGCATTGGGCTTCGACGGCATCGTCGATGTCGAGCTTGATGGCGGCGGTCAAGCACGGCTTGGGATCGAGCAACCCAATCTGCGTGGCCTGGTCGAGTGCATCGAGCGCCATCTTTCTGTACGTGGTCCACTTACCACCGATGACGGTAATCAGATTCCGGTGCTCGATCACGATCGCGTGTTCGCGAGAAATGGTCTTGGTCGCTCGTGCCGCACTCGGCGAGAACAACGGGCGCAGTCCTGCGAAGGTCGCCAGGACATCACTCGCCGACGGTGCGCGCTGCAAGTAGCTGCGTGCGGCAGCGACGATGAATTCGATCTCGGCGTGCGAAGCCTCAGGTGTCCACGTGGGTCCGTTCGCGGCTACGTCGGTCGTGCCAATCATCAAATGGGCGCGCCAGGGAATCGCAAACAGCACGCGGCCGTCGGCGGTTCTGGGAATCATCATGCCGCATGCGCCGGGTAGAAATGATGCCGGCAACACAAGGTGTGAGCCACGGCTCGTCACGGTCAACGGCGCGGCGGCACTATCCAGACGGCCACGCAACTGATCAGCCCAAACACCAGTGGCGTTGAAAACTGCCTTCGCGCGCAACTCGATGCGCTCTGATGTGCGAACGTCATGCGCCACAATTGCCGTTACCTTTCCGCCGGCGACGTCGATCCGATCCGCTTCAACATAGTTGATCGCGACGGCACCAAGCCGCACCGCCGTGCGCATCAGAGCGATTGCCAGTCGGGCATCGTCGAACTGAGCGTCCCAGTAGACGACTCCGCCGCGCAATCCTTCGGTTCTGACGCCGGGCAACTGCGCGATCGTTTGCTCGCGCGACAGCCAGCGGGTAGCGCCGATACCGCGCTTGCCGGCAAGCGCGTCGTAAACACCTAAGCCCAGGCGCATGAACTCGCGCTCAAGCAGCCGGTAGCACGGAACAACGAATTTCAGCGGACGCACCAGCTGCGGCGCATTCGCGAGCAGCAGAGCACGCTCGGATAACGCTTCGCGCACCAGCTGCACGTTGCCCTGCGCCAGGTAGCGCACGCCGCCGTGGATCAGCTTGGTACTGCAGCCCGAAGTTCCGCTCGCGAAATCGCGCGCCTCCAATAGCGCCGTCCGGAAGCCGCGCGCGGCGGCGTCGAGCGCGATACCGAGCCCGGTGGCGCCGCCGCCGATAACGACAACATCCCACTCCGCTGGTTCGCGCAGCTGGCCAAGTAACCGCTCGCGATCGATCTCCGCCCGAACGCAGTACGCACCTTGCGCGCTGCGCGGCGTTCCGCTTGTCGAAAGCGACCTCTCCCCGGGCCGGTTCATGCGGCCCAATGCCGCGAACGCTCGACTGCCTTGTGCCAGCGCGCGATCAGTTCTTCGCGCTGCGCGGCCTGCATCGCCGGCTCGAAGCGGCGCTCGGCACGCCAAAGCTCGGAAATTTCGTCGACGCCGCCCCAGAAGCCCGTAGCCAATCCGGCAAGGTAGGCTGCACCAAGCGCCGTGGTCTCCGTCACCTCGGGCCGCACGACCGGCACGCCGGTAAGGTCGGTCTGATACTGCAGCAACAAGTCGTTGCGGGCCGCTCCGCCGTCGACCCTAATCTCGGTCAGCGGCCGATGCGCATCGCGCTGCATCGCCGCCAGGACGTCGGCCGACTGGAACGCGATCGATTGCAGCGCCGCGCGCGCAATGTGAGCTTTCGACGTTCCACGCGTCAGCCCGACAATGGCGCCGCGCGCGTTGGGATCCCAGTGCGGCGCGCCGAGCCCGACAAAGCCGGGAACCACAAACACGTCGCCATGGTCTTCGACCTGTCGCGCAAGTGCTTCGACATCGTCCGAGCGCGCGAACAATCCGAGTCCATCGCGCAGCCATTGCACGACCGCCCCCGCGACGAACACGCTGCCTTCGAGCATGTACGACGTGCTTGGCGGAATGGAAAGCTTCCAGCCCGCCGTTGCGAGCAATCGATTATTCGACGCCTGCGGCTTTGCGCCGACGTTCATCAACATGAAGGCGCCGGTGCCAATCGTGTTCTTCGCCATGCCTTCGCTGAAACAAGCTTGCCCGAACGTCGCGGCTTGCTGGTCTCCCGCATTGCCAGCGATTGCGATCGGAGCACCGAACAACTCCGGTGCGGTCGTTCCGACGACCTCGCTCGACGCAGTGACGCGTGGCAGTAGCGCGCGCGGGACGTTGAACAATCGGAGCAGCTCATCGCTCCACTCCAGCGCATGCAGGTCGAGCAGCAGCGTACGCGACGCGTTGCTGACGTCGGTAACGTGCTGCGCGCCACCGGTGAGATTCCATATCAGCCAGGTATCGATCGTGCCGAATGCCAGTTCGCCGTGCCCGGAGCGCGCACGCGCTCCGGGCACGTGATCGAGCAGCCATTCGATCTTGGTGGCGGAAAAGTACGGGTCGAGCAGCAGCCCGGTCAGAGCGGTGATGCGCGCTTCGAAGCCCTGCTCACGCAGCGCCTGGCAACGCTCGGCCGTGCGGCGATCCTGCCACACGATCGCGTTTGCGATCGGTGCGCCGGTCGCCCGATCCCAGATCACTGTCGTTTCGCGCTGGTTTGTCACACCCAACGCGACGACCTCGGTCGCATCAGCCCCAGCCAAGCGCAGAGCGGAGCGCGCACATGCCAACTGGGTCGACCAGATTTCAGCGGCGTCGTGTTCGACCCAGCCGGGTTGCGAAAAAATCTGCCGGAATTCCTGCTGCGCGGTAGAAACGATCCGGCCGCGCCGGTCGAACACGATCGCGCGTGAGCTGGTGGTGCCTTGATCCAGCGCAAGAATGACTTTTGCCATGCTGCGGTCAGCATAGACGAACGATGTGGGCGAAGGCAGACTTCGCCCACTACTACAGGAGCGAGATGATGCAGCTTGTATCGAGGTGGCGCTCGGTGGCGGCAGTTGCGATGCTCGCGCTGGCACCTTTGACGGCGCAGGCGCAAAGCTGGCCTTCGAAACCGGTGCGCATCATTGTGCCATTTCCGCCTGCCGGCACGACCGACATCGTCGCGCGCTCGCTCGGCGCCGAGCTGCAGAAGATGTGGCAGCAACCGGTCGTGATCGAAAATCGGCCAGGTGCTGGAGGCAACATCGGCGCGGAACTCGTCGCGAAGAGCCCAAATGACGGCTACACACTATTGATGGGCACCGTCGGTACACACGCGATCAACGCGGCGCTCTTTGCACAGAGCGGCAGCAAGATGCCCTTTGATGCGGTGAAAGATTTCGTGCCGATTACCCTCGCGGCAGGCGTGCCGAACGTAATGGTGGTGAACTCGAAGATGCCGGTTACCAGCGTTAATGATTTCATCGCGTACGCAAAAGCGCATCCGGGTCAGCTGAACATGGCGTCGAGCGGCAACGGCACATCGATTCATCTGACCGGCGAGTTGTTCAAGACGATGACCGGAACGTTCATGGTGCACCTGCCGTACCGGGGCTCGGCACCCGCGCTGACCGATCTGCTGGCCGGCAACACCAACGTGATGTTCGACAATCTTCCGTCGGCTCTGCCGCACATCAAGAGTGGTCGGCTGAAGGCGCTCGCGGTGACATCGCGCGAGCGCTCTTCCGCGTTGCCCGATGTTCCAACGATGGAAGAAGCCGCGCAGTTGAAAGGATTCGACGCGAGCTCGTGGTTCGGTCTGTTTGCCCCGGCCGGCACCTCACGCGCAATCGTCGACAAGGTGCAGGCGGATGTCTCCAAGGCACTCGGAGTGCCAGAAGTACGCGAGCGCTTCGTTTCACAGGGGGCGCAGCCGGGCGGCACTACGCCGGAGCAGTTCGCCGCCTTCATTCGAAACGAGATCGACAAGTGGACCCAGGTCGTCAAAATTTCGAACGCAAAGGTCGACTGATTTCCTGAACGCTGCGATTGGCGTTAAGCGTCCGATGAACGTCGTTGACACCTTCGCGCGCGATCATCTACCGCCGCCGCGCGAGTGGCCCGAGTTCCTGTTCGACCGACGTGAGTATCAGTATCCGTCGAGCCTGAACTGTGTCACCGAACTGCTCGACCGGCACGTCATTGCAGGCAACGGCGCACGAACTGCGATCAGAACGCTGATCGATGGTCGTCAAGTTTCGTGCACTTACTCGCAGCTGCACGCGCAGGTGAATCGGATCGCGCGTGTACTGACCGAGGATCTACAACTCGTCGCGGGTAACCGCGTACTGCTGCGCGCACCGAACACGCCGCTGCTGGCGGCGTGCTGGCTCGCGGTCGTTAAGGCAGGGCTAATCGCAGTCGGGACGATGCCACTGCTGCGGGCGCGCGAGCTGAAGCAGATGATCGACAAAGCGAAGATATCGGCTGCGCTGTGCGATATCCGCCTGAAGCAGGAACTCGCGGCGACGCTGGATTCGGCGTCCGAGCACTACGCAGCGGCCTTGAGCAAAGTCATCTACTTCAACGACATCGCGCCCGACGCGCTCGAAGCGCGCGCCGCGCGCAAGCCGGCAACGTTCGCTGCGCATCCGACCGGTCGTGATGACGTGTGCCTGATCGCGTTCACGTCGGGGACGACCGGGCAGCCGAAAGGTACGGTGCATTTTCATCGGGACGTTTTGGTGATGGCCGACGCTTTCACGACTCATGTTCTAAGGCCATCGCGCAACGACATTTTCTGTGGCACCCCGCCGCTGGCATTCACCTTCGGACTGGGCGGATTGCTGGTGATGCCGCTGCGTTTCGGCGCTTCGACGGTCCTGATGGAAAAGCTAACGCCGGACACGCTGCTTGCCGCGATCGAGTCAACGCGCGCGACCGTCTGCTTCACGGCACCCACGATGTACCGCAATATGGCGTTGCTGCTCGGCGAGCACTTACGCAAGCTCGATATTCGTAGTCTGAAGAAAACCGTATCGGCCGGCGAAGCGCTGCCCGACGCCACGCGTCGGCTATGGAAACAGGCGACCGGCATCGAGATGATCGACGGCATCGGCGCCACCGAGATGATTCACATCTTCATCGCGTCGGCTGGCGACGATGTTCGCAGCGGCGCGATCGGCACCCTTGTACCCGGCTATCGTGCGGTCGTCGTCGATGAGTCAATGAAAGAAGTGCCACGCGGCAGCCCGGGCAGGCTCGCGGTCAAAGGCCCCAGCGGCTGTCGCTATCTCGACGACGATCGCCAGCAAAAGTATGTGCGCGACGGCTGGAATCTGACGGGTGACACCTTCACGCAGGACAACGAAGGCTACTTTCGCTATCAGGCGCGCTCGGACGACATGATCGTGACGTCGGGCTACAACGTCGCCGGCCCCGAAGTCGAAGGTGCGCTGCTGTTGCATCCGGCGGTTGCCGAATGTGCGGTGATCGGACTGCCCGATCCGGAGCGCGGTCAGCGCATCTGTGCATACGTGGTGCTGAAACCTGGTCACACGCCGAGCGCGGACCGGTGCGCCGAGCTGCAGGCGTTCGTTAAACACACGATCGCTCCTTACAAGTATCCGCGCACGATCGAGTTTGTCGATTCGCTGCCTCGCACCGAGACCGGAAAGCTGCAGCACTTCCGTTTACGGCAACTGGCGGCCGCAGCCGTGTAACTCTCGTAACATCGCGCGATGCAACGCGCAACAAGGAAAAAGCGCCAGCCGCAGCTCGAACCCGCAGCGCGACCAGCGTCCCCGCCGTATCGCGTCGGCTTCCTTCTCGTCCCCGAGTTTCCGATGATGGCATTCGCTTCGGCGATCGAGCCGTTGCGCGCGGCCAACCGCCTGACCGGCGAGCCGCGCTTTGAATGGCGCCTGCTTTCGCGCGACGGTGATGCTGTGCGCGCGAGCAACGGTATCGACATCGCGGTTGATGGCTCGATTAACCTTGCGGTCAAGCTCGACATGCTGCTGGCGTGCGCCGGCACGCGCGACGCGGGAGCTGCCGATGCGCTCGTCGCCAAGTGGCTGCGTGCACTGGCGCGCGACGGTGTGATGTTGGGCGGCATCAGCTTGGGCGCCTACGTGCTTGCCTACGCGGGACTGCTCGACGGCCGCCGCTGCGCACTGCACTGGGAGAGCCTCGCTGCGTTTTCGGAGCGGTTCCCGCGCGTCCGTACGACCACCGATATTTTCATCATTGACGGCAACCGCTGCACCTGCGCCGGGGGCACGGCGGCGCTCGACATGATGCTGCAGATGATCAGCGAGCGCGACGGCCGCGCGCTCGCGAATGATGTCTCGGAGCAGTTTATTCATCCGCGCATCCGCGGCACGCACGATTCACAAAAGATGGCGATCCAAAGCCGCCTCGGCGTAGCCCACAAGAAGCTGATCGCGGCCATCGGCATGATGGAAAGCGCGCAGGACGAGCCGCGCGCCGTGCATCAGATCGCGCAGGACGTCGAACTGTCGGCGCGTCAACTCGAGCGTCTGTTCGCCAAGTATCTGCGCGCGAGCCCGAGTCGCTACTATCTAAAGCTGCGACTCGACCGCGCGCGCGCGATGTTGCTGCAGACCACCAAGCCAATTCTCGACATCGCGGTCGCATGCGGCTTCGCGTCCGCATCGCATTTCTCGCGCTGCTATCGGTCCGCCTACGGCCGCAAGCCAAGTGACGAGCGTGCCGCCGTGCTCACGAGTCGAACCATGCGAGGTATCCGATGAACGAAAGAATCGTTACCGGCAGTTGCCTTTGCGGTGCCGTGCGTTTCGAGCTGCGCGGTCCGATGCGCGCCGTCGTGCTCTGCCACTGCGCGATGTGTAGAAAGACGCACGGCCATTTTGGTGCCTACACGAACACTCCCAAGGAATCGCTGCGCATGATCGAAGCGCGCGGCCTCAAGTGGTATGCGTCATCGAGCTTTGCGCGGCGCGGCTTTTGCAGCGAGTGCGGTGCCAGCGTGTTCTGGGAGCGCCCGCAGGGCGAGGCGATTTCGGTCGCCGCCGGCGTACTCGATGCACCGACCGGGCTCACGACAACGATGCAGATATTCACCGATGATGCGGGCGACTACTACGCGCTCGATCCGAGCGTCCCACGGCGCGCTAACCGAGCCTGAACTACGACGCGTCAGCCCTACAACTTCTCCGCGTAGTCCTTCTGTACCTGCTTGATTCGCTCGTGCGAGCCCAGGAATGCGTGCTTCGACATGTCGGGCGAATACTTGCTCGCCGGCGGCCGCTTGCCGACCGCTTCGGCGAGTGCACGAATGTGATGCGGACCGGCACCGCAACAGACACCAAGATAGCGGATGTCGAGCGCCATCGCCTGTTTGCCGAACTCGGCCAGCTCGAAGCGGTTGCAGGTGAACGGATCCAGCGCCACCGGGAACGGACGGCCTGTTTCATCACCATTCCACTCGGCATCGCGCAACGACTGAAACGACGGCTGATGGGCGGTGGTGCGAAACGGCACCGGCAACGCGGCCATGTGCGTCTTTACGACGGCCCGTATCTGTTGCAGCAACGGCATCATCGTCTTGGGCCCGCGGATGCAATTCAGTCCGACGACTTCAGCGCCCGCGTCGGCTAGACGCTTGCACGCGTCCGCCGCAGTCCAGCTTTCGCGCGTTCGCTCCTCCTGATGCATCGCCAGCGTGATTACGGCGACCATCTTCGCTTTCTTGATCTCGTCGAGGGCGATCAGCGCTTCCTGCGCGTACGAAAACGTTTCACCGATGATGAAGTCAACCCCCGCGTCAGCGGCCCAAGCGATCTGCTCTGCGAACATCGAGCGCACCGCTTCGTGCGACTTCGTGTCGGCCGGGTCGAAAACGTTGGTATTGCAAATATCGCCGGCGAACAGCGCGCCGCTTTCATCGGCCACTTCCTTCGCCAGCGCGAGCGCGCGGCGGTTGATCGGCTCGAGATCCTTCTCACGCCCGATCACGCGCAGCTTTTCGCGGTGCGCATAGTAGGTCAGCGCCTCGACCACGTCGGAGCCGGCGTGCACGAAGTCGCGATGCAATTGCGTCACGGCTTCCGGATGTTCGAGCACGACTTCGGGCACGAACGCACCCGCCTGCAAATAGCCGCGCCGCTCGAGCTCGAACACGTAGCCTTCGGCGCAGATCACGGGTCCTTGTTCGAGCCGTTGCATCAGGGTCAAGCCGCGCGGTTTCGTTGCGTTCATCAGGTTTCTCGCTAAAGGTGTCGCGGCGACTATCGCATCTCCGGCGAACCGCAACGCGTCGTGATGCGACGCGTTTTATCGCCAGTGCGACATCGACTGCGGGCACGACCGCAAACCGAAGCATCCGCAATGTCCACAATGGACGAGCCAGCGTCGCATCTGGAACACTTGCGACATGAGCCGCTGACTTATGCTGCGCTTAGTGCAAGGGGGTGCCAAAGCAAGCATGGAAACGCTGACGTTCATGCTCAACAACCTGCCGGCCATTGGTCAGCGCACGATCGAACACCTGTCGATCGTCGGCGTTGCGGTGGGTTTAGCAATCCTTACCGGCGTCCCGATCGGGATTGCAATCACGCAAAACAAGCGCGCGGCGGACATCGTGTTGTACGTGGCGGCGATGATCATGACCATACCTTCGATTGCGCTGTTCGGCCTGATGATTCCAATCCTGGCGCAGATCGGACAGGGAATCGGTTACCTGCCGGCGGTGATCGCCGTACTTCTCTACTCGCAGCTTCCCATCATCCGCAACACTTACACCGCGATTACGAACGTCGACCCCGCATTGCGCGAAGCCGCGCGCGGGATGGGCATGGCGCCGATGCAGCGGCTGAGTCAGGTCGAGTTGCCGATCGCCGTGCCGGTAATCATGGCCGGCGTTCGAATCGCCGTCGTGATCAACATCGGCATTACCGCGATTGCAACCTATATTGGCGCAGGAGGGCTGGGTGCATTCATAAGCCGCGGCATCTCGCAGACCGACACTCGGCAGCTGATCACGGGGGCGCTTGCGGTCAGTTTGCTCGCGATCTTCGCGGATTATTTCCTGCTATGGGTCCAACATCGGCTGACGCCGAAAGGCTTGCGGCTTGCCCCGGCGCGGATTGCTCGCGCTACCTGAAGAAAGAACTTCGCTGATGATCAAGCTCGACAACGTCACCAAAGCGTTCGAGACCACGGCCGGCGCCGCGCTTGCAGCCGACCGTGTCAGCTTCGAAGTCGCCGAGGGAGAAATTTGCGTGCTGCTCGGTCCATCGGGCTGCGGCAAGACGACCACGCTGAAGATGGTCAACCGCCTGATACAGCCGACATCGGGAAAGATCTATATCAATGGCAAGGATACCGACGCCTACGACCCGGTCGCATTGCGCCGCACGATCGGCTACGTGATTCAGCAGATCGGACTGTTCCCCAACATGACGGTCGAGGAGAACATCTGCGTTGTTCCGAAGCTTCTGGGTTGGGACATGCAGAAGGCTCGCACGCGCGCCGCCGAGCTGCTGGCGACGATTAATCTCGAGCCCGCCATTTTTCTGAAGCGGTATCCAAAGGAATTGTCAGGCGGGCAGCAGCAGCGCGTCGGCGTTGCGCGTGCGCTGGCCGCAGACCCGCCGGTTCTGCTTATGGATGAACCCTTCGGTGCGATTGACCCGATCAACCGCGAAGTCATTCAGGACGAATTTCTGAAGATTCACCGACGCTTGAAGAAGACGGTGATGTTCGTCAGCCACGATATCGACGAGGCGGTCAAAATGGCCGACAAGGTCGCCATCTTCCGCAGCGGCAAGCTCGAGCAGTTCGACAGCCCCGACAATATCCTCGCCCACCCGATCAACGAGTTCATTGCCGATTTCGTCGGCACCGATCGGACGTTGAAGCGCTTGCGGCTGGTGAAAGTCGAATCCGCCGTCCATGCCGGCGCACCGCGCGTATCGGCCGAGGAACGGCTGGATCGCGCAACCGCGCTGATGAATGAGCACGGCCAGGAGTTCATTGTGATGGTTGATGCCGAGGGCCGGCCACAGGGTTATCTCGGTCTCGAAATCTGCCGCGGGCAGCAAGGCACGGCCGCGGAATTCGGCACGCGGCTGCCCGCGACGGTCGGCCTCGACGAGGATCTGCGCACCGCCGTGTCGATGATGTTCATGTTCGACGTACCGTGGCTGACGTGCGTCGACGAGAACGGTCTCTATGCGGGCGTCATCACCCAGCGCGGCATCACGCGGCTCCTCGGGGACACGTACCGCGATGCTTCGAAGCGAGCGGCATAGCGGACAGACTCAGCGATGCGTGCGGCGTTCACCAGCAGGGCGATCATCGTCGTTTCGTTGATCGCGATGTTCACTCTGGGCGTGTTCGCGCAGCGCAGTGGCCTGTTCGACCAGATAGCAAAGTACCGGTCGGACATCGTCTTTTTGTCGCAACAGCACATGAAGCTGGTGGCAATTTCAGGCGGACTCGCAATTTTGGTCGGAGTACCGCTCGGCCTCTGGCTCAGTCGGCCCAGCATGCGCCGCCTGGCGGAGTCGATGATGCAGGCGCTGAACATCGGCAGCACGATTCCGACGCTCGCCGTGCTCGCGCTGGCGATGAGCTTTCTCGGCATCGGCACGGTGCCCGCGATCTTCGCGCTGTGGGTCGCGTCGCTGCTGCCTATCGTGCGCAACACCTACGCCGGCATGCTCGGCGTCCCTGCCTATCTTGTCGAGGCGTCGACGGGGATGGGAATGCGGCCGATGCAAATCCTGACCGGCGTAGAGTTACCCAATGCGCTGTTCGTGACCTTTGCCGGGATTCGTACCGCGCTGGCCATTAACGTTGGCACCGCACCACTCGCGTTCCTGATCGGCGGCGGAGGGTTAGGCGAATTGATATTCACCGGCATCGATTTGAATGAGCCCGGAATGATGCTGGCAGGCGCTATTCCAACGGCGCTGCTGGCGGTGATTGTGGATTTTGCTGTCGGTGCCATTTCGTATTTCGTAGTTCCGCGCGGTGTAAACCCGCTGCGATAAGAAGCGTTGCACTTGCATCAGTTGCACACAGTTGAAATCAAGGAGACCGCAATGAAGGTAACGAAAGCACTTTCGATTTTGGCAGTCGGCGCGTCACTGGCCATCACGTCTGCTGCGGCGATGGCGCAGAACATCGTCGTCGGCGGCAAGAACTTTACCGAGCAGCAAATCATGTCGGCGATGACCGCACAGTTGCTCAAAGCGAAGGGCTACACGGTGGATGTGAAGGCCGGGATGGGCAGCGCAGTGCTGCGCCAGGCGCAGGAGAGCGGGCAAATCGATGTGTACTGGGAGTACACGGGAACGTCATTGATCACCTACAACAAATTCACCGACAAGCTGTCGCCGTCGGACAACTACAAGAAAGTGAAGGAGCTCGACGCCGCGAAGGGCCTCGTGTGGCTTAACCCGTCAAAAGCCAACAACACGTATTCGCTGGCGATGAATGCGGAAGATGCGAAGAAGCAAGGCATCGTCACGATCAGCGACCTAGCCAAGAAGGTCAAGGACGGCGCCAAGCTCACATTCGCTAGCAACGCCGAGTTCTACGCGCGTCCCGATGGCCTGAAACCCCTTGAGCAGATGTACGGCTTTGAGTTCGCGCGCGATAACGTCAAGCGTATGGACACCGGCCTCGTTTACCAGGCGCTAAAGGAAAAGCAGGTGGATGTGGGTCTGGTTTTCGCAACCGATGGACGGGTGCCGGCGTTCAACTTCGTCGTTCTGCGCGACGACAAAGGCTATTTCCCCGCCTACGCGATGACGCCGGTGGTCAGAAAACAGGCGCTCGACGCGAATCCGAAGCTGGCAGATATCCTGAATTCGCTGTCAGCCAAGCTCGACGACGCAACGATGTCGAGACTCAACGCGAGCGTCGACGTCGAGAAGAAGACGGTCGAAGAGGTCGCGCAGACATTTTTGAAGCAGCAGGGCTTGATCTGATCGTTCGGCTGCGTATCAACGGAGTCGCGACGGAGTCGCGGCTCCGTTTTGTCTAACATCCTGCCGACTGCGAATGTCGAGCTCGTTGACGCTGAACGTCGCGGTTGCGCAGATCGAATCTGTCCTCGGCGACCTCGACGCCAATCTGCGCAAGCATCTGGATCTGATCGCCATCGCGCAGCGTGCCGGCGTCGAAGTTCTGCTGTTCCCGGAGATGTCGATGACGGGCCACAGCGCCGGCTCCGACACCTTGCGCCTCGCCATCGGTCGCAAGCACCCACTCGTCGCCGAAATCGCGCGCGCCGCGGGAACGATGTACACGGTGTTCGGCGTTATTGAAGAAGGCGCTGCGGCGCAGTTCTACAACTCGGCGATCGCGGTGCGCGCCGGCGAAGTGGTTTTCGTCCACCGAAAAATAAATCTTGCGACGTACGGCCTGCTCGAGGACGGCAAGCATTTCGCCGCCGGCAACACCCTCGAAGCGTTTGACATCAAGCCGCACTGGCGCGCGAGCATTTCGATCTGCGCCGACGCCTGGAATCCGGCGCTCGTGCATCTGGCTGCATTGCACGGCGTCACGTTATTGATGGTGCCGATCAGCTCGGCCATTGAAGCCGTTGGCAGCGAGTTCGACAACCCCCTCGGGTGGGACACCAATCTGCGCTTTTACGCGCTGACTTATGGCATGCCGGTGATGATGGCCAATCGGGTCGGCGCCGAAGGCGACCTGACGTTCTGGGGCGGCTCGCGGATCCTCGATTCTTTCGGCCGCCCGCTCGCGCACGCGACCGGAAGCGGTGAAGAGATGGTGCACGCACAACTGAACTTCGGAGACGTTCGTCGCGCCAGATATCTGCTGCCGACAGTGCGCGATTCGAACGTGCCGCTCGTGCATCGCGAGATCGGCCGCTTGCTGCAGCGATGAACGCCGCCGCGCTCGCATCTGCACCGCTAGCCGCGTCGTTCGCGAGCGCTGGTGAGTTCGCACGCGGCTTGGCGTATGACGACGTACCCGCCGACGCTCTGGCACAGGCGCAACGATGTCTGCTGGACTTGATCGGAGTCGCCGCTGCGGGTTCGAGAACGTCCGCGGCGGCGATCGTCAATTCTTACGCATTCACCCAGATGGGCGGCCGCGACCGCGCCGCGCGCTTCCTGTTCGACGGCCGGCGCGCGGGCCTCGCTGGCGCCGCGTTTGCCGGCGCGACGACGATCGACGCGTTCGACGCGCATGATGGTCACGTTCTGACCAAGGGCCACGCCGGCGTCGCCGTGCTGCCGGCTCTGCTCGCTTATCTCGATGGTGGTGTCTGCCCGCCGTCGCGCAGCACCGGACGGGAGTTTCTGACGTGCATCGTGATCGGCTACGAGATCGCGACGCGCGCGGGCATCGCGTTGCACGCGACAGTGCCCGACTACCACTGCTCGGGTGCTTGGAACGCCCTCGCGTGCGCTGCGCTCGGCGGTCGCTGGCTCGACTTCGATAGCGAGCAAATGCGGCATGCGCTGGGGATAGCCGAATACCTGGGACCGCGCGGCCAGATCCTGCGCGTCTGCGACTATCCGACCATGCTGAAGGACGGCTCGGGAAGTGGTGCCCAGGTCGGCGTCAGCGCCGCCCTGCTCGCCAACGAGGGCTTTACCGGAGCGCCTGCCCTCACGGTTGAGCGCGACGATGTGCGCGCGTTCTGGAGTGATCTCGGTTCACGCTGGCGAATTCGCGAGCAGTACTTCAAGGCGTATCCGGTGTGCCGCTGGGCGCAGCCCGCAGCCGAGGCGGCGCTGGCGCTGAAGCGCTCGCACAAATTCTTCGAACACGACATCGCATCGGTCAGCATCGAGAGTTTTCGAGAAGCCATCGACCTGGGTTCGCAGTGCCGCTACCCGATGACCACCGAAGAGGCGCAATACAGCCTTCCATACGCAGTCGCCGCGGCGTTGGTGTACGGGCGGATCGGTGCCAACGAAGTCGCCGGCCCTACGCTGACCGACGCACGTATCAGGCGCTTGCTGGATACGATCAAGCTGACCGACGACGCCGATTTCTCGCGCCGCTTTCCAGCCGAGCGCTGGGCACGCGTGCGTATTGCCTTGCGCGATGGTCGAACACTGGTCTCGGAGCCGGCGCCGGCGCGCGGCAATCCCGAGAATCCGCTAACGGACGACCAGCTACGCAGCAAGTATCGCGAGCTGGCCGAGCCGGTGCTGGGAGCGGAGCGCGCGGCACGCATTGCGGCGCTGGTTGACTCGTTGGCGGAAGAGAATGCTCCGCTGTCCGATTTCGCCGATGAATGTCTAAGTCATGCGTGACTTTGTTCTCGACGATCAGGATCGCGCGTTTCGCGCCCAGGCGCGCGACATTCTGCGGCGAGAGCTTCTACCGCGCGCGGCGGCCATCGAAGATCACGACGACTGGAATGCGATCAAGACAGTGGTACGCGCGCTGGGCGAAGCGGGCTATCTGAAACTGATGTTTGCCGACCTGTATCGCGGCTCGTTGTCGAAACCCGGTTTGACGCATGCGACGATTCTGTCGGAGGAAGCGGCTTACATCAACTATGCGTTCGAGACCACGATCGCGACAGCGTTGAGTTGCGCATACCCATTGCACCGACATGCGACCGCACCCGTCCGCGAGCGTTATTTGCCCGGCATCGTCGACGGCAAGATGGTCGGAGCGATTTGCGTCACCGAGCCCGGCGCCGGCTCGGACACTTCGCGCATGCAAACGAGGGTTGAATTTGACGCCGCGCGACGCGAGTATGTAATCAACGGCAGCAAACGGTACATCTCGAATGCCGGCGTTGCCGACGTCTACATCGTCTACGGCGTCACCGATCCGTCTGCACCCGCCGGCAAGGGAATATCGGCCGTGGCCGTGCCGAGCGGCGCACACGGCGTGTCGTTCCCGCGCCGCTATACCTTCATGGGCCGCCGCGGCTGCGTCGTCGGCGAAGTGCAGTTCGATGATTGCCGCGTGCCGGCCGACCATTTGCTCGGCGATGCGAACGGCGGTGGCCGCATCATGGTCGGCATGTTCAACTTCGAGCGCGTCATTCTCGGCGGCTCGGGTCTCGGCGTGGCGCGCAGCGCGTTTGAGATCGCGCAGAACCATGCGCAGACGCGCGCGGCATTCGGCGAGAAGCTCGGGTGCAAGCAACTGATCTGGAGCCAGATCGCGCAGATGAGCTGCCGCATCGATGCCAGCGAACTGCTGACCTACCGCGCTGCCAAGCTCTACGACAACGGCGTCAGCGGCAAAAATCTGATGAAGCCCGCCGCGATGGCGAAGCTCGTTGCAACCGAAACCGCAACCTATTGCGCGGACCGCGCGGTGCAAATCCTCGGTGGCGACGGCATCACCAAGGAGTACGGTCGCGCGGAGCAGATCTACCGCGATGCCAGGGCGCTGCCGATCGTCGGTGGCACGTCCGAGATGGCGAAATACCTGATCGCATCGGCTGATCTTCCGTTGATCAAACCAAATTTGTAATGGACATCGCCACCATTTTTTTGCAGTCGGTCGAACGCTACCCGAACCACACCGCGCTGATTTTCGAAGATCGCCGCTGGACATATCGGGCGTGGTACGAGCGCGTGTGTCGATTCGCGCAGGCGCTGTCGGATCTCGGTGTGCGGCCGAGCGACCGCGTCGCGTTCTATGTAACGACGTCCGAAAATTCGGTCACCACGTACTTCGCGATCCAGATGTTGAGCGCCGTTGCGGTGCCGCTTAACTTCAGGCTGGCCGCCGGCGAAGCCGCGTACACGCTGATCGATTCGGGCGCGCGCGTTCTCGTCTACGGGCGATCGGTGACCGAGAACGTGCTGCTGGTGCAGCGGCGCCTGAAGAGCGTGCATGACTACATCTCGTGCGCCTACGACGCGGTCAACGTGCCGGCCGGACACCATCAATTCGACACGCTGGTCGACCAGGCGGTCGATATTCATCCGCCGAGGCCCGTCCCCTCCGGTGATCACCTTTCGGCGCTTGTTTATACGTCGGGCACGACCGGGCGTCCGAAGGGCGTGATGCACAGTCACGACAACGACATCGCTATCGCAATGAACTGCGTGATGGAGTATGGGCTGCAGCCGACCGATGTCGCATTGCATATTGCTCCGCTGTATCACGTCGGTGGCATGCAGGCGTTTTTTATTCCGCATCTGATGGTCGGCGGCACCAACGTGGTCGAGGGCCGTTATGAAGCGTTGAAAACACTCGAGACGATCCACGCGCACAGAGTGACGACGCTGTTCGCGGTGCCGACGCAGATTCAGGAGATGCTGTTTCACCCGCGCTTCAAGGAATTCGACGTATCGAGTTTGCGCATGATCACGACCGGCGGCGCGGCGATCGCCGCCACGACGATGCGGAACGTGATCAACGAGTTTTGTCCGAACATCTTCAATGGTTACGGCATGACCGAGGCCAGCCTGACCTTGCTGTTGCGCCCGCAGGATGCGTTGACGCATCTCGGTTCGGTCGGCAAGCCGACGCTGATCAGCCAATGCCGTATCGTCACCAACGAGCCCGAGCGCGACATCACGCCGGAGCAGACGGTCGCAGCGGGTCAGATCGGACAGTTGATCGTGCGCGGACCACAGGCGATGCAGGGCTACTGGAACAACCCGAGCGAAACGGCCAACAAGCTGAAGCGCGGCTGGGTCTACACCGGCGATCTGATGAGCCAGGATCAGGATGGCTTCTACCACTTCCATGGCCGCGCCGACGACATGATCGTCTCGGGCGGGGAGAACATCTATCCGCGCGAGGTGGAAGAGATTTTGTATCGCTGCCCCGGCGTACAGGAAGCGGCGGTGGTCGGACTGCCCGATCTTAAGTGGGGCGCAGTTGTCACCGCGTTCATTGTCGCCAGCGATGCCTCACTGACAGCCAAGAGTGTCGAGGATTTCTGTCGCGCGAGCAGCGATCTCGCATCGTTCAAGCGGCCGCGCCGCGTGGTATTTGTCGATGAGCTGCCCATCAACCCCAGCGGCAAAGTCCTGAAGCGCGAGCTTCTTGCGCAGTATGCGCAGGAAGCAATCGCATGAGCGCTGTTCTTTTCGAGCGTGACGGAGCGATCGTCACACTGACGCTGAATAGACCACAGACGCGCAACCCCAGCACCGATCCCGAGATCCTTGCCGCTCTAAACGATGCCTTCGCACGCATCGCGGTGGACACAGGGGTTAGCTGTGTGATCCTCACCGGCGCGGGCAAAGCATTCTCGGCAGGAGGCAACCTGAAGCACATGCGCGACCGAGAGGGGGGATTCGGCGGAAACGCCGCGGACGTAGCCGACCAGTATCGGCAAGGGATTCAGCGCACGACCCTGGCGCTATACAACCTGGAAGTACCCACCATCGCCGCCGTCAACGGGCCAGCATACGGCGCGGGATGCGACATGACCTGTGCCTGTGACATTCGCATAGCGGCGGAAGACGCCGTGTTCGCCGAGAACTTCATCAAGATCGGACTGATCTCCGGCGACGGTGGAGCATGGCTGCTGCCGCGCGCCGTCGGCCTGTCGCGTGCTTGCGAAATGACGTACACCGGCGATCCGGTGGATGCGCAGGCCGCACTGGCCTGCGGACTAGTCTCGCGCGTGGTCCCGAACGGTGCGTTGATGCAGACAGCGCGCGAGTTGGCAGGTCGGATTGTGTGCAACCCGCCGCGCCAGCTGCGGATGGCCAAGCGCCTGCTACGCGAGGGGCAAGTCACGCGTCTCGACTCGCTGCTTGAACTCGCTGCGGCGATGCAGGGCGCATGCCATCACACGCACGACCACGA
Source organism: Burkholderiales bacterium (assembly GCA_038216465.1). Lineage (GTDB taxonomy): Bacteria > Pseudomonadota > Gammaproteobacteria > Burkholderiales > Burkholderiaceae_F > JACCZX01. The sequence continues at coordinate 29,081 of JBBQQC010000013.1, read as the reverse complement.
GGAGGCGGTGCACGCATTCTTCGACAAGCGGCCGCCCACGTTTGTCGGCAAATGAGCGGCTGATTGATAGCCGTGCCGCTTCCCACTTCGCTGTACCCGATCTGCGCCGATGGCTTACCGGGGTAGTGCACCATGATTCTCGTTGGACAATACGACAGTCCCTACGTGCGCCGGGTGGCAATTTCGTTGAAGCTGTCCGGGCTGCAATTCACGCGTGACACCCGTTCCGTATTCGCGGACGCCGATGAAATGCGGCGCATTAACCCGCTGGGCCGGATCCCATCGCTGGTGCTCGACGATGGCGAAGTGCTGATCGACTCAGCCGCCATCCTCGATTACATCGACGAACGTGTCGGTTCGGAACGCGCGCTTCTTCCGGCGCGCGCTGCGGCACGCCGTACCGCGCTGCGGATCGTCGCGCTGGCCACCGGCGCGATCGACAAGGCGGGCGCCGTTGCGTACGAGCGCATGCTGCGCCCGCCGGAAAAGGTCTATCCGGAGTGGATCGGCCGCTGTCTGATTCAGCTGGCGAGCGCGCTGACCGCTCTCGATGCATTGCCGCTGACACCCTGGTACCTCGGCGCACGGCCGATGCAACCCGACATCACTGTAGGTGTAATGATTGCGTACCTCGACCTGCGCGTGGCCGACGCGTTTCCGGCCGGCCGCTATCCGAATCTCGAAGCACTATCGGCCGCGTGCAAGGCATTACCGGAGTTCGCGGCCACCGTGCCAGCTGCGGATGAAACGATGCCAGCCCGAGCAACGGGCGTCGCCTGAGGGCCACTATGCGTCGCATGCATGGCGGTAGTGCAGCGCTCGATTCACGATGATCAACAGTGACCAATTTAGGAACACGTCATGACTGCACTTCCCTCTCACGCGCACTATGTCGTCGTCGGCGCCGGCATCCACGGCCTTTCGACGTCGATGCACCTGGCGCAGAAGCTGCAAGCGAAAGGCAAGTCGATCGGCGTAGGCCACACGCGCATCGTCGTGCTCGACAAGACCGGCATCGGCGCCGGCCCGTCTGGCATCGCGTGCGGCGTCGTACGCAACAATTATTTTCAGCCGGCGATGCGCGAATTGATGGCGCATTCGGTTTCGGTGTGGGAGAGCGACGCCAATGCCTACAGCTATCACCCGGTCGGCTACCTGCAGATCAGCCCCGAGGTAATGCACCAGCAGGTCGGCATGATCTATCAGCAACAAAAGGCGATCGGCTACGAATCGACTTTCATTGAAGGCGAAGCCGAATCGCTCGACTACATGAAAACATTGTTGCACGACTGGCAGGCACGCGGCATCACGTCGGTGTTGCACGAAAAGCGCGGCGGCTACGCCAACAACATGGCATCGCTGCGCGGGCTCGCCAAGAAAGCGCGAGCGCTGGGCGTTGAGATCCTCGAAGGCGTCGAAGTGAAGGCCCTGCGCTCGGGCAACGGAACCTCGGCCATCACCGCGATCGAGACGACCGCCGGCTCGGTTACGTGCGATCAAGTGATCATCGGCGCCGGGCCGTGGATCAATTCGCTCTGGAACATGCTCGGGCTTCCGAAGCAGATCAGTGTTCAGGGGCGCGACGGCAAAACGCACGACGGCGTGCCGATGTGGCACTACATGGCACTGCAGGAAGGCACACTCGGTGTTGATCCCAATTTTCAGAAGACCAATGATGGCGCGATGCCGCCGGTGATCCACGTCGATACCGACGCGCCGCTGCACTCCGACCGCGACGGCAAGCTGATCACCGACAAGCTGTGGGGCATCTACTACAAGCCGGATTTCAACTTCGGCGGTGTACAGGGCGGCGCGATGCCCGCCGTTGTCGAGACGCCGCCCGACGAAGTGCGAGTCGATCCGTACGGACCGAAGTCGCCCGAGTTTGTCGTCACCGACAACTTCGCCGACATGTGGACGTCTGCCCTCGCCTTCTGTCAAAAGCGCTTCGCAGGCAAAAACGGCGTTTACAAGAAAGAACCGTCGGGAGGCATCGGGTGCTTCACGCCCGACAGCTTTCCGGTGTTCGACCGCTTTCACGAAAACGTCTACGTGATTGCTGATTCGAACCACGGCTACAAAATGATCGGCGTCGGCAAGCTGGTCGCCGACGATCTGCTCGGTGAAAGCAGCGCGTTGCTCGAGCCGTTCCGCTTCTCGCGCTATGCGTCGGGCAAGCTGCATCCGGTGAGCAACAGTCCGTTCCCGTGGAGCTGAGCTTGTTCACCTAATATCGGAGCGGTGCTCGACCTCAAGACTCTCAGAGTCTTCATTACCGTCGCCGACCTGGCGAACATGACAGCCGCTGCCAAGCGGCTCGGTCTGTCGCAGTCTGCGGTTTCACAGGCGATACGCCAGCTCGAAGAAAGCGTCGGCGCGGTGCTGATCGATCGCGAGCGGCGGCCGCTGGCGCTGACCGCGGCCGGCGCCGCGTTGCGTCTGCGCGGGGGCGCGCTGGTGGCCGAGGCCGAGACGCTGTACAAAACGGTGCGCGAGCAGGCCGGCGGCGAAGCGCAAACGCTGCGCATCGGAATGGTCGATTCATTTGCGGCGACGATCGGTCCGCCGCTGATCAAACGGCTGCTGTCATCTGCCGTGCACTTGCACGTGACGTCGGGATTGTCACCGGGCTTGGGTGATGCGCTGCTGGAACGCCGGCTCGACATGATCATTACTACCGACCCGCCGGACACTGCCACCGCGTTCGAATGCCATCGATTGCTCGAAGAATCGTACGTGCTGCTGCTGCCGCGGCGGCTGGCGGAAGCTGAGCCGAAGCCGACCTTGGCGCGCATGGCCGCCATTGCGCCGCTGGTGCGCTTCAACATCGATTCGCATATCGGCATGCAGATCGAGCGTTATCTTCGTGCCGAAGGAGTCGTGCCGCCGCATCGACTGGAAATCGATACGGCAGAGAGCTTGGTGGCGATGGTCGCAGCCGACATCGGCTGGGCTTTGCTCACGCCGTTGTGTCTGCTGCAGGCGCGCGCGGATCCGGCCACCGTGACTCCAATGCCGGTGCCGGGCGCGCAATTTGGTCGCGCACTCACCCTGGTCTCGCGAAGCGGCGAGTACGGTGAATTGCCCGGCACGATCGCGGCCGCCGCCAACCAGATTTATCGCGAAGAATGGCAGCCGAAGCTAGAGCGATTGGCACCTTGGCTCGCCAGCATAGTCGCAGTCAGCCAGCTGATCAGCAACTAGCCTCCCAAGTAAGCACTTGCGCATGAGATGCACCGCGCGGCGCGACACCAAATCGCGCGGGCTAAGATCAAGCATGGCCACTCTCGAGCTGGAAAATCTCACTAAGCGATACCCCGGTGTGGTTTCGGTTGATGCCATTTCTCTCGCAGTCGAACACGGCGAGTTTGTTTGCCTGCTGGGTCCTTCGGGTTGTGGCAAGACCACGACGCTGCGCATGGTCGCCGGCTTCATCGAACCCGACGCCGGACAGATCCGGGTGGCCGGAAAAGTAGTGTCGTCACCGGGCGCGGTCGTTCCACCCGAGAGACGCAACATGAGCATGATTTTTCAGAGCTACGCCGTATGGCCGCACATGACGGTACGGCAGAACACCGAATACGGCCTGAAGATGAAGTCGATGGCGGCGGCCGAGCGACAGACTCGCACCTCAGCGTTACTCGCAACCACCAAGCTCACTGCACAGGCCGACCGCTATCCGTCCGAGCTCTCTGGAGGACAGCAACAGCGGATTGCGCTGGCGCGCGCTTTGGCGCCGAAGCCCGATATCCTGCTGCTCGATGAGCCGCTGTCTAATCTTGACGCCAACCTGCGCGGCGAGATGCGTTTCGAAATCCGCCGCCTGCACGATGAATTTCAATACACCTCGATCTACGTCACGCATGATCAGATGGAAGCGATGACCATGGCGGACCGCATTGTCGTCATGAATGCCGGGCGGATCGAGCAGATCGGAACTCCGCAGCAGGTTTACGACCGTCCCAACTCAAAATTCGTTGCACGCTTTATCGGCGGCAGCAATGTCCTCGATGCGAAACACGTGTCGGGCAACAAGGTCGAGGTGGCGGGACATGCACTTGACATCGGCGAGGGTGAATTTCCGGGGCCTGGCCAGCCGATGAGCTTTTGCGTCAAGCAGCACGATGTGCAGTTGCTGCCCGACGCTAATACTGCCGTCACCAACGCGTTGCCCGGTGTGGTGCGCAGTCAAGCGTATCTTGGCAGCCAACGCGACTACCTTGTCGATGTCGGGCAGGAGGTTATGGTGACTGCTCCGGCTGCGCTCAACGTTGCCCCCGGATCGAAGGTAAAGGTCCGATTCAGCGCCGAGCGTTGTCGCGGTCTGGCTCGCTAGTCGCTTGTCACCCGTGAGCTACGATCCCGCCCCAAAAATGCTTTTAAGAAACCAGGAGACTCGATGAGATTCAGCAGATCGAAAGCGCTACCTGTCGTACTGATCGCCTGCGCCTTCGCGGCGCCGGCGTTAGCGCAGGAAACCACGCCTGCGATGCTGGCGGCGGCGGCGAAGGAAGGTAAGGTGGTCTGGTACACGGCGGTCGACGTCAAGGTTGCCGAGGGGGTCGCCAAGGCTTTTCGCGCGGCGTATCCGAATATTCCGATCGAAGTCGAGCGCTCGGGTTCGGAGCGCGTTTTTCAGAGAGTCAATCAGGAGTACCAGTCGAACATCAAGAATGTGGACGTCGTCAATTCGTCGGACGCGTCGCATTTTATTTTTTGGAAGCAGCAAAAGTGGTTGGCGGCGCATACCCCGCCCGACGTGCAGCGCTATCCGGCGCAGTTCAAGGATCCCGAAGGCTATTTCGCAACCTGGCGCGCGACGTTCAGCGTGATGGGCTACAACACGAATCTTGTTCCGGCTGCGAGCGCTCCCACCGGTTACGCCGATCTGCTCGACCCGACGTGGAAAGGCAAGCTCGCCAAATCGCACCCGAGCTATAGCGGGACCAGCCTGACCGGAACGTTTGCGCTGGCGAAAGCGCTCGGCTGGGACTACTTCGAGAAACTGTCGAAGCAAGGCGTGCAGCAATTGCAGTCAACGACAGCGACACCAAAGAGCATCGCGAGCGGCGAACGGGCGGTGATGGTCGACGGCAACGAATACAACATGTTCATCGAGATCGACGCCAAAAGCCCGGTGAAGATCATCTACGCAAACGAGGGAACGCCTTTTGTGACTTCGCCCACGGCGATTTTCGCCGACGCTCCTCATCCAAATGCCGCGCGCGTGCTGCAGAATTTCCTTTACACGGCCAGAGTGCAGCAGCTGATGGTCAACGAAGGCGGTTTACGCTCGGTCCATCCCGACGTCAAAGAGCCCGCGGGGCGCACCCCGATCAGCCAGATCAAGATGCTGCCCGACGACCCGGTTGCCATGCTGCCGCAGATCGCCGACATCAAGAAACGCTATACGGCGCTGTTCGGCAATTGATCCGCTAGAGTCGCCGCAACGACCGCCGCATGGAAGCGACGCGCGAGCGGGTGACTCGGCAACGGCTGCGGTCCATCGATTGGACCGCGCCTGTTTCGATCGCGATGGCGCTGCTGCTTGCAGTGCTGGTGCTGATGCCGATGTTCTGGCTGGTGGTCACCAGCCTGCGCGATACGGCGAAGGCAGTCACGCTCGACCACTATCGCCATCTGTTTGTCGATCCGGCCTTCATCAAGCCGCTGGTCACGACACTGTGGACGTCGGCCGCGGTGGGAACGATTTGCCTGAGCACGGCCGCACCCATGGCGTGGCTGGTCGCGCGCACCGATCTGCCCGGCAAACGCTTGATGCGCACGCTGATCCTTGCGTCGTTCGTCACGCCACCATTCCTCGGTGCATTCGCGTGGGTTCTGCTCGGAGGTCCGAACGCAGGTTTAGTGAACAAGTGGTACTACGCGCTGTTCGGCCTGAAGCCGTTCGTCGATGCTCCGCTGATCAACATCTTTTCCGCGTGGGGCATGGTTTTCGTGATGGCGCTTTACACGTTTCCCTACGTGTTCACCTTCGTCGCCAACAGTCTCGATGTGATTCCGAGCGAGCTGGAAGAAGCATCGGCCATCCTGGGAGCGCCCGCGTGGCGGACGGCGGCGCACATCACGCTGCCGCTGGTCGTGCCCGCGCTGCTGGCCGGGTTTCTGGTGGCGTTTCTGCAGTCGATGACTTTGTTCGGAACACCCGCGATTCTCGCGCTACCGGCAGGCGTCGACACGATGACCACGAAAATCTGGAGCCTGTTTCAATTTCCACCGCAGCTCGGCCTGGCGGCGGCTGCGTCGCTGCCGCTGCTGATCATCACCGTCTTCTTGCTCAGGGCGCAAACCGCGATCATGGGGCAGCGCGGATATTCGGTGATTGGCGGCAAGAGCTCGGGCACGCGGCTGATCCACCTCGGAAAATGGAAGGTGCCGTCACTTGCGCTGTTCGCCTTCGTGCTCGGTTGTTCGATCGTGCTGCCCTACGGCGCGTTGCTGCGTACGGCGTTCGTCAAGAACTGGTCCGGGCCGCTGGTCGGCAATTTTTCGCTCGAGCACTGGCGCTTCGTGTTCTTCGAATTCAGCCAGACCCAGTCTGCGTTCGTCAATACTTTCGTACTCGGCATAAGTGCGGCGACCGCCGCGACGATTCTGGTAACGATGATCGGATACCTGGGGCTGCGCAAGCTCGTGTGGGGCCATCGCTACCTTGCGTTCCTGGCGACTGCGCCGGTCGCGATCCCCGGCATTGTGCTGGCTGTCGGCCTGTTCCTCAGCTATACGCAACCGCCGTTGGTACTCTACGGAACCTTGTGGATCATCTTCCTTGCCTATATCACGAAGGAGCTTCCAGTCGGCTATCAGCAAGTCGCGGCATCGCTGAAGTCGGTGCATCCGGAGCTCGAGGACGCGGGGCGGATCTTCGGCGCCACGCGCCTGCGCACGCTGGTCGACATCACCGCGCCCCTGATCCGCAACGGAGTTATAGCGACCTGGATCCTGGTGTTCATTGGCTCGATTCGGGAGCTGTCGGCGACGATCCTGCTCTTTACGGCACGCACCAAGACCATCTCTGTCACCATGTTCGATCTGCGCGAGAGCAATGACTGGGGGCCGATTGCGGTGCTGTCAATTACGATGCTGGTGATCACTTTTTCCATGGTTGCAGCGATCAATTTTTTCACCGATCGAAAGCAGAAGTGAACCGCAGCGACATGCATGCGTTGCCGCTGCTGGGGCTAATGCTGGGCGACTGCACCGGCATCGGCCCCGAACAATGCGCGCGCGTGCTTGCCGACCGTCGCCTCGCCGACATCGCGCGCCTACTGGTAGTGGGCGACGCCCGGGTGCTCCAACAGGGAGCGCGCGACGCGGGCGTCGATCTGGTCTGCAAAGCCGTGTCGACCCCCGAGCAGATTGACGACGTGCGCGACGCAGTCGCGATCATCGATCTGGGCAATTGCGATCCAGGCGACATCACCCGCGGCGCGATCTCGCCCGACGCTGGCCGCATTGCCGGCGAGACCCTTGCCGCCATGATCGAGCTGGCGCTCGACGGGCGACTCGACGGCATTTGTTTTGCTCCGCTGAACAAGGCAGCGCTGCACGCGGGCGGCTGGCGCTTCAATGACGAGCACCAGATGTTTGCCAGTCTCACACACCATCAGGGCTTTTTCGGCGAGATGAACGTGCTCGACAATTTGTGGATGTCGCGCGTGACCTCGCACGTAGCGCTGCGAACTGCGCTCGATCAGATCACGGCAGAGCGCATCGACAACGCGCTAACGCTGGCCGATCAGACGATGCGCGGCGCAGGGTTCGCCACGCCGCGCATCGCGGTTTGCGCGCTCAATCCACACGCGGGTGAAAACGGGCTGTTCGGCCGAGAGGAAATTGAGATCATCGCGCCCACTGTCGCGAAGGCGGCTGCGCGCGGAATTGCCTGCAAAGGGCCGTTTCCGTCGGACACCGTCTTCCTCAAGGCTTTCGCCGGCGAATACGACGGCGTGCTGTCGATGTATCACGACCAGGGTCAAATCGCGACGAAACTGAAAGGCTTCAACCGCGGCGTCACACTGACAGCGGGTCTCGGGACCGTCTTCACGACGCCCGCTCATGGGACCGCGTTCGACATCGTCGGCAAAGGCGTGGCGACGACCGGCGCGCTCGAACAAGCGGTGCGTCTGAACGCGCGTCTTGCTGCAAGCCGCAGGAACAATGTGCGCAGACAACCGGCCGCAGCAACTCCTTCCAAGTAACCATCGGATTCAAACCATGCAAACAATGACTGCTCCCGCTCCCAGCGTGTCTGGAGCAAAGGCTGCCGACGCTTCGCTCACGGACTACGTTGCGGGATTTGTCACTCGTACGCAGACAAGCGACATTCCGAAAGACGTGGCGCATCTAGGCAAGCGCTCGGTTCTCGACGGGATCGGACTTGCGCTCGCGGGAGCCGCCTCGCAAACAGCTGATATCGCACGCCGCTATCTCGCTCAGCTGGGCATCGCCACCAACGAGGGAAGCACCATCATCGGCAGCGAGCTGCGGGTGCCTGCGCGTTTCGCAGCATTCGGCAACGGCCTCGCGATTCACGCCGATGATTTCGACGACACGCAGCTTGCGGTGGCCAAGGATCGTGTCTACGGCCTACTGACACACCCGACGGCACCCGCGCTACCCCCGGTGCTTGCGTTGGCCGAGCGCGACCGACGCAGTGGAGCGGATCTGATGCTCGCCTATCAAATCGGCGTCGAAGTCGAATGCAAGGTCGCCGAGGCGATCCTGCCTCGGCACTACCAGCACGGTTTTCATAGCACCGCAACCTGCGGATCGATCGGTGCCGCTGCGGGCGCCGCGAAACTTCTCGGGCTCGATCGCCAGACCACGCGACGTGCACTCAGCATTGGTGCGACGCAGGCAGGTGGGCTGCGCGAAAACTTCGGCACGATGACCAAGCCGTTTCACGCGGGCCGCGCAGCGGAAAACGGCGTCGTCGCCGCGGAGATCGCAGCGCTTGGTTTCACCGCGTCAGAGAATGGACTGGAAGCCGACCGCGGATTTTTTCGCGCGGCGGGCGGCGGCTACAGCGTCGAGATGATCGACGGCAAGCTCGGCGATCCGTGGACGTTCACGTTCCCGGGCGTTTCGATCAAGCCGCACCCGAGCGGTTCGCTGACGCATCCGGGCATGGCCGTGATGATGGATCTGATTCTGCGCCACGATCTGAAGCCGGAGCGCGTGAAACGCGTCAGCGTGGGCACCAATCACAACATGCCGAACGCACTGATTCATCATCAACCAAAGAACGAACTGCAGGCCAAGTTCAGCATGGAGTTCTGCATGGCGATTCTGCTGCTCGAACGCAAAGGCGGTCTCGAGCAATTCACCGACCACATGGTCAACCGCTCCGATGTGCAGGCGATGACCAAGAAGGTGAACTTCGGCGTGCACCCGGAAGCTGAAGCCGCTGGTTTCGACAAGATGACCACGATCATCGAGGTCGAGCTCGACGATGGCTCCGTCGTGAACGGCCAGGCCGACTTCGGCAAGGGCAGCCCGGCAAATCCCATGACCGACGAAGAGCTCGCCGAAAAATTTCGCCAGTGCGCGGCGTGGGGTGGCCTCGACCGCGATCAGACGAAGACGGTGCTCGACCTAGTGTGGCGTATCGAGGAGTTGAAAGACGTCGGTGAGTTGATGAAGCTGCTTCGGCTTAAACAACGCGCGGCCCACCGGTAGCGTTTGTTCCGAACAGCGGGTGGCGAATCGACTTTGGCCGCCCAATCAGGCGTGCTTTGTCCAGTTTGGCCAGGCTGCTTATTGAGTAACGTCTAAGGAATGTGCGATTGCTCGGACGTCGATAGACTGGAATCGGCCACAACCGGTCCCTCGGGGGGTTCTGCTTGTTGAACAGAGAAGCGGACATTACGCCCGAGCTGCTGACGCGCGCCCGCACTGCCGGCGTGGTCGATGTGCCTGCCAAGCCGCTGGTTGCACGCGATATCGCGCGTCGGGTCGTCCGCGATGCTTGAGCGCGGTTGGCTCAGGGCTGAACGCTCGCCGTCGCCGCAGGCTCGACCGGTCATGAAGAGTGTGCCGCTTATACTTCACGTGCTCGATGAGGCTACGACGGACTGCGCATGGTGGTTATGAAAAGACGTTTACTGGAAGCTGCATCCCTCGATGGCGCCGGCAGAGCGTGGTAGTGATGCACGACCGCATCGTGATGTTGACCAACAGCCACGAGCACAATCCTGAGGTGTGTGCTGGCGCATGGTCGCAGGGCCTTACGCACGCCGCGGCGTGAATGCCGCGACGCATTCGGCCCGGTCGCAACTGGATGTCCATCGCCGGCTCCGTCCTCTTCGCATCGCTGGCCTGCTGTCTCGTGCTGCAAGGTGGAGTCGTATGGAGTCAGCCGGTCCATGCAAAACCGTCGCTGCCGCCCGAAGTCTCAGGCCTGATCAACGGCAAGCCGGCACGCTTCGTCGCCGAGGGCGACGACATCCTCCTGACGACGGCCGAGGCAGCGCGCGTCGGGATCGACTATCGGCAGGCGAAGACCGTGCTGATCGGCCCGATCGTGTTGTGGCAGGTGCGCCTCTCTTCGGTTGTCGTCGGCGAGCGAGTTCGTCGCGACGTGCCAGCTGGCGTCGTCGTCAGCATTGCCGCCTACATCGAGGCGCTGCAGCGTCACCAGGTCGCGGCCTCCGGTTACTCGCGCGAGACGCGGATCGAGATCAATGGCAAAACCGTGAGGGCCTTTGACCTTGGCATCGGCGGCATCCTGGTGCCGATCGACGAAGCAGAGCGCGTCAGGATCCGATACCGCGAGGAAGGCAAGCGCAACGACATCGGCGAGGCTCAGGCATGGATCGTCGTCGTCCCGATCAAGATGAGCGAAAAGGAGCCGGTGATGCTTCCGATCACTGTTGCGGAGCCGCGCGCCTACTTTCGGGCAATGCAGGCGAAGATGAATGAAGCGTTGAGGTCAAGGAAGCAGTGAACTTCATAGAGATTTGACCGGAGTGTGGCAGGCTTGCGGGCGCGGCGGTTGAATGCGCAGGCGGTTGAATGCGCATAGTGTCCGCGTCATTCCACAAGCCACATATCCGAATAAGAAGGTCACTGCGGTAGACAGCTCCGCGACCCTCAAGTCGGCGTTGGTTGTGCTCAGCCGAATTGAGAAGGCGCGTGCTTTGAGCAATTTGAACGGCCGCTTTGTGCCAACGCGACTGCCGGCTTTGGGTCGCAAGCGGCCAATATCCTGTTCGATCGGTCGTCACCATGTTGTGCACGACGCGCCGACCGACAATTCCGATTTTCGGCTGTGTGCCCGCGCAGCTCGTTACATACACGCATCGTTCGCAATCGCGCATGGATCTTCGTGGCAAGCAGTGTCGAGTTTTCTACAGTCCAATCGGAGAGCTCCGTGGAATAGTGCACCCACCGAAGCAGCAACGTGCGCATGTCCGGGTTCGAGGCGCGGCCAGTGTGCGGCGGGCAATGGAGCACGTTATGGCTTATGTCGAGCTTGTGGGTGTGGGATTGATGGCAGGATTCCTGGCCGGCTTACTCGGAATCGGCGGCGGTTTTGTCGTGGTTCCGGCGCTGCTCGTGCTGCTTCCCGCGTTCGGAATACCGCCGGCCTTGCTATCGAAAGTGGCGGTGGCGACCTCTCTTGCTGCGATGATTCCAACCGCGGCTGCTGCCCTCTATGCGCAATACAAGCGTGGCGCGATTGACTATTACTGGCTGAAGCGAATGATTCCAGGAGCCTGCGCCGGTTCGATCGCGGGCGCGTTGCTCGCATCTTGGGTGTCCGGAACGTGGGTCGCGATCATTTTTGCGAGCTACGCCGGATACTTTGCGGTCAAGATGATGATCAATCGACCGCGCGCATCCGACGCACCTAGTGCCCTCTCCGCAGCAATTGCCACATGCCCGACGCCGGTAATCGGCGCGTTGATCGGGGGCTTTAGTGCAATCGCCGGTGTTGGCGGTGCAAGCCTTACGGTGCCTTACCTGCTTTCGAAGAATGTTGAAATGAAGCGTGCTGTCGCATCTGCCAGCGCGGTGGGCCTCGGGATAGCGCTGCTCGGCGCTTGCAGTTTCGCGCTTTCCGCTACATACGAGATTGATTCGCCGAGCCGTTCGATGCTGGTCGGTCTCGTTTGCTGGCCCGCTGCCATGATTTTAGGCGGGGCGTCAATTTTTATGGCTCGGCGCGGTGTTGCAGTGTCGCATCGCCTACCAGTGCGACAACTAAAGCAGGCGTTCGGCGTGGTCTTGATCGCAGCCTGCACGATGACACTCGCGAAACTCGTCTTCGTAGAGTCGCTAAGCACGCTTCAAGCTAAAGCAGTTTCCATCGTTGCACACGCCACTTGACGCAGGCGCTGCTTTTTACTCTGCCTCAGGATTGTGGGGTTTTCGAATGCGCGATAGCCGGCGTCTTCTCGTCCGGCTCGATATCGATTCCGGCCTGCAATAGCCGCAGCGCCGTTGCCGGATCATCAGCGAACTGAAACAGCGCGAGATCTTCGCGATCAATCATCCCATGCCGGACCAGAGCCTCGAAATTGATGATCTCGTTCCAGTAGGTCGAGCCATAGAGCACGACAGGAATATGACGGTCAAATTTTCGAGTCTGCATCAACGTCAAGATTTCGATCATCTCGTCGAGCGTTCCAAACCCGCCAGGAAATACCACCATCGCACGGGCCAAATGCGCAAACCAGAGCTTGCGCATGAAGAAGTAGTGGAACTCGAACGCGAGTTCGGGCGTGATGTAGGCGTTTGGCAGTTGCTCGTGCGGCAATCCGATATTTAGGCCGATCGTCTTGCCGCCCGCTTCGGAGGCGCCACGGTTGGCGGCCTCCATGATTCCCTCGCCGCCGCCGGTGCACACGACGTACCTGCATGCTTCAGACGGCAGATTCTCGGACCAGGTGGTGACTAAGCGCGCCAGTTCCCGCGCCTGATCATAGTAGTGGCCCAGTGGACCCGCGGACGTCAGCCTTGCAGAGCCAAAAAACACAATCGTGTCGCGAATGCGTTCGTGCTGGAAAGCGTACATAGGTCCGAGGTATTCGGCCAGGATGCGCAGCGGACGCGCTTCCTCGCTGTCGAGGAACTGCTCGTTCTTGTACGCAAGCAAGGCGTGCGGTCGATCGCTCGAAATCATCGTTTGCTGTGCACTACTGCGAAGTCGATGAAGCCGCGCGCAACATCGGTGTGAACAAGTTCCACACGCACCTTGTCACCGACGTCGAGCCCGTCGAATCCACGGACAACCCGGCCTTCGGTCGTTGGCCGCGTGATTCGCACCCAGGTGCCTTTGTCCGATGCGCCGGTCACGATCGCATCGAACTGCGCGCCGCGGCGTGGAGCCAGCAGCAGCGCTGCGGCGGACTTGCGTACCTGACGCTCCACTTTTTCTGCGTTGTCCTCCTGGACCGTGCAGTGCAGCGCCAGCGTCGTAAGTTCGTCATTTGTGTAGGGCGACGATAGGCCGCCGAGCGCCGCTTTCAACAAGCGTTGCGAGACGAGGTCGGGAAACCGGCGGTTCGGTGCCGTCGAATGTGTGTAGTCCTTCACCGCCAGTCCGAAGTGCCCTGCAGCCGGCTGGCCCGGCACCTGAAGCGCGTACTCGCCCGAGCCCAACAGCTTGATGACAGACAACGAAAGGTCGGGAAAACGCACCGGATCGATCTGACGGCGCTTATTCAGAAAAGCGTCCAGTGCAGCAGCGTTCGGTGTTGCCGGCAATCGTTCCCCTGATTCGGCGGCCAGCGCAACGATCCGGTCCCAGCGCTTCGGAGTGCGCAGTACGCGGCGCAGCGACGGCAGGCCCTTACTGTCGAGATATTTTGCGACGACACCATTCGCTGCAATCATGAAGTCCTCGATCAGCTCCCTGGCGCGGTTTTTTTCGTCCGGCACCAGATCGGCCAAGGCGCCGTCGTCAAATACCGCGCGAGCTTCCAGCGTCTCCAGTCGCAGCGCGCCCTGCGCTTGACGCACACGTCGCAGCGCCTGCGCGGCTTGATCCTGGATGCGAAGCTGCTCCGCGAGCTCGACGATTGACGTAATTCGTGGCGGCGCGGCCGCAGTGCCCTCGAGCCATGCAGCAACCGCGTTGTAGGCGAGCTTGGCGTGATTTAGAACGACTGCGCGGTAGATGTCGGAAGCGGTCACGGTGCCGTCGGCGGCAATCGCCATTTCGATCACGATCGCCAGCCGTTCCTGATCTTCACCCAGCGAAGTGAGATCGGTCGACAGTTTCTCCGGCAGCATCGGAAAGATTCTTGCCGCTGTGTACACGGAGGTCGTATTGGCCCACGCGTGGCCGTCGATCGCGGACTCTTTTTTTACCAGCGCGTCGACATCGGCGATGGCGATCAGGATTTTTACCCCGCCGTCCTGCACCGGAACCGCAACCGACAGCTGATCGAGATCGCGGGAATCATCGTTATCGATCGACGCCCACAGCAGGCTGCGCAAATCGCGAGTGGTTGCGTCCGACGCTATGGCGGCGTGCGCGATCTGATTGGTCTCAGTGATGACGGCGGGTGAAAAATCCGGCAGCAGTCCGCGCTGAAGCATCGCCTCGTGCGCGATGCTCTCCAGATCACTCTTGCTGGTCCGGTTTCTGTCGGAACTGATTCGGCACCTCTGCGTGTGTGTGTGCCCGATATTAACGGGCACCGCGGAGCTGACACGGAGCAGATTCAGAACGACTCAGCCGGATTAAGGGGCAGGACAAAGACCTGAACGGAGCAGCCAGCGACCATAGCGGGACTCTTCGGGAGACAGGCGGGGGCTTGGGGATTTCGCTTTGAGGCCAGGTGGACTCGCGGCGCGCGACACGGTAGTACCGGCCGGCGGTTCGGTGACGGTGACCTGCAGGTCTTCCTCGCGCGCTGCTGCCGTAGCCCTCTAGCTCTGCGCGTAGAGCTGGCTGCGTAAACTACATTACGATGATCCGCCACTCGAAGGAGAGGCCATTCGGGGAGGCAGCAATATTTAGTCTTGGCTGCGGTTGCCGAGCACGATAGGCTTGTCCATGTGATCAAACGCTAACGGTTTTGCGAAAATTAGCAAGTGCAGCCCCATGTGCCCGCCCACTCTCCCCTACTTGGCTGCCGACACGCCGGCACGCGATGTCCGGCAAGTGCGCGCATCGGTCATCATCCCCGCCTTCAACGAAGCACAAAGCATTGCGACTACCGTAGCCGCGATCGCCGACTTCTTCCGCACGCGAGCCATCGCCAATGAAGTTCTCGTTGTTGACGACGGCAGCACCGACGCAACCGCGCTGGCAGTTGTGCAATTGCCAGCCGACTGGCCCGTCGCTCTGATTCAGTTGTCGCGAAACTTCGGGAAGGAAGCCGCGATCACGGCCGGCCTCGAGCAAGCGAGCGGAGGCCTCATTATCTGTATCGATGCGGACGGTCAACATCCGCTCTCCGCCGTCGAAGAGATGCTGCAGCTATGGGAGCAGGGCAATGACATGGTCTATGCCGTGCGGCGCGACCGCAGCGCTGAGACGCGCTTCAAGCGGTGGGGGGTGCGCTGGTTCTATCGCGCGCTCGCGATCGGTAGCCAAGTAGCCATTCCACCCAACGCCGGAGATTTCCGCCTGATGGACCGCAAGGTCGTCGACGCGCTTAGATCGATGCCCGAACGCAACCGATTCATGAAGGGAATGTATGCGTGGGTGGGCTTCAAGTCAGTCGGTGTTCCATACGACCCGGTAGCACGCAACAACGGCGCGAGTAGCTACTCGAACAGGCGCCTTCTTTCGCTGGCGTCGTCCGCGCTGACGGGATTCTCGGCGCTGCCATTGCGCGTCGCGATCGCGGTCGGGCTTGTGCTGGCGTTGCTCGCGTTCGGCTACGGGGTCATGGTTGTCGTGGAAACGCTGGTGTTGGGGGGGACGGTTCCAGGGTGGCCGACCATCGTCGCCAGCGTGATGTTTTTCTCCGGGGTGCAGCTGCTTTTCATCGGTGTGCTCGGTGAGTACCTGGCCCGCATCTTCGACGAAGTAAAGGCGCGTCCTAACTACATCATCGCGCGTGTGCTTCGACGTGCCCAACCCTGATCAGAAGCCGATCGTTGCGGATCGTTTCTCGCCGGAAGCGCGGTTTCTGGTGGTTGGTGGTGCTGCTGCTGCCGTGCACTACGGGATCAGTGTGGCCGCGTACGAGGCTCTAACGCTGACGCCCTGGCTCGCGAACGTGCTCGGGTTCTGCACGGCCTTTCCGGTTAGTTACGCGGGCCACCGAAATTGGAGCTTCGCCGCCACCCGCGCCACACACCTGCGGGCGGCACCCAGATTTTTCGCCATCTCGCTAGGAGCATTTGGCGCGAACCAATTTCTTCTCGAGCTCGGACTGCGCTGGGTCGGAGGCCCTTTTTGGATCGTCCTCGCCGTGGTGTTGGCCGTCGTGGCCGCAAGCACCTATTTTCTTGCCCGTTTTTGGGCGTTCAGCAATTGATGCGCTCCCGATGAAACGGTGCGTCGTCACAGCGGACGATTTCGCGTTGAATGCCGATATCGATGACGGCATTCTGGCGTTGATCGAAGCGGGCCGAGTAACGGGGACTTCATGTCTGACGACTTCGCCTCGTTGGCATGAGTCTGCGCGCCGGCTCAGCGCCGCAGTTCGCGCGAGAGCGGATGTCGGCTTGCACCTCGATCTAACGGAATTTGAACGAATTGGTTCGAGCCATGCCTCGTTGATCGTCGCGTGCTACACGCGCGTCATCGATGCAAAAAGACTGCGCGCAATGATGCGCACGCAGCTCCAGCGGTTTGAAGACGCGCTCGACACTGCACCGGACTACGTCGATGGCCATCGCCACGTACATCAATTGCCTATCGTGAGGGATGCGTTGATTGAGTTGCTGGTTGATCGTTATCCCGCCCGAAAACCGTGGATTCGTGTCAGCCGCGACGGCGCACACGCCGGTTACCGGGGCAGATTGATAACCTGGCTTGGAAGCGACGGTCTGTCCGAAAGCTGTCGTGCAGCAGGCGTGGCCACCAATGATCGGCTGCTTGGGCTGTACGACTTCAAGGATGACGCGCCGGGCTATCGGGCGCGCCTGTCGGCGTGGCTCGAAGAAGCCCAGGATGGCGATGTCCTTACATGTCATCCGGCTGCACGTATTTTCGCAGGTGATCCTATCGGACGCGCGCGTCTTACCGAATTCGAAGCGATGTGCAGTCGCTGGTGGAACAATTGTCTCGAGTCGCATCAAATCACGTTGTGCCGAGGTGTCGAATGCGTTCGGCTCTAGCGTCGCCGGACGCTGCGTCCCGGCCGCAGCGGACGGGAAGCTCCTGGCGCCGAAGGATGGTCGTGCTTCTGCGTCGTCCGACGCTAATAGTCTGTTTGCTTGCGGCCACCCAGCTACTGCTGTGGGGCGTGCTTTCGGCCCTGTTTAATCCGGAGCCACCGACCGACAATCTTGAGCAGGTGTTGTTGAGCCAGGATCTGCGCCTCGCATACGGCAAACACCCGCCGCTGCCAACTTGGGTGCTGTACGGAGAGAATCAGCTCTTCGGGCCTTCAATCGGCGCCACATTCATGCTTGGCTCGTTATGTTCGGTCTTGACGTTATTTCTCCTTTACGCCTGGGCCCGCTCCCTGGTCGGGGCCCGCCGCGCAGCCGTGGCCACCCTGCTGGCGTCGGCCATCGTGTTCCTGAATGAGGCGACAGCCTATTTCAATCACAACACTGTGCAGTTGCCGCTTGCAATGTTGACAATCGTCTTTTTCCATCGAGCGTTGACGCGCAAACAACTCGTCGACTGGGCATTGCTGGGCGCGGCTGCGGGTCTGATGATGTTCGCCAAGTTCAGCGCGGTCGTGCTGTTTGCGTCCTTCGCGGTTTATCTGCTCTGGACGCGACGCCTGCTCGAAGCGCAAACGCTGCGCGGACTAGTCGCTGCCGCGTTGGTGTGTATGGCCGTGATAACACCGCTTCTCGTAGCCGCTGTTAGCGACACCTCACACACCGCCGGTTACGCGATGCAGATGGTCTTTCCGCCGGAAGTCGATCGCATCGGTCGCTTGAAATCGGTATGGAGTTTCATGCTGAACCAGCTGGCAAAAGTGGCCCCGGCTTTGCTTATCTTCGCGTTCCTGCGGCACCGCGCGCCACCGGCGTCGCGAGCGAACAGCCATCCGGTGCCGCTGGGGCCGTTTTTGACCGTCGTCGGCTTCGGCCCGCTGGTGCTCACCCTCATCGCTGCGATGCTCGCCGGAGCACGTTTGCTGAGCGGCTGGGGTACAACTTTTTACCTGCTGTTGACGCTTTGGTTAATGGCGGCGCCGCCTTTCGCGATCGATGTGACGCCAAGAATTCTGCTGCGTGCCATGATTGCATGCATAGGTTTGCAGCCGCTGCTGTGGATTGTTGTGATAGCCAACGGCGGCACGCTGCCGAATCTGCACCGACACTGGCGCCACGCCGCCCTGCCGCCGCCTGAGCTGGCCGAAGTCATACAGCGAACGTGGACCGAGCGCAGCGCAGGCCCGCTACGCTATGTGATCTCCGACGCTCGCACCGGGGCGGCGCTTGCGGTGCAGTTTCGCGGCCACCCACGCGTGATCGACGGCAACCGTTCGGATTTCAGCGCGTTTTTGCCGCATGACGTTCAAGCCGCGTGCGGCGCCGTCGTCGTGGCCGGACAGCCAAGCTTGAATGAGCCCCAAGCACTGCACGACGAGCCTCTCTACGCCCTCCTGAGCACGCTAGTACCGATTTCAATCACCGCATCACAAGCGCACGACGATAGCCGTCGCATTTACTACGTTGGTATACAAACACCCGCGGACAGTGATCTCTGTGTCGAGCGCTGATCGCTTCGCCGCGACTCGCAACGTCGAGCGGTTCGTTCACTGCTCGCGATAACCCCATTGGGTGGCGACGAAGCCCAGCGTCTGCCACACGTCGCGCGCAAAGCTGCGTGCGACCATCACTACGAAGGTGGGCGCACTATCGGATTTATACAAAAGTGCGTTGACGCGGCCGAATACGCTTTGTGCGCAAGCGCCGACGCGAAATGCGCATGGGTGCAGGTCAAGTGGACAGCCGGCGGCGAGCACATCGATAGCGCGCGGTCCGCTCAGCTGATAGGCAACGCGCGAGGCGGACAGATCGAACAACGCGCCGCCTGCCGCATTCAGCGCGTCACGCTGGCCGATGAAGCTGCCAAGCGGCGAGCCAACCTGCTCGGCGACCAACAACCACGACTGCGGACCGAGCCAGAAGGCAGTCAGCGCATCACTGCGAGCGGTCGTGTTCGCCGCAGTCGGCAGTGCAATGGCAAACTGTCGTGCGACTTGGTCGGTGAAAGCCGCGCGCGATACATCGCCTTGCACATTCCATGCACCGACGATCGGCGTCTGCGAGAGTTGGATCTGATCAGACACGCAGCCGCTCGCCTCCCGGATCGATGAACACTGGCGATCCGACCTTTACGCGCACTCGTGCACCCGCTAGCGGCGATACCGCCCATAACGCTTGCCCGTGCCGGGCACGGCCGTTGGCAAGCAGCGCCAGCGCGATCCATGCGTCGAGATTCGGAGAGAAGCACCACGAAGTGACGTGACCCAGCATCCGGTTCGGTGCCGCGTGGTCGGGATCGGCAACGATCTTTGCAGCACGCGGCATTTGCGCACGGTCGAGCGCGGTCAAGCCGACCAGTTGCCAGCGGTCCGGGTCGGTCAACGCGGGCCGGTTCAGCAGCGGCTTTCCTACGCACCACTTCTTCGCGTTGACTAGCTTGCCCATGCCGAGATCATCAGCAGTCGTGCGGCCATCGCCCTCGGCGCCGATCACAACGTGGCCTTTCTCTATGCGCAGCGTGCTCATCGCTTCGGTGCCGTACGGCATCAGGCCGAATTGCTCCCCCGCTTCGATCACTGCTGTCCACATCGCGAGACCGCGATCGACCGGTACGTGAATCTCGTATGCCATCTCGCCCGAGTAGCTCATCCGGAAGAGGCGCGCGGGAATCAGGCCGCTGCGGGTGCGAACATTGCACATGCCGACCGCAAGGAACGGAAACGCTTCGTTCGACACGTCGATATCGACCAGCTTCGCGAGCACCTTGCGCGAGTTCGGCCCCGATAGTGCCACCGCGGTCCACTGCTCGGTAACCGACGTCGCAAACACTTCGAGCTCGGGCCATTCGGCCTGCAGCAGGTATTCGAGCTGCTGCATCACCTTGACCGCGTTGACAGTCGTGGTGGTCATCAGATAGTGCGTGTCCGCCAGCCGCGACGTGGTCCCGTCGTCCATCACCATGCCGTCTTCGCGCAGCATCACGCCGTAGCGGCAGCGACCAATCGCGAGTGTGTCCCACTTGTTGATATAGACGCGGTTCAACAACTCGGCCACGTCTTTGCCCTGCAGCTCGATCTTGCCGAGCGTCGACACATCGACGACGCCGACATGGGCGCGCACGTTGCGCGCTTCGCGATTGGCAGCATCGTCTTCGGACTCGCCTGCGATCGAAGTAAACCCGGGATAAGAATGCGGCCGTTTCCACAGTCCGGCGTTGATGAAGCGTGCACCGTGATCGGCGTGCCAGTCGTGAATCGCCGAATAGCGCGTGGGCTCAACATGCGCCCCGACTTCGTGCCCCGGCACGGCGCCCAGTGTCACCGTGGTATACGGCGGGCGAAACGTCGTGGTGCCCACTTTCGGGATGGGCACGTCGAGCAGTTGCGCCATCACGGCGAGCCCGACGATGTTGCTGGTCTTGCCCTGGTCGGTGCCCATGCCCAGCGTCGTGTAGCGCTTCAGATGTTCGATCGACTGATAATTTTCGCGCGCGGCCAGCGCGATGTCGTCCACCGTGACGTCGTTTTGCAGATCGACGAAGCACTTGGCGGATTTGCTGCGTGCCGGCACCGACCAGAGCGGCAGCAGAGGCGAGGCCGCAATCGACGACGCGCGCGGCGCAGTCACGGAGGGTTGATCAAGGCCGGCTCGCGTCGCTGCAGCAGCACCGGCGCGATGCCCTTCCGCCAACGCCGCCGCCGGATCAAAGCTGCCGTTTGCAGCGCCGGCCGCAATGATCGACAGCGGCGACGACTCGGGGACGAACGCGGCGCTCGCATCGTCATACCGCAGCTTGCCGCGCGCCTGCGAGTAAAGATGCACGGTCGGAGTCCAGCCGCCCGATACGCAGATCAGATCACATTCGATGCGACGTGCAGTGCCGCCTCTCAGAGGCAAGATGTCGACCGCGCTGACGTGCCGCCTTCCGAACGCACCGACGATCGCTGAGCCGCCCATTACCGGAAGTTGCCCGATAATCGCAGGCGAAAGTGCCGATGATGGCCGCGCATCGACCATCGCCGCGATCGTCACGCCGGCAGCATGCAGCGCAAGCGCATCGGCATACGCGCCATCATTGTTGGTGAAGATCACCGCGCGCGTGCCGGGCCGCACGCCGTAGCGCTTCACATAGGTTCCGGCGGCAGCCGCAAGCATCGTGCCGGGCAGGTCATTGTTCGCGTAGGCGATCGGTCGCTCGATCGCACCGCTGGCGAGAACGACAGCTTGCGCCCGGATCTTCCATATCCGCTGACGCGGCACGTGCGGGGGCGGTGCCGACAGATGATCGGTGACTCGTTCGACCGCGCCGACCAGGTTGCCATCGTAGTAACCGAAAGCCGTCGTGCGCGGCAGCAGCCTGACATCGGCGTGCGCAGTCAGGTCTGCGATTACCGCATTGGACCAGTCCGGAGCAGATTGCCCATCGATCATGCCCTCGAACAATCCGCCACCCCAGCGCGCGCTTTCATCACAGACGATGACGCGGCCGCCGGCGTTCGCGGCCGCGCGCGCGGCTGCAAGCCCCGTGACGCCGCCACCGATCACCAGTACATCGCAGTGCGTGTATCGATGCTGGTAGTGATCCGGGTCCGGCTCGCTCGCTGCGCGCCCCATGCCGGCCGCCTGACGGATCGCGTGTTCGTACTTCAGCCACCACTTCGGTGTCGGCGGCCACATGAACGTCTTGTAGTAAAAACCGGCCGGAAGCAGACGCGAGATCGCGTTGTTGACGGCGCCGACATCGAAGCGCACCGACGGCCAGCAGTTCTGGCTCGATGCGATCAGTCCTTGATACAACTCCTGGGTTGTGGCGCGTACATTCGGTTCGGTGCGCGCGCTCTGCTGATGCCGCAGCTGGACCATTGCACTCGGCTCTTCGGCACCAGCGCTGAAGATGCCGCGCGGGCGGTGGTACTTGAAGCTGCGCGCGACCAGGTGAACGCCGTTGGCAAGCAGCGCTGATGCGAGCGTGTCGCCTGCGCAGCCTTGATATGCGACGCCGTCGTATTCGAATGAGAGCGGCTGCGAGCGATCAACAAGCCCGCCGCTGGCAAGACGGAACGACTGCGTCACGACGGGAGCTCCTCGTCGATGCGCGCACTGCAGACAATGTCGTGCGTGCGCGTGTCGCGCCGGACTTTGAACCAGGTGCGGCAGCCCGCGCTGTGCAGCCATAACTCATCGAGCGGGCCGCATGGGTTATCGCGCAGGTAAACGTATTCGAACCAGGCGGATTCGGACGCGTCGAGCGCGGGGCGCTTGACCGTGGCGTCGCCGCCGTAGGTGAACTCAATCTGGTTGCGTGGGCCGCAATAGGGGCACGGGATCAACAACATCTCAGTGCGCCCACGCGTACGGTCCCGCGCCTTTTTCGTCGATCATCTTCCCTTCGGCGAAACGCTCGAGCGTGAAGGCGGCGTTCAACTCATGCGGTTGATCGTGCGCGATCGTGTACGCGTGCAGCCAACCCGACGCAGGCGTTGCCTTGAAGCCGCCGTAGCACCAGCCGCCAGTCATGTAGAGGCCCTGAACCGGCAGCTTGCCGATGATCGGACTGCCGTCCATCGTCATGTCCATGATGCCGCCCCACGTTCGCAGCAGCTTCAGCCGGCCAAAGCTCGGAAACAACGCGAGGCAGGCGCCGACAACATGCTCGATGATCGGCAGGTTCCCGCGCTGTGCATACGAGTTGTAGAAGTCAAGATCACCGCCCATCACCAGCTCGCCTTTGTCGGACTGGCTGACGTAAAAATGCACGGCGCCGGAAGTCACCACCGTATCGAGAACCGGCTTGACCGGCTCGGACACCATCGCCTGCAGCACGTGCGATTCAATCGGTAACCTGATGCCTGCCATTGCTGCAACGTGGCTCGAATGACCGGCAACGGCAATGCCGATCTTTGGAGCCGCGATGAAACCGCGCGTGGTTTCGACTCCAATGATCGCGCCGCTATCGACGCGAATGCCGGTGACTTCGCACTTCTGAATGAGGTCGACGCCAAGCGCGCTTGCGGCGCGCGCATAACCCCATGCGACCGCGTCGTGGCGCACCGTTCCGCCGCGCGGCTGCAGCAGTCCACCGACGATCGGAAAGCGCGCATTTTCCGAACAATCGAGATTCGGAATCCACTTCGCGATCTGCTCGCGCGACAAAAACTCGGCATCGATGCCGTTCAAGCGCATCGCATTGCCGCGGCGCATTGCCGCGTCCATATCGGCCGGCGAGTGCACCAGGTTCAGCACACCACGCGCGCTGTACATCACGTTGAAGTTCAACTGTTGCGACAGCCGCTCCCACAGCTTCAGCGAGTATTCGTAGAAGTGCGCATTCGGGTCGAGGTGATAGTTCGACCGCACGATCGTCGTGTTGCGTCCGGTATTACCGCCACCGAGCCAGCCTTTTTCGAGCACGGCGATGTTGCGCAGGCCGTGTTGTTGCGCGAGGTAGTACGCGGTGGCGAGTCCATGGCCGCCGCCGCCGATGATCAGCGCGTCGTACTGCTTTTTCGGCTCGGGGCTACGCCACGCCAGCGGCCAGTTCTCGTGATAACTGAGCGCATTGCGAGCGAGCGAGAAAATGGAATAGCGCATGGGAGCTGTGTCAGCCGACGCATGCTAGCGGCTGCACACACGCAGCCGAAACAACATCGGCACCGCCAATGATCCGATGAAGTTCCTCTTATGGCGTACGTCCAGTACTAGAGAATTTGCGACAGAAACGCGCGTGTCCGGTCTTTTTGCGGGTGATCGAACAGCCGATCAGGGGCTCCGGACTCGACGATCACACCGCCGTCGGTGAAATAAACCGTATCGGCGATTTCTCTTGCAAATCGCATCTCGTGGGTCACCAGCATGCATGTCATTCCGTCCTGCGCCAGCTGACGGATCGTGTTCAGGACTTCCTTGACTGTTTCCGGATCGAGCGCGGCGGTGACTTCGTCGAACAGCATCACTTCCGGTCGCATTGCCAGCGACCGAGCGATCGCCACGCGCTGCTGTTGCCCGCCGGAAAGCTCACCGGGATATACGTCGGCCTTTTCGGTCAGGCCGACCTTCTTCAGCAGCGCGACCGCCCGCTCGCGCACCTCGGCCTTGTCTTCCCTCAGCACGTGGACGGGGGCCATCATCACGTTTTGCAGCGCCGTCCTGTGCGGAAACAGGTTGTATTGCTGAAACACCATCGACACTTCTTTGCGCAGCGCGATCTTTTGCTGATCCGTTTTCAGTTGATGCACTTCGAAACCGGCCACTCGAATGCTGCCCTGATTGATCGGCACAAGGCCGTTGATGCAGCGAAGCAGCGTCGACTTTCCGGACCCCGAGGGACCGATGATGCAAACGACACCGCCCTTCGGTACTTCGAGCGAGATGCCTTTCAGCACCTCGACCGCGCCGAACGACTTGTGCACATCGCGAATCGCGACGATCGCCTCGCCGCCTGCCTCCGGAGTCATTGCTTCACCGCAAATCTGGCTTCGAGCCGAACGGTCCAGCGCGCGATCGGGTAGCAGTACAGGAAAAACCAGAACAGCACGTAGCTGTAGAAAGCCAGCAGCAGGCCCGGACGGTTCTCGGCGCTAAGTGCACGTCGCGTCAGACTCATCATTTCATTGACGCCGACGATCGATGTCAGCACCGTCGCCATCGTCAAAATCGCGTACAGGTTCATCCATGGCGGCAGCATCCGCTTGATGCATTGAGGCACGATAATCATCCACATCGTCTGCCGCCGGTTGAAGGCGAGCGATGCCGCCGATTCCCACTGCGTCGTCGGAATCGACTGCACGGCACCACGCACGATCTCCGATACGTTCGCCATCACAGGCAGCGCCAGCCCGAGCGTCGCCTTGATCCAGTCCGGGATCGGAATCGTCACGCCAAACACGGTCACCTGAAAGGGCAACAGGAACATGCAGTAGAACAGAAGCACCAGCCACGGCGCATTGCGAAAAAAATGCGTCGTCAGCCACGCGCCTTTTCTGACGGGCGGCAGCAACGATATCTGAGCGAACCCGAGCAGCATGCCGGCCGCGGTTCCGGCAAGCATCGCGCAGGCGCTGATTGCCAGGTTGAACAGAAACCCGCTCAGCAGCAGCGGCGTCCACTTCCAGATCGTCGCCCAGATTGACGGTTGACCGGGCTGCACCTGCGCCTCGGCAAGACCGCAGCCGATCGCGAACAGCACCAGCAACGCCGCACCATGCGCCGGCCGCAGACGTAACGAAAACGCGCCGCTGGTGCGCTCGGTCGCGGCCGCGCGCGACAGTCGATACGCCGCGGGCAGCAGTACCGGCAGATCGGTAGCCTGCAGCAGCGGCCGCGTCCAGTGCAATCGGCTCATACGCCGAATCCCGGCACCCTGATCGCGCGCTCCCAGCGGTGCATCACGTAGACGAGAACACCCACCAGCGCGAAGTAGCAGACGAGCAGCACGTTCATCATCTCCGGTACGTTCAGCTCGTCGGACCAGATCTGGCTCGACATATAGAGCATTTCCGGCACGGCGATCGCGTACGCGAGCGTCGTCGTCTTGACGAGATTGACCAGGTTGTTGTTCAGCGCCGGCAGGCTGATCCGAAAAGCCAGCGGGAACACGATGAACAGATACGCGCGCAACCGGCTGAAGCCGAGTGACTCGGCCGCCTCGATGGTGGTCTTAGGAACCGCCTCGACGCCGGAGCGAAAAATTTCGACGTTAAATGCGCCGGCAAAAAAAGACAGCGAGATGATCGCCCATGCGAAGTTGGTGATTACCGGCGCTGGAACTCCGGAAGCGCCCGTGACCGTCAGCAAGCTGCCGACGCCGAAGTAAAAGAAATAGAGCTGAACCAGCGGCGGTGTATTGCGAAAAAACTGGATGTACCAGTGAACCACTTGGCGCGTGATGCGCAGGCGAGATCCCTGCAGCCAGGCGCCGACGATGCCGATCAGCACGCTCAGCACAATGCACGCGGCCGACAGCTTGACGGTGGTCAAAAACCCGCTGGCGAAGCGACCGCGATCGAACGCGTTGTAGAAGATCGTGAGATTGATTCCGGTGGTGTCGTGCAACCACCGAAACCAGTCCCAGAGAAACTGCATCGACCGCCTTAACGATTGCTCAGGGCCGCGGATCGCTCACGAGCAACCGCCATCCCCGCAAGGCGGGAATGACAAATCGTCGCACGCACGACTCGGCTATTTATATTTCGCGCGCGATTCCGCTGCGAACTTGGTGGGCTTGATGCCCCACTTCGTTTCGAGTTCCTGGATCATGCCGGACTTGTGCCAGTCCGCAACGGCCTTCGAGACGAGGTCCGCCAAGCCTTTCTCGCCCTGCTTGACCGCGATACCCCAGGGCACGAACAGGATCGAATCGAGCGGCATTTCGTAGGTACTCCACTCGGGCTTCAGCATCTCGCCGACGATCGCGGTGTCGTCGTAGGCAAAGGCGATGCAGTTACCGTTTTTCAGCGCCGTAAACGCTTCGGCGGTGCCCGGAAACGCGACGCCCTCGACGCCGTATTTTTCCTGCAGCTCCTTGTTGTAGAACGCCCCCTGGATCAGGCACACCTTCTTGCCGCGCAAGCCTTCCCAATTTTTGACGGCGGCCGATTTTGGCGCGAGCACATTAGTGCCCGAGCCGTAATAGCTGGGGTCGACGATGTCGACAATCTTGCGCCGCTCCGGCGTGTCGCTCATCGTCGCGATCATCAGGTCGATCATGCCCTGCTGCAGGAACTGGATACGATTCGAGGCAACGACAGGAACCAACTCAAGCTTGACGCCAAGCCGCTTGGCGACGTCTGCCGCGAGGTCGGCCTCGAAACCGGTGATCTTGCCTGACGGGTCGAGGAAGCCGAACGGCCGGTAGTCCGCCTTGGTGCCGACCACCAGCACGCCCTTCTTCTTGATGTCGTCTATCGCGTCCGCCTGCGCGGCCGTGATTCCAATCAGGCTGATCCACAGACCAGCGGCCATCCTACCCATGAACCTCTTCAGCATGTCTCTTCCTCGCGTTGATTGAAGGTTGTCAACAATGCCCGGCACGGCGTCCGTCGTCAACGTTCTCATGCGGTTCGGCGTATGGGTGTCTTCACCGAGGCCGAGCGCCTGGACAGAGCGTCCTTCATCTCGACCAGCGCCTGGTCGAAGATGGTCATCGCTAGATCAATGTCAGTCTTCGCTACGGTCAGCGGCGGCGCGATGCGCCACACCGAACCGCGCTCCGGGCGACGCCGTATGTTCATGCTGAGCCCGAGCTCCAGGCAGCGCTGCGTGGTCAGCGCGCCGAGCTCGTGATGCGGCTCGCGAGTCTCGCGGTCTCGCACCAACTCGATTCCGCGCAGTAATCCCATCCCTCGCACGTCGCCGATCTCTTCGTGGCGGCTCTGCAGTTCACGCAACCGTTCGGCGAGATAGCCGCCCATATCGCGGCTACGCTGCAGAAGCTGTTCGCTTTCGATCGTTTCGAGCACCGCGAGTCCAACATTTGACGGCAGCGGG
The DNA here is from genome assembly GCA_038216465.1 of Burkholderiales bacterium. GTDB lineage: Bacteria > Pseudomonadota > Gammaproteobacteria > Burkholderiales > Burkholderiaceae_F > JACCZX01. The sequence goes on along the minus strand of JBBQQC010000013.1, from coordinate 1,268 downwards.
TCGGACACATGCGACGTGTAGAACGCGAAGCCGCGCCGGTGGCAGACATCTTCAACTTCGTCGTTCGTGATCACGCCCGCCAACGGCATGCCGCCCCCGAGCGTTTTCGATACGGTCATGATGTCCGGCGTCACCTGCAGGTGCGTCGCCGCGAACCAGTGGCCGAGGCGTCCGAACGCCGTCTGCGCCTCGTCAAAGATCAGCAGCATGCCGCGCTTCCTCGCTTCGGCCTGCAGCGCGTCGAAGTAACCGTCGGGTGGAACCAGCACGCCACCCGCACTGATCACCGGTTCGGCGATCACGGCCGCCGGCGCACCCGCCGATTGCATGTCGTACATCTCGAAACCGATTTTCATGCAGGTGCGATCGCACTTGTCGCGGCAGTGTTTGACCGGACAGCGGTACGCATTCGGCTCGGGAATCACAAACGTTCCCGGCATCGCCGGACCGTAGCCTCTGCGATCGCTGGCAAACGAGACCGAGCCGGAATTGCCGGTAACTCCATGCCAGGAACCTCCGAGCCCAATCACTTCGAAGCCGCCGGTATACAGCTTGGCCATCTTGATGGCCGCTTCGTTGCTTTCGCTGCCGGTATTGAGCAACAGTGATTTCCTCAATGGCTTCGGAACGATCTTGGCGAGCGCTTCCGCCAGCTGCACGACGCTGCGCGGGATCATTCCCGAGAAAAGATGCAACGCGGTGTCGCAGCTCCGTTTGATGGCCGCCGTGATGTTCGGATGGTTGTGCCCGACAGTCGCGCACATCTGACCGGAAGTGAAGTCCAGTATCTTCTTTCCGGTGGCATCCCATACATAGCAGCCGCTGGCGCGGTCAATAACCTCCGGATAGACGTCGCCGCCATAGCGAATCAGGTTTTGTCGAAAGTCAGTCGTCTTGCCGGCGTCAGTGCCCATGTGCCATCCTCATCCAATCCTCAATCATGCTACTGATGCTGCCCGCGGTGAGTCGCCCGCTTGTCGCACTCGCGACCTTCGACGCTCCATCACGACTCGATCGGCCGGAACAGATCGGCGCATGCCGCGCTGAGCGCGCCTTGCAGAACCAGCTTGATTGCAGCGTCGATGTCAGGCGCGAGCACGCGATCCTTCTCGTAAAACGCCACCTTGTCGCGCACGACGCGGTGGACCTGCTGCAGTCGCGGCGACGTCAGCAGCGGCCGATGAAAATCGATTCCCTGCGCAGCCACCAGCAGCTCGATGCCGATAATCGTCGCCGTGTTCATCGCCATCTCGTGCAGGCGGCGGGCG
>JBBQQC010000012.1:0-92265 GCA_038216465.1 Burkholderiales bacterium | reverse complement strand
CGACGGCACGATCAGCGTGTTGTTGATTTTCGCCAGGGTGCTGAAGGCATCGACGAAACGATCGGCAACGCGCAGGTTGACGGCCTCCAGACCTCCGGGCTGGCGAATCGTCTCAGCCACCATCTGAATCGCGCGCGCGGTGGCTTCAGCGACGGCGATCACGGCACCTGCTTCGCCCTGCGCAATATTGATCTGCGCCTGCTTCTCGCCTTCCGAACGCGCGATCTCGGCCTCGCGAGCGCCGGTGGCGATGTTGATCTGCTCCTGCTTGCGACCCTCGGACGATGCGATTAGCGCCCTCTTCTCACGCTCGGCGGTGATCTGCTGCTGCATCGCCTGCAGGATCGCATTGGGCGGCGTGATGTCCTTGATTTCATAGCGCAAGACTTTGACGCCCCAGTTCATTGCCGCTTCGTCGATCGCGGAAACGACGCTGTGATTAATGTATTCGCGCTCTTCAAATGTCTTGTCCAGTTCCAGCTTGCCGATCACCGACCGCAGCGTCGTTTGTGACAATTGTGTGATCGCAAGAATGTAGTTGCTCGCACCATAGGATGCCCGCTGCGGATCGGTCACCTGAAAGTACAGCACGCCATCAACCTGCAATTGAGTGTTGTCTTTCGTGATGCACACCTGGCTCGGTGTATCGAGCGGCACCTCTTTAAGGCTGTGCTTGTAGGCGACGCGGTCGATAAGCGGGATCACCGGATTCAGTCCCGGCTGCAATGTTGCATGGTATTTACCGAGACGCTCTACGACCCACGCGCTCTGCTGAGGAACCACTTTTAGTGCGGTGACAGCAAACGTGATCGCGACAATCGCAAGGACCAGAAAGGTCAGCCACACGCCGCTAAATCCGAACATGTCAGTTCCCCTTTTGTTGAGTATTCAGCGCGGCTTGGCCGCGACGATCAATCGGTTGGCAAGGATCTCGCGTATGACAAATTCGCCACTGACGGCCTCCTCGCCGGGCACCAGCTCGACTTCCCACGTGGCGCCGCGATAGTTCGCACGTGCGGTGCGATTCGGCGCCCACTGGTCGACGCGCAGAGTCTGACCGACATCCATGTTCTGCACACGATCACTGGTGGCTCGGTCATGCAGACGCCGGCCGAAGCGCGACTGGCGCAACCAAAGCGTTCCGCCCAGGCTGAATGCGGCCGCGGTTGCGAACTGCGCGACGACCGGTGCACCGAGAAGCGCCGCGACACCGGCGCCGCCAAACGCCACCGCGATCACGAGCAAATAAAAAGTACCGGTGAGTAATTCGGCAATCACAAGGACAAACCCGATTACGAACCACCCGACATAGTTATCCATGTGTCTCCACCCTCTCCCTCGGTGCCGCTATTGCAGCAGAACCGGCCAGCCGCTGCCACGTTTCGACGACGGTGTCCGGATTCAACGATATCGAATTGATTCCCTGCCCCATCAACCACTCGGCAAAGTCGGCGTGATCCGAAGGTCCCTGCCCGCAGATGCCGACGTACTTGCCGCGGGCGAGACACGCAGCAATGGTCTTTTCCAGAAGCGCCTTGACAGCGGGGTCGCGCTCGTCGAAACCCTCGGCCACCAGCCCCGAGTCGCGATCGATGCCGAGTGTCAGCTGTGTCAAGTCGTTCGAGCCGATCGAGAATCCGTCGAAGTACTCGAGAAATTGGTCCGCCAGTATCGCGTTCGACGGCACTTCGCACATCATGATGATGCGCAGACCGTTGCTGGCGCGTTTCAATCCGTGCACCGCCAGTAGCTCGATCACGCGCTTCGCCTCGGTCAAGGTGCGCACGAACGGCACCATGATCTCGATGTTGGTCAGCCCCATCTCGTCGCGCACCTTCTTCAGCGCCGCGGCCTCCATGCGGAAGCACTCGCGAAACGACTCGGCGAGGTAGCGTGCAGCACCACGAAAGCCGAGCATGGGGTTTTCCTCGTCGGGCTCGTAGCGCGAGCCGCCGATCAGTTTCTTGTACTCGTTGCTCTTAAAGTCCGACATGCGGACGATGACCGGCTTCGGCCAGAATGCAGCCGCGATCGTCGCGATCCCTTCGGCGAGCTTCATTTCGAAAAATGCACGCGGATTCGGGTAGCCGTGCGCCAGGCCTTCGACCGCCTGCCTCAAATCCGCGTCCAGATTCGGATAGTCGAGCACTGCCTTCGGATGAACGCCGATCGCGTTGTTGATGATGAACTCGAGCCGCGCCAGCCCGACGCCTTCGTTTGGCAGCGACTGAAACTCGAACGCAAGTTCAGGATTGCCGACGTTCATCATGATCTTGACCGGAATCGGCGCCAGCGCACCGCGCCGCACCGTTTCGACGTGCATTTCGAGCGCGCCGGCGTAGACGTTGCCGGTGTCCCCCTCGGCACAGCTGACGGTAACCACACTTCCCTCGGCCAGATCGTCCGTCGCCGTGCCGCAGCCCACCACGGCCGGAATACCGAGCTCGCGCGCGATGATCGCCGCATGGCACGTACGTCCGCCGCGATTGGTGACGATTGCCGCCGCGCGCTTCATCACCGGCTCCCAGTTCGGATCGGTCATGTCGGTGACCAGAACATCACCCGGCTGTACCTGCTCCATTTGCGCGATGTGTTCGATGATCCGCACCGGCCCAATGCCGATCTTCTGTCCGATGGCGCGACCGGTTACCAGCACCTCGCCGTTACCGGTCAGCCGAAAGCGCTGCTGGGTGTCCGCGCTCGCTCGCGACTTCACGGTCTCCGGGCGCGCCTGCAATATGTAGATCACGCCGTCGCCGTCCCTGCCCCACTCGATATCCATCGAGCGCCCATAGTGTTGCTCGATGATCACTGCATAGCGCGCGAGCTCGATGATCTCCTTGTCGATCAATGAAAACGTGTGTCGGTCGCGCGCGGCAACCTCGACAGTGCGCACGCGCCGATCGCCGTGGGGGTCGAATTCCATTTTGACGAGCTTCGAGCCGAGGCTGCGGCGAATAATTGGAGACTTGCCGGCAGCGAGCATCGGCTTGTGTACGTAGAACTCGTCCGGGTTCACCGCACCTTGGACTACAGTTTCTCCCAGGCCAAAGCTCGAGGTGATGAAAACCACGTCGCGAAAGCCCGATTCGGTATCCATCGTGAACATCACGCCGGCCGCGCCCAGGTCACTTCGCACCATCTTTTGGACGCCCGCCGACAGCGCGACTTCGGCGTGCGCGAACCCCTGGTGCACGCGGTAGGCAATCGCGCGGTCGTTGTACAGCGACGCGAACACGTGCTTGATGCGGTCGAGAACCGATGCGATGCCGGTGACGTTCAGAAACGTCTCCTGTTGGCCGGCAAACGACGCATCGGGAAGGTCCTCGGCCGTCGCACTCGATCGTACTGCGAACGAGATTTCGCTTGAATATTCTTGCTCAAGCGACTGAAATATATGCTTTATCTCGTTTTCAAGGTCGGGGGGGAACGGTGCCGCAGTTATCCATTGTCGAATTTCTTTCCCCGCGACGGACAGGGCTCGAACATCGTCGACATCCAGCGATGCAAGCCGCTGCGCAATGCGTTCGTGCAGCCGATCGTGCTCCAGGAACCGACGGAACGCTTCGGCGGTGGTCGCAAATCCATCCGGCACGCGCACGCCCCTAGCGCTTAACTGGTTGAGCATCTCGCCCAGCGATGCATTCTTGCCGCCGACCGATTCGACGTCGGTCATGCGAAGCTGTGACAACGGAATGACGTACGTACCGCGCTCCATGCGCTCGATGCTCGTTCGTTGGTGAACCGCGCGCAGTGTAATGGCGGTGCCGCTAACATCCGGCGATGCCGCCGCCCTCAGCCGCCGCCTACGACCGCACGGTCTTCTTTGTTTCCGACGGCACCGGCATCACGGCTGAAACGCTCGGCCACAGCGTGCTGACGCAGTTCGAGAATCTGCGTTACCGCCCGCAGCGGCTGCCGTTTATCGATTGCGCCGACAAGGCGCGCGAAGCCGCGGCTCGCATCAACGAAGCTGGCACGCGCGACGGCAAGCGGCCCATCGTGTTCTCCACGCTGGTCGATCCCGCAGTGTCCGGCACGCTGCGCGCAGGCGCCGAAGCCTTCTTCATCGAGATGTTCGAAACGTTCGTCGAGCCGCTCGAGCGCGAACTCGGATTGCACTCGACGCACACCATTGGTCGCTCGCACGCGATCCGCGTCAACTCCGAGGACTACAAGAACCGCATCGAAGCGATCAACTTCACCCTGGCGCACGATGACGGGCAATCGGCCAAGGGGCTCGAAGGCGCCGACGTGATCCTGGTCGGCGTATCGCGTTCGGGCAAAACGCCGACAAGCCTGTATCTGGCAATGCAGTACGGCGTGAAGGCTGCCAACTATCCGCTGATTCCGGAAGACTTCGAGCGCGGACAACTGCCGAGCGCGCTGCCGCAGCACAAGGACAAGATCTACGGACTGTCGATTTCGCCTGAGCGATTGGCCGAAGTGCGCCATGAACGGCGGCCTAACAGCCGCTATGCGGCGCTGGAGAATTGCCGCAGCGAGGTCGAAGCCGCGGAACGCATGATGCGGCGCGAAGGAATTCGGTGGCTTTCGTCGACGACGAAGTCGATCGAAGAGATCGCGGCGACGATCATGCAGGAAGTCAGGCTGGAGCGAAGATCGTACTGAGGTGCGCAACGCTTGCGCCAGCGTTCATTCTGCCGCACCGATCAACGCCTCGATGCGAGCTCGCGCTCGCACATACTCGGACTCGTCCGCGTCCTGCGCCAAATACTTGTCCCAATCGTCGTGTTTCCAGAACTCGCGCCGAATCAGTTCGACGAAAAAGGTCGCAACGTGCGGATCGAACTGCTTTCCCGCACCCCGTACGATCTCGTTTAACGCTGCAGGAATCGAAAACGGCACGGGCCGCCATGGGCGCGGATGCGTCATCGCGTCGAATGCATCACACACCGAAACAATGCGTGCCTCTTCGGTAATGGCATCTCCGCCTAGACCTCGCGGGTAACCGCTGCCGTCGTGACGCTCGTGGTGCTGTTCAGCGATAACGCCCGCCATACTGAGAACGCGCAACTTGGAGTCGGTCAGTAACTGGGCCCCATATCGAGTGTGGTCCCGCAGAACGTGCCGCTCACCGGCGGATAGTCCGCGTGGCTTTTGCAAAACCCGGGCCGGCACCGAGATCATGCCGACGTTGCATAGTTGCGCGCCGAGCGCAAGCGCACCGACCCTTTGCTCGTCCCACGATTCTGCTTCGGCATAACAGCGTGCAAGCTTCGCCAATCGAAATGTTCGATACAGATCGTGCCCGCCGACCATCTCCGCATTTATAGCCGTCTCTACCAAACGTCCGATGCGCTCCTGCACGCTTGTCTGCAGAACCTGAGCTTTCGCAAGCAAGCCATCATCCGAGCTGGAAACCCCGGTTTCATACCGGGTCGCTTCGATCAAGCCAGCGTATTGGAGCGATGCCTCTCCGGTGGTGAATGAACTCTTCTTCCACGCCACCAGCTCATGCAGGTAGACCAATGCGATGTCCGAATGGCCTGCCGCCTCGTATGCATCGATGCAGATGCCAAGGTAATCGGCGAGCTCAAGATGACTGATACGACGCGCGAAAGCCAATGAACGCTCGACCGCCGCCAGTCCTTTTTCGACTTCCCCCGACGATATGTCGATCAGGCCAAGTACTGCTTCATTCGCCCGAATCGATTTTTCTGCCCTCGTGATGCGAGCCAGACGCGCACCTTCCATTGCCTGAAAGCGCGCGGTGTCGATCTCGCCGGTCATCAGGTGGAGGCGCGCGAGTGAATTGCGCGCAAGAGCCGCAAACACGAATTCAATCTTCGTTCGCGGTGCCCAACCATCAACATTTGCAAGCGCACGCAAGCCGAGTGAAGGGTCTCGCAACTGGACCGCACAATCTGCGATGTTGCATTGGGCTGCAATTGCGTCGTCTGCGTTGCCGTTTTCTTCTGCGAGATCGCGCGATCGCATGAAGTACTGAATGGCGAGATGCCACTGTCCTATGCCCGAGCACACGCTTCCGATTCCGTTGATCGCCAGGATTTCTCTTCGCTTGTCGCCCAACTTACGCGCCAGCGATAGTGCTTCGAGCTGCGCGGTCATTGCCTCGCCAAACCTGCCTAGATCGCTGAACAAGAGTCCTTCAATCCCGCGGGCTACGCAAAGCAATACACGCTCACCGTGAGTAGCGGCCATCACCGCAGCATGCGACACCGCTTGCACAGCTGTTTGGGGTTGCGCCGCGAAATAGAAATTCTTCGCCAGCTCGATCAGAGCCTCAATGCTGTCAGTGGTGTGCTCTCCGCTCGGCAAAGCGAATAAGCGCTGAAAAGCCAGCTCGAAATCGACACGCTCGGTGGCTTCAGGAAGATCCGCGCTCGCCTTCAGTCGGTCGCGCAGTTCCGCAAACGAAGGTGCGTTGCGCACGCGGTGCGTCTGCTGATCGTCAAAGCTCTGACTACCGATCGTTTGCGCGGACGACTGTGGGAGCATTGTGAAACCTCATCTGCGACCCTGTGGACGTACACAATTATTGGCAGAGTATTTTGTGTACGATGGAATTGCTTGACTCTGCAAGCGCGAATTATGCAGTGCACCGGAAAACAGGTCGGCTTGGGTGGACTCAAACATCCGTCGCGGGAACGAGCGACCTTTGTAGGTCGCAACGGCGTCCGACACCCAGTACTCTACGAGTGACATGAAGAACTTCTGTCGCCCCCAAGACCCTGCGCGTTCTTCAAGGAGAGGCTGTGGAATCCCGTTCGACGCTGATTGTCTTCTTTGTCTCTGCCGTCCTCGCCGGCTGTGCTTCGACTCGAGTGGCGCAGAACAAGACCATCGATTCCGGAGGCGAAAAGTTTGAACTGGGCGGTACCTATGATCCCAAAGGAAACGACCTGACGCTGACGGTCAACGGCGACCCGATCATGCGCGGCCGTTTTCCGCCATTTACACCCACGCTGAACCTGAACGCGACTTACAAGAACCAACCGGTCACGGCCAGCTGTTATTTCGGGACTATTTTGGGCGGAGGCGGCGGCAGGACTGGCATCGGTGCGATTGGTACCGCCGTCGCTGGGTCGATACAGGGTGCAAAGGGCAAGAGTGGCGACAAGTGCGACGTGACCGTAGGCAAGACTTCCGAGGCTATGTTCTTTTAGCAGTCAGCAGATTTCCGGACTACTTGGGCGCACTTGCGTTCAGCACGACAGTTCGTCCCGCCGGCCCGTCAGCAATCGTGACCATGACATCTTCGGTGCCACGCTGAAACAGCATCACGCGCCGCGATGGGTCTTCGCGTGAGCTGTCTGAAGCAACCAGACTGAAACCGCGCTCGCCCAGGCTTCGCTTCAGAAAGTCTTGCGTTGCGGCGGTGGCGGCTTCCGACATTGCGATCACCGTGTGCGCGCGCCGCGCGCCATCGACAGTCTCCACATTCGAAAGTACGCGCGAGCCGGCCGGCAGCGCCAGATGGGCAGGTAACGGGGCGGCGGACACTGGCGGGCGCATCGGCGTGGTCATGACCCAGACGTCGGATGCACCGCTCGCAGTCGGCCGCACTCGAACCGTGACGAATTGATCGCCGACCCTCCTGGCGAGAATTTCGTCGCCGTTGATGCGTCGTTCGACGGTCTTGCCGCTCGTTTTGTCCTCCAGCGTTTTTCGATAATGGCGCAACACGTCCGCCGGCGGGCGCTGCACCGTCACATGCTCGATCGTCATCGGACGACCGTTGACGATCATGCTGTCTCCCAACTGTTCGACGTTACTTCCTTCGGGCGCTGTCAGTTTCGGAGGCGATGCCTGCGCGAATGCCGAACCTCCATACACGGCGACGCATATCGCCAAGGTCGACTGAAAACACGACCTCAACATGGCGGATCCAGCCGGTCGCACGGCACGATGTTCGGATCGTGGTCGCCGAAGCGCGGCATCGGTTCGCCCAGCGAACGAGGCATCAGCCCGAGCGTCTGGCCCTCGAATTTGAGCGGCATGATCGGGTAAGGGCCGAGAGCGGAGACGCCGTCGACCAGCGCCTGCATCGGATTCAGATTGAACGCCGGCGGCAGCAGTGGCGGCGTGCGATTGCCGGCATTCTCGATCTTGTCGCGCACGACGTTGGATGACGCCGCATTCCAGCCATCGATCAGGATGGCGGTTTGCCGATTAGTGCGCAGGTTGACGCCTGGATTGCCGTCGCTCCAGAAACGAAAATCACGCGGAGTTTCAGGCAACACGTTGATGCGCGCGGTGTAAAAGTTGTCCTGATCGAGCTCGAAGCCGTTCGGCCCGGCGAAGATTGCGGCCAGACGCGGCGGCACCTCGCGTGACTCGCGCGGCGCCTGGTGTGTAATGCCTGTGTCGAAGCGCGGCAGGAAGTGATCGCCGCGAAAATCGGTCCATAGCGGATTGCGCATGCCCGCGAAGTCGCCGGCGACATCGTTGGTCTTGACCGGTGCGTTCGCCGTACTGAACAAACGGCGCCGCGCTTCCGCCGCGACGGTCGCTTCGTCTTTAACCGTGGCCGGGCCGCGCACTGAGATCTCGAACGCCGCATACCGGCTCGCCTGCGATGCGTGCTGTGTCAGGTCGAGGTACTTGCCCAGCAGTGGCACCGCCAGCAAGAGTGGGGTGAGCACCAGCGCAAGCACGATAAATTCGGTGGTCGATTGGCCGCGCATATGCCTACAACCGGCTGCAGATGGGCGATGCATGCAAGGTTTCATTTGACGTCTTTCAATCGAATGTTGGACGGCGGCGAAAATGTTGAAGCAGGTGCCGTGGCATCGAACTTCACCGCGATCGTTTCGCTGTAGATACGACCTTCGGGGGCCGATGAGTTCATCGTCGAATCGGCGAGCGGCATCAGTTGCACCGGCAAGCCGATCGCGGTAGCAGGCGCGTTGCTGTCGTCCAGCAAACAAACCTCCTGCACCAGTTTGTCTTCGACCTTGCGCAGCACGCGGCACGCATAACCCGCGTGACGGCTCCGGCCCGATTCCACATAGCCTGTAGCGCGCAGAGCTGCCAGGCCTTTGTTGGTGTCGATCGCCAATACGCCCGGCTTGCCGCGGATGACGCGCCGCGTGCCCTCGCCGCGATCGAGATTGATCGAGATCAGTGTCGAAGCGCTGCCGTCGAAGCTGTTGATGCGCAGCGTTCGCAGCAGCGTCAACCGCAGCGTGCAGACATCGCCTTCTCCCTGGGCCAGGCCCCAGGTCTCTGTGTAGCGCGCCACCGCATTCGGTGCGCGCCAACTGCGGGTTGTGAATTCGCCGTCGCGCGCCGGGTCGCCGTCGACCTGGCATGGCTTTGCGTGAACCGGCGGCTGGCACACGGACTGACACGTTTTGACTTTGATCGGGCCGAGACCGGCACCGAGCGACCCGTTCTGTTCGGTGTAGATCACCGCCTCCCGCTGGCCGTCGTCGCCGGCGTACGGTGGCGTGGGTGTCTGCGCGTAGGCCCCACTCAACGTCGAGCTTGCCAGGAGAACGAATACGCGAAATCGCATCTTCTCGTCTACAAACCCAATGCCAGCCCACTTTGTCGTGTCGCGGCGTAGATGCGGTCAGCAGTGGTGGGCGCGACCAAGCGTGACTGCCAGTACGGACTGTAAAGGCTGGGCAACTCGCGCCGGCCGTCAGGCCGTACGTCCGGGCGCAAGAAATATACTTCGGCGCGCGCCAGCGAAGCAATGCGATTACCCGGCGCCGCGGCGGTAAATACCTGCAGCTGACCGCCGGGTCTGACATTTGGATTGCGTGCTGCCGTGCGCGACGTAGCTTCAGGCTTCGCGACAAAAAAACTGATGCCCACGCGCTGGTCTCGCTCCGGGTCCAGATCGGAAAGATCCTGATTCTCGGAGATGCCGGTCCACAGCACGGCACCGAGGTTACGCAGATCTTCGTTGTTGCTGCTCAGCGTGTTAGAAGTGGTTTGCGGATTGTCTTCGGTCGAGCGACCGTAGCTGCCGCTGCCGCCGGTGCCGCCGCTGAGCGCCGTTTCGCCGCGCGCCGCGCCGGCGATCGATATTTCTTCCGCGTCACACCAGCGCGGCAGGCCTTTGCGGAAGCATGGCCAGGTTTGCCGATGCACCGCCATCGTGTCAGCTGCCTGCCACTCGTCGAAGCTGATCAGATCGGTACCGCCGCGCTTGCGCAGCGACACATTTTTCTGCACGAATGGGATGTTCGGCCCGTTGTGCGTAAAGCCGCGGCTGGCGGTGAATTCGTCGCGCGAGCGCATCACCGAGTCGGCCAGCCGGCCGCGCTCTTCGCCGTCGCGACTATCACGTCCGTAGGTGCGCGTGAATCCGGCGAGCCCCACGATCGAAGTCGGCACGATGTCCACTTCGAGCGAGGCATCCGACCGCCGCGCGACCTCTCTGGCCACGTCCCGCTGCAAAACGCCGGTAGAAAAGGCCAGGTCGGTTGCCACCTGCGAGGCGCGCAGCGCGATCACGGCGGCCGCATGCAGATTCATCACGCCGATGGAATTGATGTACTCGACCCACTCGACTATGTAGTCGAGTGCCTGGCCGCCGGTCCATGCGTTCAGGTACGCGGTTCCGCTCAACGCGGCAGCGACCGGCACACCACCTACGATCAGGTGCTCGACGACCAGCTCGTCCAGGGTCGCGACGTTGTAAACCGCTGCCTGGAAGTAACGTAGCCACGACACCATGCTGATCGCCTGCGCGATCGCCAGTTCGTTGGCGATGATGGCGCGGTTGACGTAGGCCTCGTAGTTCAGCGCGCGCGCCTGCGCGATGCCGGCGCTGTAGGCAGCGGCATCCGCTGCGTTCGTCACGGTCAGTTTTTCGTCGACCAGCTTGCCGGAACTGAACATGAACAGCAGCGACACGCAACAGATCACGAGAAAAATGAGGCCAAGCGGCAGCACCTGACCGCGGCGGCGTGACCCGATGCGCGCGGACGTGCGCCGCGCGATTCTGAAATTGCCGAGTTTCATATCGAATTCCTCCAACGATCGCTTTGCGTGCGACTTGCGATTGCAGCCAGTAATGCGCCTGCGCATACGACCAGTGCGATGCGATCACCCCAGCGCGCATAGGGCGTTGCTCCGCTGCGCGGCACCAGCCGCGCTTCGAGCGCGCCGACTTCGTTCAGCGGCAGCGAATCAACCCAACGCCCGCGCTCATCGATCAGTCCGCTGATGCCGGTATCGGCAGCGCGCAAAAGCGGCCGCCCGAATTCCGCCGCGCGTGCCTGTGCCATGCGCGCGTGCTGTCGCTGCATCGCGCGCGAATCACCCCAGCCGTCGTTGCTCAGATTGGCGACCCAGCCTGACGCGGCTGCATCGGCGCGCATACGTTCACCAAACACGTCGTCGTAGCAGATCGCAACCGCCACGCGCCCTCCTCCGAGCGTCGGCAGAAATTGATCGGCGGCACCGCGCGATGTATCCGCAAACGGTATGCGCTGAACCGTCTCGTAGAGGCTCGCACCCCACGGAATGAAATCGCCGAAGGGAACCAGCTGGCGTTTGCGGTAGAGCTGCGTTCCGCTCACGCCCAGGCTTATTGCGCTGCTGTAGCGGCGGCCCGCGGCGGCGTCGATCTCGAACGCGCCCAGCAGCACATCGGTCTGGTTGGCATGCGCGTACTCGCGCAGGGCGCCAAGGTAGCCTGCGAGCGCGTTGGCAGGTAACGGCAGCGCCGATTCCGGCAGCAACATCACGTCGGCGTGCGAAGAGCGGATCAGCGATTCGTAACGCGACAACGTTCGGGATTGCGCGGACCAATCAAATTTGGCGGCGGCGCCGATGTTTCCTTGCAGCACCGCCACCTGCAGCGGAGCGGCTGCAGGCGCGGTCCACGGGAGATACTTCAGCCCTGCACCGGCCGCGAGCAACGCGGCAACGCCGAGCAATGCTCGCGCGCGCAGGTCACGCCGCGAAGCAGCCAGCGCCAGAAGAGCGCCGCACAGAACGGTGACTAACCCCACCAGCAGCACGCCACCTAGCGGCGCGTAGCCCGAGAGTGGACTGATGCCGATCTGGCTGTAGCCGACGCTGAACCAGGGAAACGCCGCGTCGCCTTGATGGCGCAGCCAATCAAAGAGGATCCAGACGGCGGGGACGATTATCAGCAGCCGTCGGGTGCGCGTCGACGCCGGGCCCGCCGCGCACGCACCGACCAGCGCGCAAGGGACGCTGAGCGCTCCGATCAGAAGCAGCGGCAGCAAGGTTGCTGCCAGCGGCGCTTCCCGGTGATCGAGCAGATCGAACAGCCACGACAAGCCAGCGCCGAAGCACGACAGTCCAAACGCCAGCCCGAGAACGAAGCCGAAACCGCGGCGCGTCGTTGTCGAAGCCGCGCCGAGAAATACCGCGATCGATAGCAGCGCCAGCGGAAACAGATTTTCGTATTCGTGCGCCACGGAGAGTGCGAATCCAAACGCGCAGCTGACCGCCAGGAATGCCGGCGGCGCGTCGTAAGTGCGCCAGCGTTGCGCGCGGGATGACACTCTCGGCGCCACGATGATCGGGCTGAGGGGGGTCGAGCTCACGAGCGCGCAGCAGCTGCCATCGAAGGATTCACAAACAAGAATCACGCAAATAGTCCGCATCATTCGTGCGCGCTTGCGCTTCGCCAACCCCGTCACACCGCGACGGATTGATTTGTCCATCGGCCTGGGGAGATGGCTATTGCACTCCACCACGCACGCGCGAGGGCGATGCAGTTCCTTCGCGGTTGCGAGCGATTGCCTTCGATGTGCTCCGTTCGTCTAATTCGCACCGGCGGCACGTACAGCCGCGCATCAACCCGTAACCGATCGGAGGAACACCATGCAAGTCGTCAATCGTTTGAAGTCGGCCGTCGTGCTCGGCAAGAAGCGCGCCAAGCAACGCGGCCAGGGCATGACCGAGTACATCATCATCGTGGCGTTGATCGCAGTGGCGGCGATTGCCGTTTATCAATTTTTCGGCAATACCGTTCGTAACCAGACTGCCGCCATTGCCAACGAGATCGCCGGTAACGACGGTACCGCGGCGCGCACCGCTGCATCGACCGCCGCCACCAGCGCTGCGACCGAAGCGAACACCAAGCGCAATCTGGAGAACTACACCGGCAACGCGGCCAAGTAGGCAACTGCGTTCATGCCGATTCGATCGCCGTCAGCACAACGCGCGTGCGCGTCGCCGGCTGCATTTGCAGCGCGGCGCCATGCGCGGCTGCGGCTCGATCGGCAAGGCGTGCAAGGCGGACAGTCGATGACCGAGTACCTGGTTGCACTGACGGTGCTGGCTGCGGTGCTGGTGGGGGTCGGCGCTGGCGATCCGTCCGTTTTGCAGCTTTTTCTTGATTCGGTTCGCACCGGGTGGGCACGCTTGTTGTCGGCGCTCGCGCTGCCGGTTTGAAAGTAGTTGATTGGAACGTTTCGGAGACACCATGAGAAGACTGAAGATCAACAAGACCTGGATCGTGTTGGGTGTCGCCCTCGTGGTCGGCGGTGGCGCCGCCTTCATGGCGAATAGCTACCTGCGTGCCCAAGTCGAAGAGATCGAAGCGCGCGGCAAGGGCGAGAGCGTCAAGCTGGTGGTCGCCAAGCGCGATATGCCGAAAGGCGCAACGCTCGGCGCCGACGTGCTGGCGGTGCGCAATGTGCCGCGCGAATGGGCCCACTCCAACGCCGTCACGCCCGAACAGTTCGACCGCATCGAGCGCGGAGCACTTGCCTACCCCGCCAAGCGCGGCGAGCCACTGTTGTGGTCGCAGCTCGAAGGCGACAAGGTGCCGACCTTCTCGGCACGCGTTGGCCCGGGCCGCCGTGCAGTGACGGTGCCGGTCGATGAGATCAGCTCGATCTCGGGTCTGGTCGAGCCCGGTGACCGCATCGACATCATGGTGACAGTGCGGCGCGACAATCGCCAACTCGCCTTCGTGCTGATGCAAAGCGTGCCGGTGCTGGCGACCGGCACCAAGGTGGAACAAGGCACCGATGCGCGCGACGGTTCGCGGCGCACGTTCACGACCATTACGCTGGACGTCAATGCCGAACAGGCGCGGCAGGTCATTGCAGCGCGCGAGATCGGCAAGATCACTGCGCTTCTGCGCGCCCCCGGCGACCGCGGCGCGGTCTCCGGCTCGCGCGACGATGCGGCGGCGTTGCTCGGCCTTGCAGCACCGACCGTCACCATTCCACGCCGCGGCGTACAAATCATTTACGGCGGCAGCGCGCGTACGCAGGCCGTTGCCCCGTTGCCGGGCGCGGGTGAAGCGCGCACGAACACGCCGCCGAGCGGTGACGGTCACGCGCCGGCCGCCAAGCCCGCCGTCGTTGCTGCCACCAACAGCTGACCGGAACACTCGTCTTGTCATTCGCATCGTGATCACGCTTCAACACAACACAAACAAACGCCCACGGGCCGGGGGATTCAAGTGCGTGCATGCAGAATCATCGCGGTAGAAGCGCTGGTTGCGGGTGCGCTGCTGGCCGGCGCATACAGCGCGGCCGCGCAAACCGCCGCGCCGCGCGCGCAGCCGGCACCGAAGCAGCCCGTAGTCGATGAGGCGCCGGCCGAGCTCGAGCTGTTTGTCGGCGAGACACGCGTGTTGCCGAGCCCCAATGTCGCTCGCATCGCCGTCGGCAACGGCCGTTTGCTGTCGGCCTCGGTGGTCGATGAGCGCGACATCCTGCTGATTGCCAATGATCCGGGCGCGACCACGATGCACGTGTGGGCACGCGACGGCCGCACTCGCCGCTACAACATCCAGGTGCGCGCAGCCGAGATGTCGCGCACGACACGCGAGATATTGGAGTTTCTGTCGGGCAGCAGCAACGTGCGCGCGAGGGCGGTCGGCGACCGGGTGCTGGTGGAGGGACAGAACCTGACTGACGAGCAACTGTTTCGCATCGACGAGCTCGCCAAGACCTATAAACAGATCGTCAACTTCACCACCCGCGTCGGCTGGGAAAAGATGATCCTGATGGACGTCAAGGTGGTCGAATTCAAGAAGGAAAAATTTCGCGAGCTCGGTGTGCGCTGGGACACGAGCGCACCCGGCTTCAACGCCGGCGTCGCGGGCGACATCATTCGCGGCGGTTTCGTGGTCAATCCGCCGGCCGGCACCAGCGGGTTGCAGGGTGTAGAGACGCTGTCGCGGCCGATCGACCCGTTTCGCTGGTACTTCGGGGTTGTGTCGGCAATTTCGTCGCGCCTGAATCTGTCTGAGCGCGAAGGTGACGCCATCGTGCTGGCGACGCCGCAATTGACGGCCCGCAGCGGCAGCTCGGCCAAGTTTCAAGCGGGCGGCGAGATTCCCTACGCCGTCATCAATCAGAACGGCTTTGTTTCGGTGCAATTCAAGAATTACGGAATCATTCTGGAAGTGAAGCCGCGTGCCGACAGCACCGGTGCGATCCGCTCCGAGATTCTGGCCGAGGTCAGCGAACCCGATACCAGTATCTCGACGCTGCAAGGTGTTCCGGGCCTGCGCACGCGCCGCACGACGACCGAATTCAACGTGCGCGCGGGCGAAACGATGGTGCTCTCGGGTCTGCTCGATCGCCGCAAGGGAGTGACGTACGAACGCGTGCCGGGATTGGGCCGGATACCGATTCTCGGCCAGCTCTTTCAGTCGAAGCGCTTTGCGGACGGGGAAACGGAACTCGTTATCTTCGTCACGCCGACCATCGTGACCGCCCAGGACTCTTCGCTGAACTCGCGCGGCGGCGCCGTTGACGACAAGGTGCAGAAATACATCGCGCCGCCCGAGCCTGGCGGCACACCTCTGTCATCGAACGTGATCAAGGACGATGTGGAAACGTCCGCCATCGCAGCGCGCGCCGGCGCGGTGCTGCGATGATGGTTGTGCAGGTCACCGATGGTGGCGGCGCGCGGCGTGCGATGCGCATCGAATCCACGGAGGCGATGATCGGCCGCGGCAGTTCATGCGAGGTGCGTCTGGAAAGCTGGCGCGTGGGCCGCACTCACGCGCGGTTGACGCGCACGCGCGGCGGCATTCTGATCGAAGACCTCGGCCACATGACCGGGACCTGGATCAACGGTGCGCGCATCGTGCAACACGGGCCGCTCGCTCCGGCCGACGAGATCGCCATTGGCGGGTTCAAGCTGCGCGTGCAGGAGCCGCCGGCGCATCACAACGGAGCTGCGAACTCCTCGGTGGGAGGGGTGCCGAGCGCGCCGGCGCCGAAGCATGCGCCCAGCACATCACCCGCTGCGACGCCCCCACCGGCGAGTACAGCGCGGCCGCCTGTGTCCGCGTCGCAGGAACGGATCGTCTGGCGCCGCAAGCTGCACGAAAAGCTGCTCGACACCATCGATCTGCGGCGGCGCGATTTCACTCGCATGACAGACGACGAAATCCGCGCTGAGACACAGACTGTGATTGCCGAGCTGATGGGGCGTGAGGCAGAACTGCCTGCCAACATCGACCGCGCGGCGCTGATGCACGAAGTGCTGAACGAAGCGGTCGGTCTCGGGCCGCTCGAAGATCTGCTGGCCGACGAGAGCGTCTCCGAAATCATGGTCAACCGCTTCGACGAGGTCTACGTCGAGCGCCAGGGCCGGCTGGTGCAGCACGGCTCCTCGTTCTCGAGCGACCGCGCGGTAATGGGCGTCATAGAGCGCATCGTTGCCCCGCTCGGTCGCCGCATCGACGAATCATCGCCGCTGGTCGACGCGCGATTGAAAGACGGCTCGCGCGTCAACGCGATCATTCCGCCGCTATCACTTAAAGGTCCGACGCTGACGATCCGCAAATTTGCGCGCAAGCGGCTCGAGGCCAATGATCTGATCACCTTCGGCTCGCTGTCGCTGCCGATGGCAAAGTTCCTGAAGGTATGCGTCGAGCAGCGCAAGAACGTGGTCGTCTCGGGCGGCACCGGTTCCGGCAAGACCACGTTCCTGAACGTGCTGTCGAACTTCATCCCGAACGGCGAGCGCATCGTGACGATCGAAGACGCCGCCGAATTAAAACTCAACCACTCGCATCTGGTCGCGCTCGAGGCGCGGCCATCGAATGTCGAGGGGCGCGGCCTCGTCAGCATTCGCGATCTGGTGCGCAATGCACTGCGCATGCGGCCCGATCGCATCGTCGTCGGCGAGTGCCGCGGTGGCGAAGCGCTCGACATGCTGCAGGCGATGAACACCGGTCACGAGGGCTCGCTCACCACGTTGCATGCAAACTCGCCGCGTGACGGCCTGTCACGGCTCGAAACGCTGGTGTTAATGGCGGGCATGGACCTGCCGCTGCCGGCGATCCGCGATCAGATCGCATCAGCCGTCGACATCCTGGTGCAGCAGACACGCTTCGCCTGCGGCTCGCGCAAGATCACCAGCATCACCGAAGTCACGGGGATGGAAAACGGTCGCCTGCAGATGCAGGAAATTTTCCGCTTCGAACACAGCGGTTACGGCGCCGACGGCAAGGTATGCGGCACATTTTTGGCGTGCGACCTGGTGCCGACGTTCTATGAAGATCTGCAGAAGCAAGGCGTGGCGCTCGATCTCGACATTTTCCGTGGCCCGCAATGATTGAAGCGCCGATCGTGTTGGCGGTGGTGGTTGCACTCTCGACGATGCTGCTGGTGTGGTCGTGCGCAGAGATCGGTGCCACCGGCCTGGCGAACTATCGGCGATCCTTCACCGAAAGCGCGCGCTTCAACTTGCGCGAGCTGTTCCTGTTCATAGACCCGACCCGCCTGTACGCGTTGAACGTCGGCGTGATGTTGCTGGTCGGTGCGATCGTCTGGCTGCTGACCAAGAGCGCGCTGCTTGGCGTCGGCTTTGCTTTGGTCGCCGGCTTTGTGCCGTGGTGGGCGTTTCGCTGGATGCGGGCGCGGCGGCTACTCAAGATCGAAGACCAGTTGCCCGACGCGCTGCTGATTCTCGCCGGCGGATTAAAGGCCGGCGTCAGCCTGACCTCTGCGATCGCGCAGCTGGTGCGCGAAGCGCGGCCGCCGATTTCGCAGGAGTTTGACCTGATGCTGCGCGAGCAGCGTCTCGGCGTCGCGCTCGACGAAGCGCTCGAAAATCTGAACCGCCGCGTGCCTTCGCAGTCGGTGACGCTGGTGGTCTCGGCGATGCGCATCGCAAGCCACACCGGCGGCGGCCTCGCGGAGACACTCGAGCGCGCATCGCACACGGTGCGCAGCAAGCTTGCGATGGAAGGCAAGATTCGTGCGCTGACGGCGCAAGGGAAGCTGCAGGCGTGGATCGTTGGCGCGCTGCCACTCTGCCTGATGTTTGTGCTCGCGAAGATGGAGCCCGAAGCGATGAGCCTGCTGTGGACCACACGCATGGGGTTCGCCGCGATCATCGTGATTGCGCTGCTCGAATTCTTCGGCGTCCTGCTGATTCGCAAGATCGTCGACATCGACGTGTAGGTGGCGCATGCAAACCCTCAACGCAGCGCTCAACCCCACCGTCGTCAGCGTCGCCTTCGGCGCCGGAATCGGTCTGTCCGCGATGATGGTGTCTCTGGTCGTTGGACGCGCAGTGGCCGATGTGCCCGACCAGGACCGTACGTATCTCGATCGTCCGCCGCTCGGTTTTCGACTCGTGTGGTGGCCGATCCAGTGGATCGCGTACTACCTCGGCCGCTTGCTCTCCGCCAAGCGCCGGCAGGCCGTCATGGTGAAGCTGCGCCAGGCAGGTCTCGACTACACACTGTCGCCCGAGCAATACATCGCCGGCCGCATCGTGGCGGCAGTACTCGCCGCCGCGCTCGCCGCGTGGCTGGCAGACAGTTTCCTGCAGTCCCCGAAGTGGTACGCGATCAGTGCCGCATCGTTTGCATACCTCTATCCAGCGATCTGGCTAAAGGATCGGATCGATGCGCGCAAGCGATTGCTGCTGAAGCAGCTGCCCTTCTACCTTGACATCATCACGCTGTGCGTAGAAGCGGGGCTCAACTTGAGCGGCGCGTTCGAGCAGGCAATGCGGCGCGGCCCACCAGGCCCATTGCGCGACGAGATCGCGCGCATTCTGCGCGACGTGCGCGCCGGCAAGTCGCGCACCGATGCGCTGCGCACCTTCGCCGAACGGATGAACGAGCCCGCGGTCGCGAGCCTGGTTAGCGCACTGATTCAGGCCGAGAGCATGGGCATGAACCTTGGCCCGATTCTGCGCGCCCAGGCCGAACAGCGGCGCACCGAGCGCTTTACGCGTGCCGAGAAGCTCGCAATGGAGGCGCCGGTCAAGATGCTGTTCCCGCTGATCGCGTTTATTTTTCCCTGCACCTTCGTCGTGATCGCATTTCCGATCGTGATGAAGTTTCTGGCATCGGGTCTGTAGGCATGGAGCGCGTATTGCGCGTGCGGATCGCGGCGGGCTTCGTACAGCGTGCGCGCGGCCTGTTGCTGCGCCCTCCCCTGGCGGCGAACGAAGCGCTGCTACTTCCAGGCTGCGCATCGGTGCACACATTCGGCATGCGCTACGCGATCGACGTGGTGTTCCTCGATCCGCTCGGACGCGTGCTGCGAGTCGCGCGCCAGCTGCGGCCGTGGCGCGTTGCGTCGCAGCCAGGCGCTGCCGCCGTGCTCGAGTTGTTGGCCGGCGGCGCTGCGGTGCATCGACTGTATCCCGGTGCCGTACTGGATGCGGCGTTGAGCGGTATCGGAGGTTGATCGAAAAGGCGCTGCGATGGCTACTCGTCCACCAATTACCTCCGCGCGCGGCGCCACGATCGTCGAGTTCGTCGTCGTGATTCCGACATTGCTGATGATGATCATGGCAGTGCTGCAGGCCGCCTTCGCCTTTCACGCCAAGAGCCAGGTCAACCACGCAACCGCCGCGGCCGCGCGCGCAGGCAGCTTCAGCAACGCGTCGATGGCAGCAATGAGCGCCGCCTTTACTCGCGGCATGGTCGGCTACTACGGTGGCGGCACCTCACTCGCGGAGCTAACACGGGCGCAAGGCCGCGCTGCCGCGGACCTGCTAGCGGCCAACGTACGCATCGAAATACTGTCACCGACCACCGAGAGCTTCAATGACTACAACAGTCCGGCGCTGCAGGCGCAATTGGGCACCGGCGACGCGCGCGTGATACCAAACGACAACCTGGGCTTCATCCGCTGTCCGCGCGATGTGCCCGGCTGCAACAGCGATCCAAACACCAACAGCTCGGGTCAAACGATGGCCGACGCGAACCTGCTGAAGATCAGGGTCACCTACGGCATCCCGCAGGAGAAGCAGATGCCGATGGTCGGCCGCTTCTACACGTGGGCGCTGGCGCGCATGAACCCTGACGATACCGATGCGTTTCGCAGCGCTCTCGTGCAACGTGGCCGCATTCCGCTGGTGGCGCATACCACCGTGCGCATGATGAGTCCGCCGATCGAAGGCGGTAACGCGTCGAATCCAGGGCCGGGCAATAACGGCGCTCCGGTGGATCCGGGCCCTGCGCCAGGTGGGAAGCCCTTGCCGACCTGTCCTTGGTGGGACCCGAGTTGTGCGAGTTGTCCAAATGGTTATGGCTCACCAGGCTGTGAGATTCGCCCAGCTTGCGACCCTGCGCGTGAACGCGACTGCCTTCTTCCGTGCACGGATGACGGAAGTGGCAGCTGTGCGCTGCCGCCTGGTTGTCAGATTGGTGACCCGAGTTGCGATCCCAATTGTGGCCGCAGCATGTGTTGTTTGGGCCCGGGGAACCGAGTGTTCTAGATATACGCCGCTTTGCGAAGGGGCCGAGCTATGCGTGAAAAGACCGAGATGCAGCCGTCTTTGTTAGTAGAGGTGCTATGGCAACTGCGCTTCTACGCCTGGGCTGTTCTTGCGATCACAATTCTTCTGTTCGCAGCGCCCGCAGCACCCGCCGTATGCGGGCCACCCAACGGCGGCAATCCGGGCTGTGCTGGCGCGGGCAATCCCGTGCACCTAGCCACTGGGAACAAATTTCAGGAGGAAATTGATCTCGCTCCGTTGCCGGGCGTGCTGGGTCTGGAGTTCATTCGTTATTACAACAGCCGGCAGAACGACTTCGGCTCAGTGGGGCGCGGTTGGCGTCACAGCTACGACACATCGCTGAGGGACGTGGGAAATTCGCTGCAGATCATGACTGCCGATGGTCGGCGAATCATCTTCGCGCGCAACACCGCCCAGCCGGCACTCTGTGCCAGTACAAATCCCGATGATGGGCGGGTTGTTGTCGAGACGCGGTCCACTGGTCAAAAGCAATACCGCTGGCAGCGGACGGATGGCTCGCAGCAGGTCTTCGACCACGATGGGCAGTTAACGCAAATCCAGGCGGCGAGCGGTGAACAAACACTGATAGCCCGTACACCGCGTGGCGAATTGCTGAGCGTCACCGATCCTCAGGGCCGCGTTTTGCGATTTATTTATGCGGCAGGCAAGCCCGCGGCTGCCGGCGCTCACCGCGGCATCGTCGCGGTGGACACGCCTCTCGGGCACTTGGCCTTTTCGCATACGCCGGGCGGTAAGCGCGGCGCTGGCAATCTCGTCGAGGTCAAGCGAATCAACGGCAGCCTGCGTCGCTACCGATACAGCGCTGACGACGCAGCGATTGCCGACTCTCACTTGCTTACTGCAGTACTCGCTGTGGCCGCCGCAGACGACGGGCGCGCGGGTACCGAGCAACCGTTGCGTTCGTTCACCTACAACGAGCAAGGGCGTGTGGTTCGCAGTGAAATGTTCGCGCTCGATCCGACTCAGCCAAAGCTCGTACTCAACTTCAGCTATCAAGAGGCGAGCACGGATATCACTGATGAAAGCGGTCAAGTAACGCGGGTGCGATATGCGCTGATAGCAGACGATTGGCGTGTTATCGAGGTGAGTGGAGCCGGTTGTGCTCAGTGTCCAGAGCCGGGCTGGCGCTATCGCTGGAACAAGCGCGGACAGTTGGAGAGCGCGATCCGCATCGATGCAGCGGGAGCTGTCCATGAACGCACGCAGTATCAGCGCGACCAAGCGGGGCGTGTCTTGACGGCCGAGCGTTTCATCGCAACTGCAACTGTTCCGTCTGCGTGGGTGCGCTATCGCTACGAAGGCGACAGCTCGTTGCCGGTTGAGATCGCACGACCATCGATGCTTGCGGGCAAGGAGCACCTGCTAGCGATCGCCTACAACGCGCAGCGTCAGCCGATGCGCGTGCTCGAATCCGGATGGCAGCCGGCAGTAGGCCCTGTAAATGCACAGCCATTGAATCGCACAACGGAGCTTTCCTACCGGGTCATCGCGTCTTCATCGCGGCTGGCGGCCATCGACGGTCCCCTCCCCGGCTCGGTCGACACCACAACCTATCACTACGACGATCAAGGTCGGATGGCCGCAGTGCGTTTTCCAAGCGCGCTGATGCAGCGTTTCGGGTACGACACCCTAGGCCGCGTCATTCAGCGTGTCGACGTCGACGGCGCAATCGAGCGATTGGCTTACGACTCGGGCGGTGCGCTGCAAATGACTTCGCGGGCAAATGCTGCAACTTGGTTCGGGCGGGATCTCGAAGGGCGCGTCAACCGAGTCCGCGATCCGATCGGGCAGCGCCTCTTTGTCGGATACGACGCTGCCGGACATCCGGTGTCACTCGCGGATGCACAGGGAAATCGCATCGCTCTGACGGTCGATTCACAAGGCCGTGTGCAGGCCCAAACACTGTTGAATCCAAACGGAACGGTGGCAGGCCAGACCAGAAACGCCGCGCTCGGCTCTGAGCGCGCAGGCAATGAAATCGGACGCTCGGGTATGAGCCGTCTGATCTCAGCGGCGGTAGATACAGACAACGTAGCGCGCCCCGCCCCCACGTTCGATGTTGGCGAAGTCGTTGCGCGTTTTGCCGATCTCGACCGAGCGGTCGCGCGCAGTGCTGCGTACGATGCACAAGGTCGGCCCACGGAGTACATCCTGGACGACTTCGGTCGCCTGATTGCCGAGATTAGCCCGGTCAGCGGCACGACTCGCTACGACTACGACTTTGCCGATCGCTTGATTCGCAAGACGGCTGCTGATGGCGGCACCGTAATTTACGAGCGCGACGCCGCCGGACGCGTCGTGCGCGTCCAAACAGACGGGGAGGATGCGCGGATCGAATGGGGTGCGGCGAACAAGCCGGCTCGCATCAAGTATCTAGAGGGCGAGGAGCAGTTTCAGTACGACACGGCAGCGCGCCTTATCGAGCACACGCGTCGTATCGACGGCAAAACGTTTACCACTCGCTACGAGTACGACGCCAACGGCAGGATGCAGAAGAAGCGCTTGCCTGATGGCCAAGTGCTTGAGTACCGGTACCGCGGTCCCTTACATCCCAAGCCCGGAGTGCTTGAATCGGTTTGGCTAAACGGTGCGATTGACGTGCCGCTTGTCACTGAATTGAATCGCGCCGACGAAACCTACAACGCGCGCGGGTTCGTGTTTGGTAACGGGCTCGCGTTCGGCCGCGAACTCGATGTCGGCGGCCGCGTGCTGGCCGCCGGAAACTTACAGGTAGGCCGAACACAACTGACTTACGCGGCTAACGATTCAGTAGCCGCTGTGCAGACGCAAGCCAGTGTGACCTTAGGCAACCGCGCTCGCGCCGATGTCGAGCCGGCGTTGCTCACAAGGATGCACGGCGAATTGCAAACGACGCAATGGTTCGGTTCGAGCGCACGCAGCTCGGCCGGTTTCGGCAAGCATCCGCAATCGGATGACACGCTCACGGCCTGGATGCAATCCCCTGCAGCGGCAGTAGTGCCGATTCTTTTGGATGCACGAGGCAGGGTGATCGAGCAGGGCAATCGGCATTACGTCTGGGACGGGCTCAACCGCCTGATTGAAGTCCGCGATATATCGATCGGCCAAACCGAGCGCTTGGTTGCGCGATATCGCTACAACGCGTTTGGCGAACGCATCGCCAAGGTTGTCTTTGACGATCAAAGCGTCGGGCGCATGACCTACTACCTGTACGACGGGTCCGCGTTGACTGCCGAAGCCGACGAATCCGGCCAGGTAAGACGGCAGTACGTACATCTAGATCAGCGGCCGCTGGCCTTGCTCGAGGGCACCAAGGTCTATGCGGTTCATACCGATCACCGCTTGGCGCCGCTCGCAGTGACCGACGCCGGTCGCCGCGTTGTGTGGCAGGCGCGGCTTGGCGACACCGGTGCCGCCATGGTCGATCCCGCAAGCACTTTGCGACTCGATCTGCGTGGCTCAAATCAACTATTCGATGCCGAAAGCGGGCTGCACTACAACACCCATCGCTACCTTGATCCGCGGCGCGGGCGCTATCTGAGTCCCGACCCACTGGGGCTAGCTGTCGGGCGAGATCTGTACCAGTTCGCGCTTGGGCAGCCACATCGGTATGTGGACTTGGCGGGACTACAGCCAAGCGCGGTCGACTACAAAGATTACGGAAGTAAGTTAAAGCGCACATTCGAACTAGCGATTCCGCTTGTCCCAGATGAAATCGGTAGGGCATTGCAGGAATTGATCACGCCGGAAAATATAGCGGCGGCTACTGCAATTTTTGCTGTATGGGCTGGCGCGCAGTTCACGCCCTTTGGATGGGCGGCCGATCTTGCGTTAGGCGTGCTGGCGTTCGCGGTTTTGGGCACTTCCACAATAGACTTATTCCAGCTACTCCTGACCCTCCATCGACAGGTCAGCGCGGCTAAATGCGAGAGCGACTTAGAGCAAGCAGGCAAGACGTTCGCGAAGTCTATTGTCAAATTTGGTGAAGTCGCGGCGGCAGGTGCAGGAGCCGCCGCCGCCGCCACCAAGGCCGCGGGATCCCTTCGCAGCGTAATTAACTTCGGAAAGCGACAGTTAAGGAACCCGACTGGCATAGCGCCGCCCGCAACAACGTTCGCTCGTCCATCGACGAGCAGCGTGAAGTACCCGGCAGACATGTCGCCGTGGCGCAACTCGGATGGCTCGTGGCGATATCCGGCCCCCAACGGATTTGCGGGTCCTACTGCGCGAGGCGAGCTACCATTGGGAACTCTGATCGACCGGTTCGGCCCGCCAAGCGGGAGTTATCTCTCTCCGGTAGGAACACCCTTCGAATTGCGTGCCCTCCCCCCCGATACGATCGATGCGCCGTATTACGTTTATCGCGTGATAAAACCTTTGCCTGTCACTTCCGGCGATACGGCTGCGGCCTTCGGTTTGAAGGGTGGAGGTGTCCAATATTTGTTAGAAAGACCGCTTGAGTGGTACTTGCAAAATGGTTACATCGCACAAGTAATGGGTCCGTTGTGAAAAAGAAGGATCGCTCAGAACAAATCAAGGCCATGCTAAGCGGCGCGTTTGAGTGGGCGGTAAGCCAGCTGCCGTCGCGTGATGCAATTGCGGACCATCACTTCGGCGACTTTATTAACGTGACGCCAGGCGAGTTAACAGAGCATCTTATAAAGACCGGCATGCCACCCAATCGCGTCAACCTAATTGGACAGCCTGGGTTTGCAACATATCCTGTTCCAGCCAAATGGAACGTCTCGGTTGAAACCAATGGCACTTATAGTGTGTTCTACGAGGATGAGCATGGCGCCGGTCGTACGTCGTTGACGGATACGGCCCCCACTTCCATGCGCGCCGTAGCCGCATTGATAGCGACCAAGATATATGACGAAGCAATCCTCGAGTTAACACACTGCTTTAGAAACAAACACTTCCCTGAGGTCGTTCCACTGCCTGCCGCAGGCAAAGCATGGCCCGATGGCGTCGTTAGATATTAACGACGACAAAACTTCAGAGTGGATATCGCTCGTGCCACTTTAACGCGTGACGGGTGGCGTCATGCGCCGCACGCTCGTTCCCGCCCGATACTGCTCGACGTCAATGTCGTGCTTCCGTATCAGCTCAAACAGCGCTCTTCGGTTCTTCTGCGTGATCCGCGCTGCTTTGGCGATATTGCCGTGACACGCCTGCAGCAATTGCTCAAGAAACGTTCGCTCGAAGCTGACGATCAGCTGCGTCTTGGTTTCTTGCAGAGAGGATTCGATTAGGTTGCTTTGCTGATTTTGATCGGTGAGAAAATCATGCACGCCGAGGACATCGGACGACTTCGATTGCAACGCCTGCGCGATTACATTCGAAAGCTCGCGCGCGTTGCCGCGCCACTCGTGCGTCATCAGGTAGCGGGCGGCGGCCGGGGTTAGCGCTGGGATCGGCCGTGCGAGTTCCGCGCATCGCTTAGCGAGAAGCAGGCGCGCCAGCGGCAGTAGATCGTCGCGTCGCTCGCGCAACGGCGGCAGGCGCACCCGGAGCGCCGATACCCCCTCGATCAGCAGCCGCAGCGCCGAGTTAGCGGCGCCGGCTGGGCGCGTGCAGTCTGACGCAGTGGCCAAGACGCGCACTCGTCCCGGGTGCAGTTGATCGTTCGGCGATTGCACCAGGCTCAGCAGCAGCGAGTGCGCGCGTTCCGAAAGCAGCTCTACTTCATGCACGATGAGCACGGACCCGCACGCAGCGGACGCCGCCGTCCGCGCAGTATCGGCCGATTCTGCGACCAACGTGGACAGGATCAGCTCGGCCTCAGCCATTGCGCACGTTTCCGCATCAATCTCGATCGGCCTCGCGCCTCCGATCAACCGCACGATCTGCCGTATGAACGAGCGCCGGCCTGTTCCCTGCTCGCCGCAAACCAGAACGTCGGCCGTCTGCCCGGCCAACGATGGCAGTCGCGCCAATTGGGCGTTAAAGCGCGGGTTCAGGCTGCACAGCAACGGCTCTTCGCATCCGAGCCAGCGCGCCACCGGATACTCCAGGCCCGACGGCAGCATGCCAAGCGCCCTCTTAACTCGCGCGCGCAGTTCTATTGTCGAAAGCGGCAGTCTGACGAAATCCGCAACGCCGAGCTTCAGCAGCGCGCTTAACGGCCGTTCATTATCGAAGCTGCCGACGACGATCACGCTGCGCCTCAGATCACGGCCGCGACACTGCGCGACCAGCAGCGTCAACGAGTGCACGTCAGGGGATCCCCAGCAAATGATCAGCAGGTCAGCCGCCGCGACCGAGGCTTCGTGCATTGCTACCGTACGCCGCTCGATACCGGTCATCTCGCTTAACACGAAGGCTACTTTGTCTACGACGGCCTGGTCGCTGCCATGCTGTGCGATCACGCACCGAAACGCTGCCATGCTTGCTCCCGTTTGTCCTTTCCGCCGCCTAATCTGTGCAATCGCACCCTGGATCAAATCGTCCTCGCACTTCGGCAGCCGGCCTATCGTCCGATGAGTCAAGCGATCTCGTCCGATCGGACGAGAAGAAATTCGCGTTTAACCGACCGCCGGATGCGCCGGCCTGCCATCTCGCTGGCAGAATCGCGCGGAGATTCCAGCCATGACACGCGTCCTCATCGTCGACGACCATCCGCTGGTAGCGCGCGCTACAGCCAACGAGGTGCGCATGGTCAAGCGCGATGCCGAGACGCGGATCGCGCACTCGATCGAGGACGCGGAGCGCGTGCTGAGCGAGTGGGAAGCGCCCGACACCATCCTGTTGGACCTGCGCCTGCCCGATACCGACGGACTGTCTGGCCTGGTACGGCTGCACAAGCTTGCACCGAAAGCGACCATCGCCATCATCAGTGCGGAAGACGACCCGAATGTCATGCGCGATGCATTTGCGCAGGGCGCGCGCGGCTATCTGACGAAGGGGCGCGACATCGATCAGTTCACCGACGGCCTGCGCAAGGTGCTCGACTACGGCTTCTATTTCCCCCCCGAGGTGACCACGCCCGCGCCGCCGCAAGTGTCGCTGCACCTGACAGAGCGCGAGGAAGAAGTTGTCAGAGCGCTGGCACTCGGCAAGGTCAACAAGCAATTGGCCGACTTGTTAGGCGTCAGCGAAAGCACATTCAAGACGCATCTGCGCGCGATCTACAGGAAACTTGGCGTCCGGACGCGCCTTCAGGCCGCAGGTCGCGCGCGCGAGCTTGGGCTGCTGCCCGTCCGCAGGCGCGCATGAACGATCCGATCTTTCGCCGGATGCCGCGGCTGACCGGCACGATGACGCCGGAGGAGCGCGTGCGCGTGGTCGTCGCGCTCGATCACGACGGCCGCCAGCCTCAAACCACACTGGCGATGAGCCTGCGCAACCTGCGGATCCTGATCAACGATCTGGATGCGAACACGACGGCCAAGTCGCTCCGCAAATCGCTGCCCTCGGTCAAAGCCGAGCTGGTCGCCGTGCAGGCCGCCGTGCGCCAGATCATCGATCTGCAACAAGACCTGGTTGATGCGATCCGCCTGGAGCTCGACGACACACGCCCTTCCGCGCGCACCATCAACGCCGACGAGATGATAGAGCGCGCCTGCAAGAGCAACATGACGCTCGCCCGCGACCTGGACATCACACTGCGTGGCGCGCGCTCACGCCTGGCGTTCGTGGCTGACGAGCGCTGGGTCGAGCGCATCCTGAACAACCTGGTCGCCAACGCGATCTGGCACTCCAACGGCAAAAAAATATTGATCGGCGCGCGGCGCGCGGGAGACGACATTTCCTTCGAGGTGCGCGACAACGGCCGTGGTATGAAGCCCGAGACGATTGCCAGCATCTTCGAGCCGCTGAAAGCGCCGTCGCTATCGCCGATCGGCCAATCCGCCGCGCGCTCGGGCCTCGGCCTCTACAACGTGCGCCTCTACACCGAGCGCATGGGCGGCACGGTGACGTGCATGTCGACGCCCCAACGCGGCACTTGCTTTCGGATCAGGCTGCCCGGGCCGATCAACACCGTCGCGCCACAACCGCGCCTGCGAGACGTCAACGCGGCAAAGCTCGCAAAGAATAAGTTAGTAGCGATTCTCGACGACGACGTCCAAATTCTGCGCACCACCGAGCGACTATTCGGCAATCTCGGCGTCGAAGTCTTTGCGCACAGCGAACCGTTGGTATGGCTGAACGGCGTAGTTGAGATGAAGCGGATGCCCGATCTGGTACTGATGGACTATCAGTTGAAGGATGGCGACTGCACGACGTATCTGGAAGTGGTGCGCGGGCGGTGGGCGGGACAGGGACTGAAGATCATCGTGGTCACCGGGCATGCACGCAACCCAAACCTGCTGCGAATCTCGCAGCAGGTGCCCGTGTTGCGCAAGCCACTAACCGAAGCGATGTTCGCGCTGATTCTCGATGTGTTGGGGGGACGTCGGAAGTTGCCCGAGGCTGGGTTCCTGTAGCTCGAATGGACTCCCGTCATCGCTTAACAGACGTTGCGTCGTACGGGGACATGCCGTACCCGGCAGCGCCCGATCTTCAAGCGCGTCTCGAGCGTCTCAAGGGTCGGTTGCGAGCGGACGAAGAATTTCTATTCGCGCCAGCGGAAATTGCGTTGCGCGAATTGAATGGCGAACCTGCGACAGAGCCGCACGCGGCGTGCTGGTTTTTTGTAGGCCGCTGGCACTTTATTAATCTTGAATACGAGGCGGCCGTCGGGTGCGCTGCGCAGGCGGCCGCTATTGGCCGGCGCGCCAACGATCCGTTGCTTCTTGCCCAAGCACTTAAGCTGCAAGGCGTAGTGCTGGCTGAAATGGGACAGCCGGCGGATGCGATTCCTGTCTTACTAGAAGCGCTCGAAAATGCTCGCGCGGCGGGTAATCACAAACAAACTTCCGCGGTACTTACGGATCTAGGCCTTGCGCAGTTGTTCGGGGCTCGCTACAGCATTGCTTACGAGTGTTTCGAACAAGCCTTGAGGGTACTGCCAGCGCACGCTGAACTGGCGCGCGCCGTTGCTTTATGCAATCAAGGCCAATTGCTGCTGGGAATCAAGGAAATACAACGTGGACTTGATGTCGCACAAGCCGCCCGCTCGTTGGTAACAAATCCGCAATCAATGGAACAGGCCCTGAACCTGGCACATATCGAGTTGTTGCTGACTCAACTGCGCGTTGCGAGCGGCGATGTGCGGCAAGCGGCGGAGCACGCGAAATGTGCCCGAAACTTGGTCCCCAAGGCTGGCGAGGTTGGACGGCGATTAGCTCGGCTTGCTTCGCTATTAGTCGATGCTCACGACCCCGTAACCGCCGATGAAGCGATCGATGCCCTATTCTCCGAAGTGGCGAGGAACAAGAGTCGATGCGCTCTTTATCGTTACAGCCTTGATGTCGTCGTCATGGCGCTTCAGGGCACAGGGCGACCAGAAGAGGCGCTCCAATACTTGCGTGATGCCGCTCAACTGGATTTGTCGCTTCATGCTGGCGTGACGAGCCATGCCTTGCCAATGGACATTAGTGGCACGCGGTGGATGCTCGATGACCTAGCAGAGGCCAGAGCGAAAGAGCACCGTAGCACTCTGCTAGCTCAAGCCGCTCACCTCGGAGCAGCAGCGGATGAGCGCATCGACCATCTCGTCGGTCTAGCGATTCGCGCAGAACTGCGGGAAGAAGATACGTTTTCAAACGGGGAGCATGTTTATCGCGTGGCTCGACTGAGTGAGTTACTCGCGCGTGAAGGAGGCTGTACAGATAAAGAAATCGAAACTGCTCGGTTGGCAGGGCTACTGCACGACGTCGGAAAAGTCTTCGCCCCGGACCAGGTGCTTTTGAAGCGCGAAGCCCTGACAGACAGTGAGAAAGCACTTCTCAGAAAGCACTCTGAAGATGGGCGGGCCTGATCGAAAATCTGAAAGACAAGCATCTCCTCGTCATCGCGGACGCGGTTAGGCACTCGCATGAACGCTGGGATGGCGGCGGATATCCCGTTGGCACGCAAGGCGAAGCCATTCCAATAGCGGGTCGCATCGTCGCGATCTGCGACAGCTTCGACGCCATGGTGCACTGGCGCCCCTTCAGAATTCCGCGCTCCTTTGCTTCAGCGCTGTCCGAGATTGAGGCCAACTCAGGTTCACGATACGACCCTCGGCTAGCAGACTTATTCGTAGTTCTCTTGCGCAGGCTGCACCAAGAGACCGATGATCTCGATCAGCTCTTGGCCGAGGGCGCAGAGCATTCGTCAGTAGTTCAAGAGCAGCGTCGTCTCGCGAGGTTGCTGCGTTCCCAGCGCGAAACACTATAGCGAGAACCGGCGTCCAGAGCCCGGTCGGGCTTTATTTGACCTCGCTTGAACGCTCTTGCGCCGTACGGCGGTCCGCCTCAACGTTGTCGATCGGTCTCGCCAGCGACGCAGCGATCTTTTGCCTTGCCACGGTCAGCGCAGTCTGCCGCGCGGCCGCACCGAGGAACGTGTCGAGGTCTGTGTGCTCGGCGCGCAGCCGTGAGATCAAGGGACCGAAGACATCGATCAGCTTGGGGTCGAACTGCAGCGCCCGCCCGCGTGACATCTCGGCGACGGCTTCTTCGCTCGACAACGCCCGCCGATACGCCTTGTCATGCGTCATCGCGTCGTAGACATCGCACACGGCCACAATGCGCGCCGCCAACGGGATCGCCGAGCCGAAAATGCCATCGGGATACCCGTGCCCGTCCCAGCGCTCATGGTGATGACGGGCTATCTCTTCAGCCGTTTCGCCGTACGACACCTTCGTCCGGGATAGCAACTCGGCACCGGTTTTCGCGTGCGTCTCCAAAATCTGGCGCTCACCGTCGGAGAGCAACGTGGGCTTCTGCATCAGCGTGTCCGGAATGCCGACCTTGCCGATATCGTGCAGACGCGCCGCAAGCTCGATCGTGGCGCAGACCTGCGGCGATTCACCGTGCGCCTGGGCCAGTAACGCCGACAGCCGAGCGACGCGATAACAGTGCTCGCCGGTCGGATCGTCGCGCATCTCGGCGGTGAACGCCATTTGCTCGAGCAGGCGGCCTTGCTTTGCGCCGACGGTCTGGGCGGCGATTTTTTGTGTTAGCTCGGCGTCTTTTTCTTCGAGTAGGTGCGGCGGAAACTGAACGTCCTCGTGAGATTCGAGCTGCTTCAGATGTAACTCCTGGTGCCTAACGATGTTTTCGTGCTGAGCTTTTCGAATGTGAAGTGTGAGTTCGCGATGCAGTGCCAGCGCCCGCTCAGGGCGACCGGCCTTTTCATGTGCTTGCACCATCGCCAGTAACGTTTCGCGCAACGATGGCTTCACTTGCCTCGCTTTCTCAAGAGCCTTCATACCTCGTGACAAGCCCACGTCGCCTAGTCCGGAATAGACTTCTACCAACCCTTCAGAGCACGATGCGGAGATATCGGCCTGTACGGACTTAGCTCGGGCAGCAAACTCCTTGGCTAGTTGAGCACGCATCGATGCTTCATTCACGCTGCCGGTCGCCAATAGCAGCCGTGTAAAGGTTCCCTCCGCGAGCACGCGGGCGAGCGCAAGCGAAGGCGAGTCTGGCACGGGCATTGATGAGATAGCCGCTCGGATTTTTTCGATACCTTCTGCATACTCACGTGTATGCAGGCAACAGGTTGCGGCGTTTGTCAGGGCTGCGGAATACACATAGCGCAGGTCGATCCCGCCGGCAATTAGGGATGCTCTTTCGTAACACTGGCGCGCATCCAGATACAAGGCAGCATCATAGAAAGCCCCTCCCAAGCTGTTCCACACGATGGCAACTCCAGCACTGTCTCGCAGGCCTTCCGCTAAGCGCAGGGCTTCCTCTAGCGAGAGCAAGGCGTCTCCAGGATTATTCGTTTGCGAGAGGATGATTCCTTGAAACGTCAGCGCTTTGCGACGGAGTGCGGCATCTCCGAGATCATTCGAAACCATCACAGCCAGGGCCGCGGGCTCCACGCCACTAAAAACTTGCTGACCCTGATGACAGTACTGTTGTGCAATGCTGAGCAGACAGCCGACACGGCTAGCCGGGTCTATGGAGAATGGAATTTCGCGGAG
Source organism: Burkholderiales bacterium (assembly GCA_038216465.1). Classification (GTDB taxonomy): domain Bacteria; phylum Pseudomonadota; class Gammaproteobacteria; order Burkholderiales; family Burkholderiaceae_F; genus JACCZX01. Next base: position 59,573 of record JBBQQC010000012.1, on the reverse strand, counting down.
CCGGCTGAGTGCATCGGCAAGAAAGCCTAGAGTATCCCCACGCGGCACCGTCAGATTCGCCTTGATTTCGCTATCCAGCCGAGCGAGGCTGTCGCGCGCTGCTTTAGTCATTCTTGGGATGGCTCTCGGAAGGGCGAACAAGACGGTTCTGGTGTATCTATCGATTCTGCTTTATCTACCACATGCGTGGTAGCCACCGTTCGGCGCGATTCTTTTGCCGCTGAGATTGTTGCATCATTCGGTTAAGTTTCACGCACGCGATGCGGCGAAGCGGCGACCGACCAATAATTTCAAGGAGATATTCAGATGAATACCAGGACTGAAGCTGACGCCGTAGTCGAACAACAGGTTGACTACGAAGCAGAAACCGATTCGATTCAGCTTTCGCTTAGCGATTTAGACATGGTTGCGGGCGGGACCATAATCAATACTTTTGGTTAGTCGCTCGTCGGTAGTCGCTAAATTTTGCTGTCGCCGACGCGGTTTGCACCGAAGTAGCAGGCCGACGGGCTTGCTACCCCGTCCACGAATTTATTGGTAGGAACCACAGAAGGCTGCTTAGGCCTGCCGCCCGGTCGAAGCAGTCAGGCCCCACGACGCGGGGCTTTTCAATTCCAATCCGGCGCTGCTTCTGCCGTCCATGCTGCTGGCTCAAAAACAAGGGCTCCAGTCGGAGCCCTTTTTGCGGTTACCTAGCTACTACAACGTGCAAACGGCGACTCCGCCACCGATTTGCTCGAGGTCCTGAAGAGTAAGTTCGACAACTTCTTCTTCCTTAACAACGTCAAGTACTTGTTCCATCGTAGTTTCCTTCCGCGGTTGGTGCTGATTTTCTTAATTTATTAGTAAAGACTTGAAGAAGCCGGGTATTAGCGCCTTTACCCAGCCAATCGCACTTTACCCTCGGAAATCCACCGGGCGCAAGCCCTTTGTGGTACCGCGTCTCGCCTACTGAGTACGAATCGGGTATGGGATCGTCCGACGTCCACCTTCTGAGTCACTTGACTTCTGAATCGATCGACTTGCCTGGTCGGCTCGAACAGCTTCATTTGGCATTAGTTGCTGGCAAATACTCGCACGAGTTTGTTAATCAGACCTACGAAGTGCTTAAAGAACTCCCTGCGTCTGCTGGCCCGCTCCGAGTGGACTGTTTGCTCGACATCGCCACATTTCATTATGTGGAAGGACACGCTGAGCGTGCCCTCGACCCTGCTGATGACGCCATCGAAGCGGCGCGACAAGTTGAAGACGAACGTCGCCTATGGCGAGCGCTAAATACCAGCGGCGTGATGCGTGTTCAGACTCTAGACTACCCAGGCGCTCTGGCAAATTTAAACGAAGCATTGCAGGTGGCTTCACGACTGAAAGATGTGGATTGCACGTCAAAAGTTATCCAAAACATTGGGGCAGCACATACATCAGCCGCGCAGTATGCGGACGCCATGGAAGCCTCGGAGAGTGTGCTTCGACAGGTTGGGAGCAACGAAGGCGCACAGCGGCAACGGGAGAATGCTTTAGGGAACATTGCTTTCCTGGCTCTTCATGTGAGGGATATCCCGCGAGGAGTCGAGGCGATGGAGGAGGCGCTTAGTTCTGCTCTTCCACCCCAATCTCCAGTTGAATGCGTGGCACGGGTGCAGTTGGAACATATTTACGTTCGGCTCCTAATCGAAGTTCGACAGTATGAACAAGCGAGGGATCGAGCGCGCATAGCGCGAGGTTTCGCCGAGCAGTTTGGCTCTCAAATGGCGAAGAACTACGCGCTCGCCGCTGAAGCAATGGCTGAAATTGCGGGCGGCGCACGTGACATCGGACTGACGCGGCTCAAACAAGCGCTGGAAATGGCCCGTCGCGGCCCTGAGGGAAATTTACGCGACATGCTGATGGCTTCCGTGCGCGGCTATCAACTGGCAGAGAAACCAGACGTTTCGTCTCTGCTGATGCACGAGTTGACCCAGCTCACTCAACGTATCCGCCGTCATCAGATCAAGCTGCACCAGCAACGACATGTGCGTGCTGTCGAAAAACAGTGGCGCGAGCGCCAGCAAGCTGCGGATTCGGCGCAGCAGCAGGAACTCGCGGATCAAATGCATTCGGCCGCTGTCGTGCAGTCGTTGGCCGACTACCTGGAGAAAGCCTCGGTCGCTGCCGAGCTGTTCGACGACACCACTGGATATCACGTTTATCGTGTCGGCTCGATGGTGCGCGAAATTGCCAAGGCGCACGGATTGGATGAAAACACTTGCCTGTTGCTCGAGATCGGCGCGCGCCAGCACGACATTGGGAAGGGGCTAATTCCAGAGTCCATCTTAAATAAGCCCGGCAAATTCACATCGGCAGAGCGCACGATCATGGAAACGCATGCGGCTGAAGGGGCACGCATGATTCGTGAAGCCAGCAACGGGTTAGCGCAAATGCACGTCGCTGAAGACATAGCCCATTGCCACCATGAGAAGTGGGATGGCACCGGCTACCCACGCCAACTGGTGGGCGCTCAGATTCCGCTGTCCGCGCGAATCACCGCAATAGCTGACGTGTTCGACGCATTGACGCATCGGCGCAGCTACAAGGAAGCATGGCCTCTTAATCATGCGCTGGAAGAGATCAAGCGCGGACGCGGAACACATTTCGATCCGGAGCTCACCGATATCTTTTTAGACCTCGTTCCCCGACTGATCCGTCGGCATGGAGACCTGGAGTCGTACTTAGCCGAGCCAGCAGCGAATTGCGACTTTATTCAGGATCGCGCTTCACTGAATAGTCAGCTACGCGGCGAGGACGGAATTTTCGAAGTGCGACGCTAGCCCTGTCGGCGAGCGACGAAAGGGCGTCGTATGGAGGTACGTCTCACGTCGAGCTTAACCCCCGCGTCTTCGCTTCTGCTCGAACAAGCAAACGGCCGCCGCTGCACTCACGTTCAAAGACTCGACGCGGCAATCAATAGGGATACGCAGGCGCCGATGGGCTGCGTTCAGCACCTCCGCGCTGAGCCCATGCCCTTCACCGCCGAATAACCACAGCACGCGGCTTCTTCCCCACTCCGCTCTAAACAAGTCTTCGCCAGCAGTTGCATCCGCGGCCAGAACCTCGCCCGCGAATACACCGCGCAACTTCTGTGGTGTGATCTGTTCATGCAAATCCAGCACGAAGTGCGCGCCCATCGCGGCGCGCATGACCTTTGGCGACCACAAGAAGGCACAGCCAGGTCCGGCGATCGCGTGTCGCACGCCGGCCGCCGCAGCGGTGCGTAGCAGCGCGCCTACGTTGCCGGGGTCTTGCACGTTGTCTAGATAAATTGCGTCATCAACGATCCGTTCGGGCCACGGCGAGGTAGAGAATTCGATCTCGGCGAGCGCGCCAACTCCGTGCTCTACCGGTGCAATGCTGTCGTACAGATTCGGCGCAAGCTCGATCGTCTTGACGTTGGGCCGCGCGCCGATCGCGCCGGCGACCTCCGTCGCTGCGGCTGACTGCTCCGTACCGCGCAACACCAGTGTATGGATCGGCGCATTCGCGACCAGCGCCGCCTGTAGCAGGTGGATCCCCTCGATCAACGTGCAACTTGATTCCCTGCAGGCGCGGGGCGATGTCGCAAGCTGCTTTAACCGCCGATAAATCGGGTTGTCAGTCGAAGAGATGCGCATCTTCCGTGACGAGGATGCGGACGGGAGCGAAGCTGCGACGGTGCAGGATGCACGGGCCGAGCGCGTTCAGGCGTGCGCAGTGCTCGGGGGTGGCGTAGCCCATGTGGTGCGCGAAGCCATAGCCGGGGTGCACCGCGTCGAACGCGCGCATCATGCGATCGCGCGTGGTCTTGGCCAGGATCGACGCAGCGGAGATCGCGGGCTCGAGTGCGTCGCCGGCGATGATCGCGCGGCCCGGAAACGGCAGGCGCGGCATCTGATTGCCGTCGACCAGCGCGTATTCGGGCGCGATCGTCAGCGCATCGACCGCGCGGCGCATCGCCAGCAATCTCGCCTGCAGGATGTTGATGGTGTCGATTTCGTCGACGCTCGCTTCGGCAACCGCCCATGCAATCGCGCGCTCGCGGATACGTCGGGCGAGCTGCTCGCGGCGCTCCGGCTTCAGTACCTTCGAATCGCGCAGTCCGTAGATGCGACGCTTGGGGTCGAGGATCACGGCGGCGGCCACGACGGGGCCTGCCAGTGGGCCGCAGCCGGCTTCGTCGATGCCGCAGATCAGGCCACCGCTCGCCAGTACGGCTTGCTCGAACAGGTCGCCGGTGACGGCCTTGCGACGGCGCAGTGTGATGCGGAACGAGCGCACTTTCACTGCGCGACCTCCAGGATCGCGTCGGTGACCAGGCGGGCCGTATCGCGCTTCAGCGAAAGATGCATTTCAGTAAAGCGCGCCGCGACGCGACTGCAACGCGCATCGTCGTGCAGCCATTCGAGCACCGCACGCGCCAGCGTCGTCGGTGTTGCGTGGTGCTGCAGCAGTTCGGGAACGACGAATTCTCCGGCTAGGATATTGGGAAGTCCGACGTATGGAATCCTACCCTTGCGCCACATGATCCATGCGGTCAGCGGCGACATTTTGTAGGCAATCACCATCGGTCGCTTGAACAACGCGGCCTCGAGGGTGGCGGTGCCGCTTGCGACGAGGACGACGGACGACGCTTCAAGGCAATCGTGCGATCGTCCGTTGACGATATCGACTTTCGGCGCGAGCCCAGGCCGCGCCGCCATTAAGTGTTCGATGGGGCTGCGCAACGCGGGATCCGCCACCGGCACGATGAAACGCATCGACGGTTGCTCGGCGGCGATGGCATCCATCGCGGCGACGAAGGTCGCGCCGTTATGGCGCACTTCGTCGGGCCGCGAGCCGAGCAGCACTGCGAGCAAAGCGCCTTCGGTTCTCAGCCCGAGTCGGCTGCGCGCAGCGGCTGCGTCCGGAATCATCGGAATGATGCTGGCGAGCGGATGGCCGACGTAGGTCGCCGGAATTCCGGCATCGTCATAAATTTTCTGCTCGAACGGAAAGACGAGCAGCATGCGATCCACCGCGCGCCCGATCTGGTCGATGCGTTCGCTTCTCCAGGCCCAGATCGACGGGCTGACGAAGTGCACCGTCGGAACACCCTGCCCTCGCAGCTGTTCTTCCAGCGCCAGATTGAAGTCCGGCGCGTCGACGCCGACAAACACCTGCGGCTTGGTTGCGATCACGCGCTCGCGCAGCGCGCTGCGCAAGCGCAGCAGGCGTGGCAAATGCCTTATCACTTCGACATATCCGCGCACCGACAATTCGCGTACGTGGTGCCAGGCGTCGAACCCGGCCGCGATCATGCGGTCGCCGCCGATGCCGGCGCAGCGCACGTCAGAGGCGCGCTGCCGTAGTTCGGACACGACAGGCGCCGCCAGCAGATCCCCGGATGACTCCCCTGCGGCAAAGACGATCGTGCGCGCGGCGCACATCAACGCACGATGCCGCGCTGCGAGCTCTGTACGAACGTTTTCAGCACCTCGATCGCCGCGGCCGAAGGTGGATTTTCTTCGGCGAGCTTTCCAAGCGCGGTGACCGCATCGGCAACCGTCAATCCTTCGCGATACAGCGTCTTGTACGCGCGCCGCAACAGTTTGATCGTGTCCGCATCGACACCGCGCCGCTTCAATCCCTCGGAGTTGATGCCGTGCGGCTCGGCGGGATTGCCGCTGCAGATCACGTACGGCGGGATATCGCGCAGCACGATCGATCCGCCCGCAGCCAGCGCGTGCGCACCCACCGCGCAGAACTGATGAACCGCCACCATGCCGCCCAGGATTGACCAATCACCGAGCGTCACGTGCCCGGCGAGCGTTGCATTGTTGGCGAGAATCGTGTGGTCGCCGACCACGCAGTCGTGGGCGATGTGAACTGACGCCATGATCCAGTTGTCGCGTCCTATGCGCGTAACGCCGCCGCCGCCCGCCGTACCGAGACTGATCGTGCATGACTCGCGCACGGTGTTGTCGTCACCGATCATGAGCTCGGTGTCTTCACCGGCGTATTTCTTGTCCTGCGGTACGCCGCCGATCGCACAGAACGGAAAGAAGCGATTGTTGCGGCCGATCGTGGTGCGGCCCCCGATCACCACGTGCGATTTCAGCACCGAGCCCGCGCCGATCTTTACACCGGCGCCGACCACGCAGTACGGCCCGACTTCGACGTCATCCGCGATTTGCGCCGCGCGATCGATGACTGCGGTAGCGTGCGCGCGCAACTACTGGGCCTCACGCTCGTCGTTTCCAACGCGGTTGGCGCGCTCCTGGATTCCGTTCCGATACGCGCACATCAGCTCGGCTTCGGCCACCACGGTTGAATCGACCAGCGCGCGCGCCCTGAACTTGCCGATGCCGCGCATCACGCGGACCATTTCGACTTCAAGCCGCAACTGATCGCCCGGTGACACCGGCCGCTTGAAGCGCGCGCCGTCGATGCCGGCGAAGTAGAACAACGTGCCGTCGCCCTGTTTCAGGTTCAGCGTCTGATACGTCAGAAGCGCGGCCGCCTGCGCGAGTGCCTCGATGATCATCACGCCGGGCATCACCGGCAGCCGTGGGAAATGGCCGACAAAGTACGGCTCGTTGATCGTCACGTTCTTCAGCGCGACGATGCGCTCGCCAGCGACGATCTCGAGCACGCGATCAACCAGCACGAACGGATACCGGTGCGGCAGCGTTTCCAGAATCTGCTGGATGTTCATCAATTCATTTTTCCGTTTTCGATTCTGCCTGTCTGCGCTCTGCTTCGAGCTGCCGCAAACGGCTGCGCAGCTCGGGCAGGTTGCGCACCACCGCCGCCGCGCGTTCCCAGTCGCGGTGCTTCATGATCGGAAAGAAGCCGGTGTAATGCCCCGTTTCGCTGATCGTACTGGGCACCACTGTCGCCGGGCCGATGCTCGAGCCGTCGGGAATCTTCAGATGGCCGGCAATCATCGCCGCGCCACCGATGCGGCAACCCTTTCCGATGGTCGTGCTGCCGGCGATGCCCACGCACGCGGCGATCACCGTGTGCGCTCCGATCACGCAGTTATGCGCGATCTGTATCTGATTGTCGAGCTTGACTCCGTCTTCGATCAACGTGGCGCCCATCGCGCCGCGATCGATAGTTGTGTTGGCGCCGATCTCGACGTCGTCACCGATGACGACGGTGCCAACTTGCGGAATCTTGATGTAGCGTCCATCGAGCGGAGCAAAGCCGAAGCCGTCGCTGCCGATGACCGCGCCGCTATGGACCACGCAGCGCGCTCCGAGCTTGCAATCGTCGAGCACCACGGCGCGCGGGTGGATGTGTGCGCCTTCTCCGACGACGGACCGGGCGCCGATCACTGCGCCGGCACCGATCCATGCACCGGCGCCGATGGCTGCACCCTCGCCGACGGTCGCGCCGGCGTCGACGCGCGCACTCAGATGCACTCGCGCGCCGCTGCTGACGTGGGCGCCAGTTGCGACGCCGGGTTTCAGCGGCGCCGTGGGTTTCAATACTTGCGCTGCGAATGCAAACCACGCGTAGGGATGCTCGCACACCGCGAGCGCTGTCAGCGACGCGGTGAACGGTGCCGACTGTGCCTGTAAAGCGTCGCGATCAGCCGAGTTGAGAACGATCGCACCCGCCTGCGTAGTCAACGCGTCCGCGCGATATAGAGGGTTGGCGAGAAACGCGAGATCGGAACGTAGGGCGGATTCGAGCGCGGCCACGCCGCTCAGCTTAATGTCGCTGGAGCCGACAATCGTTGCCGCCAGCCGCCCGCCAGAGCGCTCGGTAACCGCGCTGTTCAAGTCGGCCAGCGACACACTGACCGTCATGCCGGATTACTTGGTGTTATTGAGCGCCCGCAAAACTCGCTCGGTGATGTCGACGCGGGGGTTGAAGTAGACAGCTTCCTGCACGATCAGGTCGAATTTTTCCTGCTCGGCAATCTGCCGAATGATGCGGTTGCTGCGCTCTACCAAACCCTGCATCTCTTCGTTGCGGCGTTGATTGAGGTCTTCGCGAAACTCGCGCTGTTTGCGCTGAAAGTCGCGATCGAGCTCTGCAAGCTCGCGTTGGCGGCGACCCCGATCGGTTTCGGTCATCACCGGCGAATCCTTTTCGAATCGCTCTGCCGTTGCCTTCAGCCGCGTGCCGGTGTCTTCGACATCTTTCTGACGCTTCGAAAATTCGCCCTCCAGTTTTTGCAGCGCGGCGCGGGCCGGTGTCGATTCGCGCAGCAGTCGCTCTGGATTAACCACCCCGATCTTGAAGTCCTGCGCTATCGCGACGGACGCGCTCGCGATCAGCGTGGCGGCGCACGTCGCTTTCAAAATTTTTCGCCACGTTTCAAACATCGATGTTGCCTCCTCGGAAGCAAAAGATTCTCGCATATCAGAATCCGGTGCCGATCTGGAATTGAAAGCGCTGCAGCCGGTCTTCGCTCTTTTTATTCAGCGGATAGGCAAAAGATAGTCTGAGCGGGCCGAGCGGCGAAATCCAGGCGACGCCGACGCCGACCGAATAGCGCAGGTTGCCCAGGTCGATTCGCTCGTCCTCGTACTGCGGGCGCCCGTTGACGAGGATCGGCGTACCCGAGCTGTCGCGCCGCACGCTCAGCCCCCACACCTGCCCCGCGTCGACGAATGACAACGCGCGCAGCGTGCGATCGGCGCCAGGGATCGGCAAGTACGCCTCGAACGCAAAATTCAGCCGGCGGTTGCCCCCGAGCGAGCTGCCGTCCACATCGCGCGGGCCGAGACTGCCGGTTTCGAACCCGCGCACGCTGCCGATGCCGCCGACGTAGTAGTTCTTGAAGAATGGATAGGGCTTGCCGCCGTAACCGTCGCCATACCCGATCTCGCCGTTGAATGCGAAGGTCACGCGCGGGAAGAACTGAAAATATTGCTGAAACTGGTAGCTCAGCCGGTAGTACTGCAAGTCGAGCGCCGGCAGCCCAATCTCGCTGAACGCGCGCTGGTAACGCCCGCGCGTCGGCACCAGCAGATTGTCGCGATCGTCGCGCGACCAGCCGACCGTCAGCGCCAGCGAATCCGACCTCGCACCGAACTGTTCGACATACTCGACGTAGCGCAGCGGTGAAAATACCGTCAGGTCAATCTTGGTCTTTTCGTAGCGCAGCCCGAAGAAGACGCGGTCAAATTCAGTGAACGGCACGCCGAACACGACACCGCCGCCCAGCGTCGAATAACCGACGCTCGACAGGCCCAGCTGGGCCAGGTCGGACTTGCGGTCAAACAGCTCCACCGAGCGACTGATGCCCTCGGGCGTTATGTACGGATCGGTGTGCGCCAGCGCGATTACACGGTTCGCTTTGCTGGTGTTGATCTCGAGCGACAGCGCATTGCCCGAGCCAAACAGGTTTTGCTGCGCAATACCGCCACTCAACACCAGGCCCTCGGCGCTCGAATACCCAGCGCCGACCTGGATGTTGCCGGTTGCGCGCTCCTTCACGGTCACGTTGACGTCGACCTGATCCGGCGCCGAAGGCACCGCCGGTGTCTCGACGGTGACCGATTCGAAGAAGCCGAGCCGGTCGATGCGGTCGCGTGAGAGTCGCACCCGGTCCGAATCAAACCAGGCGCTTTCGTATTGCCTGACTTCACGGCGAATTACTTCATCGCGCGTTCGATTGTTGCCCGCGATGTTGACGCGTCGCACGTACACGCGGCGGCCCGGGTCGACGACGATCGTGAACGCGACCGTGCGTTTTTCGCGGTCCGCCTCGGGATTGGGATTGGCGCTGGCAAATGCATAACCGAGCGTGCTCATGCGGTCGGTGACACGCTTGGCCACCGCGTTGATGCGCTCGGCGCTGAAGACCTCACCGGGCTTGATGTCGACCAGCGGCAGCATCTCGTCATCGAGGCCGAGCAGCTCGCCGGTCAGCTTGACGCCGGAGACGGTGTAACGGTCGCCCTCCGTGACGTTGATCGACACGAAAATGTCGCGCTTGTCGGGGCTGATCGACACTTGCACCGAATCGATCTTGAAATCGAGGTAACCGCGGTTCAGGTAGTACGACCGTACGCTTTCGAGATCAGCCGACAGCTTTTGCCGTGAGTATTGATCGCGCTTCGTGTACCACGACAGCCAATTCGGAGTTGAAAGCTCCATCTGGCCGCGTAGCGTGCCATCACTGAACACGGTGTTGCCACTAAACGCAATCGAACGAATGCGCGAGATCTCGCCTTCGATCGCCGCGATCGATACGTTGACACGGTTTCGCTCGATCGGGGTCACCGTCGTCTTGACGTCGACACCATATAAACCGCGCGACAGATATTGCCGGCGCAATTCCTGTTCGGCGCGATCGAGCAGCGACCGATCGAAGATGCGGCCTTCGGCGAGGCCGACGTCGCGCAGCGACTTCAGCACCGTGTCCTTTTCGAACTCGGTCACTCCCGTCAAGTCAATCGCGGAAATGGCCGGACGCTCGTCGACGATCACGACCAGCACGTCGCCGTCGACTTCGAGCCGTACGTCCTTGAACAAGCCGCTTGCGTACAACGCGCGGATTGCCTGCGTGCCGCGCTCGGGGTCAAACCGATCGCCGACGCGGATCGGCAGGTAGGAAAAGACGGTGCCGGCCTCGGTCCGCTGCACGCCCTCAACCCGGATGTCGCGCACGACAAATTCCTGTGCCGAGGCGGACACGCACCAGGTGGCGACAACAGCCGCTGCAAGATGGCGCAAAGCCGGACGCAAAGTTGCAAGCTTGCTGCGCCGGCGCTCAACGCGGCGATTCAACTGACTGTCCCCGCACTATTTTTTAAACTCAGGAAAGCAGCCGCAACACGTCGTTGTATAGCGCCAGCACGGTAAGAAGTCCAAGCAATGCAACGCCAGCGCGTTGCCCCCACTCGACGACCCAATCTGCAGGCGGGCTGCCCTTGAAAATTTCAATTAGATAATACAGGAGGTGTCCGCCATCGAGCATTGGGATCGGAAGAAGATTCAATACGGCCAGGCTGATCGACACCAACGCCAAGAATCCAAGGAACGCAGCGAGCCCGATACGCGCAGTTTGCCCCGCGTAGTCGGCAATCGTCACCGGGCCCGACAAATTTCTCCACGACGCTTCGCCGGTCAGCATCTTGCCCAGCATCTTCAGCGAGAACACCGCCGTGTCCGCTGTCTTCTGCACCGCGCGTGGAATGCTTTCGAGGGGGCCGTATTGCACTTTGATCGGCGGCAAGCGGTCGCTCAACTCCGCGCCGATACGCCCAAAATAATTGCCCTTGTCGTCGGTGACGCGTGCCGGCGTGACCTGCAGCCGAATCGACCTCTCTTCACGCTCGATCGAGAGCTCGATCGGTTGGTCGGCCGACGCCCGGATCAGCGAGCGCAGACGCTCCGCCGTTGCGATCGGCTCGCCGTTGACGGAGACCACGCGATCCCCGGGACGAAGACCGCCCACAAATGCGGGACTCGCTTCGGTGACCTGCCCTATGCGCGTCGGCCCTTGAAACAAGACGAAGCCCATGCGGCCGATCAGGTCGCCATCGAGATCTTCCGGCGCCACTGCCGATGGCTGCACCGTCAGCTCGCGGCGCCGTTTGTCACTGCCCTCAACTTCGAGCGCAATCGGCGCGGTCGACACGGCTCGCTGCAACAGCAGCCAGCGCAGCTCGTTCCAGGAACGCACGGGATTGCCCGCCACCTGCACCACGGTGTCGCCGGCCATCAAGCCTGCACGCGCCGCGGCGCTGGCGGGCGGCGGTATCCCGACGACCGCATTCGGTTCGAATACGCCGACCACGCTGAGGAACCAGTACACCGCGACGGCAAGCAGCAGATTGGCGGCCGGCCCCGCGAGCACGATCGCGATTCGCTTCCACACCGGCTGACGATTGAACGCACGCGGCAGGTCGGCTGCTGCGATCGGCAGACATTCGGGGTCGCGCTCGTCGAGCATGCGCACGTAACCGCCCAGCGGCAGCGCAGCGACGACCCATTCGGTGCGATCGGCCCCGCGCACCCAGCGCGCGAGCGGGCGCCCGAAGCCGATCGAAAAACGCAGCACCTTGACGCCTGACTTCTTCGCAACCCAATAGTGGCCGTACTCGTGGATCACGACCAGGATGCCGAGCGTGACCAGGAACGCGGCGATGGCGGTCAGCAGTGTCATTGCACGCGCTCCACCAGCAGCTCACGCGTTCTTGCACGCGCCTCGAGGTCGACCTGCAGCACGTCGTCGATGTCGTTCGGCGGCGGCGGGTCGTAGGTATCGAGCATCTGTTCGATCGTCGGGGCGATTTCGGTGAAGCGCAGCTGCTGCTGCAGAAACGCTTGGACCGCGATTTCGTTGGCGGCGTTCAACACGACACTCGCGGCGCCGCCGCGGGCAAGCGAGGCGTAGGCGTATTCGAGGCAGCGAAAACGGCGCCGGTCCGGCGCCTCGAACGTCAACGGTCCGGCGCTGAGAAAATCGAGTCGGCGCGCGCCGCTGGCAATGCGTTCCGGCCACGCCAGTGCATATGCAAGCGGAGTCCGCATGTCAGGCGTTCCCATCTGCGCCAGCACCGAGCCGTCGCTGAATTCGACCATCGAGTGAATCACGCTCTGCGGATGAATCACGATGTCGATGCGATCGGCGGGCATGCCGAACAGCCAACTCGCTTCGATCACTTCGAGTCCCTTGTTCATCAGCGTCGCGGAATCGACCGAAATCTTGCGCCCCATCACCCATTTCGGATGCGCGCACGCTTCGTCGGGCGTCACACCGTCCAGATCGGTGCGGTTCAGGAAGGGCCCGCCGGATGCGGTCAGCACCAGCCGCGCACTGTCGCGTTCCGATTTGCTGACCCCGGACAGGCATTGATGAATAGCGTTGTGTTCGCTGTCGACCGGCAACAGCATCCCGCCACCGCGCTTAACCGCCGCCAGTAACAGGGCGCCGGCGCACACGATCGCCTCCTTGTTGGCAAGCAACAACCGCTTGCCGGCCTCGGCTGCAGCGAGCGTTGATTCGAGTCCGGCCGAACCGACAATCGCCGCCAGCACGGTGTCAGATTCAGGCGCACGCGCCACATCGACCAACGCCGGGCGTCCCGCGCGCGCGTTCGTATGAGCACCGCGTGCCCGCAGCGCATCGCGCAGCGGACGCTCGAACGCCGGATCGGCAATCACAGCAACATCGGCATCGACCCGCGCCGCGATGTCGGCCAGACTGTCGACGTTCGAGTGCGCGGTCACGGCATGCACCCGATAGCGGTGCGGGTGACGCGCGATCACGTCGAGAGCGCTGGCGCCGATCGAGCCGGTCGCGCCGAGGATTGTCACGCTGCGTGCGCTGCCGTTCATCGCGCTGCTCACCGAATCAGCCACTGAACGACCACTGCCGAAGGCAATACCGGCACCATCGCATCGACACGGTCGAGCACCCCGCCATGGCCCGGCAGCAGCTGGCCGCTGTCCTTCACGCCCGCCTGCCGCTTCAGCAGGCTCTCGAACAAGTCACCCACGATTGACAGCACCACCAGCAATGCCAGCACCAGCGGAGCGCACAGCGGGCCGATCGCCGCAAATAGTTCGTTCGAATACAGCGACGTGCCGGGAATGAATTGATGGACCGCAATCGCGACCAGCACCACGGCGACCATCGCACCGACGACACCGGCCCACGTCTTGCCGGGGCTGATGTGCGGCGCCAGCTTCCGGCGACCGAAGGCGCGGCCGCTGAAGTAGGCCGCGGTGTCAGCGATCCAAACGATGCACAAGACCGAAAGCAACATCAGAATTCCCTGCGACAGCAACCGCATCAACGCAAACCACGCAGCCAAAACCAAGACGGCGGCAAGCACGATGCTAGCCGTACGCGGCAGCCGCTTCCCGATCACGGCGGCGCGGGTCAGCGCGACCGCGATCGCCAGCCAGATGGCCACGGCCAGCGTACTCAGCGGCAATACCACGGCGCCGACGGCGTTCGAGGACGCGAAGATCAGCACCAGCAATACCGCGCTGACGAATACCGCCAGCATCGTGGATCCAGGACGCGGGGCGCCGGCCAGTTGCAGCCATTCGGTCAGCGCCAGGCCCAGCAACACCGTGACGACAACCGCGAACGCAGACCCCGACCAGAGCATTGCGCCGATCGCGATGAAGCCAAGCACCAGCGCGGTGGTGATGCGCTGCCTCAGCACCGCCGCCTCGAACGCTCCTCAGGCGGCATCGGCGATTGGCTTGCGCCCGTCCAGTTGTTCGCCGGTCATGCCGAATCGGCGCTGCCGGCTCGCAAACCAGTCGAAGGCGCGATCGAGCTCGACGGCGTCGAAGCGCGGCCACAGCACATCGCAAAAATAGAACTCGGTGTACGCAAGTTGATACAGCAGAAAATTGCTGATGCGCTTCTCGCCGCCGGTGCGAATCAGCAGATCGGGCTCGGGCGCGAACGACAAGGCCAGATGGGATTCGATTTCGGATTCGGAAAGAGTCACCGACTGCGCGCCGGATTCCAGCTGCGCATTCGCCGCTTTGCTAGCTGCCTGTGCGATATCCCAGCGACCACCGTAGTCGGCGCACACAGTCAGATGAAGCTTGGTGTTGGCCTCAGTGCGGCGTTCGGATTCGACGATCAAGCGCTTTAGTTCGGGGTCGAACCCGGCCCGGTCGCCGACTACACGCAGGCGCACCCCGAGTTCGAGCAGCTTGTCGATCTCGCGCTGTAGGGCAAACACAAAAAGCTTCATCAGCGTCGACACCTCGTCAGCCGGACGACGCCAGTTCTCGGAGCTGAAAATAAACAGCGTCAGATATTCGACGCCGCGCTCGCCGCACGCTTGCAGCGTAGTGCGCACCGCGTCGACACCTCGCGCATGGCCCGCCACGCGCGGCTTGCCCTGCGCCACCGCCCAGCGGCCGTTGCCGTCCATGATGATTGCGACATGGCGCGGAATCCGGCGTGCCGGCTTGGAGCTGGTCTGGGAGGTATGCGTGCGCACGGCAGTAGAAGTCGTCAATGATGACCCGGCACTCAAACGGTCATCACCTCTTTTTCCTTGTCCGCGCCGAGCTTGTCGATCTCGGCCACGTAACGATCCGTCAGCTTCTGGATCGCTTCTTCGGCGCGGCGATCGTCGTCCTCGGAAATTTCCTTGTTCTTCAGCATTTCCTTGACGTGGTGATTCGCATCGCGGCGCAGATTGCGAACCGCGATCTTCGCGTTTTCGCCTTCGTGCTTGACTACTTTCACAAGCTCCTTGCGGCGCTGCTCCGTCAGCAGCGGCATCGGCACACGCACGATGTCACCACTGGTGGCGGGATTAAGCCCGAGGTCCGACTCGCGGATCGCCTTTTCAACGACCGGAATCATCTTCTTTTCCCACGGCTGGATCGTGATGGTGCGAGCGTCGCCAAGACCGACCTGCGCGACCTGATTCAGCGGCATCATCGAGCCGTAATAGTCGACCTGGATGTGATCGAGCAATCCGATGTGCGCGCGGCCGGTTCGCACCTTTGCATAGTCATGCTTCAGCGCCTCGACCGATTTCTGCATTTTCTGCTCGATCGATTTTTGAATCTCTGCGATGCTCATCGGCTCATCTCCAAATTAGCCGTTAAACATGAACCAGCGTGCCCTCGTCTTCGCCCAGCACGACGCGTTTCAGCGCGCCGCGTTTGGAAATATTGAACACCTTGATCGGCAGCTTCTGGTCGCGACACAGTGCGAACGCCGTGGCGTCCATGATCTGTAGCTTGCGATTAAGCGCTTCGTCGAAAGTGATCGTCGAGTAGCGGGTCGCCTTCGGATCCTTCTTCGGATCGGCTGAATAGACGCCGTCAACCTTAGTCGCCTTCAGCACGATCTGCGCTCCGATCTCTGCGCCGCGCAGCGCGGCGGCAGTATCCGTCGTGAAGAACGGGTTACCGGTGCCGGCGGCGAAGATCACGATCTTGCCCTCCTCCAGGTAGCGCAACGCCTTGGGGCGAATATACGGCTCCACCACTGCTTCGATGTTCAACGCTGACTGCACACGCGCCTCAACACCTGCACGGCGCAGCGCATCCTGCAGCGCCATCGCATTCATGATGGTCGCCATCATCCCCATGTAATCGGCAGTTGCGCGATCCATGCCTTCCGCGCCGAGCGCCACGCCGCGGAAGATGTTGCCGCCGCCGATCACTACCGCCACCTCGACTCCGAGGCGAACCACTTCGCTTAGGTCGGACACCATCGCGTCGACCGTCGCACGGTTGATGCCAAAGGCGTCGTCACCCATCAGCGCCTCGCCCGATAGCTTCAGCAGCACGCGCCGGTAAGCCGGCGACGCGCCGCTGTTCATCGATGCATCGTTGGCTGACATCCGATTGGGGCTACCTTCAGCCGCGCGCCGTCGCCATGGCAGCGACTTCAGCGGCGAAATCCGACTGCTTTCGTTCGATTCCCTCGCCGACGACGTAAAGCACGAAGCGGCTGACGCGGGCGCTGCTAGCTCTCAGCAGCTGCTCAATCGTTTGCTTGCCATCGTCGGCTTTAACAAAAACCTGCCCGAGCAGCGTGACTTCGCGCAAATACTTTTGCACGGTGCCCTCGGCAATCTTCTCCAGCATGCCTTCTGGCTTGCCTGCTTCGCGCGCCTTTTCGATCGCAATCCGGCGCTCGGTGTCGAGCAGGTCGGCCGGCACGCCAGCGGCGTCAAGCGACTTGGGTTTGCTGGCCGCGATATGCATGGCCAAGTCTCTCGCGAGACTGGAATTGCCGCCGATAATATCGACCAGCACGCCGATCTTGCTTCCACCATGGATGTAGCTTGCCAACGTCCCCTCGGCGTCGACGCGCGCGAAGCGTCGGATCGAAATATTCTCGCCGATCTTGCCGATCAAGGCGGTGCGGACTGCTTCCACCGTGCCGCTGCCCAGCGGCAGTGACGACAAAGCCTGCAAGTCGGTCGGGTCCCTTGCTGTTACGAGCTTTGCCAGATCGGTGGCAAATTGGATGAAATCCGCATTCTTCGCGACGAAGTCGGTCTCGGAGTTCAGCTCGACGATCGCGCCGATTTTGCCTGCGCCATTGATATCGATCGCAACGACTCCCTCGGCGGCAACTCTCGACGCGGCCTTGTGCGCCCGATTGCCAAGCTTGACACGCAGGATCTCTTCAGCCTTGGCCATGTCGGCGCCGGCCTCGGTCAGGGCTTTCTTGCACTCCATCATCGGCGCGTCGGTCTTCTCGCGCAGTTCCTTGACCATCGCCGCGGTTATTTCCGCCATCACGCAACTCTCCAGTCTTCTCTACAAAAAAGGGGCTTACGCCCCTTCCAAGCCTCGACTATCCACCGCCTACTGCGCTTCG
Source organism: Burkholderiales bacterium (assembly GCA_038216465.1). Taxonomy (GTDB): domain Bacteria; phylum Pseudomonadota; class Gammaproteobacteria; order Burkholderiales; family Burkholderiaceae_F; genus JACCZX01. The sequence continues at coordinate 42,289 of JBBQQC010000012.1, read as the reverse complement.
CTCATTGTGCTTCGTTGACTTCGACGAACTCTTCGTCGCTATCGTTCGCCGCCGCCTGCACGACTCCCTGCAATGCTGCCGCCTTGCCCTCGAGGACCGCATCGGCGATGCCGCGCGCGTATAGCCGCACCGCACGGCTCGAGTCGTCGTTGCCCGGAATCACGTACGCGACGTTCTCCGGCGAGTGATTGGTATCGACGATGGCTACCACCGGAATGCCGAGCTTCGCGGCTTCCAGGATCGCGATCTTGTGATAGCCGACGTCGATCACGAACAGCGCGTCAGGCAGCGCATTCATGTCCTTGATGCCGCCGATCGCCTTGTTGTGCTTTTCGATTTCGCGCTGAAAATCGAGCGCCTCTTTTTTCGACATGCGCTCGGTGCCGTTGTCGGCGACGATCTGCTCCATTTCCTTCAGCCGCTTGATCGACACCTTGACAGTCTTGAAGTTGGTCAGCATGCCGCCGAGCCAGCGTTGGTCGACGAACGGCATCCCGGCCCGCTGCGCTTCCTCGACGATCGTATCGCGCGCCTGGCGCTTGGTATCGACGAACAGAATCGTGCCGCGATTGCTGGCCAACTGACGAACGAACTTGGTGGCGGCCTGAAACTGATCGAGCGTGCGCTCGAGGTTGATGATGTGGATTTTGTTGCGGTGGCCGAAAATGAACGGTGCCATTTTCGGATTCCAGAAACGGGTCTGGTGTCCGAAGTGGACCCCAGCTTCCAGCATTTGACGCATCGTGACCGACATTAACGTTCTCCAAGGTTAGATCCGGCACGGACATCAAGGCGGGCTGGACTTTTGAGGCTTTGGCCCGCACCTTGGGGATGCCGTGCGTGAATTCTTGCGATCTCGCGTCGAAATCAGACGATCTTCGGCGACCGGGGCCGCAAGTAGCCGGATATTATAGCGAACTTAGCCGCAAAGACTCGCTCCATGGCCATTGTGATCAAGACTGCCGAAGACATCGCCGGAATGCGCGTGGCCGGGCGGCTCGCCGCGGAAGTCCTCGATTATGTTGCTCCGTACGTCAAATCCGGCGTTACCACGGGCGAGCTCGACCGGCTTTGCCACGAATACATGACGCAGGTGCAGCAGACCGTGCCTGCGCCGCTGAACTACGCGCCGCCAGGATATCGACCCTTTCCGAAAGCTATTTGCACTTCGGTGAACCACCAGGTGTGCCACGGGATACCCGGTGACAAGGCGCTGAAGAACGGCGACGTGCTGAACATCGACGTGACGGTCATCAAGGACGGGTTCCACGGCGACACCAGCCGCATGTACTTTGTTGGCGAGCCGTCGATCGCGGCGCGCCGCCTGAGCGACGTGACGTACGACTGCATGTGGCTAGGCATTGCGCAGGTTCGGTCGGGTGCGACGATCGGCGATATCGGTCACGCGATCCAGGTGCACGCCGAACAGAACGGTTACAGCGTCGTGCGCGAATTCTGCGGTCATGGCATCGGCCGCAAATTTCACGAAGAGCCGCAGATCCTGCACTACGGCAAGCCGGGCACGCTGGAGGCGCTGACAACCGGGATGATCTTCACTGTCGAGCCGATGATCAATGCCGGGCGGCGCGAAATCAAGGAGTTGTCGGACGGCTGGACCATCGTGACCAAGGACCACTCGCTGTCGGCGCAGTGGGAGCACACAGTGCTGGTCACCGATTCCGGATTCGAAGTGTTGACGCTTTCGGCGGGATCCCCCGCCGTGCCCGCGTTTGTTCAGGAAAGATCAGAGACGCGCGAGCAAGATCACGCCCCTGCCTGACCGCTGCATGAATGACGTCGCATTCAAGCTGCGCGACCGGTGGCGGCAAGAACGCGATGTCCTGATCAAGCGTTTTAACGCACGCGGCTCGGTCGACGGGCTGCTGCGCGGACTCTCGCGCTCGGTTGACGGCCTGCTGCGCGAGGTGGCCGAAGCAAGTGGCATCACATCGCGTGCGGTGCTGATCGCCGTAGGCGGTTACGGCCGCGGCGAACTGTTCCCGCACTCCGACGTCGACGTTCTGATTTTGCTCAACGAGCCGGCAACCGACGCCGACGCGCGCACGATCGAAAATCTGGTCAGCCTGTTATGGGATCTTGGCCTGCCGCTGGGACACAGCGTACGCACGCTCGATGAATGCATCGCCGAGGCGCGGCGCGACATCACCGTATTGACGGCAATGCTCGAATCGCGGCTGTTGGTCGGTTCGCGCTCGCGTTACACCGCCTTTTCGCGAGCGGTCGTCGAGTCGCTGGACCGCGAGGCCTACTTTCGCGCCAAGCTGCTCGAGCAGCAGCAGCGGCATATCAAGTACGACGAGGCTCCTTACAGCCTCGAGCCCAACGTCAAGGAAGGACCCGGAGGGCTGCGCGATCTGCAGGTGGTGGTGTGGGTGGCGCGTGCCGGGGGTTTTGGCGCGAGCTGGGTCGAGCTTGCGCGGCGAGGATTCATTACTACTGAAGAAGCTTTGATCATTCGTCGCAGCGAGCGCCGCATCAAGGAAATCCGCGCGCGGCTGCACTTGGTGACTGGGCGCCGCGAAGACCGCCTGGTATTCGACGTGCAGGATGCGGTGGCTCAGTTGAGCCGAGTTCACCAGACCGCGCAGTGCCGCTCAAGCGAAGTCTTGATGCAGCAGTACTACCGCGCCGCGAAGGTGGTGACGCAGATGAACACGATTCTTCTGCAGAACATCGAGCACCGGCTTTTCGGCCGCGAGCAAAGCGAAGCGCGTCCGCTCGATGCAACGTTCGTTGTTCGCAACGAACTGCTCGATCTGACCGCGCCCACTGCGCTTGAGCACGACCCGAACGGAATTCTGCGCGCGTTTTTACTGATGGCGCAGCACCGCGAGCTGAAAGGCATGTCGGCGCAATTGATGCGCGCGCTATGGCACGCGCGCGTCAAGGTCAACACGGGCTACCGGCGCAACCCGGCCAATCGCGCGACGTTTATCGCGCTGCTGCAGCAGCCGAAGGGCGTGCTGCACGAGCTGCGCCGCATGAACGATTTGTCGGTGCTCGGGCGCTACCTTCCCGTCTTCCGCCGCATCGTCGGGCAGATGCAGCACGATCTGTTTCATGTCTACACGGTCGATCAGCACATCCTGCAGGTGCTGCGCAACCTGCGGCGGTTCACGCTGTCCGAGCACGCGCACGAGTATCCGCTGTGCAGCCAGTTGATGGCGGATTTCGACAGGCCCTGGCTGCTTTATATCGCGGCGATTTTTCACGACATCGCCAAAGGGCGCGGCGGCGATCACAGCGATCTCGGCAGCCGCGACGCGCGGCGATTCTGCCGCGAGCACGGACTCGACCGCGCCGATACCGCGTTGGTCGACTTTCTGGTAGCGCAGCATTTGTCGCTGTCGCAAGTCGCGCAGAAACAGGACCTGGCCGATCCCGCGGTGATCGAGCGTTTCGCGGCGCGCGTCAAGGACGAGCGCACGCTGATCGCGCTCTATCTGTTGACGGTCGCCGACATACGCGGCACCAGCCCGAAGGTCTGGAATGCATGGAAGGGCAAGTTGCTCGAAGATCTGTTCCGTTCGACACGCCGGCTGCTCGGCGGCGGAACGGTGGCGCCGACCGCGGTACTCGAAGGTCGCAAACAGGAAGCACTGCGCATTCTGCGGTTATATGGCCTGTCCGACTCGGCGCGCGATGCACTGTGGCAGCAGTTGGACGTCGTCTACTTTCTGCGCCACAGCGCGCAGGACATTGCGTGGCATACACGGTCGCTGTTCAGCAAGGTCGAGGCCGAGCGGCCGATCGTGCGCGCGCGCCTGGCCCGCATTGGCGAAGGCGCCGAAGTGCTGATCTACGTCAAAGATCAGCAAGGCCTGTTCGCCCGCGTTTGCGGCTACTTCGACAGCCGCAGCCTGAGCATTCTCGACGCGCGCGTGCACACCACGCGCCACGGTTATGCACTCGACACGTTTTTGGTCACCGATCATGGCCGCGCGCGCCACTACCGCGAGCTGCTGAGCCAGATCGAGCATGAGCTCGCGGAGTGGATTTCGAAAGAACACGAGCTGCCGCCGTCCGCGCCCGCCGCGCGCTATCGGCAGTCGCGCCAGTCCCGCCAGTTCCCGGTTTCGCCGAGTGTGCAGCTGCAGCCCGACGAGCGCGGCTCACGCTATCTGCTATCGGTTGTCGCAACCGACAGGCTGGGACTGCTGTACTCGATTGCGCGCGTGCTGGCTCAGCACGAGCTTGATGTACACACCGCGAAGATACTGACGCTAGGCGAGCGCGCGGAAGACGTGTTTCTGGTGTCCGGCGCCAAGCTCGACTCCGGCAAAGGTCAGCTTGCAATCGAAAGCGATCTGCTGGACGCGCTTGCGTCGCCGCTTCAATCGTCGGCGTCGGCCATTTCGGGAAACAAGATATCGGTGTAACCGAAGCGGGAGAAGTCGCGCACCCGCATCGGATACAGAATGCCGTCCAGATGGTCGCACTCGTGCTGCACGACGCGCGCGTGAAAGCCATCGACGGCACGATCGATCGCCTTTCCTTGCAGGTCGACTCCGCGGTAGCGAATTTTCGCGCAGCGCGGAACGACACCGCGCAAGCCAGGGACCGACAGGCATCCTTCCCAGCCTTCTTCGATCTCTTCGGTCAGCAGATCGATGATCGGATTGATCAGGATCGTTTGCGGCACCGGATCGGCATCCGGATAGCGCGGGTTGCGCGCGTCGGGATCGCTGTAGCCGAAGATCACGACGCGAAGCGGAACGCCGATCTGAGGCGCCGCCAGCCCCGCACCGTTTGCAGCATGCATCGTGTCGAACATGTCGTCGACCAGCCGCGCCAGCTCGGGCGCGGCAATGTCGCGCACCGCTTGCGACGCTTCGAGCAGCCGCGGATCGCCCATCCGCAGAATCTCTTTGATCACGGCGCTCGTCCAAAAAATGAGGTCAGGATCCGCACGGCGCGCACGATGCTCTGGTGCATCACTTCGCCCAGTTCTTCGAGCTTGATCGCCTGCACGCTGTCGCCGCGCCCGGCGGCGTGATTGATCACAACCGCCAGTGCCGCGTACTCGAGCCCGCTTTCACGCGCCAGCGCCGCTTCGGGCATGCCGGTCATGCCGACGACGTCGCCACCCGCGCGTGCAATGCGCTCGATCTCGGCCGCGGTTTCGAGCCGCGGTCCCTGCGTGCACGCGTAAACCGCGCCGTCGTAGACCTTCTCATTGCATGCGGCCGCGGCGGCGATCAAGCGCTCGCGCAGCGCACGCGAATACGGCTGCGTGAAGTCAACGTGAGTCACCGGCATTTCCGAGCCTTCGAAAAACGTGCTCTTGCGGCTGTGCGTGTAGTCGATGATCTGATCGGGCAGCACCAGCGTGCCCGGCGCCAGGTCCGCGCGGATTCCGCCGACAGTGGCGACCGCGATAACCCCCTCGACCTTCAATTCCTTCAAAGCCCAGATGTTCGCGCGATAGTTGATCTCGTGCGGCGAGAGCGTATGGCCGTATCCATGACGCGCGAGAAAGACAACCTCCGCACCGGCAAACTCGCCAAACGTCAGTGCACCCGATGGTTCGCCATAGGGCGTACGCATCACCTGGCGCCGCGGATTCTGCAGCGCTGTCAGCTTGGCCAGCCCGCTGCCGCCGATGATTGCGTACAAATCAGTCTCCCAACATTTTCTGCAACTTCGCTTCGTCGATGATAGACACGTCGAGTTCGCGTGCTCTTGCAAGCTTGGAGCCGGTGTCGTCGCCGGCAACGACATAGTCGGTTTTCTTCGACACCGAGCCCGACACCTTGCCGCCGGCAGCTTCGATCATCGCTTTGGCATCGTCGCGCTTCAGCGTGGGCAGCGTTCCGGTAATAACGAACGTCTTGCCGGCCAACGCGCCGGCCGGCTTGCGTACCGGGTTGGCATCCGCCCAGTGGACACCGGCGGCGCGCAGCTGCTTAATCCCTTCGCGGTTGTGTGATTCGGCAAAGAAACGCGCAATCGTTGCAGCGACGATGGGCCCTACATCGGGGACCTGCAGCAGTTCTTCCTCCGACGCATCGAGGATCGGATCGAGCTTTCCGAAATACCGCGCCAGATCGCGCGCGGTGGATTCGCCGACGTGCCGGATGCCCAGCGCGAAAATGAAGCGCTCGAGCGTCGTGCTGCGCGCGCGCTCGAGTGCCGCCACTAGGTTCGCTGCCGACTTGCCGGCCATTCGGTCGAGTCTGGCCAAAGCATCACCGCTGAGCTTGAACAAATCGGCGGGTGTGTGGACTAGCCCTTTATCAACGAGCTGATCGACGATCTTGTCCCCAAGCCCGTCGATGTCAAGTGCGCGCCGGCTCGCGAAGTGCAGCAAGGCCTGCTTGCGCTGTGCGCCGCAAACCAGACCGCCGGTGCAGCGGGCGACCGCTTCGCCCTCCTCCCGAAATACACGCGAACCACATACGGGGCACCGCGTCGGCATCTTGAACACCTTCGCGTCGGTCGACCGGCGGTCGGAAACGACAGCGACGACTTCCGGGATCACGTCGCCGGCGCGCCGCACTATCACGGTATCGCCGATGCGGACATCCTTGCGGCGAATCTCGTCCTCGTTATGCAGCGTGGCGTTGGTGACGGTCGCGCCGCCGACGAATACCGGCGTCAGCCGCGCCACCGGCGTCAGCGCGCCGGTGCGGCCGACCTGAATATCGATTCCGACCAGCTGCGTTATCGCCTCCTGCGCCGGAAATTTGTGCGCAATCGCAAAGCGCGGTGCGCGCGACACGTAGCCCAGCTGTTGCTGATCGGCGCGCGAGTTGAGCCGGTAAACGACGCCATCGATCTGATACGGCAATGAGGTGCGTCGCTGGCCCACTGCCTGATAGAAATGAAGACAGCCAGCAATGCCTTGCACGACCGCCCGTTCGCGCGCAACCGGCACGCCGAGGCTGACTAACCAGTCGAGCAGCGCCGAGTGAGTGGGCGGTTCATCGGCGCCCTGAAGCTCGCCCAGCCCGTACGAGAAAAACCGCAACGAGCGCTCGGCGGTGATGCGCGGATCGAGCTGCCGTAATGCGCCGGCAGCGGCGTTACGCGGGTTCGCATACTCGCGCTCTTCCTTAGCGCGCTGGCGCTCGTTCAAGCGCTCAAAATCGCGATTGAACATGACTACTTCACCGCGCACTTCGAGAACCGCCGGCGCGCGCCCGCGCAGATGCAGCGGAATCGCACGGATCGTGCGAATGTTCGCCGTCACGTCTTCGCCGAGGGCGCCGTCGCCGCGGGTTGCGCCGAGCACCAGTTCGCCGTGCTGATAGCGCAGGTTGACCGCGAGGCCATCGAACTTCAGCTCGCACGCGTATTCGATTTGCTCGACGGCTCGCCCCGCGCGCAACAGCATGTCGCGCGCGCGCGTTTCGAAGGCGGTGACGTCGGTCTCGTCGAATGCGTTGTTCAGCGACAGCATCGGCGCCGCGTGCTGCACTTGCCGGAACTCGCGGCTCGCCGCGCCGCCGACCCGCTGCGTCGGCGAATCGGCGCTGACGAGCTCAGGGTGCGCCGCTTCCAGTGCCTGCAGCTCGCGCATCATGCGGTCGTATTCCGCGTCGGGCAGCGACGGCCGATCGAGCAGGTAATAATCGTGATCGGCCTGCGCAATCAGCTCACGCAGGCGCCGCGCCTGTTCGAGCGGCGGCTTGGCGCGCGCCATCGCTGGCTAATCTCCGTACAGGCGCCGCGCACGCGGCGACCCGGGCTCGATAGCCGCGGCGCGCATATCACTGATCAGCTGATTGAGCTCGCCTTCGATGGCCGATTGCGCACCGGGCTCGACCGTTCGACCATTGTCATCGACTACACGGGCGTTTAATTTCGCGGCAAGCTGATGCGCAGTTGCAAACAATATTGATAGCGGCGACGGGTTCGCGGTCGAACCCGGAACGTCCAGCATCAGCGTCAGGCGCTGCGTTGGCATCGACGGTGTCGGAGTCAGCACCAGCGCCGTTGGGTCTTGGTCGTCCAGTCTTTCCCAGCGCTCGCGCTCCACTTCGGTCAAGCCTGCATCGGTCGCTGCTGCATCGACCTCGACGCTGTTCCATGGCTGCGCCAACGCTTCTAGCGTCAGCGTGATCTGTACGTCGAAGCGCGCGCATAGCGCATCAAGCGCGGCCGACCGTTGCACCAGACGCCCTACATCTGGCGGGTCAAAGTCGGCGTCGATCGATACCGCAATCTGCTGGACAGCCGCGATGAAGCGCGATGCATCGATTTCGCCCAATGCATGGCGTCGAGTAGCCAGCTGCACCGCGATCAGCATTTCGGAATAAAAGCCGAACCGGTCGGGCAGAGTCCAGCGTCCGGCCTTGCCGTCCCACACCGCGAGGTGAATCGGCAACGGCAACGCGAGCCGATCAAGTTGCGCGCGCGCTTCGAGCGCGGCGACCCCATCAAACGCATGAACGCAGCGCAGCTCGAGCATCGCGTCGAGCAGCGCATCTTCAACCCATCCACCGACGGGCTGTGTCTGATCCGCGCTCGCATCACCGGACGATTCACTGGAAGCCGGAGGAGCCTCGGACGAAATTCCCATCGTTGGTTCGATTCGAACCGGGGCCTGGCGCGCGCTGCGCAGCGAAGCCGCGCGAGCAGGCAACAGACGTTCGAGCGACGCCGCTTCCAGATCGCTTTGCGTTTCTTCGAGCCGCGCGGACTTTCGCTCCTGCCACTTGCCATGCAGATAAAGCGCGAGCAGCAGGACTGCGGCGATCGCCAGCAGCACCCAGTGCAATTGATTCATAGCCTACGCAGCTTCAGCGGTCAGCCGCACGGCGCTGTCGATATCGACCGCGACGATGCGCGAGACGCCTTGTTCCTGCATCGTGACGCCGATCAGCTGCTGCGCCATCTCCATCGAGATCTTGTTGTGCGTGATGAACATGAACTGGGTGTTGTCGGTCATCGACTCGACCAGGCGGCAAAACCGCTCGGTGTTGGCGTCGTCGAGCGGAGCGTCGACTTCGTCCAGCAGACAGAACGGCGCCGGATTCAGCTTGAATAGCGCGAACACGAGCGCGGTTGCGGTCAACGCCTTTTCTCCACCGGATAACAGATGGATCGTGCTGTTGCGCTTGCCCGGCGGCTGCGCCATGACTTGCACGCCGGCGTCGAGAATCTCTTCGCCGGTCATGATCAGGCGCGCATCGCCGCCGCCGAACAGCTTCGGAAACAACTGGCCAAAGTGAATATTGACCGCGTCGAAGGTCTGCTGCAGCATCTGGCGCGTCTCGCGATCGATCTTGCGGATTGCGTCTTCAAGTGTCGTGATGGCCGCGGTCAGGTCGGCGGACTGTGCATCCAGGAAATCCTTGCGCTCGCGAGATGTTGTCAGCTCTTCGAGCGCAGCCAGATTGACTGCGCCGAGCGCTTCGATTTCCTGCGCCAGACGCGCTATCTCGGCCTGTAACGCGGCGGCCTTTTGCGGCGGTTTGCTGAGCTTGGTCGCGAGTGCAGCTTCGTCGGCTCGAACCTCGACCAGCTGATTGGCGAATTGCTCCGCGGCAAGTCGGGCTGCCTGTTCTCTTAACTGCAGCTCGGTCAGCTTGTCACGCAGCGGCTGGACTTCGCGCTCGAGCGTCAGTCGTTTTTCGTCGGCCGCGCGCAGTTGTTGCGCGAAGTCGTCCAGATAGCTGCGCGCCTGGCGCAGCGATTCGTCGGCCGCTGACCGGCGCGAGAGCCAGTCTGCAAGGCCGCTACGCGCGGCACCGTCGTCGAGTCTCTTCAGCTCGTCGTCGGCTTTGGTGATTTCATCGGCCAACCGCTGCGCATCGGCGGCAGCCGCATCGGCGCCGCGGGTCAGGTCACGCTCGCGCTCCCGGTGTGACGCCAGCGTGAATTCGCAGTGCTGACGCGCCGTTTCCAGCGTGCGCAGCTCGTCGCGCGCTGCGCGCAAGCCACGGTCGGCTTCTTCGTATGTCAGGCGCGCACTCTCTACGGCCTCCTGGCGCGTGCAGAGCTCGGCATCGAGCTGCGCGAAGCGGTCGTCGGCCTGCTGGCGCTGCGCGCGGGCGTCGCGCTCGTGCGACTCGATCTCGCGCAGTTCGGACTCGATCTGACCACTTCGATGCCGGACGCGGTCGATCAACTCCTCGAGCCGGACCGATTCGAGCTGCAGCGCGTGTAGCCGCGATTTCTGCCGTTCCGCATCGTGCCGCGCGGTGTCGCGCGCTTGTTGCGCCGACCGCAAATCGACTTCGGAGCGCGCAGTCGCCGCCGTGGCCTGTTCTGCGATCAAGCGTTGCGCGCGCACTTCGCGCTCGAGATTTTCGATCTCCAGACGGCGCGCAAGCAGTCCCGAAGCTTGATCATCGGCCGCGTAGAAGTGAACGTCGTGCCGCGACACACGATGCGCTGCCTTGACCACGAACTGCGCGCCTGCCGGCAATTCGCTGCGCGCCGCCAGTGCCGACGCGAGATCGTCTGCAACAAATACATGCGCGAGCCAGTCGGCAAGCAACGCAGCGAACGCAGCGTCGTGCGTGCGCACCAGGTCGCTGAGCCGGCGGAAGCGCGGCAGCTGCGGCAATTCTCCGGTGGTGGCGCCTGTGGTCGAATAAAACGCAACCCGTGCCGGTGGTGCATCCGTGGCCAGTCCGCCTACGGAATCGAGGCGGTTCACCTCGACGCCCTGCACCCGCTCCCGCAACACCGCTTCGAACGCCGTTTCCCAACCGGGTTCGACGCTCAGCTTGCGAAACAGGCGCGGCAAATTCTCGAGGCCTTGCGCCCGCAACCAGGGATCGAGTTTCGCGTTGGCCTCGACGCTCGCCTGCACCTGCTGCAGCGCTTGCAGATGCGCTTCGGTCCTGGCCAACACTTCGATCTGGCGTGCGCGATCGTCCAGCCGCTGCTGGCGTTGATCCGTCATCCGATCGACGTTCGCTTCGCTGCGCTGCTGTGACTCGGCAACGGCTGCGATTTCAGCTTCGCTGTTGACCAGCTGCTGCGTCAGGCTGGCCAGCTGCGCTTCATCGGGCGAGCCGATCGACGCCCGCTCCTCGCTCAGGCGCGCGCGACGTTGCGCCAAATGCGCGAGCTGCCGGTCTGCGTTGCGCTGCTCGGCTGCGGCTGCTTCGATCGATTGCGCGGCTAGCGCTGCGTCGGCCCGAGCGGCTGTCACCGCGTCGCGCATCGCGCTGTACGTCTGCTCGAGTTGCGGCAGCCTCGCCTCGTGCGCCGCAACGCTTGCCTTCGCGTGCTCGAGCCGGCCGGTGAGGTCGGCCATGGCTTGCACCAGCTCGACGGCGCGGCTTCCCAATTCGGCGCCCTCATTCAGGCGGACGTTGCGCGTGGTCTGCAGCGACACGACCTGCGCCGACAACCGCGAACGGCTCTCGGCGATCAGCCGTATCTCCGACTCCAGTTTTGCGACTTCGGCATTGACCTGAAACAGCGCGCCCTGCGCGTCGTGAACGGCGTCGCTCGCTGCAAAGTGTGCGCTTCGGACGCCTTCCAGCGCGCGCTCGGCGCCGCGCAGATCGGCGACATGCGCATCGAGCGCCACGGTGCGATTGCCGATGTCGCGCGTCACTTTGTCGCGCTCGATGTCGGCTTCGCGCTTGCGCGTCAGCCACAGCAATTGCTGCTGCTCGTCGTGGGTCGCCTTCAGCGAACGATAAGTCTGCGCCACCGCCGCTTGCTGCTCGAGCTTGCCGATCTGTGCATCGAGCTCGCGCAGAATGTCTTCGACGCGCGTCAGGTTATCGCGCGTGTCGGCCAGCCGGTTCTCGGTTTCGCGGCGGCGCTCCTTGTATTTCGAAACGCCGGCCGCTTCCTCCAAGAAAATTCGCAGCTCTTCGGGCCGTGCCTCGACGATGCGAGAGATCATGCCCTGGCCGATGATCGCGTACGCGCGCGGCCCGAGGCCGGTGCCAAGAAACATGTCGTGCACGTCGCGCCGGCGCACGTTCTGGTTGTTGATGTAGTAGCTCGATGCCCCATCGCGCGTCAGTACGCGCTTGACCGAGATCTCGGCGTACTGGGCCCACGCTCCTCCGATGCGCCCTTCATTGTTGTCGAACGCGAGCTCGACACTCGCGCGACCGGCGGGCTTGCGATCACCTGAGCCGTTGAAGATCACATCCTGCATCGATTCGCCGCGCAGTTCGGCCGCTTTGCTTTCGCCGAGCACCCAGCGGACGGCGTCGATCACGTTCGACTTGCCGCAGCCGTTGGGGCCGACGACACCGACCAGCGTGCCGGGTACGTCGATCGGCGTCGGATCAACAAAAGATTTAAACCCGGCCAGTCTGATCTGCCGAAGCCGCACGTTTTAAGAGGGATTTTGGTGTAAGCGCATGCGAGATGCGCACAGCGTTCGAGAGTGCATTCGTATAATACCGTGCAAGTCGTCCTAACCTGCATGGCCACACGCCCCTCCCGAGCCCTCGAGACTTTTAAGAACCCGTCGCCCAAGCGCGATTACTGGGTGCGGCTGGAAATTCCGGAGTTCACGTGCCTGTGCCCGTTGACCGGCCAGCCGGACTTCGCCACCCTGGTCATCGACCTTGTTCCCGACAAGCGCAACGTCGAGCTTAAGAGCCTGAAACTTTACATGTGGTCTTATCGGAATGAGGGCGTTTTTCACGAGGCGGTGACCAATGCCATCCTGGGCGATCTGGTCAACGCACTGGCGCCACGCTTCATTCGCCTGACTGCAAAGTGGTATGTGCGCGGCGGGATTTTCACGACGGTCACGGCCGAACATCGTAAGAAAGGCTGGAAGCCGGCTTTGCCGATCATCGCCCGCGACGAGTCGCCGAATCGATCGACCCGCGGCTAGGCATCGTGAATCCCGACCTGGGCCGACTGCAGCCCTACCCGTTCGAGCGTCTCCGCCAGCTGTTCACCGGCATCACCCCGCCGGCCGGACTCGAACCAATCAACCTGTCCATCGGCGAACCGAAGCATCCGACGCCGCCGTTTATCCTCGACGCCTACGCGAAGGCACTGCCCGGCGTCGCCAGCTATCCGCTGACCGCCGGCGTGCCTGCGTTGCGCGAAGCCATCGCCGCCTGGGCCGTGCGCCGGTTTCACCTGAAGGCGCTCGATCCATCGACGCAAGTTCTGCCGGTGACCGGCTCACGCGAAGCGCTGTTCTCGTTCGCGCAGGCGATTGTCGATCGCACGCGCACCGCATACGTGGTTGCGCCGAATCCTTTCTATCAGATTTATGAAGGAGCCGCGCTGCTGGCCGGTGCGACCCCGCTTTATCTCTCGACCAGCGCGGCCAACGGGTATCGGATGCCGTTCGAATCTCTGACCGAGGCCCAGTGGCGTGACGTACAGCTGGTCTACGTGTGCTCGCCGGGCAATCCGAGCGGGCACGTAATGAAACTAAACGAATGGAAGCAGCTGTTCGAGCTCTCCGATCGCCATGGCTTCGTCATTGCGTCCGACGAGTGTTATTCGGAAATTTATTTCGAAGAAGGCAAGCCGCCGCTGGGCAGCCTACAGGCGGCGACCGAGCTTGGGCGTGATCGTTTCGAACGGCTTGTGATGTTCAGCAGCCTGTCGAAGCGATCGAGCGTTCCGGGGATGCGCTCGGGCTTCGTCGCGGGCGACGCCGAGGCGATCCAAAAGTTCATGCTCTATCGCACGTATCACGGCACCGCGATGAGTCTGCCGGTGCAGCACGCGAGCATTGCCGCCTGGCAGAACGAAGCGCACGTGGTCGAGACGCGCCGGCTCTACGCGCAGAAATTCAAGCAGGCGACTCCGGTCATTGCGTCGCGGCTGCCGTGTTCGGTTCCGGATGCGGCGTTCTACCTGTGGGCACGCACGCCGATCGATGAAAGCGCGTATGCGCGCAGTCTGTATGCGCAGAAGAACGTGACCGTCTTGCCCGGCAGTTATCTGTCGCGCGACACCCCGGGTGGCAACCCGGGCGCCGGCTATGTCAGGATTGCGTTGGTCGCGTCGCCGGCGGAGGCAGCGGAAGCCGCGGCGCGAATAGCGTCCTTGGATCTCTAAAACTAACGATGAACCTCGAAGCGATCATCACCGAAGCGCACGAACAGCGCGCCACAATCAATGCGGCGTCGGCGCCGCCCGAAGTACGCTCGGCGGTCGAGCAGGTGATCGATCAGTTGGACAGCGGTGCGCTACGAGTCGCAGAAAAGCGCGGAAGCGACTGGGTGGTGCACCAATGGATTAAGAAGGCGGTGCTGTTGTCGTTCAGGATGAACGACAACGCGCTGATCCAAGGCGGCTTCGGCCAGTTCTACGACAAGGTGACGAACAAGTTTGCGACGTGGAATTCCGCCGCGTTTGCGCGCTCTGGCGTACGCGTGGTTCCGCCCGCCGTCGCCCGGCGTGGCAGCTTCGTCGCGAAAAACGTTGTGATGATGCCGTCGTTTGTCAATATCGGCGCCTATGTCGATGAAGGGACGATGGTCGACACCTGGGCTAGCGTCGGCTCGTGCGCGCAAATCGGCAAGCACGTGCATCTATCGGGCGGCGTCGGCATCGGCGGGGTGCTCGAGCCGCTGCAGGCCAATCCCACCATCATCGAAGACAACTGCTTTATCGGCGCACGCTCCGAGATCGTCGAAGGGGTCGTGGTCGGAGAGAATTCGGTGATTTCGATGGGCGTCTACATCAGTCAAAGTACCAAGATCTACGACCGCTCGACCGGTGAGGTCAGCTACGGTCGGGTGCCGCCCGGATCCGTTGTCGTCGCGGGGAATTTGCCGTCGTCCGACGGGAAATACGGTCTGTATTGCGCCGTAATCGTCAAGAAGGTAGACGCCGGCACCCGCGCGAAGACTGCAATCAACGAACTACTGCGCGACTAGCGGGCTGCATCCACAGCCCATAAATTCGCCCCCTTTTCATCCGTTTGGCGGTATGCCAAGCGCGAATATCGCGCCTTATCCTTCCCAGTCCGGAAACCTTGCAGGAACGACCGATGTCGCTGGAGCGCATGTTCAATCTGATGGCCGAGAAGCAGGCGTCGGATCTGTTTTTCTCGGTCGGCTCGCCGATCACGATCAAAATCAACGGCGTGTGCGTGCCGATCAACCAGGACCGCCTGGCTCCACAGGCGATCGTTTCGTTACTCGCTGAGCGCCTGACCGACGCGCATTTTCGCGAGCTCGAAGATTCGCGCGAGCTAAACATCGGCCTGCCCGTGCAGGGCATCGGAAGTTTTCGCCTGAGCGCATTCCTGCAGCGGGGGTCAATCTCGGCGGTCATTCGCTTTATCCCGCATGACATTCCGAAGCTCGACGCGCTGCATCTGCCGGAAGTGCTGAAGGATCTGATCATGGAGCGGCGCGGCATGATCCTGGTGGTCGGCGCCGCCGGCTCCGGCAAGTCGACCACGATCGCATCGATGCTCGATCACCGCAACGAGCTCGTGACCGGCCACGTCTTGACCTTCGAAGATCCGATCGAATTCCTGTTTCGGAACAAGAAGTCGATCATCAACCAACGCGAGATCGGCTCCGATGCACGTACGTTGCAGGCCGCCCTACGCAGCGCGATGCGGCAGGCGCCCGACGTGATCTTCATCGGCGAGATTCGCGATCGAGACACGATGAGCGCCGCCATTGCCTATTCGATGTCGGGCCATCTGGTAGTTGCCACGTTGCACGCCACCAACAGCGCGCATGCACTGAACCGGGTGATCAGCTTTTATCCGCCGGAAACGCGGCAGGCGTTGTTCCAGGACATGTCGGTCGCGATGAAGGCCATCGTCTCGCAGCGGCTGGTGCGCTCAAAGCGTGGTGGCCGTGTGCCGTCGGTCGAGGTGCTGATGAACACACGCCATATCGCGGACTTGATCGAGCGCGGCGACGTGCCGGCGATCAAGGAAGCGATGGAGCAGAGCCTGGCGCCGGAGAGCATCTCTTTCGAGCAAAGTCTTTATTCGCTGATCCAAGCCGATCAGATCACGCGCGACGACGCTCTGGCCGCGGCCGATTCGCAAAACAATCTGCTCTGGTTCATCAACAACGCCGGCAAGCCGCTGTCGCAGGCCGAGCGCAAGCAACGCAGCGAGCAAGGCGCAGACGCGTCGTTCTCGGAGTTCACGCTGAATATCTGACGGTCGATGGAGGGCTGCCGCTACAATCGGCAGCCCGCTCCGATGACCGCCACTCTCGAACTCGCTCAGCAATTAATCGCGCGCCGATCGGTCACGCCGGCCGATGACGGATGTCAGGCCTTGATCGCAAAGCGATTGCGTCCGGCGGGATTCGCCGCCGAAACAATGGCCACCAACGGTGTCACCAACTCTTGGCTGCGACGCGGACACACGGCTCCGGTGCTCGTGTTTGCCGGTCATACCGACGTCGTGCCTACCGGTCCGCTGGACAAATGGTCCTCCGATCCTTTCCACCCGACGATCCGCAATGGCACCTTGTATGGCCGCGGTGCGGCTGACATGAAAAGCTCGGTCGCCGCTTTCGTGGTTGCGGCCGAGCAGTTCGTTGCTTCGAATGCCTCGCACCGCGGCTCGATCGCGCTGCTGCTGACGTCCGATGAAGAAGGCCCGGCGACTGACGGCACCGTCAAGGTCGTCGATGCGTTGCGCGCGCGCGGCGAGAAGTTCGACTATTGCATCGTCGGCGAGCCGACCTCGGTCGACGCGCTGGGCGACACTATCAAGAACGGGCGGCGAGGCTCGCTGTCGGGAAAGTTGATTGTCGTCGGTGTTCAGGGACATGTGGCGTATCCAGAGCTGGTGCGCAACCCCGTACACCAGGTGGCGCCGGCACTCGCCGCGCTTGCGGCCGAACCCTGGGACCAGGGCAACGAGTTTTTCCCGCCGACAACCTTTCAGGTTTCGAACATTCGCGCCGGCACTGGTGCACTGAATGTGGTGCCGGCCACCTGCGAGGTCGACTTCAATCTTCGCTTCGCATCGATTTCCAGCGCCGATTCGTTGAAACAGCGGATCGAAAATATTCTGCGCAAGCACCGTCTCGAATATTCGCTGCAATGGACCGTCGGCGCGCAACCGTTTCTCACGCAGCCCGGCGACCTGTCGAGCTCGCTCACGCAGGCGATTGTCGAGGTGACCGGTCGCAAACCCGATCTTTCGACCACTGGTGGCACCTCGGATGGCCGCTTCATTTCAACTTTTTGCCCGCAGGTGATTGAGTTCGGGCCGCCGAACGCGTCGATTCACAAAATCGACGAACACATCGCCATATCCGACCTTGAGCCTCTGAAGAACGTTTACCGGCGCACGCTCGAGCTGCTGCTCGGTTAACGTACCCCAATGACAATCGACGCCCAGGCCAATCTGCGAACGCTGCGCGACGTGCTCCGTTATGCCGTGTCGCGCTTCAATGAGTCAGAGCTGGCGTTCGGACACGGCCAGGCCGATGCGTTCGAGGAAGCGGCATTCATTGTGATGCGCACCCTGCAGCTGCCGTTGCAGCGCCTCGACTTTTTTGCGGACGCGTACCTGACGCACGGCGAGATCAATGGACTGCTGCAAACCATCGAGCGGCGCGTCAAGAAGCGCCTTCCGGCGGCTTACCTGTTGAATGAAGCCTGGCTGCAGGGGTACAAGTTCTATGTCGACGAGCGTGTGATCATCCCGCGTACCTTCATCGGCGAATTGCTGCGCGACGATCTGAACCCATGGGTCGAGGACGTCAACGCGGTCACGGACGTGCTCGATTTGTGTACCGGCTCGGGCTGCTTGGCGATCATGGCCGCCGATCTCTTTCCGAACGCGAAAGTGGAGGCAGCTGATTCTTCGGCCGAGGCTTTGCAGGTTGCCGCGCGCAATGTCGCCGACTATCACTTCGAAGACCGGATCGCGCTGACCAAGTCCGATCTGTTCGCAGCGCTGACCAACAAGCGGTACGACCTGATCTTGTGCAACCCTCCCTACGTCACGGACGCCGCAATGGCGAAGTTGCCGAAGGAATACGCGCACGAGCCGAAAGTCGCGCTCGCCGGCGGCCCCGACGGCATGCGGCTGGTCAAAACGGTTGTGCGCCAGGCGCGCGGCCACCTGAAGCGCGGCGGTGTGCTGATCGTCGAAGTGGGCGATGGTCGCGCAGCGGCGGAAAAGGCATTCGGGGATTTGGCGCTTACGTGGCTCACGACAAGTGCCGGCGACGACATGGTGTTCCTCGCACATCAAGAGCATCTGCCGTAGGTCATGCTGCGCTTGCTTGACCTCGCTGTCGCGCGCGGCGCGCGTACGCTGTACCGCAACGTATCGCTGATCGCTCCGCCCGGCGAGCGGGTCGGCCTGATTGGCGCCAACGGGTCAGGCAAGTCGACGTTGTTCGCAGCGATTCTGGGTGACCTGTCGGTCGACGAAGGATCGATCGAAGCGCCGCTGCTCGATCGCATCGCGCACGTCGCGCAGGATATCGAAGCCACCGAGGAGGCTGCGATTGCTTACGTGCTGGGTGGGCATGCGCCGCTGATCGCTGCGCGTGCCGAGCTGGCGGCCGCCGAAGCGCAGCACGACCCGATGCGGCTGGCGCATGCGCATGCCGTACTCGCCGATCTGAATGAGGGCGCGATCACGGCGTCCGCCAGCGCCGTCCTGCACGGCCTGGGGTTTGCAGATTCCGACAGCGCTCGCCCAGTGCGTGCGTTTTCCGGCGGCTGGCGCAACCGGTTGGCGCTGGCGCGCACGCTGATGCGACCCGCCGACCTGCTGCTGCTCGACGAGCCGACCAACCACCTTGATCTCGATTCGGTGGTCTGGCTCGAATCATGGTTGCGGCGGCAGCCGGCGACGGTGCTGGTGATATCGCACGACCGCGAATTTCTCGATCGAATCGGCGAAACAACCTGGCACATCGCCGATGTCGCAATCCGGCGTTACGCGGGCAACTACACCGCGTTCGAAGCGGCGTTCTTCGAGCAGCAGCGGCAGCAGGACGCGGCTTCGCGCCAGTACGAGCGCACTGCGGCGCACCTGCAAAGCTTCGTCGACCGCTTTCGCGCGAAAGCATCCAAGGCGCGGCAGGCGCAAAGCCGACTGAAGATGCTCGATCGGCTGACTGCGATCGAACCGGTTCGCGCGCGGCGCGAATGGCGCTTCGAGTTTCCGCAGCCAGTGAAGCTGCCGGAACGGTTGCTCGACGCCGACGACGTCGCGCTTGGCTACGGCGACCGTACCGTGCTCGGTGGATTGCGGTTCAACGTGCGATCGGGCGATCGTATTGGCATCCTCGGAGTCAATGGCGCCGGTAAATCGACGCTGGTCAAGTCAATCGCCGGCGACCTCGTGCCGCAAGCGGGCGAATTGAGGCGTGGCGCCGGGCTCGCGATCGGTTACTTTGCGCAGCATCAGCTCGATCAACTGCGCGCCGATGAAACGCCGCTGCAACACCTGCGGCGGCTCGCACCCCAGGCCCGCGAGCAACAGCTGCGCGAATTTCTCGGCCAATATCGGTTCTCCGGCGAATTCGCGACGTCTTTGATCGGTCCGATGTCGGGCGGAGAAAAGGCGCGCTGTGCGCTTGCATTGATCGCGTGGAAGCGCCCCAACCTGCTGCTGCTCGACGAGCCGACGAATCATCTCGACATCGAGACGCGCGAAGCATTGACGGTCGCATTGTCGTCGTATGAGGGCGCGCTGATTCTTGTTTCGCACGATCGTCATTTGTTGCGTGCGACGACGGATCAGCTATGGTTGGTGCACGACGGCCGAGTTGCCTCCTTTGAGGGCGACCTCGACGACTACTCGTCGTTGATCCTTGCCAGCCGGCGCGAACGGACTGGCAAGAACGACAGTGAAGCGACGGATCGCCGCGGCGAGCGCAAGCAGGGAGCCGTTGCGCGACAGCGCCTGGCTTCGGCTCGCAAGCCGCTGCAGAACCAGCTGAACGCAATCGAGACCGAGCTGGCGCAGATTTCGAACGAACTGCGCGAGCTCGACGTGCGCCTAGCCGATCCCGACTTTTATCACTCGGGCGCGCCCGACGAAGTCGCTGCGACGCTGAAACTGCGCGGCGAGCTCGCGCGCAAGGTCGATTCGCTCGAATCGCGTTGGCTCGAAACTCAGACCGAGCTGGAAGCCATTGTCGACACGGGCAGCAAGGCAGCGGCATGACCGCCCCTTTACACGGATTGACGATCATCGACATGACGCGGCTGTTGCCTGGACCGGCGGCTACGATGCACCTGGTCGATTTCGGTGCCGATGTGATCAAGATCGAGGACACGGGCGTCGGCGACTACATGCGCCACTTTCCGCCGACCGTTGCGCTGGGTGACAGGACCGTGAACGCTGCGTTCGAAGCGGTCAATCGCGGCAAGCGCTCGCTCGCCGTCGACTTAAAAACCGTGCAAGGGCGTGAAGTCCTGCTGCGGTTGGTCGACCGGGCCGACGCACTGATTGAAGGCTTTCGCCCCGGCGTCCTCGGTCGACTCTCGCTGGGGTGGAAAGTGCTGCACGCGCGCAATCCGCGATTGGTGCTGTGCTCACTCTCGGGGTACGGCCAAACGGGCCCGTTGGCGCAACGTGCCGGCCATGATCTGAATTACATCGCGATGACGGGCGTTCTCGATCAGATTCGCGCCAACGGCGAGATCGCGATCCCAAATCTTCAGATCGGCGACTTGCTAGGCGGAACATTGTCTGCGCTGGCCACGATGCTGATCGCGATGCTCGGAGCACAACGCAGCGGTCAGGGTGTTCACGTCGACGTCGCGATGACCGACGGTCTGCTGGCGCATCACCTGTTTCCACACGCGAGTGTCGACAGCGGTGTCGATCCTGTGGCGGGTAGTACGCTGCTGACCGGAGGCGTGGCTTGCTATCAGATTTATCGTACATCGGATCGACAGCACCTGGCCGTCGGCGCACTCGAGCTTAAATTCTGGCAGGCATTCTGCGACGCTTGCGATATGAGTGAACTGAAGTCGCGGCACTGGGAGTTGGGCGAAGCGCCCGGCTCGGTAGCGGCGCGCGCCACCATCGATCAAGTCGCGCAACAGATCGCACAGCGGCCACTCGAGTACTGGCTGAAAGCGTGCGAAGCGGTCGATGCGTGCGTTACGCCGGTGCTGACTCCGACAGAGGCGCTGGCGCATCCGCATCATCTGGCGCGCGGCCTCGTACACAAGGAGCGCGGCGTGTCGGAAGTTGGGCCGCTGGCGCAGATGGCGTCGAGCCTATGGCGCGATCGCGCCGCGCCTGCACAGGGAGAACACACTTCAGCGCTGCTCGCCGAAGCCGGCTATTCCACCGAAGACTCGCAGCGTCTGATGGCGGCCGGCGTGGTTCGATGAACCAGCTCGGCGACGTCACCAGACGGCACGATTTCGATCGCGCGCGCCTGGCGTCTCATTTGCAGTCGAATTTGCCGGGATTCCGCGGCCCGCTCGATGTCAAGCAGTTTCAAGGCGGCCAGTCGAATCCGACCTACCTGCTGGCGACGCCCGGCGCGAAGTACGTGATGCGCAGCAAACCCGGGCCCGCGGCGAAGCTGCTGCCCTCTGCGCACGCGGTCGAGCGCGAGTTTCGCGTGATGAGCGCGCTCGCCGCGCACGGCATACCGGTTCCGCGCACGTTGCTGCTGGTCGAGGACGAGTCGCTGATCGGTCGCGCGTTCTTCCTGATGGAACACGTCGACGGCCGGATTTTCTGGGAACAGTCGCTGCCCGGCGTTGCGCCAACCGAGCGCGCTGCAATCTACGACGAAATGAATCGCGTGATCGCAGATCTGCACGCGGTCGACGTCAAGCGGGCCGGGCTTGCCGATTTTGGCAAGGCCGGCAATTACTTCGAGCGCCAAGTGGAGCGCTGGAGCAAACAGTATCGAGCCTCCGAAACTGAATCGGTCGACGCGATGAACCAACTGATCGGTTGGCTGCCGCTGCACATTCCCGCGGGCAATGAAACGACGGTCGTGCACGGCGACTATCGGATGGACAATTTGATTTTTCATCCGACCGAGCCACGCGTGATCGCGGTGCTCGATTGGGAGTTGTCGACGCTGGGCCACCCCCTGGCAGATTTCTCGTATCACTGCATGAGCTGGCACATTCCGCCGGGCGCGTTTCGCGGGATAGCCGGCCTCGATCACCACGCACTCGGCATTCCGACCGAGCAGGAGTACTTGCGCCGATACACGGAGCGCACCGGTCGCACGATCGACCACTGGAACTTCTATCTCGCCTACAACCTGTTTCGCATCGCCGCCATTCTGCAAGGGGTTTATAAACGCTCGACCGAAGGTATCGCGTCGTCGGATAACGCAGCGCAATCGGGGGCGCGAGCGAAAGCATTGGCGGAGATCGGCTGGAAGTACGCACAGCAAGCTTGATCGGCGCGTCGCGCGCGGCGTTATTCTGGTTCGCTAAACGTGCACCTGGCACCGAAAAACGGACTGCCCGCGATGATCCGCGTCGAACGCGAACACTTGGACGCCGCCGCCAGAGCCGACATCATTAGTGTCGAGCAGTCGCAGCGGCTCTGGACGTTTCTGTCGGCGCAGACTCCGGCGAACGCGCCCGCGCGTGACGACGGACCGCGGTTCACGCTGACCAACGTGCTCTATTACCTTGGTGGCATGCTGGCGATCGGCGCGATGTCGGTGTTCATGACACTCGGCTGGGAGCGCTTCGGCGGCTGGGGCGTGTTCTTCATTGCCCTGCTGTATGCCGGCGTCGCGTTCATGCTGGCGCAGCGGTTTGAAGCGCAGGGCCATCAGGTTCCGATGGGCATCATGGCCGCACTGATTGTCGTGCTGGTGCCTCTCGCGGTTTGGGGCGTGCAACACGCGCTGGGCCTGTGGGCGGAAACGGACCGCATCCGCGGGTACCGCGACTACCACGTCTACATCGACTGGCGCTGGGTCACGCTGGTGCTCACGACGCTCGCTGCGGCTGCGCTGATGTTGTATCGCTACAAGGCACCATTCCTGTTGATGCCGGTCGCAGTGACGCTCTGGTACATGAGCATGGACCTCGTGATGCTGATCTTGCCGCCGGATAGTCCATGGTCCGAAAGTACATGGCTGTTTCGGAAATGGTTCTCCGTTGCCTTCGGCGCGGTGATGATTCTGTTTGCGTTCTGGGTTGACTTGCGATCGCGATGGACCAAGGACTATGCGTTCTGGCTGTACCTATTCGGGCTGCTGACCTTTTGGTGCGGATTGACATCGCTCGGCTCTGGCCAGTTGAGCGGCAAACTGATCTATCTTGCAATCGACCTCGCGCTAGTGCTGCTCGGTGCGCTGCTGGTCAGGCGCGCGTTCACCGTGTTCGGTGCGATCGGCATTGCAATTGTGCTGGGGGACATTTCGTGGCGCCTGTTTCGCGACTCGTGGCTGTTTCCGATTGCACTGACGGGTATCGGTATCGCGATCGTCTACCTGGGCATTTGGTGGAGTCGCAATGAGGGACGCCTCGCGGCGGCATTGCAAGCGCGGCTGCCTTCGGATCTCAGGGAACTGATCGCAAGCAGGCGCGCTAGCCTCGCGCCCTAGCCGCGACGGCCGCAGTCAGATGAAGCGCACCGCGTAAACCGGCGGCAGGCTTACGCCGACCGTCTGCCACGAGTCGCCACTGTCGGCTGATACCCACAGTGATCCCGTCGTTGAGCCTGCTGCCAGGTGGGTGCCATCGACAGCGATGTCAAGGCCGTGCCGATACACGACGTCGTAAGCATCGCGCTGCGGCAGGCCCGTCTGCAGCACATCGAACGTCGCACCGCCGTCTCGCGTGCGAGTCGCGACCACACGGCCCTCAACCGGCACCCGTTTCTCGTCGCTGACCAACGGCATGAACCACGCCGTGTCGGCGTCGATCGGATGCACGACGACAGCGAAGCCGAAGCTGCTCGGACGCGCCGCGGTGATTTCGCCCCAGTTCGCACCGCGATCGGTCGACTTCCATATTCCGCAGTGATGCTGCGTCCACAACACGTCGGGATTAGCTGCGCACTGAACGATGCGATGCGGATCTTGAATCACCGGATTGAGCTGTCCTTCAGGTGGCATGAACGTAGCACGCATGCCGTGTCCGACGGTCCATGTGACTCCACCGTCGCGCGTACGCCATGCGCCCCCACACGACACACCGACGACGATATCGTCAGGGTCATCCGGATGCACGCAGATCGAGTGAATGCCAGGAATGTCGTAGCCGCCGCCGAACCACTGCTTGCGCTCGGGCATGTTCCACAGGCTTTCGATCAGGCGCCACGAGCGTCCGGCATCGTCGGAGCGGAACAGTCCGCCGGGATTGGTTCCGGCCCACATTCGCTGCGGCTGTTTAGGGTGAAGGCCTTCGAAGATCCAAATCTGATCGAGCGTCCATGGGTTGCTGTCCTCGATACCTTCGGGCTTCGGCGGAAACGCGAGCGACGCCACTTCTTCCCAGTTCTTGCCGCGATCGTCAGACACGCGCAGCTTGACGCCGAAGTGACCCATTCTCAACGCGGTAATTGCTCGTCCGCTGGCGGAATCGTGTAACGCCGCGGTGACCGGCTCGCCGACGAAGTGAACAGCGTCGACCTTCCATTCGCCGCCGCTTGACGAAAGTTCGAACAATCCTTTACGCGTGGCGACCGAAAGCCTCACGGTTACCCTCCCGACAGTGCTTGTGCAATGTAGACGCGATCGTCCGCCGCGAGCGGTAAGTCGAGCCGCTTGCGATCATGCAGCAATCGACCATTCAGGAAAACCGCGACATGTTTGCGCACGCAGCCCTGCTCGTCGAGTACATAACTCTGCAGCGCCGGCTGCTCCTCGAATGCTGCCGACAACAGCGAATGCAGCGAGTCGGCGGCCACGCTGACCGGCGGCGCGGCGGCATGGCGTTGCAGCGCCGGTGCAAACTCGAGATGCGCCATCTATTTCTTCTGCGCCGCGTCTTCCTGCATTTTTCGCAGCGACTTCATCCACTCATTCCAGTCCTGCGGGCCCGTCTCGAAACGCTTCTTCAGATTTCCCAACACGTTGTCCCAAGCGCGATCGAAATACGCGAACGCCTTGTCCCATTCGCCACCCTCGCCCCAACCGGTGTGATGCAGGCTGACGCGCGTTTCCTTTTCACTGACGGGTGCGAACCGAACCACGACGAACGTTCGCTGCTGGCGCGCGGCCGGCAAGCTGGGCGGTGCATTCCAGTCGAACGACAGCATCTGCTTCGGCTGCAGCGCCATGAAGCGCATGTCGTCGGCGCCCTTCAGCCCCGGCTCGGCCAGCGGGTTGATGTAGATGTTGAACGCACCGCCGACCCTTGGTTCAATCTTCGCGTCCGGCGCAAAGAAGCTCGTGATGCCCTCGCGTGTTGTCCACGCATCCCACGTTTGATCCAGCGTAGCCGGTACGATCGTCGACTTGTCGATGCTGCGCTCGGCGGCGCCCGCAACGCCGATCGATGCGAGTAATAACCAGGCAGTAAAAAGTCTCATCGCTAGGGCCGAACCACGAGCTTGCCCACGACGCTGCGAGCGAGCAGCGCTTCCAGCGCGCGTGGAGTTTCTACCAGCGAATAGACGTGTGACACGTGCGGTTTCAACTTGCCCTCCTTCAGCCAAGCGAACAGCTCTTTCAACATTGCAAAATTCGCTTTCGGCTCTCGCTTTGCAAATTCACCCCAGAACAAGCCGATCGCGGCGGCGCTTTTCAGCAGCAACAGATTGGCCGGGATCTGCGGAATCTCACCGTGCGCAAAGCCCACTATCAGCAGCCGTCCCCGCCAAGACAGTGAACGCACCGCGGCTAAGGTACCGGGACCGCCGACCGGATCGTAAATCACATCGGCGCCATTGCCATCGGTCATTGCCTTGACCGCTTCACGCAGGTCCGTCTGCGCGTAATCGATCACCTCGTCAGCGCCGTGCTCCCTCGCTGCCGCCAGCTTTTCGGCACTCGATGCGGCAGCAATCACGCGCGCACCGCCGATCTTGCCGAGCTCAACGGCCGCCAGTCCCACGCCGCCGCCCGCCCCCAGCACTAACAGCGTCTCGCCGGGCCTTAGCTGTCCGCGATCGAACAATGCATGATGCGAAGTCGCATACGTCAGCGTGAATGCGGCGGCGACCTCATCGCTGACGCCATCCGGAATCGCTACCGCCAACGCAGCCGGCGCGCAAACGTACTCGGCAAACCCGCCGATGCCGACGAACGCGATTACGCGATCGCCGATCTTCAAGTGGTGCACGCCCTCACCAACCGCGTCGACGGTTCCTGCCACCTCCGTGCCGGGAACGAAGGGCAGCTTCGGCTGCAATTGATATTTCTTCTGCACGATCAGCGCGTCAGGAAAATTGACGCCGGCGGCGGCGATACGAATGCGCGCCTGTCCGGCGCCCGGTTCGGGCAGCGGCAGATCGGCCAGCACGAGCTTGCTTGGCTCCCCCCACTCGACGCAGTGGATTGCTTTCATCGCCGGTACTTTAAACCCGTGCAAGTGTCGGCCAATCGCGCTGAGCTATCCTGCGAAAATGCAATTCGACTATTCACCGAAAGTTCAGCAACTGCGCGAGCGAGTCGACTCCTTCATGCAGCAGCATGTCTATCCGAACGAGTCACGGTTTTATCGCGAGATCGAAGAGAACACGCGACGCGGCGCCCGCTGGACTCCGACCGAGCTGATCGAAGAGTTGAAGCCGAAGGCGCGAGCCGCAGGGTTGTGGAACTTGTTTTTGCCCGAGTCCTCGCACGGCGCCGGGCTGACGAATCTTGAATATGCACCGCTGGCGGAATCGATGGGCCGCGTTCCATGGGCCCCGGAAGTGTTCAACTGCTCTGCGCCCGATACCGGAAATATGGAAACCGTCGAGCGCTACGGTACTCCCGAGCAGAAGCAACGCTGGTTAAAGCCGCTGCTGGCGGGAGAAATTCGCTCGGCATTCGTGATGACGGAGCCCGCGGTGGCGTCGAGTGATGCCACCAACATCCAGACTTCGATCGTGCGCGACGGCGATGACTACTTGATCAACGGACGCAAGTGGTGGATCTCGGGGGCGGGCGATCCGCGTTGCCGCATCTATATCGTGATGGGTAAGACCGACCCGGAAGCGCCCCGGCATTCTCAACAGTCGATGATCCTGGTGCCGTCGGATACACCCGGCATCCACGTGATGCGGCCATTGAGCGTGTTCGGTTACGACGACGCGCCGCACGGTCATATGGAGATCGATTTCAAGAACGTGCGCGTGCCGGCGGCCAACCTGCTGCTGGGCGAAGGGCGTGGATTCGAAATCGCGCAAGGCCGTCTCGGGCCGGGTCGCATTCATCATTGCATGCGCTCGATCGGCCTCGCGGAGCGCGCGCTGGAGCTGATGTGCCGGCGCCTCTCGAGCCGCGTCGCGTTCGGCTCCGCGGTCGCGCGGCAGAGCGTGTGGCAGGAACGCATCGCGGACGCACGCTGCCGAATCGATCAGGCGCGCCTGTTGACGCTGAAGGCCGCTTGGATGATGGACACCGTCGGCAACAAGGCGGCGAAGGCGGAGATCGCGATGATCAAGGTGGTCGCACCGAACGTCGCGTGCGATGTGCTCGATTGGGCCATTCAGGCGCACGGCGGCGGCGGCGTATGCGACGACTTTCCGCTGGCCTACGCGTATGCACACTCGCGCACGCTGCGGCTGGCCGACGGACCCGATGAAGTCCATCGCAACGCGATTGCAAAATTCGAGCTTGGCAAGACCGGGGGTGCGAATTGATCGACGTTTACACGTGGCCGACGCCGAACGGCCACAAGGTCCACATCATGCTCGAAGAGTGCGGGCTCAAATACAACGTGCACGCGGTCGATATCGGCGCAGGCGACCAGTTCAAGCCAGACTTTCTGAAGATCAGCCCGAATAACAAGATGCCAGCGATCATCGATTCCGACGGTCCCGACGATCGGCCGATTTCTCTGTTCGAATCGGGTGCGATCCTGCTGTACCTTGCCGGCAAGACGGGCAAGTTCTTACCGAGCGATGTGCGCGGCAAGTACATCGCGCTGCAGTGGCTGATGTTCCAGATGGGTGGAGTCGGTCCGATGCTCGGACAGGCGCATCACTTCCGCATTTACGCACCCGAGAAAATAGAGTACGCCGTCAATCGTTATACGAACGAGGCAAAGCGGCTCTACGGTGTGATGGACCGGCGCCTCGGCGAAGCCGAATATTTCGCATACGAATATTCGATCGCCGATATCGCAATCTTCCCTTGGACGCGCTCGTACGCGAATCAGGGAGTCGACCTGGCAGACTTTCCGAATGTCAGGCGCTGGTTCAACGCCATTGATTCACGCCCGGCGGTAAAACGCGGAGTGCAAGTGCTTGCCGATCGGCGCAAGCCGTTCGACGATAAGGGAAGAGAGGCTCTGTTCGGGGCGAAGCAATATCAGCGGCGATAGAAACTAAGAGCGGAAGAAGAAATAGAAGCTGGCAACGCTGGCGACGACGGCAAACAGAAGTATCCACCGGCGAAGTTTGCGTAGCCGATCCGCACTCGCGGGCCGCTGATACACGCCGACGGCCTTTCCGCTCCGCTGACCATCCTGTCGGTCGCTGTTCATAACCGGGGCGAGGCATTGCGCCTCGCCCGTGGGTTAAGCGCTACCGACCGTCACGATCTGAATCGCCCGGGATGGCGCGCTCGACCGCATCCGAGGTGCGCTCCCAACCGCGTCTGATCGCAGCCTTGAATCGCTCCCAGCCGTCGTTCGGGTTGCGCGATTCCCAGTCGCGGCGCGCATCGGACTCGATCTCCGACCAGCCGCGCCCGCGGTAGCGCGCATTGCTTCCAAGGTCGCTGCCGTAACGGTAGGCCGGCTCGTAATCCTCGTACGTGCCGCCGGCCGTGCTCAAGTAATCGCTGTAGTGAGTGCGGAAATCCTCATCGTTCGACCAGATCGATGCAGTCGACGCAACCGCCATGCCGGATGCCGTTGTATCGGCACCCATTTGTGAAGCGACTCCGAAGTTTTGATCCGAGGTCGCACCCAGCGCGCCGTAGGATCCCCGCGTCCACCCCTGCTGCTTCCACTGCTCGGCCCGGCGTTCGATATCGACAGCGCCGTGGCTCCGCATCACGCTCGCGGCGTCTTCGGCGCGCGAATCATCGGCGCGCACTGTCACCAGCGCACCGCCTCTACGGACTGACTCGGCGTAGTAGCCCGCGTCGTCTTCCGAAACGCCGACGCCAGTCAGTCCACCGATCAGTCCGCCGGCGACCGCGCCAACCCCGGCACCGGCCAACGCCGCTGCGATCGGGCCCGCCGCGACGATCGGACCGATTCCCGGAATTGCGAGTCCCATCAAGCCAACGACCAATCCCGCTGCGCCGCCGAGCACGCCACCCGCGGCCGCGCCGGTCGCGGTACTGGCCCCGGTGTCGGACACGGTCGACGCGGGATCGCTTCGGGTCGAACCACCGCCCGCGGGCTGATTGCTGTACTTGCCGGCGGCGTCATTCGCGATAACGCTGATGTCATCTCTCGAATATCCCCTTTGTTGCAGATCGCGCACAACCTCTTGCGCCTCCTCAAAGCTGTCGAACGAGCCCACGATGGTCTTGGCCATGGTGTTTCTCCCTTCGTTGTCGATAGGATCGACGCACTGCGAAATTGTCAGCACGGCGTCGCATCAGTGATGCGTAAACTCATTGGGCAAGAGCCATGCCTTGCCACTGACTTAGCCGGCGATGCGATGCACGCTTCTACCGCTCGGGCCGCGCCGCCGGCAGAAGTTGCGCCGCCTGCTCGGCCGGCAGCGCTTCGACCGATTTCAACGCCTTGCTCATTTGAGTCGATCGGCGTTGTGCCGAGTCGATCGTGTCAGACGCGTTCAGCAACTGGCGATGCAGCGTGGCCAATACTTCGCCGAACTTGCCGAATTCGGTTTTGACGGCGCCCAGCACTTGCCACACCTCCGCCGAGCGCCGCTCGAGCGCCAACGTGCGAAACCCCATCTGTAGTGAATTCAGCATGGCGAAGAGCGTGGTCGGCCCTGCGATGACCGTGCGCGATTCGCGGTGCAGATAATCGGCGAGGCCCGGCCGCCGCAGCACCTCGGCAAAAAGTCCTTCGGTGGGCAGGAACATGATCGCAAAATCCGTCGTATGCGGCGACTCGACGTACTTGTCGCGGATCATCTTCGCTTGCACCTTGATGCTGCGCTCAAGCGCTTTGCCCGCGATGTCGAGCGCGACGGCGTCGCCGGTCTCCACCGCGGTCAGCAAGCGGTCGTAGTCCTCGACCGGAAACTTGGCATCGATCGGAAGCCAGCACGGGGACCCGTCACGCCCGGGCATGCGCACCGCAAACTCGACGCGCTCGGTTGAGTGTGGGCGCGTCGCAATGTTGCGCGCGTACTGATCAACCAGCAACACTTGTTCAAGCAGCGTGGCCAGCTGCACCTCGCCATAAGTACCGCGCGACTTCACATTCGTCAGCATCCGCTTCAGGTCGCCGACCCCGGAGGCGAGCGCCTGCATCTCGCCCAGCCCCTTGTGCACCTGTTCGAGCCGCTCCGACACCATACGGAACGATTCACCGAGCCTTGCCTCGAGCGTCGATTGCAGCTTCTCTTCGACCGTTTCGCGCATCTGGTCGAGCTTGCGCTCGTTGCCCTGCTGCAAACTGGAAAGCTGCGAATGCAGCGTGCCGCGAACTTCGCCCAGATCGAGCTGGATGCGGTGTGTTAAATCGGCCAGCTGCTGCCCCTGGAGCCCGGTTAGTCCGGTCATCTGCTGCACCAGATGCGTTTGCAGCTCACTCAGGCGCGTGCCGGTTTCGAGCCGCAGTTGTCCGGACGAAGAATCGACGGCTGAGCGCAGCTCGCGTTCCAGCCGTTCGTTGTCGTGCAGCAGCGCGTCGAGGCGCGCGGAGACTCCGGTGTCGCGCCGGGCGCGCAGCGCCGCGTACAAGCCGAGCAGCGCCACGAGTAGTGCCGCTGCAAGAATCGCAGCAATGATTTCCATCATGCCGCGATGATACGGGCGGCACTACCGCCGGCAGGGGCGACGCCTAGCCGCCGGTTGTTTCGCCGCCCATGACCTGCAAAATTGTTCCGGTGATGTAGGACGAGTCGGCGTTCGATGCCAGAAATACGTACGCGGGCGCGAGTTCTTCCGGCTGCGCGGGCCGCTTCATAGGAATGCGCCCATCGTGCGCTCAACAACCTCGTCGCAAAAAGCAGCATCGACCAGGTCGCCGGGAATCAGTTCGCAGACTCGGCCATCGGCTTCTACGATCGCTTTCGTATCTTCGGCATCCGACTGCTCGTCGGGCAAATAGACGATCGCCATGTTGGCGCCTTCGCGCGCGTAAAGCGTCGCAACCGCGCGCCCGATCCCGGAATCGCCACCGGTGATCAACGCAACCTGGCCCTGAAGCTTGCCGGCCGCCTTGTAGCGTGGAGCGTCAGAGCGGGGCTCCGGGTCAAGCGCTGACTGCAGCCCGGGCGGCTGTTGCTGCTGTTTCTTGAGCGGCGGTTTCGGCTGCCTGACCGGCGCCGAGGTTGCGGACTCTTGCACATCATCGAGCTGCTCAGCCATTGCAGGTTCCTCTTAAACGGGGCAGCTGCTATCAAGCAAGTCGAGTACCAAATGCCTTACGCCTCACGCAGCGTGGCCAGCGGCGGCGTGTTTAGTACACCACGCAGCCCGAACCAGCCTCCGATCAGCGCCGCCGACGCGCCGCCGGCGACTCCGGCGACGAACACCCACGGCGTAAGGTGGTATTCGAATTCAAAGCCGTAGGTCGCAAGCGCCCAGCCGACGACACTGGCGCCGATCGCAGCGAGCAACCCCGCCAGCCCGCCGATGCAGAACATTTCGGCAACCTGAGCGCGGGACAGTTGCTTGCGCGACGCGCCGAGCGCGCGCAACAGCGCCGCCTCGCGCACGCGCTCGTCACGGCTCGACGCGAGCGCTGCGTACAGCACGAGCACGCCGGCCGCCAGCGTGAAAACGAACAGGAACTCGACCGCAGCAATCACCTGGTCGATCGTCGCCTGAACCTGACGGAACACCGCGGTCATATCGATCACCGTCAGATTTGGAAATTGCCGCAGTAACTCGCCGGTAACGTTTGACTGCGC
The DNA here is from genome assembly GCA_038216465.1 of Burkholderiales bacterium. GTDB lineage: Bacteria > Pseudomonadota > Gammaproteobacteria > Burkholderiales > Burkholderiaceae_F > JACCZX01. The sequence continues at coordinate 10,296 of JBBQQC010000012.1, read as the reverse complement.
GGGCGTGAGATGAAACGCGCTGATATAGCTGGCCGGCATGTCTTTCAGCAGGGACGGCGGCATGATCACGAAAAAGTTCGCGCGCATCGAGTCCCAGTTGACCTTGCGCAAGCTGGTGGCGCGCGCGACCACTTGCTGCCCGGCAATGTCGAACTTCAGTGCGTCGCCGAGCTTGATTCCGAGTGTCTCCGCAATGCCTTCCTCGATCGACAGCTCATTGCTGCCGTCGCTGAACCAGCGCCCCGCAGTGATGCGGTTGTGCGTCGGTGCGTCGGTCATGTACGACAGGTTGAATTCACGATCGACCAGCCGCTGCGCGCGATCTCCGGAGAACGACTCCGGACCGATCTTGCGTCCGTTGACTTCGATCAGCCGGCCCCGAATCATCGGAAACAGCGGCGCGTCGACACTTGCAGCGGTCAGCTGCGCGCCGACCGCGACAACCTGGTCCGGCTGAATGTTGATCACGAAGCGGTTCGGCGCATCGGGCGGAGCGGCCTTGCGCCATGCGTCGACCAGATCGGTGCGCGTCACGGTCAGCAGCAACAGGGCCATCAGCCCGACCGCGAGCGAAACGAGTTGAATGATCGTGCCGACCGGACGCCGCTGCACGGCGGCGATCGCGAACCGCCACGAGATGCCCAGCTTTCCCGTCAAGCCGCGCAAAGGTGCCAGCAGTTTCAGCACCAGCCACGCGACTAGCGAAAACACAACGAGTCCGCCGGCGAATCCGCCCGCTGTCAGGCTGCCGATCTTCAGATCGTTGGACGACCACAGCAACAGCGCGAAGAAGCCTACCAAGCCCGCGAGGTACCCGAGTGCCACGCGTCCGGTCGGCAATCCAACGTCCTTGCGCAGCACGCGCAGCGGCGGAACGTGGCGCAACTGCGCCAGCGGCGGCAATGCGAAGCCCAGCAGCAGCACGAGACCGCACGCAAACCCTTGCAGCCCCGGCAGCAGCGTCGGCTGCGGCAGTGTGGTCCGGATCAGCGAACCGAGTGCATTGAGCAGCACATAGTGAGTCGCGTAGCCGAGCGCCATGCCGGTAATGCATGCGGCCAGGCCGATCACGAGGAATTCGAGCGCAAACAATCGGAAGATGTCGGCTTGCGCGAGTCCAAGGCAACGCATCATTGCGCACGAGTCGAGATGGCGCAGCGAGAAGCGCCGGGCCGCTGCGGCGACTGCGACCGCGGCGATCATCGCCGCCAGCAGTGCAACCAGCGCGAGAAACCGCTCTGCACGGTCGATCGTGCGCTGCATTTCGGGACGACCTCCCTCCAGCGTTTCGATGCGCTGGCCGCGAGCCAGGCCCTGCTGCAGCGAATCCGAATACGCCTGCAGGGCCGCACGCTCGCCCGCCACCAGCAGGCGATACGTCACCCGGCTGCCGTTGGAGATTAGCTGCGTGGCCGTCAGGTCCTCGATGTTCAGCATCACGCGCGGCGCAAAGTTGATGAACTGCGCGCCGCGATCGGGTTCGATCGCGATGATCTTGCCGATCCGAAACGTCTTCTCGCCGAGCTTCAGCGAGTCGCCGAGCTTCGCGCCGATCGTCTGCAGCAGCTGACCGTCAACCCACACTTCACCGCGCGATGGAATGTCGCGCGTCATGCGGTCGGCCTGGCCGTCCGCGTCGGCCACGCGCAAATTGCCGCGCAGCGGATAGCCGGGCGACACCGCTTTCACGGCTGACAGTGAACTCCGATCGGCGTCGGCAGCGCTGATCGCCATGCTGGGGAAAGTCACCGTCTGCGCAATCTGCAGCCGAGCGCCGATCGCACGTGCGATGGCGGCAGGATCGATTGGTATATCCGAAGTCAGTACGAGGTCCGCGCCGAGCAACTGCGTTGCATCGCGCTCGAGCCCGAGCCGAATGCGGTCGACCAGGAAGCCGACGCTGGTCACCGCCGCCACCGCGACTACCAAGGCAGCCGCCAGTAGGCGCAATTCCCCCGCGCGCCAGTCGCGCGCGGTCATTCGCACAGATTGCTGCAGCAGGCGGCGCAAGTTCATCGGGCAAGTATCGCAGCTGGCGCTTAACCCCATTTTCGAGTCGTGAGCGTTTCAACCGGATCACTCACCCGCGCAGGAGAATTCCGTGTCCGTAACCCCGTTCATCAAGAGCGCTGCTGCCGCCGCCCTGGCAGCCCTGTCAGCCAGCGGCGCCGATGTCGCCGGCCAGGCGACGCCGCCCGCTACCGCACTGACGATTTACAGCAACGCAGCGCCGGGCTCGATCTCGCCCGACGCGTATCGATCGCCGGTGCGCGGAGCTGTTCCCGGATACGCGGTGATACGCCAGGAGCGAGATCTCGACCTGGCGAAAGGGCGCAACGCGGTGCGCTTCACGGATGTCGCCGCGCTGATCGACCCGACCACGGTTGCGTTCGAATCGATCACCGACGGCAAGGGCACTACGGTGCTCGAACAGAATTACCAGTTCGACCTGGTCAGCACCGACAAGCTGCTTCAGAAATACATCGACCGCCCGATCGCGGTCGATCAGGTTCGCGGACAAGGTACCGAATCGTTCAACGGGACGCTGCTGTCGACGCAGGGCGGCATCGTTCTGCGTCGCGACGACGGCACGGTGCAAATTCTTCCGCACAACGCCGGCGTCAAGCTGCCCGCGTTGCCCGGCGGGCTGATCACGCGCCCCACGCTGGTCTGGGACGTCGTCACGCAGCGTCCCGGGCAACATCGCACGCGCGTGTCGTATCAAACGCAGGGGCTTACCTGGTGGGCGGATTACAACGTCGTGTACGCCGAGGGTGCCAACGCCAACGCGTGCCGGCTCGATGTCGGTGCCTGGGTCAGCATCGTGAATCAGTCAGGCGCGAGTTATGCCGATTCGCGGCTGAAACTAGTTGCGGGTGACGTCCATCGCGCGCCGGCAGCTACCGGGCAGGTGGCACGAAGAGCGGAAAACAGCGTGGCGAAGGCCGCGGCGGAAATCGATGGGTTCGCAGAGAAATCTTTTTTCGAATATCACTTGTACACGCTTGGTCGCACGACCACGCTGACCGACAACTCGACCAAGCAGATTGAACTGTTTCCGGCTGCGCGGCGCGTGCCATGCGAAAAACTGCTCGTTTACTACGGAGCCCCCGGCGGCAATCGCGGATTTCTGTCGTCACCGGCGACCGATCGCACCTACGGCGTGCAAAGCAATCGCAAGGTCGATGTCTACCTGCAGTTCAAGAACGCGGAAAGCAACAACATGGGCATGCCGCTGCCCGCGGGACGCGTTCGCGTCTCGAAGCAGGACCCCGCCGATCAAACACTCGAATTTATCGGCGAAGACATCATCGACCACACGCCGCGCAATGAGAATCTGTTGCTGAAACTGGGATCGGCATTCGATGTCGTCGGCGAACGACGGCAGGTCGACTTCAAGGTCGACACGACGCGCAAGACGATGACCGAAGAGGTCGAAGTCAAGCTGCGGAACCAGAAAAAGGAAAGGGTCGAAGTGCTGGTCAAAGAGAATCTGTATCGCTGGGTCAACTGGAATATCGTGCAGCGGTCGCACGAATATCGAAAGGAAGATTCGCGGACGGTGATCTTTCCGGTAGCGATTGCGCCGGGGGCCGAAACCACCGTGCGCTACACGGTGCAATACAACTGGTGAGCGTTAGCCACCCGCCGGGATCTTGCCGACGACACCCTCGACGTAGTAATTCATCGCGCCCAGCTGCTCGTCGGTCAGCGAGCCGGATGCCAGCACTTCCTTGCCGGTATTGCTCCTGATCGGCGCCGTGAACGGATGGAACTTGCCAGCGCGGATTGCTTCCTGGCGTGCCTTCACCGCTTCGACAAGATCGGGCGGCAGGTTGTCGGCCAGGCCCTGCAGGCGGATGAAGCCGTCCTTGATCCCGCCCCACACGGGCGCGACTGACCAGGTGCCGTCGAGCACCGCCTGCGCGCGATGCGTGTAGTAGTCACCCCAGTGATGCGTCACTGCGACCAGCTGCGCATTCGGCCCGAATTTCGCCATGTTCGAGTGATACGCGACCGCCATCTTTCTCTTCTCCTCGGCCGCCGCCACCACTGCCGTGGAATCGGTGTGATGCGTAACCACATCCGCGCCCTGCGCCATCAACGTAATCGCCGCATCGCGCTCCTTTCCTGGGTCGTACCACGTGCTGATCCAGACCACGCGCAGCTGCGCTTTCGGATTGCTGGAACGCGCGCCGAGCACAAACGCATTGATGCCCTGCAGGACTTCGGGGATTGGAAAGGCGGCAACGTAGCCGAGCGTTCCGGTTTTGCTCATGCGCCCGGCAATCATGCCCGCCAGGTAACGGCCCTCGTAAAAGCGTGCGTTGTAGGTGTTGACGTTGGGCGCGGTCTTGTAACCGGTCGCATGCTCGAACTTGACGTCCTTGAACTCTTCCGCCACCTTGATCGTCGGATACATGAAGCCGTAGGACGTCGTGAAAATCAACTTGTGGCCCTGCTGCGCCAGGTCGCGAATGACGCGCTCTGCGTCGGCACCTTCCGGCACCTTCTCCACGTAGGAAGTCGTCACGCGCGAGCCAAGGGTTTTTGCCATCTGCTCGCGCCCGGCGTTGTGCTGCGTCGTCCAACCCGCGTCGCCGATCGGACTTACGTAAACGAAGCCGATTTTCAACGGCGGTTGTGCGGCCACGGCTTTGACAGGCTCTGGCTTGGGCGCCGCTTCTTCCTTTTTCCCGCAACTCGCGCTGATTGCCAGAGCCGCCGTGACTGCGATCCACTTCGCAAGCGATTGCATCGTCGACCTCAAAAAGAGATGCGCGAGTCTAAGCGACGGATCACGCACCGGGGCTGAACGGCTTGCCCAGAGACGCCGGCATGTTCAAGCGGATCCAGCGCGGATTGCGCGATATCAGTGCCAGGACTACGATCGTTGCCAGATAGGGCGTCATCGCCAGCCACTGCGCAGGAACTTCGACGCCCCGTCCCTGCAGAGCGAACTGCAACATCGTTGCGCCACCGAACAGGTACGCGCCCAACAACAGACGCCCCGGACGCCAGGTCGCGAACGTCACCAGCGCGAGCGCAATCCAGCCGCGGCCCGCGACCATGCCTTCTGACCACAACGGCGTGTAGACAGTCGACAGGTACGCGCCCGCCAGGCCTGCGCACGCCCCGCCGAACGCAACGGCCGCACAACGAATGCTTCGAACCCGATAGCCCAGCGCGTGTGCCGATTCCGGCGAGTCGCCGACCGCGCGCAGGATCAATCCGCTGCGCGTGCGAAACAAGAACCAAGCGACCGCCGCAGCGAGCGCAACAGCGAAATATGCCAGCCAGTGCTGTGCGAACAGCGCGGTGCCGATGAACGGAATATCGCGCAGCATCGGTACCCCTTCGCCACCACGCGCCGGCAACGTGCCGCCGTTGAGTGCCAGTCCGATGAACGCGGAAAGCCCTGCGCCGAACAGTGCGAGCGCCAGACCGGTGGCAAATTGATTGGTCAACAATCCAATCGCCAACGCGGCGAACAGCAGCGCCATCGCAATACCGGCCGCCGCGCCTGCCACGAATCCCAGCCAGTACTGTCCCGTAGCCAGCGTCGTTGCAAATGCGATCACCGCAGCGACCGCCATCATGCCTTCAGTGCCGAGGTTGACAACGCCGCTGCGCTCGTTGATCACGATGCCCAGCGCGGCCAACAGCAGCGGTGTGCCTGCGTTCATCGTGAGTGCGATCAGCGCAGCGAGCTCGTCCATCAAGCGGCGGCGGCGCGATGAGACACGCGATAGTTGACGAGCGTGTCGCACGCCAGCAGGAAGAACAGCAACAAACCTTGATAGACACCCGTCAGTGCTGAAGGCAAGCCAAGCCGCGATTGCGCGAGCTCACCTCCGATGTAGAACAACGCCATCACCAGCGACGCCAGTATCACGCCGACCGGATGCAGCCGTCCGACGAACGCGACGATGATCGCGGCAAAGCCGTAACCGGGTGAAATCGTCGAAGTCAGCTGCCCAATCGGTCCGGCCACTTCGAGTCCACCCGCAAGTCCGGCGAGCGAACCGGAAATCAGCAGCGCGACCCAGAGCGTTCGGCGACGGGAAAATCCAGCGTAGAGCGCTGCCCGCGGTGCCAACCCCACTACTCTCAGCTGAAATCCGATCACAGTGCGAGCGAGCAGCACCCAGATCGCAGCCGCAGCGAGCAACGCCAACACGCTTCCCGCGTTCATCCGCAGACCGTCGGCAATAACCGGCACGCGAGCAGCGGCAGCGAACAACTCGCTCTGCGGAAACCCGTGCCCGCTTGGATCCCGCCAGGGTCCCTGCACAAGCCATGAAATCAACTGCTGCGCGACATACACCAGCATCAGGCTCACCAGAATCTCGTTCGCATTGAAGCGGTCGCGCAACGACGCGGTGATCGAGGCCCATAACGCGCCTCCTGTCATTGAACCCAGTAGGACAAGCACCACCCACCCGCGTGGCGCCGCCGCAGTCGCCAACAGCGCAATTCCGCCACCCGCAATCGCTCCTGCGATCAGTTGCCCTTCGGCGCCGATGTTCCAAACGTTGGCCCGATAGCAAACCGCCAGGCCCGCGCCGCACAGAACCAACGGCGTTGCTTTTAATGCGAGCTCGCCCCAGCCGCTCGCGCTGGACAGCGGTGCGACGACGAATACATCGATTACATGCCACGGGCTGGTCCCGAGCGTCGCGAACAGCACGCCGCCGGCCACCAGCGTCGCCATGATGGCGAACACGGGCGACAACCAGATCCACACGCGCGATGACCTTTCTCGCGGAACCAGCCGCCAAGAGATCACGCGTTCTGCTCCGCGCTTGCGCTCGCATCGACGCCGGCCGGCCAATTACCAGCCATCCAGCGTCCTAATTCCGTGGTGCCGACCTCATTCGTCTTCCGCGCCGGCGACAAGCGTCCGCTCGCCATCACCATCAGCCGGTCCGCCAATTGATAGAGCTCGTCCAGATCTTCCGACACGATGACGATTGCGCAGCCCGCGGCCCTCAACGCAATCAGCCGATTGCGAATCGCTGCAGCGGAGCCGACATCGACGCCCCAGGTCGGCTGATCAAGCAGCAGCACGCGCGGCGCCGGCAGCACCTCGCGCCCAACGATGAACTTCTGCAGATTGCCGCCGGATAGCGTCTCGATTTTCTGCTTCGTAGTCGCGGCGTGCACGCCAAAGCGCTGCATGATGCACGTTGCCGCGGCGCGGGCATCGGCGACGCTTAGCAGCCGACTCGGCTGCAACGCCGCGTCCGTCAGCAACGCATTGTCCGCAAGTGTCATCCCGCCAACTGCGCCATGACCCAGCCTTTGTTCGGGCACATAACGCAGACCAAGTGCACGGCGCCGTCCGGTGTGCAGTTGACCAATGGGCTGACCGAATAAGCGCACCATCTCAGTTGTGACAAGCAGCTCGCCCGACAGCGCCGCCATCAATGCCTGCTGTCCATTGCCCGCTATTCCTGCAATGCCGGCGATCTCGCCGCTGCGCACCTCGAGCGAAACGTCGTCGAGGCGAGCCCACTGGTCCATCTCATTTACGCGTAGATGACGCACCTCGAGCGCCACGGTGCCGACACTGGATTTATGCGGAGCAATCGCCGGTGGCTCGGCGCCCAGCATCAGCCGCGCCAGGCTCGCCTCCGATTGCAAGCGTGGATCGACCTCGGCGACGACTTTGCCGGCGCGTATTACGACGCACCGAGTCGCGAGGCTGCGGACTTCGTGCAGCTTGTGGCTGATGAAGATGATGCTGACGCCACTGGCCGACAGTTGCTTCAGCGTCTCGAACAGCGCGTCAGCGGCCTGCGGCGTCAGCACCGAAGTAGGCTCATCGAGAATCAGCAATCGCGGCGAACTCATCAGCGCGCGCAACACCTCGATTCGCTGGCGCTCGCCAGCCGACAGATCGTGCACATGGCGCTGTAGATCGATCTCGAGCCCGTAATGCGCGGCGAATTCGCGGACTCGCGATCGGATCGCCGCAATCGGTGCCGGCGCGAGACCGAGCGCGATGTTCTGCAACACGCTCAATGAATCGAAAAGCGCAAACTGCTGGAACACCATCGCGATTCCGAGCGCGCGCGCACGCTGCGGGCTGCCGACATCGACAATGATGCCGTCGACCGCAATCGTTCCGCGGTCGGGACGGGCGACGCCGTACACAATTTTCATCAGCGTGCTCTTGCCCGCGCCGTTCTCACCGAGAAGCGCCACGATCTCACCGGGCATTACGGCGAACGAAATCGAATCGTTGGCCGTTGTCGCCGGATAGTGCTTGGTGATGTCGCGCAGCGCGAGACGTGGAGTCATCGCACTGCGCAGGTGCCGGGAGAAGCGACCATGGCTAACGCGAATCTGGCTGTTGCCATCGCACACGCGCCGGCGCAATCTGACGTTCCAGCGCGTGAGGTGCCGATTGATTCGGGAGTCGTCATGAAAACTGTAGCAGCGATGTGGATTGTCGCGGTGGCCGCAGCGGCCGCTTCACCGGCCATAGCGCAGCAGCCGATACCACCGCCGGTGCTCAAGCCGTTTGCTGACAACGGAGACTGGGTGCTGATGGAAAACCTCCGATACCAGATCGGGCAAACATCGACCGTCATCGTCGTGCCGCGAGGGTTCGTAACCGACTTTGCGAGCATTCCGCAGGCCTTTTGGTCCTTTGGTCTTTCTGCGCATGGTCGTTACAGCAAGGCTGCCATTGTTCATGACTATCTTTACTGGACCCAGCGTTGTACTCGCGAGCAAGCCGACAACCTGCTAATGATCGCAATGAAAGAGTCGCGCGTCGACACCGGCCAGCGGGTCGCAATCTATGAGGGTGTCAGATTAGGCGGAGGTCAGCCGTGGCAGAACAACGCCGATGCGAGGCAAAGAGGCTCGATCCGCGTTTTGCCTGAGGCCGCTCTTGACTTCGGGCCGGACGTGCTTTGGCGCGACTACCGCACAACGCTCGCGCCAGCCTTAATGATGGATGCCGATGTAGCTACGCCCGCCGCTTATTGCGTATTTGGCGATACGACCAATGTACCGGAGCAATAGGTGGTGGGGGTAATCGGCAGCCGTCGAGTCGCTGAAGCCGTGTCTTGCGCGGCGTTCATCTGATACGAACCGGCGCATTTTTGCGCACTTGTAATACTGGTTATTTATCCCGTATCAGGCGGAAGGTTGAGTCGTGGCGCGGCTGTCCAACGGACGGTGACCAGTGTTAAACCGCAAGCACCACATTTTGGAGCAGAATCGAGCGGTCGAAAACACATGACGCGGCGACGTTCGAGGTTCCATCGGCGCTTCCGTCGTAACTCCGCCATGCCGCAGGGCAAATGAATGTGGGAGACTTGAAATGCCGACGATTAGCGGTAGCTGTCTCTGCGGTGCGATTCATTACACATCTTCGGCGCAACCGGCACTTACCGCGTTCTGCCATTGTCGCTCGTGCCAAAAGGCGGGTGGCGGTGGTTACTCCGTCAACGTGGCCGTGCCTACTGCATCGCTTCAGGTCGCAGGCACTGCGCAGACCTACCGCACTGTGGGGACGTCAGGTTTGCCGGTCGAACGTCGATTTTGTCCAAAATGTGGGTCTGCATTGTTCACCGACGCGGAGGCATTTGCAGGCATCACCTTTGTGAAGGGCGGCTCGCTTGACGACGCATCTTGGGTTGAACCGACGCTTCACATATGGTGTGACTCGGCGCAGCTGTGGGACAAACTGCCGCAGGGCGCGACGTGCGTGCCAAAGAACCCATCTCCGAACTAAACGCTGCCTAACACCGCGTTCAAGCGGACGCCCGGGTACGCGTCTTCTTCATGCCGTGCGCCGGTGGCCGGTCGCCGATTAACTTGATCCGTATGGACTGCCCCTTCGTCAAGGGGATATTTAGCTTGAGTTGTGCATCGTTGCTTTTTCGTTTGCTGCATAGGCTGATGATCAGTAGCGGGCTGGACTGCGGTTCCGTATACGGCCTTTAGGTGAGCGCGATGGGCTCTGGCCCTGATGATGATGCGCGCCGCCAGGCCCTCATTCGTTAGACGATCCCATGTAGCGATCAGCAAGGTACGCAAGTAAACATCACGGCAGGCCGCGAACTGGCGCCCGTTCTTGAACAGCTTCGCATCGCCCACACTGGCTACGATCGCGCTCGCCGTGATCGGTCCCACCCCGCACACGGCAACGATGCGTTGCATCAGCGCGCTGTCGCCCACCATGGCCTCGATGCGCCGATCGTAGGCCAGGATATCTTCATCGAGCACGCGGATCCGCGCATTGACCTCGTGCAGAACCTGGCGCGCCAGGATCGG
>JBBQQC010000011.1:0-96675 GCA_038216465.1 Burkholderiales bacterium | reverse complement strand
AGGACTATGTGACGCGTTCGCGCTGGCAGGACACGTATCAGGCTGTCCTTCCGATCAAGGTCGGGATCGCCGAATGCGCGCAGAACAACAATGGTGCGTTTGCTGCCGCACCATGCGACACTCTTGCTAACTTGACCGCGGGTGCCAATGCGTACGTTCCAGCAGGTACGACTGGCGTTGGCAAGTTCGGTGCAACGGTGGCCGTGGCTGCCGGTGTCATTACGATGGATGGATCATTGGTTAACGGATTGGGCAACTGCGTCGTCACACTGACCCCAACTGCCGGTGGTGGCGGTAGTCACTTAGTTTGGACGATCAATTCGGTAACGGCCAACTGTGGTCGCAACCGCATCGGTACGTCGACGTAATTTAGTAGGCTGTACGAAAGAGCGGGCCTCGAGCTCGCTCTTTTTTTTAGCTCTTCGCAAACAAATTGTGTGGCTTTCGACACACGGCGAGCGGCTTGTGGCGCGAAAAATAGTGGGGATTCATAAACTGCTGAGTCGGTCGAAGACGTAGATTCTCGGACCGATCGTTCGCTCAATTACCGTTGCCTACTTATGGCAGTGAACATAAGGCGCGGCGTGACTAACGCGTGCACTGGAAGCTGACGTTCAACAGCGACTCGTTGTTTTTGGGTCCGTTAGCTGTCTCCCCGGACCGATGCAATCGGTCATCGGCGTCAAGGTTTCAAGTCACTTGTTCTCGTGGAACGGATCTCAGTTCAATATCGACAGCTCGCCTCTGCAGGCGTTGCGTTGTACCCCTAACGCTCGTAAGTAGCAGATACGCTCTTTCGTAGACTTTCGGTTCGTTTGCGGCTGACTAAGCGACGAACGTCGCATCGCTGCATGCGACGCGGATACCCATAATCGTGCGCTCGGGCGTATTCAACCTCGTGCATCGGCTTAACTCTTCTCGCTAAAGTTTCTGCGGTAAATGCCGTTGATACCGGGGGGACACACCTTCGCAAAAACCACGAGCAAGGCCCAACCGTGCGGGCTCATAGAGGATTTACCTTAGTTGAACTAATGATCGTAGTCACGATCGTCGGCATTCTTACGTCGCTTGCTCTTCCACAATATCGTGACTATGTCACTCGGGCTCGATGGCAAGACAACTATCAGAGCGTCCTTGCAATCAAGCAGGCTATTGGGCAGTGCGCTCAACATAATAACGGTGCTCTCGGAAACGCGCCTTGTAACTCGATCGCTGCTCTGATAGGCGCTAGTTATCTGACAGGGGGCTCGACGGGACTGGGCAAATTTGCGACCTCTGTCGCTTGGGATGGAGTCACCGTTCGAATTGTTGGCACCGCGAGCGCTGGAGCGTGCGATGTCCGATTTACACCTGCGTCGACCGGCGGGGGGACAGCGCTTTCGTGGACGATTGATTCGGCAACGCCTGGTTGCGGTCGAAACCGGATCGGCGGTTCGTGACACCTTCATCTTCACAGGTGCTGCTGGCATACATTAAAGAAGTCTGCTGCTCAAGTCGCAACGTTGCGAACCATTGTTAGTCGTGCGACCACGGGATTATAACGACTGCACAATGCCCTCCCCCCTGATGCACAGCAAGCCCTGCAGGGTTAGGAAGTGCGGCGACTGATTTGTTTTCCTGGTTTCCAGTCGAGCAGCAAACTTTGAGCTTCGAGTAGCTGTTCAGGGCTCAGCAAGCGGGCGACTCGAATAGCGTTCGTCTTGGCGTCTTGGGCCCCGCCACTGGAAGCGAGGCTGTACCAGGCGTAGGCAAGCAACAAATCAATGCTGACGCCGTAACCATGTTCGTGTAACGCGCCGATTGCGTTCTGCGCGGTTGGACGAAGAACGTTACTTCCATAGGCGTCTTCATATTCGACCGTACGGCTCAGCCAATGAAGTGCGCTCGCATAATCCTTCTGAACTCCATCTCCGCTGATATACGCCATGCCAAGGTGGTACATGGCGTTAATCTGTCCTAACTCGGCAGCCTTTTGATAAAGCTGTACTGCCCCGCTTGGATTCTTAGACGTCCCAATGCCGCCATACTCCATCACTGCAAGCTGCCAGAGCGCATCCTTGTTCGCTTGTCCCGCCGCGCGACTGAACCATTCGAAAGCCACCCGGTTTGTTTCGTCGTATGACAGACTTTTCCCATTCCATTTGTTGTCGCTGGCTCGGTACTCGTTGGCATCGCTTACGAAGTAACGTCTTCCGACGGCGGCCTGGACTGAGGCGTCGGTTTGTGAATCCAAACGCTGCCACCACTTGTTAGACTCGGGCTGATTGGGTTTGATGTCAGCGTAGCCGGCCTGGTACAACTCAGCTAAGGCGTATTGGGACTGCCAATAACCGGCCTCGGCGTTCTCAGTTAACAGTTGCATCGCGGAGGCCGTGACACTTGGAAGTGGAATCAGGTAGCCCGTTCTAACTGCTCCGCCCTTCGATATGCCAAATAGACGAACCAACGCTAGCTCATGTTTTGCTGCCGTAGCTCCCAGCTCCGAAGCTCGGGTGAGCCACGCTACAAGCTGCCGCCAGCTTTCGCCTGGGTCCCTGTTCTTGTCTTGTGAAAGAACAGCGCCTTTGCTGGTCACCGTGCCGTACGAATGGGCTATTGCATGTGCCGCTTCGGGATGGCCGCCACTGGCGGCTCTTTGGCGCCAGACGTCGGACTCGGCGTCGTTCTTGGCAAACCCGTAACCGCTCCTGTATCGCATGCTGACTTCATACATAGCCGGCACATCACCGCCTCGTGCCGCGATTAGGTACCAGCGAGAGGCCTCGGCTTGGTCTTTCACGACTCCGTTGCCAGTCGAGTACTTGGTGGCTAGTGTTAGCTGATCGTTGACATTCCCAGCCTCCGCGGTATTTTTGAGACGCTCAATGGCAGAGCGGGAAACTGGTGGCGACGGCGGATCGGAACGGAGAGCGGTGACTTCTTTGACTGCGACGGGCGCGGCGGGAACAAAATCCGTTGCGAAGAACAACAAATCCTCATAGTTGAAAGCTACAAAAATCAACACACCAATCGTGATCACCGCTTTTTTCGGCGAGATCGGAAGCGTGGCTGGCCAATTCATGCGGCTGTCGCTTGGACGTGTCCCGATGGGACGGCAGATAATTTATGAGTGCGTCTAGCATCGCGCGTCTACGGACGGCGAAGCCGACGAAAATGGGTGGTTCAGGGATCTAATTACACCCGTTTGTAGGGGACTATCAATGCCCTAGCGCTAGCGGCTTCTCCGCGATGAATCAGCTCGGTACTACACGCCAGATTTCACCGGAATCCGTTACGACGTACAGGTTTCCGTCCAGTCCCTGGACCAGCGAGCGGCTTCGCGTCGCAGGCAGATTCGCGTCCATAGTCCCTGTGGTCATGCCGCCGGCGTCAAGCTGCAGGACGACGATTCGTTCTGCAGCCATGATGCCAACCAGTAAGCGGCCATCCCAGGCTTTCCACTGCGTTCCGCTCAGAAACGTTGCGGGCCCCATGCCGCGAGCGCCGGCGTTATGAACCCAGCTGGGCCGCAGCGCACTGGGGAAGCGCGTTGTCAGTCATCGGCATCGTTGTCGGATCGCCGGCATAGCCGCAGTAGTTGTCTGGGCAGCTCAGTCCTGGCCGATTCTGCGGGTCCCAGCCGGCGTTGCCGCCCGCTACCAGCGGCGTGACTTCGTCGGAGTGATTGGGCCCGTGCTCTGACGTGAACGGCTGGCCGGCGTTGGGCTGGCCCGCCGGCCGGAAGGTAATTCCCTGTACGTTGCGATGCCCGTACGTAAAGATGCGCGGATCGCCACCGGCTGGTGTGTTGTTACCCGGCGCAGCGGCGCCGTTGCGATCGACGCGCAGCACCTTTCCACCCAGCCGTGCAAGGTCCTGCGGCAGGGTCGGATTGTGATTGTCGCCGGTGGTCACGTACAGGTACCGATCCGGCCCGAAGCGAATGCGGCCCCCGCTGTGTGCGCCGGCTCCGCCCACCCCATTGGCGACATCCTTGTATGCAATGTTGTCAATGATGTCGGTGCGGGCGGCGGCGCTCGTGTTGTCAGCACTCAGGCTTAAGCGAACGACGCGATTGGTGCGCGGGTTCGTGTTTAGGTTTGAAGCCATGAAGACGTACACATAGCGGTTGCCGTTGCCGAAGTCCGGGTCAACCGCGACGCCGTTGACGCCGCTTTGACCTTCGCAGAAAAGGTCCGGCGCAACCAGCGACGAACCGGACGTACCGAATAAACGCACGGTGCTGCCGCTCGCCAGCCGCACCGACAGGCCGCGGCATCTTTCGGTGTAGAGCATCGCGCCGTCCGGGGTGAACGCCAGGTCCCACGGATTATTCAGTCCCGTCATGACGACGGTACGTGTCAGCGTCGGTGTTTCAGTCGACGCTGGCGCTGCAGGCGGCGGCGCCGGTGCCGGTGCGGGCGGCGGCGGTGTGGGTGCCGCTGGTGGTGGTGCTATCCCGGTCGGGGTGTCCGCATCGCTCGATGACCCGCCGCACGCAAACATCCCGCCGGCGGCGGCCAATGAAAGAGAGAAAAAAAGCACGGCACGATTCATCGACACTCCTGCAAATGCAAGTCAAGCGCTAACGCTCGATCGCGGCGAACCGTGATGCAGTCTAGTAAGCGCTGCCCCCTCTATCACTCCGCCACCTAGACTAACTTCGCCTTGGTACAACACGGCGGATTGGCCGGGCGTAACGGCCCATTGAGGCTCGCTGAATGTCAGCTCGAACTGGGTTCCGTTGATTGAGCTCACTACGCATTCGGCGTCGGCCTGCCGGTACCGGGCCTTGGCGGCAAGAGACGTTCCCGCGACCGGATATTTGTTAGCGGTCCACGAGGCATCGCGTGCGATTAGCCGATCAGACATCAGCCATGGATGATCGTGCCCCTGCACGACCCACAAAGTGTTGGTTTCCATGTCTTTGCGCGCGACGAACCACGCTTCGCCGGTGGAATCCCGCACCCCCCCGATGCCGATGCCCTTGCGCTGGCCCAGCGTGTAAAACGCGAGTCCGACGTGCTCGCCCACCACCGCCCCGTGCGCTGCGCGGATCGGCCCGGGAGTCATCGGCACGTAGCGGTTCAAAAATTCGCGGAACGGGCGCTCCCCGATAAAGCAAATTCCCGTCGAGTCGCGCTTGCCCGCATTCGGCAAGCCGATGTCGTGCGCGATTTTGCGTACCTCCGTCTTCTGCAGCGCGCCGACGGGAAACAACGTGCGCGCGAGTTGCGCCTGATTCAGTCGATGCAGAAAGTAACTCTGGTCCTTGGTTGCATCGAGGCCGCGCAATAACTGCAACCGCCCATGCTCACCACGCACCCGCGCGTAGTGTCCGGTCGCGATCTGCTGCGCGCCGAGCTCGATCGCGTGATCGAGAAACGCCTTGAACTTGATCTCAGCGTTGCACAGCACGTCCGGGTTCGGAGTTCGGCCGGCAGAGTACTCACGCAGAAATTCGGCGAACACGCGATCTTTGTATTCCGCCGCAAAGTTGACGGCTTCGAGCTCAATTCCGATTACGTCGGCGGCGGCGGCCGCATCGATCAGGTCCTGCCGTGTCGAGCAGTACTCGTCATCGTCGTCGTCCTCCCAGTTCTTCATGAAGAGGCCAACCACGTCGTAGCCTTGCTGCTTCAGCAGATACGCGGCGACCGATGAATCGACGCCGCCGGACATGCCGACGACGACACGGTTGCTGCTCATCGGATTCGGTGCTTTCGCGTAAAGTCGCGATTCTATAAAAACACGGCGGAGACAAAGCCGCATGATGATCGGAGTGCCGGCGGAGGGAAGACCCGGCGAAACCCGCGTGGCTGCCACGCCAGAAACCGTCAAGAAACTCGTCGCGGCCAAGCATACGGTGCTCGTGCAGTCGGGTGCGGGCACCAGTGCGAGTTACAGCGATGAGGCGTACGTGGCGGCCGGCGCGACTATTGGCAGCGCGGCCGATGCATCGGCGGCGCAGACGGTATTGAAAGTTCGCACGCCGCAAGCCGCCGAACTCGCGCAGATGAAGCGCGGCGCGGTCGTGGTCGGCATGCTCGAGCCGTTCAACAACGACGGTATCGCGGCAATGAACGCGGCTGGGCTGACCGCATTCGCGCTCGAAGCCGCGCCGCGTACCTCGCGGGCGCAAAGCATGGATGTGTTGTCGTCGCAGGCAAACATCGCAGGCTACAAGGCAGTGCTGATGGCATCTGCGCTGTACGGTCGCATGATGCCGATGCTGATGACAGCCGCCGGTACGGTGAAGGCCGCACGGGTCCTGATTCTGGGCGCCGGCGTGGCGGGGCTGCAGGCGATTGCGACGGCGAAGCGCCTCGGTGCGGTCGTCGAAGCGTCCGACGTGCGGCCGGCCGTCAAGGAGCAGATCGAATCGCTCGGGGCGAAATTCGTCGACGTCCCGTATGAAACCGATGAAGAGCGCGAGATCGCTAAAGGCGTGGGCGGCTACGCGCGGCCGATGCCCATATCGTGGATGCAGCGGCAGGCTGCAGCAGTCGGCGAGCGT
This sequence comes from Burkholderiales bacterium, assembly GCA_038216465.1. GTDB lineage: Bacteria > Pseudomonadota > Gammaproteobacteria > Burkholderiales > Burkholderiaceae_F > JACCZX01. The sequence continues at coordinate 90,179 of JBBQQC010000011.1, read as the reverse complement.
CTGAAGCACGCGAACATCGCCATTGCGACGGCGCTGATCCCGGGACGAAAGGCACCGATCCTGATCACCGAGGATATGGTGAGGGCGATGCAACCGGGGTCGGTCATCGTCGACATGGCGGTCGAGCAGGGTGGCAACTGTGCGTTGTCGCAGCTCGGAAAAACGGTGACGCAGCACGGTGTACGCATCATCGGAGAGCCCAATCTGGCCGCCACCGTGCCGACTGATTCGTCGGCACTGTATGCGCGCAACGTGCTCGATTTCCTGAAGCTGATTGTGGACAAGGACGGCAACTTCGTGTTGCCCGCCGACGACGACATCGTCACGGCGTGCCTGCTGTGCACGAACGGCGAAATAAAGCGCAAGAACTGAGGACGCCGAATGGAAGCCGTAGGGCCGATCGTCATCAATCTGATCATCTTTGTGCTGGCGGTCTACGTCGGCTATCACGTCGTGTGGAATGTCACTCCGGCGCTGCACACGCCGTTGATGAGCGTGACCAACGCGATCTCTGCAATCATCATTGTCGGAGCGATGCTGGCGGCGGCACTGACCGAAACGGGACTGGGCAAGACGATGGGCGTGCTGGCAGTCGCGCTCGCGGCGGTCAATGTGTTCGGTGGGTTCCTGGTGACGCGCCGGATGCTCGAAATGTTTCGCAAGAAGCAGCCGAAGATCGCCGGGCCGAAGGAGTAGCGCGGATGACGCTCAGCATCAACGTCGTCGTCCTGCTGTACCTTTTCGCGTCGGTTTGCTTCATTCAGGCACTGAAGGGTTTGTCGCACCCGACTACTTCACGCCGCGGTAATTCGTTTGGGATGGCGGGCATGGCGATCGCGATCGCCACCACCATCGCGCTGATCTATAAGCTCGCGCCGCAGCTCGCAACGACAGGCATGGCCTGGGTGTTCGGCGGGCTATTGATCGGCGGCACGTTCGGCACGGTGATGGCCAACAAGGTCGAGATGACCAAGATGCCGGAGCTGGTCGCGTTCATGCACTCGATGATCGGCCTGGCGGCGGTATTCATCGCGGTCGCCGCGGTCGCTGAACCCTGGGCATTCGGCATCGTGGAGCGCGGCAGTGCGATTCCGACCGGCAATCGCATCGAGCTGTTCATCGGTGCGTTCGTCGGCGCGATCACGTTTTCCGGATCGGTTATCGCGTTCGGAAAATTATCGGGCAAATACAAGTTCCGCCTGTTCAAAGGTGCGCCGGTCGTGTTCAGCGGGCAGCACATGCTGAACCTTGCGCTCGCGATCGTGATGTTGGCGTCCGGCGCCTGGTTTGCGGCCACACAACTGTGGCCCGCCTTCTGGTTGATGCTGGCAATCGCGTTTGCGCTGGGTGTGCTGATCATCATTCCGATCGGCGGCGCCGATATGCCCGTGGTGGTGTCGATGTTGAACAGCTACTCGGGATGGGCTGCGGCGGGCATTGGGTTTTCGCTGAACAACTTCATGCTGATCGTCGCTGGGTCGCTGGTCGGATCGAGCGGCGCGATCCTCAGTTACATCATGTGCAAGGCGATGAACCGTTCATTTTTCAACGTGCTGCTGGGCGGCTTTGGCGGCGAGGTAGCGGCGGCAGCGGGTGCGACCGAACAGCGCCCCGTGCGCTCGGGCTCACCCGACGACGCGGCGTTCCTGCTGGACAACGCGGAAACGGTGATTATCGTTCCGGGCTATGGTCTGGCCGTGGCGCGCGCGCAGCATCCGCTGAAGGAACTGGCCGACAAGCTGATCGCGAAAGGCGTGACGGTGAAGTACGCGATTCATCCGGTCGCCGGACGAATGCCGGGGCACATGAACGTGCTGCTGGCTGAAGCGGAGGTTCCGTACGATCAGGTGTTCGAGATGGAAGACATCAACGGCGAGTTCGGTGAAGCCGACGTGGCGCTGATCCTCGGCGCCAATGATGTCGTGAACCCGGCGGCGAAGGATCCGAAGTCTGCAATTGCCGGCATGCCGATTCTCGAGGCCTACAAAGCAAAGCAGGTGATCGTGAACAAGCGCTCCATGGCGAGCGGTTACGCGGGGCTCGACAACGAACTGTTTTATATGCCGAAGACGATGATGGTATTCGGCGATGCCAAGAAAGTGGTGGAGGAAATGGGAAAAGCGGTGGGCTGACGCCCGTCAACGCACCGTTTCTCTGCAGTTCAGTACCCTGACTACCTGCCAGTCACCTGACCGCGGATTTCACCGCCGGGGTGCTTCGCAGTGTGCAGATTGGCGTACCAACGGCCTGCCATTAAGTCGGCAGCCTGCGCCGCAGTCAACGTCGCCTTGCCGCTGATCGGGCTGGCCATATCTCCGGTAAACGGCACAACCACGCCTGCGTTCGCGCCCGCGGCTGCTGGGCCGTGAAAGTGACCGGCAGTTACCGGCCCGCTCATGCCAGAATAAGTCACGGTCCACGTCAGCACGTTGGTCGACTTGTCAAACCAGGTGTCAACCGTGCCGGTGCCGGAGGTGGCAACAGCTGGTACTTCCTGCGCGCCGGTGAGCTGATTTTTCATGCTCATCTTGTTCCCGCTCATACCCATATTTTCCATCCAAGAGCATCCAGCCAGCGTCATGGCCGCGACCAGCAATGTGCTCTGAACTGCAGTGCGATAAGAAATCATTCTGTCTCCTCGTAATCTTGACGGCGGAAAGGCCGCCCCTGCGAGTAAGCATAGACCGTTCCCGCTAGTGACCACAATGTCGCTAACCCCACCTCAGCAGGTTCAAGAATTCACGCCGCGTCTTCGGGCCATAGGTGACGTATGCCGGGTCGGGGCGTTCGCGATACTCCTGTCGCAATACCGCGACCTTGTCCTGCTTTATGTGTTTCTTGACAACGTCGGGCGCGACCGGATAAATCTTCAGCGCATTTTGTCCGAAGATTTTTGCTCGCAGCGCCGGTGTGATTTCTACGTAACCGTGCTTGTCGCGCAACTCGGGTGCGATTTGAAATGTGCGAAACGCCTGTATCTGGTCCTGCGGCGATCCGTACCAGATCGAATCGGTTCCCCAAAGCACGTTGTTCTCGCCGCAATATTTGACAAGCTTGCCGATCACGTGCGCAGCGGTGTCGGGATCGCGCATCGCGAGCCGCCAGGTCGAGCCAAGCTCCGGGTACACGTTCGAACCCGGCTTGATGCCGTTTTCTAGCAGGCTGGTAATCAGTGCATCGATGCCGTCGGTTCGCTGCGGGTCGTAGGCGCGCTCTGCCTTGTCCGGCACATAGCCGGAGTGGTAGATCAGAAAGTTGACATCCGGGTAGCGCTTCGCAACGCGCCCGATATCGACGCATGTCGAGTGTTCATACGACTTCGGCCCAAACGCCAGCCCTTTGTGAATTGCAATGTTGCGAATGCCGAGCTGCCGCGCCTTTTCGATCAGCTTGATGCCCGGTTCATCGTCCATGAAAAATCCGCCGGCGTCGGACGGGCCCCACTGCGTATAGGTTTTCCACGCAGCGATCTTGTAGCGCGCGGCGAGTTCATCCATGCCTTCGAGGTCACCGTGCTGATTCGGATTGACGCGGCCGTGTATCAGCAGCCGATGGGTGCCATTCAACCTTTCGACGATGCTTGCGGTCGCCGCCGCTTCCTCCATCGTCAATGGCTCGCCTTCGCGCGTCGAGGGGACGAACGAAAGCACCATCAAATCGGTGTCCGAATCCATGAACACATCCTTGACGAACTGCTCCGGTCCGATACAACGCAGGTAGTCGAGCGCGCCAGGCCCGCGGTGCGGCGCGCAGCGTGCCGACGACGTGAAGCCTTGCAACGGTTTTGCCCCCGGTGGCAGACGTTTGAGCCAGGCACCCGTCGGATTTACGAAATGCCCCTGCACGTCGAAAACAAATTCGGCGCCGTCGACCGACGAGCGCGCCAGCTGCAGGTCGAGCGCGGCTTCGCGATCGACCTGATAGAACCCGCCGCGCGCGCCGCTGGCGGCATAGGTGTCGTTGATTGCCAACAATGACGACGCGACGCCACACGCCGAGACGAGAAAGCTGCGACGGTCGATGCCGAGTCGCTTCGCATTGTCGGTAGCCGATTCGAACGCCAACCGACGCGCTCGATGGTGGACGGGTGACAGCGGGATCGGTGCGTACTCGCCGTTGCTCGCGGTATCGATTTTGATCGGTAGCCGCAGTCCTTCGGGGTCATTCGCAAATCGCATAGGGGGCCTCCTTCGGAGCTGCGCCAATTATGAAACGGCTCGAGTGTTGGCGCGGCGGCGGCATAATCCCCGCATGCTGCGCCCCTCGCAAATGTCGCTGGTATCGCTGCGCGAAATGCTGATCAGCGCCGGCCCGTTGATATTGCTGACGCTGGCCCTGCTTGGGCTTGCCTACCTGATTCTGGACCCGACACCGCCGCGCAAGGTCGTACTGGCGACCGGTGCCGACCAAGGCGCGTACGCAGAGTTCGGCAAGCGCTACGCGGCGGAACTCGCGCGCTACGGCATCAAGGTTGAGCTGCGCACAACGGCGGGCGCTGCGGAAAATCGGCGCCTGCTGCGCGACGCCAATTCCGGTGTCGACGTCGCGTTCATGCAAAGCGGCGCGGGTGACGCGATCTACGCGGTCGACGAGGACACTAGCGGGCGCGAGCTGTTTTCTTTGGGCAATCTGTTCGTCGAGCCGGTCTGGCTGTTCTATCGCACCGAGGCTGCGCAGCGGTCGCAGTCCGACGACAGACTGGATCGTCTGCAGCAGATCGTGCCGTTGAGTCTGAACATCGGCGCACCCGGCAGCGGCGCGGCCAATCTGCTCAACAAGCTGCTGAACGCGAACAAGATCGATCCGGCGCAAATGAAACTGCAGCGGCTGCCTCCGACGCCCGCGGTCGTTGCCTTGCTCGGTGGTGAGGTCGACGCGCTGGCATTCGTATCGTCGCCCGAGTCGGCGCTGGTACGCATGCTGCTGCAGACGCCGGGCGTGCACCTGTTCGAGTTTCCGCAGGCCGATGCGTACGCGCGCCGATTCGAGTTTCTTAGGAGTGTGACGATGCCGCGCGGCACGGTCGATCTGGCGCAGGACGTGCCGCCGAACGACATTCGTCTGGTAGCTGCGACGGCGAGCCTGGTGGCGACCGACCGGCTGCATCCAGCGCTAATTCAACTCTTCGTGCAGGCGGCGCAGCGCATTCATGGTGACAGCTCGTGGTTCGGCCCGGCCGGCGAGTTTCCAAACGGCGCCGCCGGCGAGTTTCCGCTGGCAAACGAGGCCGCGCACTTTTATAAGGACGGAACGCCGCTTTTGCAGCGCTATTTGCCGTTCTGGGTGGCCAACCTGATCGATCGGATGTGGGTAGTCCTGGCGTCGTTGATCGTCGTGTTGATTCCGCTGACGCGAATCGTGCCGCCGCTGTACGCATTTCGCATCCGCTCGCGCGTGTTTCGCTGGTACCGACAGTTGCGTGAAATCGAGCAGGCGGCAAACGAAACGAGCGCACAGCCGTCCGAGTTACTGCCACGGTTGGATCTGCTCGAGCACCGCGTTGAGCAGGTTAGCGTTCCGCTGTCGTACGCTGACGAGCTGTATGCGCTGCGCACTCATATCGATTTGATCCGCAAGCGCTTGCAGTCGATGCTGGACGAAACACTGCCGGCACCCGAGCTGTCGAAGCGATGACATGAACGATGCGTCGTCGCGCATTTCTTCTGACGACCGGCGCTGGAGCTCTAACCGTGGCTACTGGAACCTCCCGCGCTGCTGATTCTTTTGCTTATAGCGAAGCGACGATTGCGCAATTGCGGCAGCAGATGACCGTCGGCCGTCTGTCGGCGCGCGCGCTGGTAGTCGCATATCAGCAGCGTATCGAGGCGATCGATCGCGCGGGGCCGAAGCTGAATTCGGTGATCGAATTGAATCCCGATGCATCCAGGATTGCCGGCGAGTTGGACCGTGAGCGCAAAGCTGGACACGCGCGCGGACCGCTGCACGGCATTCCTGTCCTGTTGAAGGACAACATTGCGACGGCGGATCGGATGCAAACGACTGCCGGCTCGCTCGCACTGGTCGGAGCCAAAGCGCCGCGTGATGCCGCGATTGTCACGCGACTGCGCGCCGCCGGTGTTGTCATTCTCGGCAAAACGAATCTCAGTGAGTGGGCGAATTTCCGTTCGACGCGTTCGACCAGTGGATGGAGCGGCCGTGGCGGCCTGACGCGCAACCCGTATGCACTCGACCGCAATACCAGTGGCTCGAGCTCAGGGAGCGCGGCGGCGGTCGCTGCCAATCTTGCCGCGGCGGCGATTGGCACCGAGACTGATGGCTCGATCGTGTCTCCCGCTTCTCGCAACGGAGTTGTTGGAGTGAAACCAACGGTCGGGCTGGTCAGTCGAGACGGCATCGTGCCGATTGCGCATTCGCAGGACACCGCCGGCCCGATGTCGCGCACGGTGGCCGACGCGGCCGCACTGCTCTCGGTGATTGCAGGGCCGGATACGCGCGATGCCGCAACACGTGATGCGAAAACGCAAGTTGACTACACACAGTTGCTCGATACCGACGGGCTGCGCGGTGCGCGTATCGGTGTCGCGCGTACCTACGTTGTCAGCAATGATCGTGTCAGGCAACAGTTTTCCGAGGCAGTTGATCTGATGAAGTCGCGCGGCGCCCAGATCATCGATCCCGTCGACTTGCCGCCGCGCTCCACGTACGGCGAGTTCGAGTTGGAAGTGCTGCTGCACGAGTTCAAATCGGGAATCAACGCGTACCTTGCCGAATTTGCCCAGGGCGCCCCGATCAAGAGTCTCGCCGAGCTGATCGAATTTAACGAGCGGCATCGAGCGCGTGAGATGACGCATTTCGGGCAAGAGCTGCTGACGATGGCTGAGTCACGCGGCGGGCTCGATAGTGCGGTGTATCGCGAAGCCCTGGCAAAAGCGACCAAAGCGGCGCGGGAAGACGGCATCGATAAGGCGATATCGGAGCACCGGCTCGATGCGTTGATCGCTCCGAGCGGCGGCCCGGCCTGGCTGACCGATCTGATCAACGGCGATTTTTCGACGGGTGGGTTTTCTTCGATGGCCGCCGTGGCCGGATATCCTCACATCACTGTTCCGATGGGAACCCTCAGCGGCCTTCCGGTCGGGCTTTCAATCGTCGCGTCCGCGTGGAGCGAACCGATGTTGCTGAAGCTGGCCTATGCATATGAGCAGGCGACGCTACACCGTCGGCCGCCTGCGTTTGCGCGCAGCGCGGTTATTGCGTAATCACGTGCTGGCTAGCGCAGGTCGGCGCGGTGACGAATCGCTTCGACCCGCGCACGATTGGCGCCTAAGTCCTTGCGCCCCAGCCGCGACGCCGAGCGCACGTGTATCACGTGCGCAGCGGGGTCGAGCAGAAATTCGGCGTCGTCGACAAAGCGCAGCCAGCGCGTCTCGAATTGCACCGCGAGGTACTCCGGATTATTTTCGACGATGCGCGCGCCAGGCCAGCCCGACAGCACATCACGCAACCGGTTCATCGCCAGCGCTGAATCCTGCGTGAACGCGAGCGGTTCGATCTTTGCATACTCAACCGCATATTCGCCGGCGGGCCACAGCGCGGCTTGGCTGCTGACGCTGTTCTCGGTTCGCGACGGCGGCTTCAGCTTGCCTTCGCGCAAACCCGGCTCGGCCGGTGGCCGGCCCTTCAGCAAGCCGAATTGGCCAGCCGCCAGAAGTATCAGCGGAAGGATAAGGAAGACGACAGCGAGGATCGCGAGAGTGCGCATGCGCTTTACCGGGTGAGGTCTCATTTAAGGATGCTTCAACTTCGCAATGTAATCGCGATCGATACGATCTTTCCAGCGCCAGGCCCAACCCCCCGAAAGGGCCCAGCGTCCCCACGAAGCGATCGCGTGCTTGGCTCCCGTTGCCATCAGATACAGCGCGCGCGGCGGCGGCTCGAATGCCATCAACGGTTGCTCCGCCAGCGCAGCGCCCAAGTTGTATGCAAGCGGCAGCGCGGCGCGCACCGCGTAGACACCGGATCTCGGCCGCGGCGTCTCGACCAGGGCCGCAACATCGCCGGCGGCAAACACAAACGGATGCGACTTCGATTGCAGATTCGCATTGACCGCCACAAGGCCGTGTTCGTCAAATGCCAGCTCGGTGGCGCGTAACCAAGCTGCGGCCGACGCGCCAGCGGCGATCACCGTGGCATCGGCCGCATGTGCACCATTTCCTGCAGTGATAACAGCGCGCGGTTCGACGCGCACAGCCATCGCATCGACGATCTGCACGCCGCTGCCTAGCAGCGCGTTACGCATCAGCGCACGCGCGCGAGTCCCGTGCCCCGGCAGCAGTGGTTCGTTGCCGGCGATCAACGTCACCTGCATCGGCGATCTCCTCGAACGGGCGACATGCGCCGCCGCCAGTGCGATCTCCACGCCCGCGGCACCGCCGCCGATTACCGCCAGCTTGAAAGCTGCGCCCGTTCTTTCGGCGCATTGCATGATGTCTCGCCAGCCGGTGATGAAAGTCTCGAACGGACGGATCATCAACGCATGCTCGCGACCACCCGGGATCGCATCGACATCGGCCACGGCGCCGGTAGCGATCGACAACAGGTCGAAGCGGATTTGTTCTCCTCGATCGGTGACGGCCATCTTATTTGCCAGGTCGAGCCGGCGCACCTGCGCGTTGACAATCCTTGCGCCGGCTGCGCGCACCAGCGGCTCAATATCGACCGTCAGTTCGGCGAGCGTGTAATGGCCCGCAATCCAACCGGGCAGCATCGCGCTATAGCGCAGGCAAGCAGAAGGGGTTAAGACAATAACTTCCGCATCGGCGATCCGGCGCCGCGCGATCTCGCGCAGCACGAGCGCGTGGGTCTGCCCGCCGCCGGCCAGCAGCAAACGCTTCACTGCACTTGATCCGTGCAACGCGCGCCGTCAGCGCGCATCGCGGTAGCGCTGCGCCAGGCGCTGTGGATCGGCGCCAAAGAAATACGCTAGACGAAAGCGCCACATCAACGCGATCGTTCGCAAGACTCCGTGCCGCTCCCAACGGCGGCCCGACGTTACGACGCGCTGGTGAATCACGACGGGCCACGACAACGCCTTCGCCCGCCTCGAAAAATCGATGTCTTCCATCAGTGCGATCGGCGCAAAACCTGCTAGTTGCTCGAACGCGGGCCGCGTGACGAAGAGCGCCTGGTCGCCGGTGCAGATGCCGGTCAAGCGCGAGCGCCAATTCATCATAGTAGAAACTGCCGCCAGCATCGGCGCGCGACCATCGATCCGTACATCAAACCGGCCCCATACGCGGCCGCTGGCGGTTAGCGCGCTTTCGATCAGACAATCGGCTGACTCGGGCAGCTCGCTGTCGGCGTGCACGAACAGCAGCACGTCGGCGCCATTGTCGATGGCGGCCTTTGCGCCGGCGTTCATCTGGCACGCGCGCCCGCGCGCCGATGGCAGCACGTGGTCAGCGAGCGGCGCGGCCAGCGCGGCCGTGCGGTCAGCGCTGCCGCCGTCGACTACGATGATCTCGGCGCCGCGCGCACGCATCAGGCTGAGGCGAGCCAACATCGACTCGACCGCAATGCCTTCGTTGAAGACCGGAACTACGACCGCCAGCCGCATCAATGCACGTCGTTCAGCGACCAGTCGTACTCCAGAAAGCGGATCGGAACCCGGCCGGTGCGCAGCTGCGCGCGATCTTCCGGCGTATCGGCCAGTTGATCAGCGTATTTCGCGACGACGTCACCGACTGCCGAAAACCCTTTGTGGCCCTTTTCGAAATCCTTGCCGTACCAATCGAAAATACGCGATAGCTCGACCGTTTTTGTTTGCGGGTTGTAGCGGTTGCGCGACCGGTCCGCCATGAAGCGCATCAATAACTCGTCGAGCTGTGAATCGAGCCGCTCCGCGGTCAATGCACGGTTGCTCAGCATCGGGCAGCCGACCGACGCGCAGTTGACCGCGACGTGTACGCGCGGATCGTCGAACACGCCCGGCGCTCGCAACGTTTCGTGCTCGATGCCGTCCAGATGCTGCTGCTTGCCGAGCAGTGTGAAGAAGCGATCCTTCCAAGGATTGCCGATCACGCTGCCGAAATCGCGGATCGATCTGAGATTCGGATAGCGCGTCAGGATCTTCTCGATCGTAAAAGCGTTGTAGGCGTTGGCTAAAAATGCGTACTGCTGGGCCCTGCTCCAGCCCGCGTACTGCGCCGGTGTGACCGCGGAAAGAGATTGCAGGTACGCCGTCAACGCGGCACGGTCCTCGGCCAGCGCCCTGTAATTGACCTCACTCGCACGGCCATCGTTGATCGGCTTAACGTCCTTGCGCAGTAGCGCGTCCCAGGCGGCATGCGTGTGATCGAAAGCGGATTGCGCACGCGCAGCGAGCGGCAGCGCAACTGCGGCCAGCACAAAGCTACGCCTTGACTTCATGCAATCCGCTGTGGGCAGGCGAGCGCGCGTCCGAATACGCGCGCCGCTTGTTGCCACTCATCGACAGCAATGCGCTGAACACAGCACCTAATCCGCCCGCGCCGCGGCGCCACCCCTGAAACGCAGTGAGAACCTTCCACTGCCCCTGCGTAACCGTCGATCGCTTCCAAGCACCCGCCGCGTACTTGTTCGCCTCGGCCAGCGTCGGGTAGATGTGAATTGTGCCGAGAATCTTGTTCAGCCCCAGGTTTTGCTTCATCGCCAGCACGTACTCGGCGATCAAGTCGCCGGCGTGGTCACCAACAATCGTCACGCCCAGTATCTTGTCGGAGCCCGGCGCAGTGAGTACTTTGACGAAGCCGTCGGCTTCTCCATCAGCGATCGCGCGATCGAGGTCGTCGATGCCATAGACGGTCGTCGCGTGGGCGACTTTCTTTTCGATCGCATCCTGCTCGTTCAGGCCGACGCGCGCCACCTCGGGGTCGGTAAACGTCGCCCACGGGATCACGCGGTAATCGGCCTTGAATTTCCTGAACGTTCCGAACAACGCGTTGACCGCCGCGTACCACGCCTGATGCGCCGCGGTGTGTGTGAACTGATACGGGCCGGCAACATCGCCACACGCGTAAATGTTCGGATACAGCGTCTGCAGCGTGTCGTCGGTTTCGACAGTCTTCTGCTTCGTCACACGGATGCCCAGCTCCTCAAGGCCGTAGCCGCTGGTATTTGCGACACGGCCCACTGCGACGAGCACCTGATCGAACTCGATCGCGACTTGATGGCCGTCGTGCTCTGCAATCAAGCGATGCGCGCCGCCGATGGTTTCGAAGCGCACCGCTGTATGACCGAGCCTGACATCGATGCCTTCGGCAACGAAGCGATCGAACACGCGCTGCGAAACTTCCGGATCTTCGCGCACCATCAGCCGCGGCAGCATTTCCACCTGCGTTACCAGGCTGCCCAGGCGGGCAAACGCCTGCGTCAGTTCGCATCCGATCGGGCCGCCTCCGAGAACGATCAGGCGCTTCGGAAGTACGCGCAAATTCCATACCGTGTCCGACGTCAGATAGCCAACTTGCTCGACGCCAGGAATCGGCGGCACGAACGGTCGCGCGCCAGCGGCAATTGCAATCGATTTCGTCGTCAACGTCTTGCGGCCTTGAGCAGTCTGCACCTCGACCGTCCAGGGGGACGTTATCTTCGCGGTGCCGGTAATGCATTCAACGCCGAGCGCTTCGTAGCGCTCGACCGAGTCGTGCGGCTCGACTTCGCGGATCACGCGCGCAACACGCTCCATCACGTCGGCGAAATTGAACTGCGCGGCTGCGTGATCGATCCCGAACTCACGCGCTCGTGCAATATGCGACAGCAGCTTTGCCGAGCGAATCAGCGCCTTAGACGGGACGCATCCGGTGTTAAGGCAATCACCGCCCATCTTGTGTTTTTCTACCAGCGCAACCTTCGCCTTCGTTGCTGCCGCGATGTAGGCCGACACCAAGCCTGCGGAGCCGGCGCCGATCACGACGAGGTTGTAGTCGTACGAAGCGGGCCGCTTGTCGTTCCATTGTGCGTAGACCTTGCGCGCCTTGACCGCATCGAGCGCTTTCTTTGCGACCAGCGGAAAGATCCCGAGCAATGCGAACGCAATCAACAAACCCGCCGAGATTCGAAACTCGCCGAGCCGCGTCCCGGCGTAAACGTAAACGAACGTACCCGCCAGCATGCCGAGCTGGCTGACCCAATAGAATGTCCGGGTGCGGATCTTCGTCAGTCCCATCAGCAGATTGACGACAAAGAAAGGAAACAGCGGAACGAGCCGCAACGCGAACAAGTAGAACGCGCCTTCCTTTTCGACGCCTGCGTTCACCGCTGCGAGACGGTCGCCAAATTTTTTCTGCACCCACTCGCGCAGCAGCAATCGCGAGGCAAGAAAGGCGAGGGTGGCGCCGATCGCCGATGCAAACGACACCAGAACTACGCCAACGGCCAGGCCGAAGATGGCCCCGCCGATCAAGGTCAATATCGCCGCGCCCGGAATCGACAACGCGGCCATTGCGATGTAGGCGATCAGAAAGACAGCGGCCGTCTGCCACGGATGCTGCACGTAGTAGGTGTCGATCCTGGCACGCTGTGCCTCGAAAAACTCGAGCGATACGTACTGGCGCAGATCGAAGACGAAAAACGCAGCAACGGCTGCGACCAGTACCAGCACGATCAGCACGCGGGCCTTGTTCAAGATCGCTCTCCGATTTGCGCTTGCTCGCGCTCCGCGCGCACGCCTCTACACCCCGACGGCGCACGCGCGCAACGGCACGCGGCCTAGCGCTTCGCTGATCGAAAAGTCAGGGCCTTCGACGATTCGATTTCGATAGGACACTTGCGCCGGCGACCGCATCGGCCATACGCGCGCGAATTCGGCGTCCCATGCGGCTGCGTCGAAGCGTACTGCCAGTGCGTCGACATAGACACCGGCTGCATCGGCGCCGTACACGCGCGCAGATGCGAGCTCGCGCGGGAGCGGGGTAGCGGCTAGCCGCGTCACCAGCCCATAGCGCGTGTTGCGGAAGTTCGGCATTCCGGCAGCGCCGTTGTTGATCACGAAGCGCTCGCCCAGCGGCGTATCGAACACCTTCAGCGCGGGCAGACAAGTGTGCGTCGATGCGAAGCCGTCGAGCGCTGCCTGTTCGAACACGCCGCCCAGCGATGGCTCGCGCTCCGCGTCGTGCAGCGAGTCGTGCGCAAAGCGCCATCCCGCCAAGGCCCAGGCGTCGCCGTGCACGATGCCGACACGCGCGCCGCCGATACTCGCAACTAGGTGCATTGGCAGCGCCGACAGCCTCGCGCGTACGCCGGGTTCGAGAGTGTCGGCGTTACGTGCGGTGGCGCGCAGACGCTCGAGAATCGCATTCGATCGCTCGACGTCGTCGTCGGGTACCGCTTCCGGATAAGCGCAGCCGCAACCGTTGGCTGCGTCGTCGCCAGCCAGCTCGGTCTCCACGTTCCCACGCAGTGCGGTGTGCCGCGCGACCGCAGCATCGATGTGCATGAACGACTCGGGATCTGCATCGAACCAGTGAAAATCGCCGTTGAAAACGATCCGAGCGTGCGCGGACTCACACCTGGCCATGCGTTCGATTTCGGCCAGTGCGTGGCGGTTACCGTACAGGCCGCCGACGACGTACAACACCTCGGCCTGCAGCTCAGGCGGGCGCGCGAACGCTGACGGCGAATAGCTGTAGGACGCGGGGCAAACGCGGCCGGCGATCGCCGTAAGCGCGGCGCCCATCGCGTCTAGGCGTCGAGTGCGCCACCGCAGGACGACCCTTGCCCGGCGGTACATGCGTAGCAATGATCGGCAATCGCAATCGGATTGTCGGCCAGGTCGGTCAGCAGCAGATCAGCCAGGTGAACACGATTTTCGCGGCGGCCCTGTTCGCGCAGCGGCATCGCGAGCATCTGGTTGAAGTCGCAATCGTAGAGATAGCCGCGCCAGTCCACCGACACCAGGTTGCGACACATCACTGTATCCAGGTTGTCGTCGCGGTGCGCGCTGCGCAGCAGATTCATGTAGTTGCGAAACTGGCCCTTGCTGATCAGCGTGCTGCCGAAGCGAGCGATCGGCTGGTTCGTAATGGTCAGAAGCCGGTTGAAGACGATGCCGAAATTCTCGCTCAGCAGCCGCTTGTAATCGCGTTCGAGGGCCGCCTGCGGCGGCGGCAGCACGGCACCCTGCGGGTTGTAAACGAGATCGATTACCAGATTGGAATCGGCCGCGCCGTAACCGAGCGCGTTAAGTCTCTGCAGTCCGCGAATGCTCTTTTCGAATACGCCGGCGCCGCGCTGCCTGTCGACATTGTCTTGCGAGTAGCACGGCAGCGAAGCGACGACGTGTACGCCATGGTTCGCGAGGAACTCGGCGAGGGTCTGCTGCCCGGGTTCCTCAAGGATCGTTAGATTGCAGCGATCGATGACTTCCGCATCCAGCGCGCGCGCTGCGCTGACCAACGAGCGGAAATGGATGTTCAACTCAGGTGCGCCGCCGGTCAGATCGAGGCTGCGGATCGAGCGGGCGCGCATTACTTCGAGCACCAGGTCGATCGTTGCGCGATCCATCTGCTCGGTCCGGTTCGGCCCGGCATTCACATGGCAATGCACGCACGTCTGGTTGCACGTGTAGCCGAGGTTCACTTGCAGCGAGTCGATTGCGCGCCGCCGGATCGGCGGGAAATCGGTGACTTTCAGCAGCGGAAGCGTCGCGTGCATAAGGACTATCTCATTGCCCGATGCGGCGAACGGCGGCCCGCATCAAATCGATCTGACGCTCGAAGCGCGAGCACACGTCGCACACGAGCAGATGCAGTCGCAGCCGCCAGGTATCAGCGGGCGAGATGACGCGGTCCATGCGCTCGGAGAGCAGCCGGTGCGCGTGACTGCAGGGAATGCGAAGCCATTTGAAGATCACCGCCCGCCCTCACCAGCAAACCAACTCATTTCAAGACACTCGCGCAAGCGCATGCGCGCGCGGAATAGCATGACGAAGCAGTTGGTCGAGGTAATTGAAAGTTCCTTACAGATTTCGTCCGTTTCATAGTCGAGCCACTCACGCATCATGAAAATGCGTGCGAGCCCGGAGGGCAGCTTGTCGATGCACATTTGCAGCACATCGAAAAACTGGGTCCGATTCAGGCTTTCTTCCGGGTCGCCCCAGTCGAGCGGGGCATTCAGGCGGTGCCCGTCGGCGGCAAACAGCTCGTCGAAGGTTTCCACCTGCGCCGCTTCGAGCTGCGCGTCTGCCGAGACCTCCCGCTTGGTGCGCCGGAACTGATCGATGATCTTGTGCTTCAGAATTCCGACTACCCAGGTCTTGATCTGCGACTGTCCCGCGAACTTGCGCGATCCTTCGAGCGCGGCGACGAACGTTTCTGATACGACATCTTCGGCCCAGGTCTCGTTGCGCAGCTGCATGCGCGCGATCGCGAGCAGGGTCGGGCGTAACGCAGCGAGCGAGCCTTCGAGCGTGCCCGCTTCCACGATGGCTACTTCGCGGTCCGCAGCCGGCGGATCAGCGACGAAGTATCCCAACGGCCGCCTCCCGCTGCCTGCAGGTCTGAGTAAAACTGATCGACCAGGGCCGCCACCGGCAGCGATGCGTGATTCTTGCGCGCTTCATCGAGGCATAGGCCAAGATCCTTGCGCATCCAGTCGACCGCGAAGCCGAAATCGAATTTGCCGTCGACCATCGTGCCGCCGCGATTGTCCATCTGCCAGCTTTGTGCCGCGCCTTTGCCGATCACCTGCAGCACGAGCTTCATGTCGAGCCCGGCCGCCTGACCGAACGAAATACCTTCAGAAAGTCCCTGCACCAGACCCGCGATGCACAGCTGATTGACCATTTTCGCGAGCTGGCCGGAGCCCGAGTCTCCGATCCGCGTCACGGCCTTCGCAAATGCCATCGCGACCGGCTGCGCGCGATCGAAGGCGGCCTGCTCCCCGCCGCACATCACCGTGAGCTGGCCGTTGACGGCGCCCGCCTGCCCGCCCGAGATCGGCGCGTCTATGAAATGCAGTCCACGCTCGTGTGCCTGCGCCGACAGTTCGCGCGCAACCTTGGCCGACGCGGTCGTATTGTCGACCGCGATCGTGCCCTTCGCCATGCCGGCAAAGGCGCCCGCATCGCCGAGCATCACGCCTGCGAGGTCGTCGTCGTTGCCGACGCACGAGAAAACGATCTGCGCCTCGGCTGCTGCTGCGCGCGGGGTCTGTGCCATTTTGCCGCCGTATTCCTGCGCCCATTGCTGGGCCTTGGCTGCGGTACGGTTGTAGACCGTTACCCGATGTCCGGCCCGCGCCAGATGCCCAGCCATCGGATAACCCATCACACCAAGGCCGAGAAACGCAACGGAGTGCGGTTTGATTGCTTCGTAGGTTTTGGTTGTCATCACTCAATCTTAAAGGGCGTTCAAAAGCCTGCCGCCAGACCATCGCGGCGCGAGTCGCTGGCCGCGACATAACCGTCAACGGCCGCATTGCCGAGCCGCCAGATGAACTGACCCGAACCGAAATCCATGTAGCTGTCCTCGCCGCGCGTGATTCGATGGCCGCGCGCCACGAGCGCGTCGGATACTGCACGCGGCATTGTCTGCTCGATTTCGAGGTCGACCCCGTTCATCACTTTCCAGCGCGGCGCATCACACGCGGCCTGCGGCTGCTGGGCTGCCAGCAGCATGCGCGTCAGCGTCTGCACGTGCCCCTGCGGCTGCATGTTCCCGCCCATCACTCCAAAGCTCATCTGCGGCGCACCGCGTTTTGTCAGAAACGCCGGAATGATCGTCTGAAAAGGCCGCTTGCCTGGCGCAACACAATTCGCGCTCGCCGGGTCGAGCGAAAAGCCGGCGCCGCGGTTCTGCAGCGAGATGCCATAGCCGGGGACGACCACGCCGGAGCCGAAACCCATGTAGTTCGACTGGATGAATGACACCATCATGCCGCTTGCATCGGCGGTGCTCAGATAGATCGTGCCCCCCAGTGGCGGTCTGCCGGCGGCGGCGGCCTGCGCGCGCTTCATGTCGATCAGCTCAGCGCGGTGCGCCAGATAGCCGTCTTCAATCATCTCCGCCGGCGTCACCGTCATGCTGCGCGGATCCGCCACATACGCATACGTGTCGGCAAACGCGAGCTTCATCGCTTCGATCGCCACGTGGTGCCAGTCGGCCGAATCGACGGCATAACTTGCGAGCGCGGTATGGCGCAGGATGCCGAGGCAGCTGAGTGCCGCGATCCCCTGGCCATTCGGCGGAATCTCGTGCAGCTCGTAGCCATGAAACGGCGTATTGATCGTGCCGACCCAGCCGTGCAACTGAGCGAAGTCCCAGTAGGCGGACAGGTCGGCTGCCGTCATCGCACCGCCGTGGGCGCGCGCATGGCGCTCGATCGCATCGGCAATCTCGCCGCGGTAAAACGCGGCGCCGCGCGAATCGGCGATCAGCTTCAATGTTCGTGCCGCACCCGCCAGCACGAAATGCTCGCCGACTTCGGGCGCGCGACCCTTCGGCAAAAAGTGCTCCGCAAACCCGGGGTGGTTGCGCAACAGCGGCGTGGCGCGGACCCACTTGTCCTGCACCGTAGGGCTTACGGCAAAGCCGCGCTCCGAATACTCGATTGCAGGTGCCAGCACGTCGGCGAACGTGCGCTTGCCGAAACGGCCGTGCAGCAGCGACCAGCCTGCGACCGCGCCGGGCACCGAAACCGAGTCCCAGCCACGCTGTGGGATCTTCTGCTGCCCGCCGTACTTGCGCTCGAAGTAGTCCAGCGACCACGCGGCTGGCGCGGTGCCGCTCGAGTTCAGTCCATGCAAACGCTGACTCTCGGGATCCCACACGATTGCGAAGTTGTCTGAGCCAAGGCCATTGCTGCAGGGTTCCGTCATCGTGATGACGGCCGCCGCGGCGATGGCGGCATCGACTGCGTTGCCGCCGCCTTGCAAAACGCGCAGGCCCGCTTGCGCGGCCAGCGGCTGCGATGTAGCGACAAGATTGCGCGCGAACACCGGCGTGCGCAGCGTTGGGTAGTGACTGGTCCAGTCGAAGTTCATCAGGTCAGTAGCGCGGCGTCGTCGAGGCGCTGTTATTACATCCGGTCCGCCAAATTTTAGACTGCGATAATTTTGCGATGTCGCAAACCCTAATCTCATCAAAGGAGACGTCGAGCCCCGCTCCATTTTTCGTCTTCACATGGATCCTTGGCTTCGTGCTCACCACCTGGTCCGTGCCGTAACGCGGTTCGGGAGCAGCCCAAGTTCAGATATGTGATGATCGCCGGGTCTGATGATCTACTGATTGAACCTTCGAGTGCCACGAGCCGCAGCGTTAGCGATTGAGGACCTGAGAGGAGACCGCAATGCTGGTCAATAAGGCAGTGAACCGGGAATGGAGGTCCACCGAAACCTCGGGCATCGAGCGTAGCCTGTTCCGAAATAACGATGCGGGTGGCCGTAGCTCCGTAGTCCGCTTGAAAAAACAGGCGCGGGTTCCGCGCCACGCGCATCACGGAAGCGAAGAAGTGGTCGTTCTCTCCGGGACAGTGCTCATTGGCGGCGTCGAGTTGGGCGAGGGTGACTACTTGTTTACGCAAGCAGGCGAGGAGCACGACGTGGTCGCATTGACGGATGCGGTTATTTTTGTTTCTTCGCAGAAAAGCACGACCGTCGTTGAGTAGCGAGAACCGAAGAAGATTAGAGAATTGGAATTCGGTTAAGAAAATTGGATGTACGTGATGGCGGTGCCTAACAAAGTTATTTCGAGCGAACAGCTTCCCGCAGCGTGAACTCGAACGGTAAGCGCCGATCGCGCTGCGCTTAACTCAATCGACTTCTTGGAACGCCACTTCGCGCGTCTTCTTGATATTCGGTAGCGCGACAATCACGATCAGCGCTGCGGCGGCCACCAGCAGGCCCAGCGATAGTGGGCGGGTGAAAAATACCGTGGGATCGCCGCGCGACAGCAGCATCGCTCGACGCAAATTTTCTTCCATCATCGGCCCCAGAATGAAGCCCAATATCAGCGGCGCCGGTTCGCAGCGCAGCTTGAAGAACATATAGCCAATCAGGCCGAACACGGCGGTAAGGGTCACATCGAACGCATTGTTACTGATTGTGTAAACGCCGATCGCGCAGAACACCAGGATCGCGGGATACAGCAGTCGGTACGGCACCTTCAGCAGCTGAACCCAGATGCCGATCAACGGCAGGTTCAGTACCACCAGCATCAGGTTACCGATCCACATCGAGGCAATCAGGCCCCAGAAGAGCGCCGGGTTGCTGGTCATCACCTGCGGCCCTGGCTGAATATTGTGGATCGTCATCGCGCCGACCATCAGCGCCATCACGGCATTCGGCGGAATGCCAAGCGTCAGCATCGGTATGAACGAGGTTTGCGCGCCTGCATTATTCGCAGACTCCGGCGCAGCGACGCCACGGATGTTGCCCTGGCCGAACGGGATTTTCGGGTTGCGCGTGATTTTCTTTTCGAGCGTGTACGACGCGAACGACGCGAGCAGCGCACCGCCACCCGGCAACACGCCGAGCACTGAGCCGAGAGCCGTTCCGCGCAGCACGGCCGGCCAGGCATACTTGAACTCTTCTTTGTTCATCATCAGCTTGCCGACGTTGCTGGTAAAGCTTTCGCGCGCCTCTTTAAGTTCCAGATTGGTGATGATCTCGGTAAAGCCGAACACGCCCATTGCCACCGAGACGAAGCCGATACCGTCGGCCAGCTCCGGAATGTCGAAGCTGTAGCGCGCGACCCCGGAGTTGACGTCGGTTCCGACCAGCCCAAGGAGCAGGCCGAGAACGATCATCGCGATCGCCTTGATCAGCGAGCCCGACGCCAGCACGACCGCGCCGATCAGCCCCAGCACCATCAGCGAGAAGTACTCGGCGGGGCCGAACTTGAACGCCAGTTCGACCATGGGTAGCGCCAGCGCCGCGACGACTAGCGTGCTGACGCAGCCGGCAAAGAACGAGCCGAGCGCGGAGACAGCCAACGCGGCGCCCGCGCGTCCTTTGCGCGCCATTTGATAGCCGTCGATACAGGTCACGACGGACGACGACTCGCCGGGGATGTTAACGAGAATTGCTGTCGTCGATCCGCCGTATTGAGCGCCGTAATAAATTCCAGCCAGCATGATCAGCGCCGGCGTCGGCGCCAACGCGTATGTCACCGGCAGCAACATTGCCAACGTCGCGACTGGGCCGATGCCCGGCAGCACGCCGATCAGCGTACCGATCAGCACGCCGATCAGGCAGTAGAACAGGTTTTGCAACGTCAGCGCGGTTGTGAAGCCGAGCACAAGATTGTCAAGGAGTTCCATTGGGTCGCCTGGTTCGCTATTCGCGGATGAACGCCGGCCAAATTGGGATTGTCATTTGGAGGCCCCAAATAAACACTGCGAGCACCATCAGCGTCAGCCCAACCGTCAGAAACAGCACGTCGCGCAGCTTGAACTCGTGGCCGCCGAGGCTCGATATGACGATCAGCACGAAAAGCGCCACGACCATGCCGGCGGGGCGCAACAGCAAGCCGAATGCGATCACGGAACCAAGGACATATCCGAGCGCTTTGAAATTCCATGGCTCGATCTTGCCGTCGGCTGTCTCCACTGCAAGGCCCTCGATGAGGACGATCACGCCCAGTAGGAACATCAGACCGCCCAGAATTGTCGGAAAATACGCGGGTCCCATGCGCGCCGCGGTTCCCATGTCGTATTGCTGCGCAAAGCCCACGAAGAACACGCCTGACGCCATGAACATGACGCCCGACCAGAAGTTTTTTTGATCACGGATTTTCAAAGGCATCTCCCGGCAACGATAGGGCGCGAATGATTCTAGTCACAACTTCGATGTTGCCCGCTCAAATTGTTTGCGCAAGTGTGCTTGTTGCCATGCAGCACTCACAGCAACACCACTTGTCGAACGGCCTTACCTTCTTGCAGCAGATCAAAGCCGCGATTGATGTCGTCGAGTGCAAGTGTTCCGGTGAGCAAGCGATCGACCGGCAGCCGGCCGCCGCGAAACAGGTCGACATAGCGAGGAATGTCGCGCATTGGCACACACGTGCCGACGTAGCTTCCCTTAATGGTGCGTTCTTCTGCGACCAGGTTGACGGCCGGCATCGCCCAGGTTGCATTCGGCGGCGGCAAGCCGGCGGTTATCGTCAGGCCGCCGCGGCGCGTGATTCGATAAGCCAGATCGAACGCGCGCGTCGAGCCGGCCATTTCGATCGCGGTGTCGACGCCGCCGCGAGTAGCTGCGCGGATCGCGTCGACGACGTCCGGTGCGCCGGCGTTGAACGTCTGCGTTGCGCCGAGCGCCTGCGCCAATGTCAGCTTGTCGTCGGCCAAATCGACAGCGATCACGGGCCGCGCACCGGCGGCCGCAGCGCCGAGCACCGACGCCAGCCCGACGCCGCCCAGTCCGATCACCGCCACCGATGTGCCGGCATGAACTTGCGCAGTATTGACGACCGCCCCGACGCCCGTTAGTACGGCGCAGCCGAACAGCGCTGCGTGCTCGAACGGCAGCTCGCGATCGATCTTGATCGCCGATCGACGCGACACTACGGCGTGCGTAGCAAATGCCGAGCAACCCAGATGATGGTGGATGGTCTGCGTGTTGCGCGTGAGCCGGCGCGCTCCGCTAAGCAACGACCCGGCGCCGTTGGCCGCCGCACCCGGCTCGCATAGCGCGGGTCGGCCCTCGGCGCAGGGATGGCAATGGCCGCAGCTCGGAACGAACACCAGCACGACGTGATCGCCGACGATGAGGTCGTGCACGCCGTCGCCGACCTGTTCGACGATGCCTGCGGCTTCGTGGCCGAGCGCCATCGGCATCGGGCGCGGCCGGTCGCCGTTGATGACCGATAGATCGGAGTGGCAAAGTCCCGCCGCTTTGATACGCACCAGAATCTCGCCGACGCCGGGCGGTGCGAGCTCAAGCTCTTCGATTTTCAGCGGGCGAGAAGTTTCGTAAGGATGTGGCGCACCCATCGATTCGAGAACGGCGGCGCGGATTTTCATTTTGTCTGCCTCGATATGCGACGGACTATCGCTTGCGTCATGTCGAGCAGCGTCGCACTGCCGCCGAGGTCGCCGGTGCGCACGCCATCTTCGCGCAATGCTCCGTCGATCGCAGCGCGCAGCGTGCGCGCGGAGTCGCCGCGGCCGGCGTGGTCCAGCATCAGCGCAGCCGCCAGCAGCAGCGCCAGCGGATTGGCGATGCCTTTGCCCGCGATGTCGGGTGCCGAGCCGTGCACCGCCTCGAAGATCGCGGCGTCGACGCCGATGTTGGCGCCCGGCGCCATGCCAAGCCCGCCGACCAGTCCTGCAATCTCATCGGAAAGGATGTCGCCGAACAGGTTGGTCGTCAGGATCATGTCGAATTGCCACGGCTTCAACACGAGTTGCATCGCACATGCATCGACAATGCGGTCGTCGACCGCGACCCTGCCCTCGTACTTCGTCGCAACCTCGCGTGCGGTGTCAAGAAAAATTCCGGTCAACGCCTTCAACACGTTGGCCTTGTGCACGATCGTGACCTTCTTGCGGCCTTGTTTCAGTGCATAGTCAAAGGCAAATTCCGCTATCCGCCGCGAGCCGGCACGAGTATTGACTCCCGATGAAATTGCCACAGCGTGCGGGTCACCATCGATCGGGATGTAGTGCTCGAAGCCGACGTACAGTCCTTCGAGGTTTTCGCGCACCAGCACGATGTCGATGTTCTCGTAGCGTCCGCCGCTGATCATCGTGCGCGCGGGCCGCAGATTGGCGTACAGCTTGAATTCCTCGCGCAGCCGCACATTGACGGACCGAAAGCCGCCGCCGATCGGAGTTGCAAGCGGACCTTTCAGCGCCAGACGCGTGCGCCGAATGCTGTCGAGCAGCGCTGGCGGCAGCGGGTCACCCGATTTTTCCACCGCGGCAATGCCGCCCTGTTGAACATCCCATTCGAACGGGCGCCCCAACGCATCGAGAATCTCGACCACTGCCGTTGTGATTTCTGGCCCGATGCCGTCGCCGGGGACTAGAGTTGCGGGGATCGAGGGCAAGGTCAAGACGCGACGACTCGGTGAGCGCTGAAGACTTACGGGTAACGCGATCGTAATCCAGGGCGTGGATCGGATGGTGCCGTCGTCATGCCCCTGTTGCCAGATGGAATTTTCATGCTACATTTTTTGAAAATAGAATAAACATACCAAGGCGATGACAAGCGCGGTCTGTGCAGGTGCCACGCGTGCCCAGGTCGCAGGCAGTTTTCAAACAGCAAAGGAGACAACATGAAACGTCGAGATTTCGTCAAGCTGTGCGCATCGTCTGCTGCCGTGGGCGCCGCGTTGCCGGTAAGCGTGTCCGCCCAGGACAAGGTGGTGTGGAAAGCTTCGGACGTTCATCCGCTCGGTTATCCGACGGTGGAGGCGATTGTCCGCATGGGCAAGAAGCTGGAGAAGGAAACCAACGGCCGGATCTCGATCCAGATGTACCCGTCGATGCAGCTGGGCGGCGAAAAGGAGATGATCGAACAGGCGCAGGTTGGGGCCTTGCAAATCGCGCGCATTTCAGTCGGCGCGATGGGACCGGTGGTCGACGAGCTGAACGTCTTCAATCTGCCCTTCATCTTCCGCGACGAGGCGCACATGAGGAAAGTGATCGACGGGCCGATCGGTCAGGGCCTGCTGGAGAAGATCACGGCGAGCCCGCAGTCGCGCCTGGTCGTGCTGGGCTGGATGGATGCCGGCACGCGCAACGTGTACTCGAACAAGCCAGTGACCAAGCCGGCAGACCTCAAGGGTCAGAAGATCCGCATGATGGGCAACCCGCTGTTCGTGGAAACCATGAATGCGATGGGCGGCAACGGCGTTGCGATGGGCTTCAACGAGCTGTTCGGTGCGCTGCAGACCGGGGTGGTGGACGGCGCCGAAAATAATCCGCCAACGCTTCTCGCTCAGAATCACTATACGGTGAGCAAGGTGTACAGCCTGACCGGTCACTTGATCATCCCCGAGATCTTCGTGTTCTCGAAGCGCACGTGGGATGGGATGTCCAAGGGCGACCAGCAGCTGCTGATGAAGCTCTCCCGGGAGGCGCAGCTCGAGCAGCGCCAGCTCTGGGACGCCTACGTCGGTGAGTCCGAGACCAAGCTGAAGGCGGCAGGCGTCCAGTTCGTAGTGGCCGACAAGGCCGCGTTCTACAAAGCGACGCAGCCCATCCGCGACAAATACGGCGCCAAATACGCTGCGCTGATCAAGCAGATCGAGGACACCAAGTAACAAGCAAGAACCGACACGCGAGAGCGAAGACCCTCGCGTGCCTTTTTTTGCACGCCTAAGGGGGCGGCCGGATGACCGCGAAGCAACGCTACGCGCAACTCATGGAATGGCTGTACGTCTTCTGTGTGGTTCTGTCGGGCATCGCGATGGCGGTGATGACTGTGATCATCCCCATCGGCGTGTTCATGCGTTACGCGTTAAACGATCCTCTGTCATGGCCCGAACCAGCATCCATCGTGCTGATGGTGATTTTTTCCTTCATTGGCGGTGCCGCGGTCTACCGCGCGAATGTTCACGTCGCTGTGCAAGCAGTGATCAATGCGGTGAAGCCGAGTGTGCGCAGCGCGATGCTGCGAATCGTTGACGCCTGCATGGGCGCCACGGCGCTCTTCATGGTCGTCTACGGAATTCACCTTTGTCAGATCACACAGTTCTCAACGATGGCCGAGTTTCCATGGCTGTCGGTCGCTTACGTGTACAGCCCGATTCCCGTTAGCGGGGTGTTGACGCTGTTGTTCCTGTTCGAGCGTCTCTGGGTGGGGAGCCCGCCGCCGACGTCGATCATGTATCGCGACCAGGCCGCGGAGCTGGAATAGAGCATGGACGTTCTGATATTGCTGGGATCATTCGTCGTCTTGTGCGCGCTCGCGTTGCCGGTGGCCTACGCGCTGGGGCTGGCCGCGATCATCGCCGCGCTGTGGGTCGACATCCCGCTGGAAGCCGTCATGCTGAAGATATCGGACGGCATGGGCAAATTCGCACTGCTCGCGATCCCGTTCTTCGTCCTGGCAGGCGCCATCATGGCGGAAGGCGGGATGGCGGCGCGGCTGGTCAACCTGGCCCGCGTCTTCGTTGGATTCATTCGCGGCGGGCTTGCACTGGTGAATGTTCTCGCCAGCACGCTTTTCGGCGCCATCTCGGGATCATCCGTCGCCGACACGGCTTCGATTGGTTCGGTAATGATCCCGCAGATGGTGAAAGCGGGGTACCCACGCGTCTTTGCCACCAACGTCACGATCTGTGGCTCGGTTCAGGCGTTACTAATTCCGCCCTCGCACAATGCGGTGATCTACTCGCTGGCGGCGGGCGGCACCATTTCAGTTGCCCATCTATTCGTTGCCGGCGTTTTTCCCGGGCTGCTGTTCGGCCTTTGCCTGATCGGTTTGGTGCTCTGGATCTCTCACAAGCGCGGATTTCCGAAGGGCGAGCCAATCCCGCTGAGCGCGGTACCCAAGATCGTCATCGACGCGCTATGGGGACTTGGCACCGTTGTCATCATCATGGGCGGGATCCTGTCCGGCGTTTTCACGCCCACGGAATCGGCAGCTGTGGCTTGCGTGTACGCATTCCTCGTGACGTTCCTCGTCTATCGCGACTACAAGTGGCGCGAGCTACCTCGCCTGGTGCATCGGGTCGTTAAGACCGTCGCGATGGTAATGATGCTGATCGGGTTTTCGGTCGCCTTCGGCTACATGATGGCAATCATGCAGATTCCCGCCAAGATAACTTCCTTTTTCCTCTCGATCTCCGACAACAAGTACGTTTTCCTGATGCTCGTCAACATCTTGCTGCTGGTGCTCGGCACCTTCATGGACTTGGCACCCCTACTACTTATATGTACGCCGATTTTCATGCCGGTCATTGCCAAATTCGGAATCGATCCGGTGCATTTCGGCATGATCATGATCCTCAATCTCGGCATTGGACTCATCACGCCGCCGGTCGGGGCGACACTGTTCGTCGGCTGTGCGATCGGCAAGGTCACGATGGAGCAGGTGTCGAAGGAACTTTGGCCTTTCTACGGTGCGATGTGCCTCGCGCTGCTGATCGTGACCTACGTTCCAGCCATATCGCTGTGGTTGCCGGGATTGATGAAATGAAGTTGTCGTTGAATCAGTAAAGACTGTCAATAACAAGTGATCTTTATCGCTGGCGTGCGCGCGCCGACCCGGGTCGGCGGTGTCAGTCGACCCTTGCACCGGAGAATTTCACGACTGTTTGGTACTTACGGAGCTCGCTGCGCACCAGCTCGGAGAACTGGCCCGGCGTGGTGGGTGCCGGCTCGGCGCCCATTTTCGTCAGACGCTCGTTCATTTCGGGCGAACGCAGCGCCGTGGTCAGCGCCTCGTTCAAACGTGACACGATGGCAGCTGGGGTGCCCGCAGGTGCGAACACGCCGAACCAAGTGGACACATCGAATCCAGGTAAACCGGCTTCGGCCATCGTCGGTACATCGGGCAGCGCGGTCGCGCGCTTTGCGGTAGTCACAGCCAGCGCTCGTAACTTGCCGGCCTTGATCTGCGCTGTTGCCGATGCCAGGTTGTCGAACATGAAATCGGTTTGCCCGGCCAGCAAGCCGAGCTGTGCCGGCGCGGCGCCCGCGTAGGGGATGTGCAGCGCCGAAATTCTCGCTTGCGATTTCATCAGCTCGCCGGCCATGTGGCCGGCACTGCCGTTGCCGCCCGACGCGTAGTTCAGGCGCGCCGGATTTTTTCGCGCGTAGTCGATCAGTTCGCGTGCGCTGCGGACTCCCAGCTGATCGGCGCGCTCGGGCGTCATCACCAGCACGTTGGGCACATGCGCGATCAGCGTGATCGGAGCAAAGTCTTTGATTGGGTCGTACGGCAACTTCGAGAACAGCCACGGGTTGACTGCATGCGTCGCTACGGCGCCGATGACCAGCGAATAGCCGTCGGCGGGCGCCTTGGCCACTTGATCAACGCCGAGACTGCCACCCGCGCCGGGACGATTCTCGACGACGATAGTGCCGAGCGTTTCCCTGACGCGCTCTGCCAGTGCACGTGCGGCAGCATCGAGCGGCCCGCCGGGCGGATACGGCACGACGAGCCGGATCGGCTTTGCCGGATACGCCGGCTGTGCATTGACGCGCCCGCCGACGGCGGCTGCGGCGGCCGTCGCGAGACTGATTCCGAAAGTGCGAAGTACGTGGCGCCGATGCATCCTGTCCCCGCCGTGTGATGTTGAGAGTCGTCAGTATCTCTCATCGCCGCACCCACTCGGAGTAGAACCCGCACCTGGTTGATGCGGTCTAGCCACGCTGATTGAACGACCTGCCGGCGTCAGCCGCTTCGCTTTCGCTGGCGGCACGCATCTGAACCCCATGCACCTGCGCGGCCGGCGGTCCACGCCGCGCCCACCGGGCGAGTGCCTCGAGCGCCGCCGACTCGCCGACCGCGAGTGCTTCGACGCTGCCGTCGGCGCGATTGCGCACCCAGCCCGCCAGTTGCAGGTGGCGGGCCTCTGCGCACATCGCATAGCGGAAGCCGACGCCTTGCACGGCGCCGGTAATGGTGAAATGACGCGCGGCCATCAGACGATGTGGTGTGCGCGCAATCGCTGCAGTTCGTCGTCATTCACGCCAGCCAGTTGGTGCAAGATTTCTGCCGTGTGTTCTCCGAGCAGCGGCGGCGCGCGCTCGTAACCGGGCGGTGTGGCGGAGAGCTTGATCGGATTGGCGACCAGCGGCACCGTACCGGCCAGCACATGAGGTAAATCGACGCGCAATCCGCGCGCGGCGACCTGCGGGTCGGCCAGTGCCTGCGCAATGTCGTTGATGGGTCCGCACGGCACGCCGGCAGCGTCGAGCCGCTCGACCCAGTAAGCAGTCGGACGCGCGCGCATGATGACATCGAGCTGAGCGATCAACGCTTCGCGGTTGCGAACACGATCGGCGTTGCGCTGGTAACGCGCGTCGCCAGCTAGGTGCGACACCCCGGCGACATCGCAGAACCTGACGAACTGCGCGTCATTGCCGATCGCGAGCACGACGTGACCGTCGGCGGTGGCAAACACCTGGTACGGCACGATGTTGGGATGCGCATTCCCCGCTCGACCCGGTGCCACATTCGATGTCAGATAGTTCATGTTCATGTTGGCCAGCATCGCCAGCATCACGTCGTAGAGCGCCATGTCGATGTACTGTCCCGCGCCGGTGCGCTCGCGGTGCGTGACCGCCGCCAAGATCGCGACCGCCGAATACATGCCGGTCATCAGATCGGACACAGCGATGCCGGCCTTTTGCGGGCCGCCGCCGGGGCGGTCATCGCGCTCGCCGGTGATCGACATGAAGCCGCCAATGCCCTGCATGATGAAGTCATAACCGGCGCGCTCACGGTGCGGCCCGGTCTGACCGAAGCCCGTGATCGAGCAATAGATCAGCTGCGGGTTGAGCGTTGCGAGCGACGCGTAGTCGAGACCGTATTTCGCGAGTTGGCCAGTAACGAAATTCTCAACCACGATGTCGCAATTCGCGGCCAGGCGGCGCACAAGCGCCTGGCCTTCGGCGGATGCGATGTTGATAGTCACCGAGCGTTTGCCGCGGTTGGTCGACAGGTAGTACGCCGCCTCCGTTGTATCCGAGCCGGTCGCATCCTTTAGATAGGGCGGTCCCCAGCCGCGTGTGTCGTCGCCGTGACCCGGCCTCTCGACCTTGATTACGTCGGCACCCAGATCCGCCAGCAGCTGAGTACACCATGGACCGGCCAGGACGCGGGTCAGATCCAGCACACGCAAATGCCCGAGCGACTTCATCGTGACCCGTGATTGCCTACACTTTGCAGATGGTACGGAACATCTCGGCGCGCACCTTGCGCTTCCTGATTAATCTGTGGCCGCCATACGTCGGTGCCGGAATTCGCGTGCGCCACATTGCGCCCGACTTCCGCAGTGTCACCGTCGACATGCGGCTGCGCTGGAGCAACCGCAACTACGGCGGCACGCATTTCGGCGGCTCACTCTACGCAATGACCGATCCATTCCTGAGGGTGATGTTGCTGCGCACGCTGGGCAACGGGTATCGCGTGTGGGACAAGTCGGGATCGATCGAATACCTGGCGCCGGGCCGTGGCCGCGTGTGGGCACGCTTTCACCTGCACGACGACGACCTGGCTCAGATACGGCGCATGACCGAAGCCGGCGACAAGCACCTGCACCTGTTCAACGTCGATGTCAAGGACGATGAGGGCATGGTGGTGGCGCGCGTCGAAAAAATCGTCTATATCCGTCGCAAGCGCGATGTTGCGAACGGCGCAGAGCGTTTGTGAACGACGCACCCGCTACATGGCCTTACCCGCGCGTGCTTGCGCACCGCGGCGGCGGCGCGCTGGCGCCCGAGAACACGCTCGCTGCGATCAGAATCGGACTCGAACGCGGTTTCCGCGCCGTCGAGTTTGATGCGATGCTGGCGGCGGACGGCGTGCCAGTACTGATGCACGATCCCAGGCTTGACCGCACCGGGATGATTGACGGTGCGGTCAGCGAGTTGTCTGCCGCGCAGCTCGAACAAATCGACGTCGGCCGCTGGCACTCGGAGCGTTTCGTCGGCGAGATGGTGCCGACGCTCGAGCGCACGCTGCACTTTTGCCGCGCCCATGGGGTGTGGCTCAACATCGAGATCAAACCCGCGCCCGGATTCGAAGCGGCCACCGGTGCCGCAGTCGCGCGGCTAACGGCGAAGATGTATGGTCACGACGCGGCTCGAATCGACGCGCGCGCGCCGCTACTGTCGTCGTTCGCGTCGGAGGCATTGATCGCCGCGCGCGAAGCGGCGCCCGATCTGCCGCGCGGGTGGCTGGTCAACCGGGTGCCTCCGAACTGGCGCGCAGAAGTTGCGCGGCTGGGCTGTGTTTCGCTGCATGCGAATCATCGGCATCTAAGCGCAGCGATTTGCCGCGAAGTGAGGCGCGCGGGCATCTGGCTCTTTTGCTACACCGTCAATTCGCCGCAGCGCGCGTCGCAGATCCTGCAATGGGGTGTCGACGCGTTCTGTACCGATGCGATAGACCGCATCGGACCTGACTTCGCGGCGACTTCTAAGATCTAACCTGGCGGCTGCGTATCAACGAATGATGGGCGTGCGGCGAGCTTCTCGTAGTGGCGCGCCAGATTCGCGTGCGCGCTGCGCCAGTCAATGTGCCTGAATCGAAAGTCCAGATATCCCAACGTGCACCCGACCGTGATATCGGCCAACGAATAGGCGTGGCCGTTGCACCAGGGCTTGTCCGCCAAGCCCTGGCCCATCGATGCGACGCCTGCGTGCACCTTGTTCATCTGCCGCTCGATCCACTGCGGGCTCTGCTGCTCCGCCGGTCGCTGCATCTGCTCAAGTCGCGCCAAAATCGCAGCGTCGCACACCCCGTCGGCCAGCGCTTCCCAGGTTCGTACCTCGGCGCGCTCGCGCCCATTGGGTGGAATCAGCTTCGCCACCGGCGTCAGCGTGTCAAGATATTCGACGATCACGCGCGAATCGAACAGCGCGCCGCCGTCCTCCATGATCAGGCACGGAACTTTCCCCAGCGGATTGGCATCCTGAATGCGTGTGCCGGGCGACCACACGTCTTCCAGATCGAACTGATACTCGAGGCGCTTTTCCGCCATCACGATGCGCACCTTGCGCACGTACGGGCTGGCCAGCGAGCCGATCAAGTGAATGGTTTTGGACACGGTGTGCGCAAGTGTTGAACGGAAAATCAGTATATCGACGGCGGGCCGCCCGGCAATAGCAACCCGGCGGCAATCACGCATCGGGCGAATCGACGATGCGCCTTTGATACACTGCACGGCCTCGGGACAGTCCAACAGAGTGGCTGGTCGCTCTCCAGCTCGAACTCACTTCGCAAACGATTCGCAGTGCCTGTCGAACTCGTTTCGCTGACCGCAATTTCTCCACTGGATGGCCGCTATAGCCGGCAAACCGCCGAGCTGCGCGACATATTCTCTGAATTTGCCCTAATGCGGGAGCGGTTGCGAGCCGAGGTCTCGTGGCTGACCGCTCTGTCGACGCTCGGTTTGCCTGAATTGCCGCCGCTGCCGGAACCTGCGGCGCGAGACCTGCAGCAGCTTGTGGCTGATTTCAGCATCGAAGACTGCACCGAAATCAAGGTGATCGAGGCGGAGACGAATCACGACGTCAAGGCGATCGAGTATTTCGTCCGACGGCGTGTCGGGCCTGCGCTGCGCGCCGGCACCGCCGAATTCATTCACTTTGCCTGCACGTCGGAAGACATCAACAGCGTCGCTCACGCTCTGATGCTGGAACGTGGGCGTGCGCTGCTGATGCGTCTCTTGCGCAGTGTCCACGCCGAGGTTCGCGAACTTGCGCATCGGCACGCTGATCTGCCGATGCTGTCACGCACGCACGGCCAGCCCGCCAGCCCCACCACCGTCGGCAAAGAGTTCGCCAACGTCGCCGTGCGGCTGGAAACGGCAATCGACTCGATCGAGCGCGTGACGCTACAGGCGAAGATGAACGGCGCGGTCGGAAATTACAACGCTCATCTGGCCGCGTACCCCGAAATCGATTGGGAAGCATTCGCGCGCCGCGTCGTCGAGCAACTCGGGCTGAAGTTCAATTCACACACGACGCAGATTGAGCCGCACGACTCGATGGCCGAGCTGTTCGATGCGATCGCCCGCGCCAACACGGTGCTGCTCGATCTTGATCGTGACGTTTGGGGCTACATCTCTCTCGGTTATTTCACGCAAAAGTTGAAAGCGGGCGAGATCGGGTCATCGACGATGCCGCACAAGGTCAATCCGATCGACTTCGAGAATTCCGAAGGAAATCTGGGGCTGGCGACCGCGCTGCTGCGGCATCTCGCCGACAAGCTTCCAGTTTCGCGCTGGCAGCGCGATTTGACCGACTCCACAGTGTTGCGCAATCTCGGTGTCGCGTTCGGTTATTCGCTGCTGGGCTATGACGCGTGTCTGCGCGGCCTGCGCAAACTCGAAGTCAACGAAGCGCGCATTCGCGCCGACCTGGGCGGCGCGTGGGAAGTGCTGGCCGAGCCGGTGCAAACCGTCATGCGCCGCTACGGTATCGAAAGCTCGTACGAACAATTGAAGGCGCTGACGCGCGGCAAGGGCATCACGCGCGACGCGCTGCATGCCTTCGTGCGCGGGCTTCCGATTCCTGCCGAGGCACGCGATGCCTTGCTCGCGCTGACGCCCTCCGACTATATAGGGAAAGCCGCCGAGCTTGCACGCCGGGCGTGAGCGTCGCCTCCGTTATGCTTTTGAGTCCGCTGTGAAGGCACTAGGAGAGCTATGCATCGACCCGTAAAATTCGCAATCGTCGCTGGGTGCGTCGCCGCATGCGCCGCCATTGCGTGGCCGGTAGCCGCGCAGTACGCGAAGCCCGAAGACGCGGTCAAGTACCGCAGAGCCGCGTTTACCGTGATGAACAGCCACATGGGACGCATTTTTGCTCAATTGAAGACACCGACGCCGAACATGCAGATCATTCAATCGAGTGCGCAGACCGTCGAATCGATGTCGAAGTTGCCGTGGGATGCGTTTGGCCCCAATACCGAGTTTGTCACCGAGACGCGCGCGCTGCCGGCATTGTTCAAGAACGAAGCGAAAATCAAAGACCTTGCACAGAAGATGCAGGAAGAAGTCGCAAAGCTCAATGTGGTCGCGAAGAGCGGCGATGCAGCGGCCGTGCGAACGCAATTCAACGCTACCGCCAAGACCTGCGATAACTGTCATGACGACTTCCGCGCTAAATAGCTTTTGGATCGGCTGCGCTAGCGCAGCGTAAGGAGGGTCGATGAATTATGTGGACGGATTTGTAGTGCCAGTGCCGAGGAAGAACCTGGCCGCGTACCGCCGGATGTCGCAGAAGGCGGGCAAGGTCTGGCGCGAATACGGAGCGCTCAATTACACGGAATGCGTCGGCGATGATGTCAAGGTAGGCAAACTCACGTCGTTCCCGCAGAGCGTCAAGCTGAAGCCAGGCGAGGTCGTTTTCTTCTCGTGGATCACGTACAAGTCGCGCGCGCAGCGCGATCGTGTCAATGCCAGAGTGATGAAGGATCCGCGCCTGGTAGACATGATGGATCCGAAGTCGATGCCGTTCGACGCGAAGCGCATGTTCTTCGGTGGGTTCAAGGTAGTCGTCGCGCTCTAGTCGTTAGTGAACGAGCAAATTCAATACGCGAGGAGGCGTGTCATGCAAGTACAACCGTATCTGTTTTTCAATGGCTGCTGCGAAGAGGCCATCGAGTTCTACAAGAAGGCTGTGGACGCCAAGGTCGACAGGTTGATGCGATTCAACGAAAGTCCCGATCCGCTGCCGCCGGCAATGGTCACGCCCGGCTCCGAGAACAAGGTGATGCACGC
The DNA here is from genome assembly GCA_038216465.1 of Burkholderiales bacterium. GTDB lineage: Bacteria > Pseudomonadota > Gammaproteobacteria > Burkholderiales > Burkholderiaceae_F > JACCZX01. The sequence goes on along the minus strand of JBBQQC010000011.1, from coordinate 56,832 downwards.
CAGCTTGCACATTGGCGACACGACGGTGATGGCCTCTGACGGTCAGTGCAACGGCAAGCCGGACTTTCAGGGATTCTCCCTGTCGCTTTCGGCGCCCGACAACGCTGCGGCCGATCGTCTGTTCAACGCGTTGGCAGCCGGTGGCAATGTACAAATGCCGCTTGGAAAGACCTTCTGGTCGCCGCGCTTTGGCATGGTGACCGACCGCTTCGGCCTTGGCTGGATGGTTGGGGTGGATGCCAAGTGACGCTAGTAACAGGACTGTGAGTCAAAGCGCCACCAGATAGCCGATCACTGCGGCCGCGAGCGCCGCCAGCACCACGGCGCGCAACCGGAGCGCGACACCATCGTCGGCGGGCGGGGAGGAAATTCCCAGCTTGTCGCCGGTGAGCATCGGTGTCAGCAGGTCTTGCTTGCGTTTCAGCCAATAAAACGCAATCGCAGCAACGTGCAGCGCCGCCAGTGCGGCGATCAGCCAGTGGGTGTAGTAGTGCACGCTGGATAGCCGGTCGCTGGTCGCGCCCGATACGAACTTGACCCAGGGGCCCTCGATAAAGCTGCCGTTGTTGCTGAACACCCCCGTCGCGATCTGCGCGGCGAGCACCAGCAGCAAGGCGTACACCGACAGCGTGCCGATCGCGCTGTGCCCTGCACTCGCCGGCGTTGCATCCGGTTTCGCCCGCACCCTGCGCCAGATGCGGCGTGGAGATGGCAAAAAGCTGGAAAACAGCGCATACCGCGATCCCGCAAATCCCCACACGAACCGGAACAGCAACAGTGCTGCGATCACGTAGCCTGAGCGAAAATGCCAGGTGAGCCAGTCGCCGCCGAGCTTGCCGGTCGCGAACGAGAACACGACGCCGATGGTCAACACCCAGTGGAACAAACGCGTCGGCAGATCCCAGATACGAGTGCGCGCGATCGCACGAGGCTCGTCCATCGGTCCGACCTAAGGCACGAGCTGTTGATCGTCCTCGCGCTTGACGGGCTTTACAAGGTCTTCGCGCTTGATGCCGAGATACATCGCGATCGCCGCGGCGACGAAAACCGATGAATAGATGCCGAACAGAATGCCGATCGTCAGCGCGAGCGCGAAGTAATGCAGCGCGGGCCCGCCGAATAGCAGCATCGACATCGACATTGCGAGTGTGCAGCCGTGCGTGATGATCGTGCGCGAAATCGTCGCGGTGATCGCGGAATCGATCACTTCGACCACACTGGCGCGTCGCATCTTCTTGAAATGCTCACGCACCCGATCGAAGATGATCACCGACTCGTTGACCGAATAACCGAGCACGGCAAGCACCGCGGCCAGTACCGGCAGCGAAAACTCCCATCCGAAAATAGAAAACACGCCGACCACGAGGATGACGTCGTGCAAGTTGGCGATGATCGCGGCGACCGAGAACTTCCACTCGAAGCGGAACGCGAGGTAAACCATGATGCCGATCACGACCATCAATAGCGCCAGCAAGCCGTCTTGCGCGAGTTCGGCGCCTACCTGCGGGCCGACGAATTCGACGCGCCGCAATTCGACCTTCGGATTTTGCGCGCGCAATGTCTGCATCACGCGCTCGGCCTGTTGCCCCGAAGTAAAGCCCTGCTGCAACGGTAGGCGAATCAGCACATCGCGCGAGGTGCCGAAGTTTTGTACCTGAAACTCGCCGCCGCCCTGGCGCTCGATCACGCCGCGGATCTGCTCGAGCTGCGCCGGTTCCTGGTAAGCAACCTCCATCACCGTGCCGCCGGTGAACTCGATCGATAGATTGAGCCCACGGAATATCAGGAAGCCGACCGCGATCACGAACGAGATCGCCGAGATCGCGTTCAGTATCAGCGAGTACCGCATGAACGGAATCGTGCGGCGGATTCTGAAAAATTCCATGCGTGTGCCTGCCTGCTACCGGTTTACGCGGCGCCCGAGGTGCTCGGCTTCCAAACCTGGCCCACTGAAATCGACGGCAGCTTCTTGCGCGTGCCGTAGTACAGATTGACGATCGCGCGCGAGACGTAGACCGCCGAAAAGATCGACGTCAGAATGCCCAGCACGTGCACCACCGCGAAGCCGCGCACCGGGCCCGAGCCGAACGTCAGCAAAGCGATGCCGGCGATCAGCGTCGTGATGTTCGAGTCCATAATCGTAGCCCACGCCTTGTCGTAGCCCTCGTAAATCGCCTGCTGCGGCGTGCGCCCGTTGCGCAATTCCTCACGCACGCGCTCGTTGATCAGCACGTTGGCGTCGATCGCCATGCCGAGCGTCAGCGCGATCGCCGCGATGCCCGGCAACGTCAGCGTCGCCTGCAGCAGCGACAGCAGCGCGATCAGCAGCATCAGGTTGACCGTCAGCGCCGCCACCGAAATCAGGCCGAACACGCGGTAATACAGCACCATGAACACCGCAATCGCGGCAAAGCCGTACAGCGTCGACTTGAAGCCGCGGTCGATGTTCTCGGCGCCGAGGCTCGGGCCGATCGTGCGCTCCTCGATGATTTCCATCGGCGCAGCGAGCGATCCTGAGCGGATCAGCAATGACAGGTCGGCCGTTTCCTGAACCGAAAAATTGCCGGTGATCTGAAACTGGTTGCCGAATTCGCCCTGAATCGTGGCGACCGAGATGGCCTCCCCCTTGCCGCGCTCGTACAACACGATGGCCATCAAGCGTCCAATGTTCTCGCGCGATGCAGTGCGCATTGAGCGGCCGCCGGCTTCGTCGAGCCGCACCGACACCGCCGGGCGCTGATTCTGGTCCAGCGTGGCGGACGCACCGTTCAACTGCGTCCCGGTGGCCACAATCTCGCGCTTCAACGGAATCTGCTTGACCGACTGGCCGTCGCGCTGCGGCACCGTCAGCGCACCGGGGGTTCCCGCCGCCATCGCGTCCTGGTCGACCAGCCTGATTTCGAGCGTCGCGGTGCGGCCGAGCAGAGTTTTCGCCCGCGCAACGTCCTGTACGCCAGGAAGCTGCACGACGATGCGATCGGCGCCTTGCTGCTGAATCACCGGCTCGGCGACACCGAGCTCATTGACGCGGTTGTGCAGCGTCGAGATGTTCTGGCGCAGAGCAGAGTCCTGGATCGAGCGCTGCGCGACCGGCGTCAGCGTCGCGCTTAGCGCGAGATCGTCGCCGCTGCCCGTCTCGCGCAGTGCCAGCTCCGGAAGCTGGCTGCGCAAGACGTCCTGCGCACGGGTGCGCATCTCGGTATCGCGGAAGCGAATGTCGATCGATCCCGGCGTCTTGTTGATTCCGGCGTGGCGAATATTCTTTTCGCGCAACAACGTTCGGATGTCGGACGTCAGCGTATCGAGCCGCTTCTCAATTGCGGCGCGCATGTCGACCTGCAGCAGAAAGTGCACGCCACCGCGCAGGTCGAGCCCGAGGTACATCGGAAGCGCCCTTACGCCGACCAGCCAGCGTGGGGTGTTGGAGATCAGGTTCAGGGCGACGATGTAAGGCGGATCCTCGGCGTCGGGACTGAGTGCGCGCTGCAGCGTGTCCTTCGCCTTGAGCTGCGTATCCGTGTCGGCGAAACGCATACGGACGGTCGAGTTGGTGCCGATGGTGTCGAAATACACCGCTTCGTGCGGTATCTGCGCGTCCTTGAGGATCGATTCGACACGCGCCAGCAGCGTCACGTCGATTTTTACGGTCTGCCGCCCCGACGACACCTGTACCGCCGGCGACTCGCCGTAGAAATTCGGAAGCGTATAGACCGCGCCGAGAACCAGTGCCACGGCAATGACGATGTACTTCCAGAGTGCGTAGCGATTCATCGACGCTTCTTTACGCGGGCTTGAACGTGTCCTTCGGCAACAGCGTCTGCACCGCCATTTTCTGCATCGAAATCTGCACCGGTTGACCATTGACGGCGGCCACCTGCAGCGTCACGAACTGGTCATTGATCTCGGTGATTTTGCCGACCATACCGCCGGCGGTGATCACTTCATCGCCTTTTTTCAGCGCGTCAGCCATCGTCTTGTGTTCCTTCTGGCGCTTGACCTGGGGCCGGATCATGAAAAAGTAGAAGACGACGAAAATAAGGACCATGAATCCGATCGACATGAACGACGACTCGGCGCCGCCGGAGGCAGGCGGGGCAGCTTGTGCATACGCATTGCTAATGAAGAACATGGGAATCGCCTCTAACGACTGACTGGGAAATGCGGCGCGCGATTATAGCGGCGCACTGTCAGACGCCGCGGGCCCGCTCGCGCACAAATTTGATCCGAAAGTCTGCGAAGCAGTATGCGGCGATCGCCTCGCGCGCCTGCTTCATCAAATCGAGGTAGTAGTGCAGATTGTGAATTGTGTTCAAGCGCGCCCCGAGAATCTCGTTGACCCGCTGTAGATGGTGCAGGTACGCGCGGGTGAATCTTCGACACGTCGGGCAACCACAGGTTTCATCGGGCGGAGCGGTATCGGTGCGATAGCGGTTGTTGCGCAGCTTGATGTCGCCGTAGCGGGTGAACAGCCAGCCGTTGCGCGCGTTGCGCGTCGGTAGCACGCAGTCGAACATGTCGATGCCGGCCGCCACCGCTTCGATCAGGTCTTCCGGCGTGCCGACTCCCATCAGGTAGCGCGGCTTGTCGGCTGGCATTCGCGGCGCCGTGTGTGCGAGGACGCGCAGCATTTCTTCTTTAGGCTCGCCTACCGAGAGTCCGCCGATCGCGTAGCCATCAAAACCGATGTCGACCAGCGCGGCGAGGGACTCGTCGCGCAGTGCCTCGAACATGCCACCTTGCGCGATGCCGAGCAGGCTGTGCCGGCTTTCGAGCCGTTTGAATTCGGCGGCACTGCGCTGCGCCCAGCGCATCGACATGCGCATCGATGCAGCCGCTTCCTCTGGTGCCGCGATTCGATCGTCGATCCGAAACGGCGTGCATTCGTCGAACACCATCGCGATGTCCGAGTCCAACACGTGCTGAATGCGCATCGACTCTTCGGGCGTCAGAAACAACCGATCGCCGTTGACCGGCGATGCGAAGTGCACGCCTTCTTCGCTGACCTTACGCAGCTTGCCTAGCGAGAACACCTGGAAACCGCCGGAGTCGGTCAGCAGCGGGCGATCCCATCCCATGAACCGGTGCAGTCCGGAATGTGCGGCAATCACGTCCAGGCCGGGCCGCAGCCACAGATGAAACGTGTTGCCCAAGACGATCTGCGCGCCGAGCTCGCCCAACTCGTCGGGTGCCATCGCCTTGACGGTTCCGTATGTACCCACCGGCATGAATATGGGGGTCTCTACCTCGCCATGCGCGAGCGTCAGCCGTCCGCGGCGCGCGCTGCCGTCTTGCGCGGACAGCTTGAACGCAAGACTCATGGTGCGCGCTCGAGCAGCATGCAGTCGCCGTAACTGAAGAAGCGGTAGCGTTGTTCGATCGCGTGCGCATAGGCGGCACGCATGCGCTCGACGCCGGCAAATGCCGATACGAGCATCAGCAATGTCGATTTCGGCAGATGAAAATTGGTCAGAAGCAGATCGACGATGCTGAAGCGATAGCCCGGCGTGATGAAAAGTGCGGTTTCGCCGCCGCCCGGACGCACTTGCCTGTGCGCACGATCGACGGCCGATTCCAGCGCGCGCAAGCTGGTCGTGCCCACCGCGACGACGCGTCGGCCCGCGGCGTGCGCTGCGTTGATCGACTGCGCGGCGGACTTCGAAATATCGTAACGCTCGGCGTGCATCCGGTGCTCGGCGATGCGTTCAACGCGCACCGGCTGAAACGTGCCGGCGCCGACGTGCAGCGTTATGTGCACCGATTCAATGCCTCGCGTATGCAGGCGAGCCAATACGTCATCATCGAAATGCAGGCCGGCCGTGGGGGCCGCCACCGCGCCGGGGCGCTCCGCATAGACCGTCTGATATCGCATCGCATCGGTGCAGTTCGCCGCGTGATCGATATACGGCGGCAGAGGGACGAGCCCGTGCCGGTCCAGGACGGTCTGAACGTCATGGTCGAAGCGCAGCAAGAAGAACTCATCGCGCCGACCCTCGACGGTCGCAGAGGCGGCTTCGTCGAAGATCAGTCGGGTTCCCGGTACGGGCGCGTGACTTGTGCGCACCATCGCCAGCGCGAGCGTCGGTTCGAGCACACGTTCGATCAACGCCTCGACCTTACCGCCACTCGGCTTGCGGCCGCGTAGCCGCGCGTTAATGACCTTCGTGTCGTTGAACACCAGCAGGTCGCTCGGCCGCAGCAGAATTTCGATATCGCGAAACCGCCGATCTTCGACCCGTTCGCTTGCCACGTGCAGCAACCGGCTTGCCGCGCGGTCTGCCAATGGGACCTGCGCAATCAGTTCATGCGGCAGATCAAAATCGAAATCAGCGAGGCACTGTTCAGTGTCGGTCTGCATGGCTTTACCGGCCATGAGTGGTGCCGGGCGAGGGAATCGAACCCACACTCTGTTACCAGAACCGGATTTTGAGTCCGGCGCGTCTACCAGTTCCGCCAGCCCGGCTTGAATTGGGACGCGGATTATCGCTGATCTCGCCGGGTTCTAGATTTCGAGGTTATCGATCAAGCGCGTCGTGCCTAGCTTTGCGGCCGCAAGAACGACCAACGGCTCGCGTGCCGCCACTTCGCCGGCGCTCGGCTTGTGCAGATCACGCCGCCGGCGCAACGCAAGGTAGTCAACTTTCCAGCCGGCGGCTGCCAACTCGCGTTGCGCATCCTGCTCGATACGATCGAGATCAGTTTCACCGGCCAGTGTGCGGTCACGGGTCCGATTCAGCATTTGGAAAAGGCGTGGCGCTTCTTTGCGTTCGGCGGCCGACAAAAACCGGTTGCGCGATGACATAGCCACCCCATCACTATCGCGCACCGTCTCATGCGGGATGATGACGGTGGGCAGCGCGAACTGACGGCACATGTTGCGCACGATCATCAGCTGCTGATAGTCCTTCTTGCCGAACACAGCGACCTGCGGCTGCACGCACGACAGAAGCTTGAGCACGACCGTTGTGACGCCGACAAAAAACCCAGGTCTGAATTCGCCTTCCAGAATGTCGCCGAGGTCCGAGGGCGGGCTGACGCGGTAGGTCTGCGGTTCCGGATACAGCTCTTTTTCATCCGGCGCGAACAGCACGTACACATGATTGTGGCGCTGCAACTTATCGATGTCATCCTGCAGCGTGCGCGGGTATTTATCGAAATCCTCGTTCGGTCCGAATTGCAATCGGTTGACGAATATCGAGGCCACCACCGGATCGCCGTGCTGGTGCGCCATTTTCATCAGCGCCAGATGTGCGTCGTGCAGGTTGCCCATCGTCGGCACGAACGAGGTGCGATTCTGCCCGCGCAGCTGGTCACGCAACTCTTCGATCGTGTGAACGACTTTCACCGGCGCTCCCGGGTCACGCCGCCAGGTTGAAATACTCGCGGCGGCCGCGCATCTTGTCGATGCGTGACAGCAGCAGATCGAAGTCTGCGGCGCGTTCGATCGGGTTCAGGTTCTCCGTGTTGACGATCAGTACGGGCGCATCCTCGTACCGATGAAAGAAGTGCGTGTAGCTGTCCGACAGCGCGCGCAGATAGGTCTCCGAAATGCCCGATTCGATCGGGTTGCCGCGACGCAGAACTCGCTCGACCAGCGTGTCCGTTGGCGCCTGCAGATAGATCACCAGATCCGGCAGCGGGGCCTGCGGCTTCAGCTGCGCGAATATCTGCTCGTACAGCTTCAGCTCATCATCAGCCAGCGTCAGCCGCGCGAACAGCGGGTCCTTTTCGAGCAGAAAGTCGGCCACCACCGAGGAGCGAAACAGATCGAGCTGCGTGACGTCACCGAGCTGATGCGCGCGCTGAAACAGGAAGAACAGCTGCGTCGCCAGTGCGTAGCGCGCTTGGTCGCGGTAAAACCGCTCCAGAAATGGGTTCGACTGCGGCTGCTCCAGCAGCGCATGCGCCGAATAGTGCTGCGCGAGTTTGCCCGCAAGCGAGGTCTTACCGGCACCGATCGGGCCCTCCACAACGACGTACTGGTACTTGCGCAGACAGGGCCCTTTGGCGCGCTACTGCTCGGCCGACTCTTCAAGCAACTCGATGCGTTGACTGGATACGGCTTTCAGGAAATCGCCGGCAGACCCCTGACCCGGAATCAGAATTTCGGGCGCGAGGTCGAGCAGCGGCTTGAGCACGAACGCGCGCTGGTGCAAACGCGGATGCGGCAGGGTCAGCGGTGTGCTTTGGATGATCATGTCACCAAGCAGCAGCAGGTCCAGGTCAACGTTGCGTGGTGCATTCTTTTTCGCACCCTGGCCGCGTCGCTTGCGGCCGAGCATCAATTCGATATCGAGCAGATGCAGCAGCAAAGCATAGGGCTCGAGCGCGGTATCGAGCTTGGCCACCGCGTTCACGTAGTCGGGTCCGGTTGCGTCTACCGGTGCCGACTTGTAGAACGGCGAAACGGCGACCAGCTCCGACTGTTCGAGCGAGCGCAGCGTCTCGAACGCAGCCTTCAGCGACTCGACCAATTCACCTTGATTGGAACCCAGCCCGATGTACGCGGTTCTTTTCACTTTTAGTTACGTCAGGCAACACTTGCTGCGCCTTCGCCTCCATGGCCACGCCGTCTTCGCCGCCGCCGGGTCTGCGTGCCCGACGTCGTGCCCCCTTCGTGTGCGGCTTCAGCGATCAGCCGCTCGCGTTCGTCTTCTGCCGCCTGCGAAAAGCGCATCCACCAGTCGCCCATGGCCAGCGGAATCTCATCGGCCGCGGCGCGCAAAAGCAGGAAATCATAACCGGCACGAAAGCGCAGGTGTTCGACCAGCCGGAAAGGCGAGCGGCCGGTGCGCCGCTCGAATCGGGGCTGCAAACCCCAGATTTCGCGCATGTCCGACACAAAGCGGCGCTGGATCGCGAGCTTTTCGGTCTGGGCGTCGATTGTTTCATCGATCGCCAGGTTCAGCGCAGGAATGCGATGCTCGCCGTTGGCCAGGCGCGTGTTCCATTTGACGACGACGTCGTGCCACAGAAGCGTCGCAAACAGAAACCCGGGCGAGATCGGCTTGCCGGCGCGCACCCGCTCGTCGGTGCGCGACAGCGCAAGCATCACGAAGCGCTCGCCGGCGGGCTGCTCGAGAATCACGTCGAGTAGCGGCAGCAGGCCGTGATGCAGCCCCTCGGCGCGCAGGCGCGTAATGCACGCCACCGAATGGCCGCTCGTCAATAGTTTCAGCATCTCATCGAACAGGCGCGCGGCGGGAACGTTTTCGATCAGCTCGGCCATCCGGTGAATTGGCTCGCGGGTTGCCTCGTCGATGGCGAAGCCAAGCTTGGCCGCGAAACGGACGGCGCGCAGCATGCGCACCGGATCTTCGCGATAGCGATCGGCTGGTTCGCCGATCATGCGCAGCCGGCGCGCACGCAAATCCTTGAAACCGTCGTGATAGTCGAGCAGGTCGCCGCTGGTGGGGTCGTAGTAGAGCGCGTTGATCGTGAAATCACGCCGCGCCGAGTCATCGTTCTGCTCGCCGTACAGGTTGTCGGACAGCACGCGACCATGTTCGTCGATCACGCGATCGACGTTGACCAGCGCACGGAATGTCGACACCTCGATCGTCTCCTGACCGAACATCACGTGAACCAGTTTGAAGCGGCGCCCGATGATGAAAGCGCGCCGGAAGTGCGACTTGATCTGTTCCGGGGTGGCGTCGGTGGCTATATCGAAGTCTTTGGGGGCGATGTCGAGCAGCAGGTCGCGCACCGCGCCGCCGACGATGTAGGCGCGGTACCCGGCTTTCTGCAGCGTATCGCAAACGCGCAGTGCCGAGCGAGAGACAAACTCGCGGTTGATCTGATGTTCCGCGGCGACGATGCGTTTCGGCTCGCGACCGCCGCGTTTTGGCTTGCGCTTGAAAAGCGTCTGCACCCTGGCGATGACGCGCTTGATCATGCGGCGCGCTCAAACAGGTTCAGCGTTTGCCAGCCGCGCACCTTGGCAATCGCGAGCAGTCGCGCATCACCGTTTGTAACCACCGGATAGGTCACACGCTCCAGCAGCGGCAGGTCATTGACCGAGTCGCTGTAGCAGATCGTGATCGTGTCCTCCCAGCCGTGACCGCGACTGGCCAGCCACTCCTCGACCTTGCGAACCTTGCCGTCCTGGTAGGTATGCGTCCCGACATAGCCGCCGGTGAAGCGGCCACCGCTGATTTCGGGCTCGACCGCCAGCACGTGCTCGATGCCGAACTCGCGCGCGATCGGCGTGACGACATACGCGTTGGTGCCGGTTACCAGCGCCAGCTGGTCGCCGCGCGCGCGATGTGATTCAACCAAAGCCACCGCCTCGCTGCGAATGTGCGGGCGCACGTGCTCGTCCATAAAGCGGCGATGCCATGCATCCAGGGTCGTGCGCGGAAACGACGCCAGCAGCTGCATCTGAAACCGAACGTAGCCGTCGATATCGAAAGTACCCGCCTGATAGGTGCGCGCGAACTCCCGAATCCGGGCGCCGTACGCTTCAGCGTCGAGACCACCGTGTTCGACCACGAAATGGGACCATGTGTCGGCGCTGTCGATCGGCAGCAGCGTGTGGTCGAGATCAAACAGAGCTAGTCGCATTTAACGCGACGATGCGCAGGCAGCATCGCCGAATCTTACGGCGCGCTGCCCGCGGCGGTTTCGCTGACCCATTGGCGCACCAGCGGCAGCGTAATTGCGCGTTTGACCGACAGCGCATGGCTGTCGAGTGCATCGACCACTGCTACCAGAGTACGCATATCGCGCTGCATGTGCGTCAGCAGGAACTCGACGACATCAGCCGGCAGCCCAACTCCGCGCGCCGCAGCGTGTGCCGACAGTGCACGCGCTTTCTCGTCGTCGCTCAGGGCGTGGACCTGATAAACCAGGCCCCAGGCAAGCCGGGTTCGGACGTCGTCACGCAGCGCGAGATGCATCGGCGCAGCATCGCCGGCGCCGACAAAGCATGCCTGTCCCCCGCCGCGAATCTCATTAAGCAGCACGAACAGCCGTTGCTGCTGCGGTTCATCGAGGCGGTCGACACCGTCGACCAGGTAGAGGCGCTGGCGGGGGTCGAACACGGGCACTTCGTCTGGCTCGGGACCGAGACCAAGCGCTTGCAGCAAATGCGTCCGCCCGGCGCCGCGCTCGCCCCACACGTACGTAAAGCGCTCGCCACGATTGGCCGCGACCGCGCGCAGCGCCGCAACGACCTCGGCATTGCGTCCGACAACGAAGTTATCCAGCGAAGGCTTCGCCGGCTCGATCAGATTCAACGTCAGTTGGGGCGAAATGGTCACAGCAAAAGGGGAGAGTAAATCGGGGCCGAAGGCAGCCGACGAATGCGGGCCACTACAATCGCGCTCCTCACTGCCGCTGTCGGACTCAAGCGGGAAGCGCTGCAGTTTACCGTTCGCAACGATGGCTCAACTCGACTACAAGCAGGCCGGCGTCGACTACGCGAAGATTGATCCGGTAAAGGTGCTGGCGCAGCGTGCCGCAGCCGAAACCGCGCACAACCTCGCTCGCCACGGCCTGATCGAGGTCGCCGCGTCACGCGGCGAATCGGCCTACGTCGTCGACTGTGGCGACTTCTACCTCGCGTCTATCACCGAGTGCCTCGGCACCAAGGCCCTGGTTGCCGACGCGATGCGCGCGCTTCCAGCTAACAGCGGCGGTCGTACCTACTACGATCAGATCGCGCAAGACACGCTGGCGATGGCGATTAACGACATCATCACGGTCGGTGCGACGCCGGTCACGGTGCATGCCTACTGGGCCGCTGGCGGCAGCGAGTGGTTCGCAGACGCAGCGCGCGCGCGTGACCTGGTCGAAGGCTGGAAGCGCGCGTGCGATCGCTGCGGCGTCGCCTGGGGCGGCGGTGAAACGCCGGCGCTGGCTGGCGTGGTCGAACGCGAGCGCATCGACCTGGCCGCATCGTGTGTCGGGATCGTGCGGCCGAAATTTCGTCTGACGCTCGGCGAACGACTCGCGGTAGGCGACGCGATCGTGCTGCTCGAATCGAGCGGAATTCATGCGAACGGCATTTCTCTCGCGCGCAAACTGGCCGCGCGCCTGCCGGAAGGGTATGCGACGCGCCTTGATGACGGCACGGCGTTCGGCGATGCAGTGCTGACGCCGACACTGCTGTACTCGCCGGTCACCGAAGCGCTGGCTGCAGACGGCATCGTTCCGCATTACTGCGTCAACATCACCGGTCATGGTTGGCGCAAGCTGATGCGGCATCCCGCGGCGTTCACCTATCGGATCGACGCAGTTCCGCCCGTTCCGCCGGTGCTGCGATTCATCCAGCAACATGCTGCCATCGACAATCGCGAGGCCTACGGCAACCTGAACATGGGTGCGGGCTTCGCGCTGTTCGTGGCAAGCGCCGATGCCGAACGCACCGTGCGGGTCGCGCGCAGTGCAGGCGTGGTCGCCGTCATTGCCGGCCGTGTCGATAGCGGTCCAAAGAGGACCGTCATAGAACCATTGCAGCTGACCTTTGGCGGCGACGAGCTACACGTGCGCGCTTAGCGCCGACGCACTGCGAGGTACTTCTTGCGGCAGTTCAATACGACATCGACAGCGGTTCCACCGGCAGCGCCTCCGTCTTCTGCACGTCGACGCCGGTTTCCGGCAGGACCTCTGTATCGCCGTAGAGGAACGTCGGGACCTCCGCCGAGCTTAGATTTCCGGTTGCGATCGAGTGCGTGACGGGTGGCGCAGCGCGGGACGCGACCATGACGATGATGCCGACGACGACGCCAGCGAGTACCAAACGGGTAATGGCGGTTTTTGACGGACGAGATTCGAATACTTTCATGGCTGCTCTCCAGGTTTGCCGCGGCCCCTGCCGCGGATGGAAAGAAGCTTCGGATCGCAGACCCCACGGATGCCCCACCAATTCAGAAATGAGCTTGCAATGCGCGAATAGCCGACGTGGCGCAGGCTGATCCGACACCGAAAGCGCCCGTGGCCTCAGGCGATCGTGCCGATCTGCTGGTCGTCGGTGCGAGCTTTGCCGGCGTTGCATGCGCGATCGAAGCCGCGCGCGCCGGATTACGCGTGATACTGATCGAGCGCAAAGGTGACGCCGGCGAAAAGCTGCACACCACCGGCATCGTCGTCAAGGAGGCCGCCGACGAGCTCGAGCGGCTCGGGCCATTTCCGCCCGAGCTGATTCGCCCGATTCGCGGCGTACGGTTATATGGCTCAAAGCTCACCAGCGTCGCGCTCGACTCTCCCGGTTATTTTTTCCTCGCGACCGATACGCCGAACCTGATGCGCTGGTTGGTCGAGCAAGCGATCAGCGCAGGCGTCGAGGTGCGTCTCGGCACGTTGTTTACCGGCGCGCGCCGCGGTTCGGGCGGGATCGATGTCGATGACGTTGGCCGCGTGCGCTTCATTGTCGGTGCCGACGGACCGACATCGAAAGTCGCGCGCACCTTCAACCTGGGTGTGAATCGCGAATTCCTGTTCGGCGTCGAAGCAGAGCTGACCGGTGTCGTACTACCGGAACCAGAGCGGTTGCATTGCTTCCTTGATCGAAAGCTGGCGCGCGGCTATATCGGCTGGGCGTTCGATGGCGTCGGCGTCACACAGATCGGATTGGCCGTCAGGCAACGCCGCGCCGGTGAGATCGCCGACCTCGACGCGTTTCTTCAGAAGCTTGGACGCGTGTTCGATCTCGCAGCGATCAATATCGTGGCGAAGCGTGCCGGCCTGATCCCTGTCGGAGGTCCGGTCGATCCGATTGCCGGCGATCGCGTGCTGCTCGTCGGCGATGCGGCGGGCCTGGTGTCACCACTGACCGCAGGTGGCATCCATACCGCGCTCGAATCAGGTCATGCGGCGGCGGTGGCGATCGCCGCCCAACTCGCACGCGACAGCGGCGCAGTGTTGATCGCGACAATCGAAGTGCCGAAGTTTCGAACCAAGCGTCTGCTGCGCGCCGCGTTCGATCTATTTCAGACCGACGGGTTGGTCAATCTGCTGCTGCGCACCGGTGCGCTTACGGGTGCCGCACGGCTCGTCTACTTTCATCGGCGCGGTCTACTCTCTGCTTCCGCGTGGAAAGATTTACTGGATCGTCGCTAGTAGAAGCGACGTTAGTTTGCTAGCCGCCGCGCCGGCTGATTCGATAATGGTCGTCTCTGCCATCGAACGCAGCCAGGTCATCTGCCTTTTCGCCATTTGTCGTGTGGCGGCGATGCCGGCGGCTCGAAACTCCGGCATCGTGTAGTGGCCCTCAAGGAAAAGCCATGCCTGGCGATAGCCGACGCTGCGCATCGCCGGTAAATCTGAATGAAGGTCACCGCGAGCATGCAGCGCGCGTACTTCTTCGGTGAAGCCGGCGTCGAGCATCGCATCGAAGCGTTGCGCTATGCGCCGATGCAGCTGCGCGCGATCGGAGGGCAGTAGCGTTATCGTCGACAATTTCAACGCGGACGTCGTTCCGGCGGCGAGGTGTTCCGACATCGGCGTGCCTGTCGATTGGTAGATCTCGAGCGCGCGCTGGATGCGTTGTCCGTCGTTCGGCTTCAGCCGAGCGGCGGTCGGCTGATCGACTTGGGCCAGCCGCGCGTGCAGCGCCGGCCAACCGACCGCGCGTGCCTCGGCCTCGATCCGCGCTCTCACTTCCGCATTCGCCGACGGCAACGCCGACAGTCCGTCGCGCAGCGCTTTTGCGTAGAGCATTGTTCCGCCTACCAACAACGGCAGCCGGCCGCGCTCGCGAATCTCTCGAATGACAACCGTCGCATCACGCACGAACTCGGCGGCCGAGTACGGCTCGGACGGATCTCTGATATCGAGCAGATGGTGGGGAACCGCCGCGCGATCGGCGGCGCTGGGTTTGGCGGTGCCGATGTCCATGCCGCGATAAACCTGCGCCGAATCGACCGACACCAGCTCAAGCGAGATCTTTTCTGCCAGTTGCATCGCGAGCGCGCTTTTGCCGCTCGCGGTGGGACCGAGCAGCAGGACCGCATCGACGGCATCAGCCATGGGCTGAGATATCGCCGTCCTTGCGCACCAGTGTGAACGCGATCAACGCCGATGCGAGTGCGCAGCCGCAGATCGTCAACGTCAGCGGATACACAGTGCCGTTGTAGCTGACGCCAATCCAGATGCCGACGCAAGTAACAACGAGCATCATCGCGAAGCCGAGCAACGCAGCAGCGGCGCCGGCTGCATGAGGAAACGGTGCGACCGCGCCGGACTGCACAGGCGGCTGCACGATGCCATGCGAGACCCCGATGAAAAGCATCGGCGCGCTGATTGCGAGCGGCACATGCACTCCGCCCAATGCCAGCGCAGCCAGCACCAGGCCTGCGGTTGCCTGCAACGAGGCGCCGATGCAGACGGTTCGCTGCAACCCGTAGACATGCAGCAGTCGGCGGCAAATGACGGTGCCGATCAAGTAACCGCCGACCATCGTTGCGAACGACAGCGCGAAAACGGTAGGCGTCTGGCCCAGCACGTTGATCAACACGAAAGACGAGCCCGAAAGAAAGGCAAACAGGCACGCGTAGGTTGCTGCGGCCGCCAGCGCGTAAGCGCGGAATGCCGGCGAACGCGCGACGGCGCCGTAGGTGCGAAGCATCGGCTGCAGAGATAGTGCGGCCGGATTGCGGCGTGTGTTCGTTTCTCGCAGCTTGGATGCCGCAAAAAACGCGAGCAGCAATGAAAACGCCACCAGCAGCGCGAACACTGAGCGCCAGCCGAAGCGCACATACAGCGCGGCACCGATCAACGGTGCGATCAGCGGCGCGAGGCTCATCAGCGTCGCGGCGTTTGCAATCATGCGGGCACCCTCGGTCGGCGCGTACAGGTCGCGGACGAACCCTCGCGCGCCAACCAGGCACGTACATGCGCCGACTGCTTGCAGCACGCGCCCGACGACGAGCAATTCAAGCGACGGCGCGATCATCGCCAGTACGCTCGCCGCGCAGTAAGTCAATGCGCCGGCGATGACGATCGGATAACGGCCGAAGCGATCGGACAACGGCCCTGCGATCAATTGCCAGACGCCGAAGGCGGCGATGAATATCCACAGTGTCGACTGCGCCGAGGCCACGCTGGCGTTGAAGTAGGCGGCGATGCCGGGCAGCGTCGACAGATACATGTCGGTCGACAGCGGCTGCAGCATCGACAGTCCCGCCGTCAACAGCAGAACGGTGGTGCCGGTCACGCCGGCGGCGGCGAGTCGCGCGCCGGCGGCCGAAGCACTTGTCATCGGCCGCGCAGGAACAGCTTGTCGAGGTCTCCGACCGCGAGCTGCACCCAGGTCGGGCGCCCGTGGTTGCATTGATCGGCGCGCTCGGTCGCCTCCATCTCGCGCAGCAAAGCGTTCATCTCGTCGATCGTCAGACGGCGATTGGCACGCACCGCGCCGTGGCACGCCAGCGTCGACAACAATTCGTTGCGATGCTCGGTCAACACGCGCGTGCCGCCGTATTCGCGCACGTCGCGCAGCACATCGCGCGTCAGCTGCGCGCCGTCGGCTTGCGACAGCAGGGCCGGCACGCCGCGCAATGCAACCTGCGTCGGTGATGCCAGAGAAACGTCCAGACCGAGTTGCTCGAGCAGTTCGCCGTGCTCGGTTGCGGTCGCGATCTCGACGGCGGAAGCGGAGAACACCTGCGGTATCAGCAGGCGCTGTTGCGGAATCTGGCGTTGATCGAGCTGACGTTTCAGCTTTTCGTACACGATGCGTTCGTGCGCGGCGTGCATATCCACGATGATCAATCCGCGCTCGTTTTGAGCCAGGATATAAATGCCGGAAAGCTGGGCGACTGCGAAACCGAGCGGCACGTCGGCCGGTTCATCGGCGTCGTCACGGAGCGCCGGCGCCGGCCGGTCAGCGAGCAGTGCCAGGTAGTCGGCCACATTTTGCGCCACGCCAAACGCCGTCTGATGCGCCGGTGCTTGACGGTACGCCAGCGCGACTCCAACAGCGTCCGGCGGCGATGGCCGCACCGATTGCGCCAGAGCGGCCTGCACTGCGTGCATCACGAATTGATGCACGCTGGATGAATCGCGAAACCGCACTTCGGTCTTCGTCGGGTGTACGTTGACGTCGACGCGCTTCGGATCGATCGTCAGATACAGGCAATACATCGGCTGCGACGCGCCGTGCAGCACGTCGGCATAGGCCGCTCGCACTGCGTGCGTCAGCACCTTGTCGCGCACGTAGCGGCCATTGACGAAAAAATATTGAGCGTCGGCACGCGCCCGGCTGGCGGTAGGCGCGCAGGCCCACCCGTGTACGCGCACGGCGCCGGCATCCTGCTCGACCTCGCGCCGCGCGGCCGCAAACTCTTCGGGCATCAGTCGCAGTGCACGCTCGCGCGCATTCTGCGGCGGCAGCGCGAACAGAGTCCGACCCTGATGGGTGACCGTGAACGCCACCGCCGAGTGCGCCGCCGCCGCGCGCTCGACCTGTGTCAGGCAATGCGCGAGCTCGGTGGCTTCGCTGCGCAGGAATTTGCGGCGCGCCGGCGTCTTGTGAAACAGATCGGCCACTTCGATGCGCGTGCCGATCGAGCCGGCCGCCGGCTCGACACGTTCGAGTCCGGTACGCGCGCAAAACGCGCTGTCGCTGTCGGACACGCGCGACGTGATGGATACGTCGGCTACCGACGCTATCGACGCCAGCGCTTCGCCGCGAAAGCCGAGCGACTCGACGCTTTCCAGCTCTTCCAGGCTCGCGATCTTGCTGGTGGCGTGTCGCGCGAGTGCGAGCAGCAGCTCGTCGCGCGGGATGCCCGCGCCGTTGTCGGCCACCACGATGCGCTTGATGCCGCCGGCCTCGAGCCGGACGTCGATCTGTGTCGCTCCGGCATCGAGGCTGTTTTCGAGCAGTTCCTTGATTACCGACGCCGGCCGTTCGACCACTTCGCCGGCGGCAATTTGGCTGACTAGCGCATCCGTCAAAGGCCGGATTGCGCGACGAAGGGTGGCATTCATGTCCGGATTATAAGAATGCAGGACGAAACATTTGCGATGCTGTGCTCACGTATGATCTCGCGCTGCCTCGCACTCCGCTTTGCGCATCTGCGCTGTCACTATCGCTCCGATGGACGGCATTAACTGGCTCGACCTGTTCACGGCGACCGATCGCTTCCTGGCGTCGATCCTCGAGCGCAACGTCTTGCTCGTCTACGTCACGCTGGCTACGATTTTTTTTTCGGAGACCGGCCTGGTCGTGCTGGCGTTTCTGCCCGGCGACTCGCTGCTGTTCGTTGCCGGTGCGATTTCAGCGCTGCCGGCGGTGCAGGCCAAGGGATTGAATGTGCATCTGCTCGCGGTCGTCATCGCGGCTGCTGCGGTGCTGGGCAATACGCTGAACTATTTCATCGGCGCATGGCTCGGGAAGAAGGTCTACGACGGCAGCATCGGCTGGATCGATCAGGTCGCACTGAAGAAGACGCACGTGTTTTTCGAGCGGCACGGCGGCAAGACCGTGATGATTGCGCGCTTCGTTCCGGTGGTGCGTTCTTTCGCGCCGCTGGTAGCCGGTGCATCGCTGATGAACTTTCGAAAGTTTCAGTTCTTCAATGTGCTGGGTGCGTGCGTGTGGGTGGTATCGCTGGTATACGGCGGCTACCTGTTCGGCAACATGCCGCTGGTTCGAGACAACCTCGGAATCATTCTTGTTACCGGTATTGCCGCGGCCCTCGGGCCGCTGGCGTTGACCGCGCTGATACGGCTGATGCGCCGGCCGGCGCGCGATCCCAAGTGATCCTCTCCTCCTACGTCAGTGGATTGCGGGCCAGCGGCGGGTTCTTCGCGAAGTAACGCTTGATGCCGGCCAGGATCGCCCGCGCCATCTGGTCCTGATAGCCGTCGTCGCGTAGCCGCTTTTCTTCGTCGGGATTGCTGATGAACGCGGTCTCGACCAGGATCGATGGGATGTCAGGCGCCTTTAGCACGGCAAACCCCGCCTGTTCGACCCTCGGTTTGTGCAGTCGGTTGATGCGCTCGAGCTCGCGCAGCACCGCGCCGCCGAGCTTCAAGCTGTCGTTGATCTGCGCGGTGGTCGACAGATCGAGCAAAACGCGTTGCAGCTGGCGGTCTTTGGACGCGAGGTTGATGCCACCGATCCGATCGGCGTTGTTTTCCTTCTTTGCGATATAGGCCGCGGCGCTGCTCGAGGCGCCGTTCTCGGACAGTGCAAATACCGACGAACCATGCGCATCGGGCCGGATCCAGGCGTCGGCATGAATCGAGACGAACAAGTCGGCCTGGACCGCGCGCGCCTTCGATACGCGGGTGCGCAGCGGGACGAAGAAATCGCCGTCGCGCGTCATTGCGACCCGCATCTGCGGCTCGGCCGCGATCATTTCGCGCAAGCGCTGCCCGATTTCGAGGGTGACGGTCTTCTCGAAGGTACCGCCGCGTCCGACAGCACCGGGATCTTCGCCTCCGTGTCCCGGATCGATTGCAACGGTGACGATGCGCTGAACGTCGGCCGGCTTCGGGCGCGGATTCTGCGGCAATGTCCGCGTTGCCTGTTCGCGCAGCAATGCAAGCAGCGGATCGGGCGGATTGAGCGGATACAGATCCATCACCAGCCGATGTTGATACGGGCCCACCGGCTCTAGCGAAAACACTTGCGGCTTGATGTCTTCCTTCAGCTCGATCACCAGGCGCGCGACGTTCGGCCGGTTCTGGCCAACTCGCACCCGCGCGATATACGGATCGTTTGCCTCGACCTTGCCGACCAGCTCCTTCAGTGTCGGTGTCAGCTCGAGGCCGTCGATTTCGACCACCAGCCGCAGCGGGTCGCGCACCATGAAATGCGAGAACGTCAGCGGCCCATCGTGTTCGAGCGTGACGCGGGTGTAATCCTCGGCGGGCCACACGCGCACTGCCAGCAGCGTCGCACCGGACGCGATGTCGTGATGCGTCAACGCAATAACGAGCGTGCCGGCACCGGCGGTAATGAAGCGCCGCCGGCTCTGTGCATATCCTCCATCACGCTGCATAGACATTCGTTGCCCAGCTCGCTTGCTGTATTGATCGTTGCCAGCCGACCCTCACCATCGATGCTCAACGCGATCGATATATCGGCAGTCGGCAGTCGTGCTCCAGCTCGTTCGGGCCATTCGACGGCGCAAATTCGACCCGACCCGAACAGCTCGCGAAATCCTAGAGTTCCAAACTCGGCAGGATTCTTAAGCCGATAAAAATCAAAGTGGTAGAAGTCTAAGCTCGAAACCGTATAAGGTTCAAGCAGGGCAAAAGTAGGGCTCTTTATGGCGCCGCTGACGCCAAGCCCGCGCAGGGTGGCGCGCACCAGAGCCGATTTGCCCGCACCGAGGTCGCCGCACAGGTCCAGTTGCAGACCTTGCGCTCGTATGCGCGCCCAATGCGCACACATCGCGCTCGCGAGCGCGCCGCCCAGCACGTCGGTGGCTGCGGCGTCAGCAAGGGACAGTGTGTTGGACAATGCTGGATGAGCGTTCCGTCAGAAGCTGCGCACGATACGCGCGAGTTCACTGATCTTGCCGCGCGGATTCGCGAATGGGGCACGCAACTCGGCTTTGCCCGGGTCGGCATTACTGATATCGACGTCGCGGCCGCCGCGCAACAACTCGATGCATTCCTGGCGGCCGGCAAGCACGGCGATATGGATTATCTGCAGCGCCATGCCGCGTTGCGTGCCGATCCCGCGCTGCTGTTGCCGGGCGCGCAGCGCGTGATCGCCGCCCGCATGGACTATCTGCCGCGGGAAACTGAAGTTGCTTGGGCGCAACGCGAGTTCGATCGAATCGCGACACCGGGTGCCGCCGTCGTTTCGATTTACGCGCGCGGCCGCGACTATCACAAAGTGCTGCGCGAGCGGTTGCAAAAGCTTGCCACGCGTATCGAATCCGAAGTAGGCCAGCTTGGATACCGCGTTGCCACCGACTCGGCACCGGTGCTGGAAGTCGAAATCGCGCGCAAGGCGGGGTTGGGTTGGCGCGGCAAGCACACCTTGCTGCTGTCGCAGGACGTGGGCTCGATGTTCTTCCTCGGTGAGATCCTGACCGACCTACCGCTGCCCATCGACGAAACGGTCGGCGATCACTGCGGCACCTGCGCGCGCTGCATCGACATCTGCCCGACGCGGGCGATTACCGCGCCGTACCAGCTCGACGCGCGCCGCTGCATTTCGTACCTGACGATCGAGCACCGCGGATCGATTCCGGTCGAGCTGCGGCCTCTGCTCGGCAACCGGGTTTATGGCTGCGACGATTGTCAGCTCGTCTGCCCGTGGAACAAATTTGCGCGCAACGCCGGACTCCCTGATTTCGATGTCCGCAACGGACTCGACCGCACCACGTTGATCGAGCTGTTCGCATGGGACGAAGCCGAGTTCAACGAGCGGCACGCCGGCTCGGCGATCCGGCGTATTGGCCACGAGCGCTGGCTGCGCAATATTGCCGTGGCGCTGGGAAACGCGCCATTTTCTGCTGAAGTCGTGACGGCGTTGCGTAGGCGGACGGATCACTCGAGCGCGCTGGTGCGCGAGCACGTGGCTTGGGCGCTGAACCAGCACGTCGCGCAGCCGGTGATCTGACTGTCGCCCTTATACTTCGCGGTCGTTGCAGTGACCATCCGCCGCTGTAGCTCAGTTGGTAGAGCAGCGCATTCGTAATGCGAAGGTCGGAGGTTCGACTCCTCTCAGCGGCACCAACGCTTCGGGTGCGACCCGATTCGTTTAATGTAAACCAGGCACAGGGAGAAAAGTGAATGTTGAAGCAGCGGCTATTGATCATCATCGCAGCCACGCTCTTTTCGTGCGCGGCGCTGGCTCAGGACAAGGTGGTTTATCACTTCGGCGAGGGTCTGGCGCAGGCGACCAATGGGCTGCGCAATATTCGCAACCATCTTGAAGTGGATCCGACAGCAAAAATCGTCGTGGTCGCGCACGCGCAAGGCGTCGACTTTCTGATGACCGGCGCGCAGGATGCCAACAAGAATCCGTACAACGTGATCGTCGAGGATCTGAAAACACAGGGCGTGGCGTTCGAGGTGTGCAAGATCACGTTGCGAAACCGCAAGCTCGAAGAAAAACAGTTCATTCCCGAAGTGACCTTCACGCCGTCGGGCGTGCAGCGAATCACGCAACTGCAAAGCCGCGAGGGTTACGCGTATTTGAAGCCTTAGCACCCGCATGGGCTTTGGCGTGACGGTCCGTCCCAGCGGCCGCACCTTCAGCGTTGAAAATGACGAGACCGTGCTCGAGGCGGCGCTGCGCAACGGCGTCGGCCTACCGTACGGGTGCAAGGACGGCGCGTGCGGCACCTGCCGGGGCAAGCTGGTCGAAGGTCAACTTGTGCATCGCGCGCACTCGTCGTCGGCGCTGTCGGCGGACGACGAGGCCAAGGGGTTTGCGCTTTTTTGCTCGTCGCGACCGCTGACTGATGTCGTAATCGAGGCGCGCGAGCTGACGGGATTCGGCGATATTCCGATTCGCAAGATGCCCGCACGCATCGCAAAAATCGAATGGCCCGCACCCGATATCGCGGTGATCTCGCTGCAGCTGCCGGCCAACGAGCGACTGCAGTTTCGTGCCGGGCAATACCTCGATTTCATCTTGAAGGACGGCGCGCGGCGCCAGTATTCGATTGCGACCGCGCCGCATGCCGACGAACTGATCCAGCTCCATATACGGCGCACGCCGGGAGGCGTATTTACCGACCACCTGTTCGGTGCGGTTGAGCCGCCGGTAAAAGAGCGCGACATCCTGCGCATCGAAGCGCCGCTCGGCACGTTTTTCCTGCGCGAGGACAACGCGCGGCCGATCGTGCTGCTTGCGGGCGGAACCGGGTTTGCTCCCGTCAAGGCGATCGCCGAGCACGTGTTCTACAAGCGGATAAACCGCAATGAAGCGGACAAACCGGCACGCGACGTGTACTTGTACTGGGGTGCACGTGCGAGGCCAGACTTGTATATGCCGGAGCTGCCTGAACAGTGGGCACGCGAGCAGCCCAATTTTCGCTACGTTCCGGTGCTGTCGGAGCCGCAGCCGGAGGACGCGTGGCAAGGCCGCGCCGGATTCGTCCACCAGGCGGTGATGGGGGATCTGCCGGACCTGTCGGCGTTTCAGGTTTACGCGTGCGGTGCGCCGGCGATGATCAACGCTGCGCGACGCGACTTCGTTGGACAATGCGGATTGCCGGACAGTGAGTTCTTTGCCGATGCGTTTACCACGCAGGCGGATCTTGCCAACGCGTAGACGCTTGCACGGAGCAGTCATGGGAAAGCCGAAAGTATTCATCGATGGGGAACACGGAACGACCGGGCTGGAGATTCGCGAGCGCTTGTCCGCGCGACATGACATCGAGTTGGTCAGCTTGCCCGCCGAGCAGCGCAAGGATGCCGCTGCAAAGCTCGGTGTTCTGAACGCTGTTGACCTGGTGATCCTCTGTCTTCCTGACGATGCCGCGCGGGAAACCGTCGCGCTTGCGGGTAACGCCGCCACGCGATTTATCGACGCGAGCAGTGCGCATCGCACGGCGCCGGACTGGGTTTACGGTTTCGCCGAGATGACGCGTACGCAGCGCGCGACCATTGCTTCGGCACAGCGCGTTTCGAATCCAGGCTGCTACCCGACCGGTGCGATCGCTTTGTTGCGCCCGCTACGCGAACGCGAAATTCTTCCGCCGAGCACGTTGGTCAGCGTCAACGCCGTGTCGGGCTACTCGGGTGGCGGGCGCCGGCTGATCGAGGCGTATCAGCGCACCGAGGGACGGCCGGCACGCATCGTTCTGTATGGCCTCAACCTCGCGCACAAGCACCTGCCGGAAATGCAGACGATGGGCCTGCTCGACCGCGCACCGGTATTTTCGCCGCATGTTGGCGACTTCATGCGCGGAATGCTGGTGTCGGTCCCGCTACACACCGGGCAGCTGCCGGGGCGCGTCACCGGTGCGGCGTTGCACGCTGCCTATCTCGACCATTTCATCGATGAACCGTTCATCACCGTGCGTCCGCTGAACGACGCTTCGGCGCTGCGCGACGGCGCGTATCTCGAGCCTGAGGCACTGAACGGCACCAACCGGATTGAAGTATTTGTGTTTGCCAACGATGCCAACGAGCAGGCATTGCTGGTAGCGCGCCTCGACAATCTTGGCAAGGGCGCGAGCGGCGCAGCCGTGCAGAACATGAATCTGATGTTCGGGTTGCCGGAACAGGCGGGGCTCGCGCTAGCCAGGGAAGAGTAACCGTTGGCCGCCACCACGTCAGTCGTTAGCGAGCCCGTTGCAAGCGGGGCTGCGATCGCACCGCTGAATCTGCTGACGGTCGAGCACGTCACGACGTATCACTATCGTCAGCCGGTGCGGTTCGGTCAGCACCGGTTGATGTTTCGCCCGCGCGAGGGGCACGACGTGCAGGTGCTCGAAGCCGGCGTCCACGTCAGCGTGCCGTCGCGCATCGACTGGATGCTCGACACGCAGTCGAATTCGGTCACGCTGGTGACGCCGCAGGCCGAATCGGCGGAGTTAAGGATCGAATGCCGCTTCAAGATCGAGCAGCATCTCGTTCGCAGCGCGCAGGAGCTGCCGCTGGCCGCGCACGCGCAACGCTGGCCGTTTGACTACAGCGGTGAGGAGCGGCGCGATCTGGGTGCGATGCTCGAGCCGCACTATCTGGATCCCGACGGCCGCTTGTACGAATGGATGCGTCCGTTTTTTGCGCAGGCCGCGCGCCCCGATACGAAAGAGCTGCTGATGTCGCTGGCCGACGCGATCAAGAGTGGACTGAAGTACGAGGTACGCGACGAGGAGGGCACGCAAACGCCCGATGAAACGCTGGCGCGCGGATCCGGAAGCTGCCGCGACTACGCCCTGCTGATGATGGAAGCGGTACGTCGGCTCGGGATGGCGGGGCGCTTTGTCTCGGGCTACCTGTATGACCCGGCGCAGGACAACGGATGGGATGAAGGCGTGGTCGGTGCCGGCGCGACACATGCATGGCTCGACGTGTATTTGCCGGGCGCGGGCTGGGTTCCATTCGATCCGACCAACGCAGTATTCAGAAGTGCGAATCTGATTCGCGTGGCGTTCGCGCGCGATCCGAAGCTTGCCGCACCGTTGACTGGCAGCTGGTTTGGCAGCGCGTCGGATTACATCGGAATGGACGTCGAGGTGGCGGTGCGCAGGATCTGACGCCGCCTGTTCGAAGCGCCGGCGCGCGGGATTCGAACAAATTGCTTGCAAACACGGCGCTGTTCGCACCGACGCGAATCGGGGCGTGGTTCTATAACCCAGGCATGGAACGTTTGAAGCCTTGGCTGGTTGGTTTTGTCACCGCCGCGTGCATCACGTACTTCATGTACGACCGCGCGGCCGATCGCAGAGCCTTGAAAAGCGGCCCGGTCGCCGAGATCCCGGTTCAAGAAAGTGCCGGCGCAGCCACGTTGCAGCGCGCCGGCTACACGATCGAGCCGGTGGCAAGCTACGACGTGCGTGCCCGCGTTCTGTCGATCGAGCGTTACCGGATGGGCCGGGAAGCCGATCTGTCGCCGCTCGACTTCGCGCTCGGCTGGGGGCCGATGTCCGACCCCGCGGTGCTGGACCGGTTGAGCATCAGTCAGGGCGATCGCTGGTATCACTATCGCTGGGAGGGTGCGCCGCCGCTCGAGCCATCGATGATGGCAAGAAGCTCGGCCAATACGCACTTGGTTCCCGCTGATGATTCAGTCAAGAATCGTCTTCTGCACGTGCGCAAGGGCGAGATTGTTCGACTCACCGGCTACTTGATCAACGTGAAGCACCCCGACGGCTGGACCTGGCGCTCGTCGCTCACACGCGACGACACCGGCGGCGGCTCATGCGAGTTGATGTGGGTGACGGACCTGCAGGTCGAGCACTAGCGAGAGCGCGCTGCCCGATGTGCCAGGTGCGCAAGGCCAAATTCTCAGTCGAGTGTCTGCTTGTAGCGGGCCATGGCAACGGCGGCAGCGCCCGCGATGAATAGAACAATAGGTATCGACTGCGGTAAGACGTCCATCAGTCCGGCACCCTTGAGCATCACTGCGCGAACGATGCGCAGGAAATGCGTCAGCGGCAGCATTTCGCCGATCCATTGCGCCCACAGCGGCATGCCTCGAAAAGGAAACATGAAGCCCGATAGCAGTATGTTCGGCAGGAAAAAGAACATCGTCATCTGCATCGACTGCATCTGCGAGCGTGCCAGCGTCGAGAACGCAAAACCGACGCCGAGCGTGGCCGTGATGAAAAGCACCACGGCGGCCGATAGCAACGCGAAGTTGCCGAACATCGGCACCTCGAACAGCAAACGCGCGGCGACGAAGACGATCAGGACCTGCACATAGCCGATCGCCACGTACGGCAGGATCTTGCCAATCATCACCTCGACCGGTCGCACCGGCGTGGCGAGCAGATTCTCCAGAGTGCCGCGCTCGCGCTCGCGAGTCATCGCCATCGCAGTCATCATTACGAGCGTCATTGTCAGGATCACACCCATCAGACCCGGCACGACGTTGTAGTTGGTCAGGCCTTCCGGGTTGTAGCGGCGATGCACGCGTACTTCGAACGGAGCGTGACCCGTGTTCAAAGAAGCCAGCGGTCCGCGCAGATCGTGCTGCAACGCGATTTGCGGCAGCTGCGTCAGAGCGGCGACGGCGTTGCCTGTGGCCGAAGGGTCGGTCGCATCGGCGTATACGGCCATCGCCGGACGCTCACCGCGCAGCACGCGCGCCGAAAAGTCCGAAGGAAACACCAGGGCGAATTGCACTTCGCCGCGCGCGATCATCCGCTCGACTTCGCTCTCACCGGCAACTTCGATGATCTTGAAATAACCCGTGTTGTGCGCGGCCCGCACGATGCTGCGCACGAGCGGGCCCTGGTCGAGTGCGACCACGGCCGTGGGTAGATTGCGCGGATCGGCGTTGATTGCATAGCCGAACAGCACCAGCTGCATGATCGGCACGCCGATCAGCATCGCGAATGTCAGCCGATCACGCCGCAGCTGGACGAATTCCTTGCGCAACACCGCGCCGATGCGCTGCCTCGACAACGCCAGCCGCCATCGCTCGCGCGGTTCGAACGCGCGCGGTGCGTCAGCGGAAGTTGTCGCGTGCATCTTGCGTCAGAGCGATGAAGACGTCTTCCAGACCGGTGGGGATCGCTTCGACTCCGCTGATAGCAGCCAGCGCCGGTGCCGTTGTCTGCAGCCATTGCGGAAAGTCATCGCGCGCGGCGCTGCTGACGTGAAGACTGACGCCGAATGGCACTGCCATCCAACCGCCTTCACGCTCGGTGAGTTCGAGCACGTCGCCGAGCTGTGCGCCACGCACTTCCCATGTGTGTAGGCCGGCTGCTGTAATCACTTCCTCGGCGGTGCCGGCCGCGAGCAGCTTGCCGTATGAGATATAAACCAGGCGGTGACAGCGCTCGGCTTCGTCCATGTAGTGGGTGCTGACGAGTACGGTGATGCCTTCGCTCGCCAGCGTGTGGATCTGGCGCCAGAAATCGCGGCGCGCCGCTGGATCGACTCCAGCGGTCGGCTCGTCGAGCAGCAGCAACTCGGGTTCATGCAGCAGACACGCCGCCAGTGCGAGCCGTTGCTTCCAGCCGCCCGATAGCGTGGCTGCCAGCTGCTTGCGACGATCGGTCAGCCCGAGACGTTCGAGCGCCGCGCGTACTCGTTCGCGTCGATCGTCGATGCGGTACACGCGCGCGATGAAGTCGAGGTTTTCTTCAATCGAAAGGTCTTCGTAGAGCCCGAAGCGCTGCGTCATGTAGCCGACGCGTAGCTTGATACGGCGCGCGTCACGGCGGATGTCGAAGCCGAGGCACGTGCCTTCACCCTCATCGACTTCGAGCAGACCGCACAACATGCGGATCGTCGTCGTCTTGCCACTGCCATTGGGACCGAGAAATCCGCACACCTCGCCGCGCCGCACGTGCAGATCGACATGATCGACTACGGTGCGCGAGCCGAAGGACTTCGTCAGCCCGCGTACCTCGATCGCGTACTCACCGCCGTTCGTCATTGGCGCGCAGGTGCTGCGGTTTTGGGAATACGCACGTCGAGTGGCTGACCGGGCTTCAACAGCGCCGCCGCAGCCGCTTCGGGCCGTGCCTCAACCATAAACACCAGCTTCGAGCGACTTTCGTTGCTGTAGATCACCGGCGGCGTGAACTCAGCCTGGGTCGAGATGAACGCAACCCGCGCGCTGAGACCGGCAGGACAGCCGTCACAGCTCACCGCGACTGAGTCGCCGGGCGCAATACGAGGCAGAGCGGATTGAGGTACGAAGAACCGCACTTTCACTGCACCATCGGGCAGTAAGGCGACGATCGGCGCGCCTACCGCCGCCCACTCGCCGGCGCGATACATGACGTCGTGCACGGTTGCTGCCACCGGTGACATCCCGCGCGTCTGCGCTTCGCGCCAGCGCGCGCTTCCCAAATCGCTTTCCGCGGCGCGCTGCTCGGCCTGCGCGGCGACGATCTCGTCGGGGCGAGCTGCATTGTGTGCGTTGGCGAGCTGAGCCTGGACTTCGGCTACCCGCGCGCTGTCGCGCGAGCGCGCGGCGCGCATACCGTCGAGCGCGCTGGCGGACATGAAGCCCTGTCTGACCAACGATTCATTGCGTGCGAGGTCCTTGGTCGACACTTCCAGTGCGGCGCGCGCCTGTGCCAATTGCTGCTCGATCGCGCGCAGCTCCTCGACGCGACGGCCTTTCTGCAGGTTGCGCGTCTGCGCGGCGGCCTGGTCGGCGCGCGCGGCAGCGGTCGAGCGCTCGAAAGCCTGTGCATCGGTCTCGAGTTGAAACAGCGTCGCACCTTTCTCGACGCGCGCGCCGCGTTGTGCTGCGATTGATTCGATGCGTCCCGCCATCACCGGGCCGACGTAAACAAAGTCACCCTCCGCGTACCCGGAAAAGAGATTGGCGTCTGGCCGGTTGCAGCTCAACAACATTAACGCGACGACGCACGTCGACCATGCTCGTCGCGCACCCGAACGCTTGCGCACTCTTGTCCTCGATCGATAAGCCGCGCAGCGCCCAGTCAAGTCGTCGCTGAATATGCTGCGACTCACCAGCGAATCGCTTGAGCGCGCGCGAATGCGCTTATGCAGCTTCCCCAAGATAGGCTTCCCGCACCTTCGGATCATTCAGCAGCGACTTTGCATCGCCGCTCAGCGTGATCAGTCCCGATTCCATGACGTAACCGCGATGCGCCGCTTCCAGAGCAAGCCGAGCGTTCTGTTCGACCAGCAGCATCGGCACCTTGCGCTCGGCCACCGAACGAATCACGTCGAACACTTTTTCCACCATGATCGGCGCCAAACCCATTGACGGCTCGTCGAGCAGCAGCAGCTTCGGCTGGCTCATCAGTGCGCGTGCCATCGCCAGCATTTGCTGCTCGCCGCCTGACAACGTGCCGGCGAGCTGCTTGGCGCGTTCCTTCAAACGCGGAAAAATCGCGAACATCTGATCGATATCGCGCTTGATGCCGTCGGCATCACGCCGCACGAAGGCGCCCATTTGCAGATTTTCGGTGACCGTCATGCGCGCGAACACGCCACGTCCTTCGGGCACCATCGTCAAGCCTTTCGTCAACAGCTGAAAGGGCGCCTGGCCTTTGGTCGAAGCGCCCATGTACTCGACCTCGCCGCTCCAGGTTTGCGTGCCCGTGATCGCTTTCAACGTCGTCGTCTTGCCGGCCCCGTTGGCGCCGATCAGCGTTACGAGCTCGCCCGCACGCACCTCCAGAGCGATGCCCTTGACGGCTTGAATGCCGCCGTAGGCAACGTGCAGACCGGATACGCGCAGCACAAGGTCGGACATCGTGGCTGCCGACGTCGGCTTGGCATCGGTCATGCCGACGCCTTCGACGCGACGTTGGTGTGCGCGGCGCCGAGATACGCTTCGATCACCGCGGGATTGCGCTGTACGTCGGCGGCGGTTCCGACTGCGATCGTCTTGCCGTAGTCGAGTACGGTGACCTGATCGCACAATCCCATCACCAGCTTGACGTCGTGCTCGATCAATAAAATCGTGACGCCGTCGCGGCTGATCGCCACCAGCAGCGCGCGCAGCGCGAGCTTCTCGGTTGCATTCATGCCGGCCGCGGGCTCATCGAGCGCGAGCAATTTGGGATCAGTTGCCAGGGCACGCGCAATCTCGAGTCTTCGCTGGTCGCCGTAGGCGAGGGTGCGCGCCTGATAGTCGGCGTACTTCGCCACGCCTACGTAGTCCAGCAGCTCAAGCGAGCGCTGGCGGATGCCGCGTTCCTCGGCGACGGTGGCCCGCGTGCGCAGGATCGCGCCGAGCGCGGTCGCCTTGGTCCGTACATGGCGTCCTACCATCACGTTCTCCATCGCCGTCATGTCTGGAAACAGACGGATGTTCTGAAACGTGCGCGCAATGCCGGCGGCCGCGACCTTGTGAACTTCGCTCGGCGAGTAAGGCGCACCGGCGAGCTCGAACGTGCCTGAATCCGGCGCGTACAAGCCGGTGACCACATTGAAAAACGTCGTCTTGCCCGCTCCGTTCGGTCCGATCAGCCCGTAGATCTGGCCGCGTTCGATTTCGACGCCAACGTCTGAAAGGGCCTGCAATCCGCCGAAGCGCTTGTTGACGCCCGCAACACGAAGAACGACGTCGGCCACGTTCGGCTCGCTCAGGCTGCCAGCGGTGAATGGCGCTGCACGACCGGATTAACGCCGTGCTCAGGCGCCGGCCACAGGCCCTTAGGCCGGTACAGCATGATCAAGACGAGTGCGAGCCCATACAGCATCATGCGCAGGATCTCGGCCTCCAAGATCACCTTGCCGAATAGAAACATTTGTGCAGGCTCGACGGTGTAGCGCAAAAATTCGGGCAGCACTGCCAGCAGCACAGCACCCAGTATCACGCCGGGTATGTGCCCGATTCCACCCAGCACGACCATCGCCAGCACGATGATCGATTCGCTGAGTACGAACGACTCGGGCGACACGAACCCCTGAAACGAGGCGAACATCGCGCCGGCGACGCCGCCGAACGTTGCGCCCAGGGCGAAGGCGAGCAATTTGACGTTGCGCACGTTGATTCCCATCGCCTTGGCTGCGATGTCGTCTTCCCGGATCGCCATCCACGCGCGGCCCAGTCGCGAATCCTGCAGGCGGATCGACATCACGACGGTGATGATCGTCAGTGTCAGGAAAAGGTAGTAGTACAACACCAGCGACGAAAATTCGTAGCCGAAGAAGGTAATCGTCTTCGAAAAGGTCACGCCCGCGATCTTGATCGGATCGATCAGCGTGATGCCCTGCGGCCCGTTGGTGATATTTAGCGGCGAGTTCAGATTGTTGATGAAAATACGAATGATTTCGCCGAAGCCGAGCGTGACGATCGCCAGGTAATCGCCGCGCAGCTTGAGCACGGGCGCTCCGAGCAGCACGCCGAACAACGCGGCGATACTCGCGCCAAACGGGACCACCAGCCAGATCGGCAGGTGCAGACCTTCCGGAAACACCTGCGCGATCCACGCGAATTGCTGTGTCAGGTGCGGTGATGCGAGCAGCGCATACATGTAGGCGCCGACTGCGTAAAAGGCGATATAGCCGAGGTCAAGCAGGCCGGCAAAGCCGACCACGATGTTCAACCCAAGCGCCAGCATGATGTACAGACACGCAAACGCCAGAACGCGCACCCACGCGTTGCCGAACTGACCGGCCACCCATGGCAGCGCCGCAAGCGTCAGCGCGAGTGCCAATGCAGCGATCCACGCGGAGCGAGAGTCTTTGCGCAGCCGGGGAAAGAAATAGCGCATGGCGTGCCACCTACGCGCGATCGGAGACGCGCTCTCCGAGCAGGCCCGATGGACGGAAGATCAGCACGCTCACCAGCACGATAAATGCGAACACATCCTGATAGTTGGAGCCGAAGATCCCGTGCGTCAGGTCTCCTATGTAGCCTGCTCCCAGCGCTTCGATCAGTCCGAGTAACAACCCGCCGAGCATCGCACCTGGAATGTTGCCGATGCCGCCCAGCACCGCCGCGGTAAACGCCTTTAATCCGGGAGTGAACCCCATGAAGAAGTGCGCGGTTGAATAGGTGGCGGCCCACATCACGCCCGCGACCGCAGCCAGTGCGGCGCCGATGGCAAACGTGATGGCGATTACGTAGTTTGGATTGACGCCCATCAAGCCGGCGACGCGCGGGTTTTCGGCAGTTGCGCGCATCGCGCGTCCGAGCTTGGTGCGATTCACCAGCACCATCAGGCCGGTCATGATCACGGCCGACGTGATGATGACGAGCGCACGCGTCGTCGTCAGCGTCGCGCCGAAAAATTCGATCGGTCGGTCATCCAGCAATGCGGGAAACGTGAGGAAGTTACGGCCCCAGACGATCATCGCGAACGTCTGCAGCAGAATCGACACGCCGATCGCGGTAATCAGCGGTGCCAGCCGCGGCGCGTTGCGCAGCGGCCGGTAGGCAACACGCTCGATGATCAGACTGATCGTGACGCACACCGGAATCGCGGCGAGCACGCCGACGATCAACAGCATCCATCCGGGAACGTCGACGAACATCGGCTGCAGGAACAGGATGGTCGACAGCGCCGTCAGTGCCCCGACCATCAGAACATCGCCGTGGGCAAAGTTGATCAGGTTCAGGATCCCGTAGACCATCGTGTAGCCGAGAGCGATCAGCGCATACATGCTGCCCAGTACCAGCCCGTTGATGACCTGCTGCAGAAGTAATTCCATCTGCGCTCCTTAGGAATGGCCGCTGCTTCGGCGGCAATCGTAGCAAGCGAAACACGGCCAAAAAAAACGGCGCCGCATCGGCGCCGTTCTGTTCGGGCAAATGAAGACTAGCGAACCGTCGATACGTACGACAGCTTGCCGTCCTTTACTTCGAACATCGAAATGGCACCGTTCTTGATGTCGCCTTTCGCGTCGAATGCGACCTTGCCGGTCAGACCGTCATAGTCGGTATCGCGCAGGGCCGCTGTGATTGAAGCCCGATCGGTCTTACCGGCCCGTTTCATTGCTTCGGCTATTACGTAGACCGCATCGTAGCTGTACGGCGAATAGACCTGCACGTCGGTATTGAACCGCTTCTTGTACTTGGCAACGAAATCGGCACCCTTGGCCAGTTTTTCCACCGCTTCACCCGCATTCGAGCACTTCAGGATGTCGGCCGCATTGCCGGCCAGCTTGATGAACTCGGGCGAGCACACGCCGTCTCCCGCGATCAGCGTCGACTTCATGCCGAGCTGTTTCATCTGCTTGGCCATCGGCGCCGCGGTAGCGTCCATGCCGCCGTACATGACGACATCGGGCTTCTTCGAGCGGATCTTGGTCAAAATGGCATTGAAGTCACTCGCTTTGTCGTTCGTGAACTCGCGATCCACAATCTTCAGGCCTTTTTCCTTCGCGAATTTTTCGAATTCGTCGGCCAGACCTTGACCGTATGGTGTGCGATCGTCGATGACCGCCACGGTCTTCGCCTTGAGCGGGCCCGCAGCGAAGTTCGCCAGTGCCGCGCCCTGTTTGTCGTCCCGAGCCACCACACGAAACGTCGTCTTGAACCCTTGCTCGGTCAGCTTCACCGCGGTAGCCGACGGTGAGATATGCGACAGCCCGGCGTCGGCGTACAGCTTCGACGCAGGAATTGTGGTACCGGAATTCAGATGGCCCACCACCGCGACCGCGCCGTCGTCGATCATCTTCTGCGCAACCAGCGTACCGTCCTTCGGATCGGCCTTATCGTCGCCGGTCAGCAGCTCGAGCTTGACCATCTTGTCGCCGACCTTCACGCCGCCGGCTGCATTGATCTCTTCGACTGCGAGCCGCGCACCGTTCTCATTGTCCTTGCCCAGGTGAGCGATCGCGCCGGAGATGGGGCCGACGTGGCCGATCTTGACAACGTCCGAACCGGCAGCGGCCGCGGCGGGAGCAGGCGTCGGCGCCGCCGCCGTTTTGGTGGCAGGCGGTTCTTGACGGTTGCACGCCGACAACGCCAGCGCGGCCGCTAACGCCACCGGTGCGAATCTGATGAATTGATGGTTCATGAAAGTTTTCTCCTCGGCTTTGATGTGTTACCGACGTGTTGCCCGCAGCGTCGAATAGGGTGAGGTCAGACAGACGAACGGCGGAATTGTACTCACGACGCAAGGCGCGGCAAGCGCGCGTTGTCCCTGACTCCGCGGGTGGCTTCCGTAACCGCTGCCAAACGGTTCGTACACTGCCAGGCTTTGGAGACTGCCAGCGTGCGCGTGCTCGTTCTGGGGGCCGGGGTGGTGGGGGTGACGTGCGCCTGGTTCCTGCGCGACGCCGGGCACAACGTGACGGTCGTCGAGCGGCAGGCGGGGGCGGGACGTGAAACCAGCTTTGCCAATGGCGGCCAGATTTCGGTCAGCCATGCGGAGCCGTGGGCCAATCCGGGCGCTCCTGCCAAGGTGCTGAAATGGCTGGGTCGGGAAGACGCACCGCTGTTGTTTCGTCCGCGCCTGAATGCCGAGCAGTGGGCATGGGGTATGGCATTCCTACGCCAGTGTACGGCTGCCCGCGCCGCGCACAACACGCGCCGACTGGTCGCGCTCGGCCTTTACAGCCGCACGACGCTGAAGCGGCTGCGTACGGAACTCGCGCTCGAATATCCGCACAGCGAGGCGGGCATTTTGCACTTCTACACCGACCGAGCCGATGCCGAACTGGCGCAGACCTCGGCGGCCTTGATGCGTTCCCTGGGGTGCGACCGGCGCTCGATCTCCGCAGCGGAAGCGATCGCGCTGGAGCCCGCGCTGGCGCCCATGCGCGGTCGGATCGTCGCCGCTGACTACTGCGCCGAGGACGAATCCGGCGACGCGCACGCCTACACCGTACAACTCGCGTCGCGCTGCGCGCAACGCGATGTCCAGTTCCTGTTGAACACCACCGTTAGGAAGCTGCGAATTAACGGTGGTCGCTGCCGCGGGGCCGAAGTTGCGCGCGCCGACGGCTCGGTCGAGCTTCTCAATGCGGACGCCGTCGTTGCCTGTCTCGGTGTGCAGACGCGCGCGCTACTGGCTCCGCTTGGAATTCGCTTGCAGATGATTCCGGCCAAAGGGTATTCGGCCACGTTCGACATCATCGACCCCGCTGGTGCACCGAAAGTCAGCCTGACCGACGACGAATACAAGATCGTTTTTTCGCGCTTTGACCGACTGCTGCGCGTTGCGGGGACGGTTGAGATTGGCGGCGCGGGACTCGAGTTGAACCCGGCGCGGTGCGATGCCTTGAAGCGACGCACCGAGGCGCTATTCCCCGGTGTTTGCGATTTCTCGCAACCACGCTACTGGGCGGGGCTGCGGCCACTGACACCGTCGAACGTGCCCTATCTGGGGACCAGCTCGATCGACTCGCTTTTTTTGAACACCGGCCACGGAACGCTCGGCTGGACGTTGGCAGCGGGAAGCGGGCGCTTGATTGCCGACGCGGTAACCGGACTACCGACCGCGATCGACATAACGCAGTAACAAAAAAGGGCGCATAAAGCGCCCTTTGTCCGGTGCGTGTCGATAGCTACATCGACAGAACCCATTTGGCCAGCGCCTGCGCTTCCTGCTCGTTGACCTGAGGATTGGCCGGCATTGGAATCTGGCCCCACACACCGACCCCGCCTTCGCGAATTTTTTTCGCAAGCGTGGCCTGTGCGTTCTTGTCCCCTTTGTACTTTGCAGCGACATCCTTGTAGGCCGGGCCAACCAACTTCTTGTCGGTCGCATGGCACGCAAGGCAGTTTTTTTGCTTGGCCAATTCGGGGCTCGCAAAGGCGGGCGCGCCGATCGCCAGCATGCCGCACACACTGACCAAGGCAGCTACCGCGAACTTCTTGTTCATTTTTGGCTCCGTACGTTGATTGCGCTTGTTCACTTGCTCAATAACTTTCCTGCTAAAAGTGTAACGGCAAAGCCGCCGACCGGTTGACCTCAAATGCGCGTCGTGAAACGGGGCGCCGAAGGCTATATTTACGCCCAGTTACCTACGCACCGGGTGGCACCATGTGGTTTATCTGGATCGGCGTCGCGTTGATCATCCTGAAGGTTCTGAACGTCAGCGTTTTCTCGGAACTTTCATGGTGGTGGATCGTGCTGCCTTTCGGCGTCGGCTTCCTGTGGTTCGAACTCGTCGAGAAACGGCTCGGCATGGACAAGAAAAAGGCGTTCGACGAAATCGACAAGGCGAAGAAGGAACGGATCAAGAAACGACTCGAAAGCGACAAACATCCGCGGCTCCGCCGATAGCCGCGTCGGCGGCGCCTAGCCAAATAGGTTTTCGTCGGTGATCGCGCCCTTGCTCGCGGTCGACGCCATCTTGGCGAACTTCGCCAGCACACCGGTCGCGTAACGCGGCGCCGGTTGCTTCCATGCCGCGCGCCGGCGCGCAAGTTCGCCCTCGCTGACGTTCAGCTGCAACAGCAGCTTGTGTGCGTCGATCGTGATTGAATCTCCTTCGTGGATCAACGCGAGGTTGCCGCCAACAAACGCTTCGGGCGCAACGTGGCCCAC
This sequence comes from Burkholderiales bacterium, assembly GCA_038216465.1. Taxonomy (GTDB): domain Bacteria; phylum Pseudomonadota; class Gammaproteobacteria; order Burkholderiales; family Burkholderiaceae_F; genus JACCZX01. Next base: position 20,356 of record JBBQQC010000011.1, on the reverse strand, counting down.
GACCATACCCCAGGTGGCACCGGAGAATCTGCCGTCGGTGATCAAGCCGACGCTCTCGCCGAGTCCCTTGCCGATCAGCGCCGAGGTCGGCGCCAGCATCTCGCGCATTCCGGGCCCGCCCTTTGGGCCCTCGTAACGAATCACCATGACATCGCCCGCCTTGATCCGATCTTCAAGAATTGCGTCCAGCGCGGCTTCCTCGGAATCGAACACGCGCGCCGGACCGGTGATCGCTGGATTCTTCAGCCCGGTGATCTTCGCGACGCAGCCTTCCTGCGCGAGATTGCCTTTCAGCACTGCCAAGTGGCCGTGTGCATAGATCGGATTCGAAAACGGCCGAATTACATCCTGGTCGGCGCGCGGCTGGGCCGGAACGTCGGCCAGCATGTCGGCCATCGTCTTGCCCGTGATCGTCATGCAGTCGCCGTTGAGCAGGCCATTGACCAACAGAATCTTGAGCACTTGCGGGATACCGCCGGCTTTGTGCAGATCGGTCGCGACGTAGCGGCCCGACGGTTTTAGATCCGCCAGCACCGGCACCTTCAGGCGCACGCGCTCGAAATCGTCGAGCGTCCATTGGATGCCCGCCGAGTGCGCGATCGCCAGAAAGTGCAGCACCGCGTTGGTCGACCCACCGACCGCCATGATCAGCGCCACCGCGTTTTCGATCGACGCGCGCGTGATGATCTGGCGTGGCAGCAGTTGCTTCTTGACCGCCTCGACCAGCACGCGTGCGCTCTCCGCCGCGCTCGTCGTCTTCTCGTCATCCGGATTGGCCATCGTCGATGAATACATCAGACTGATGCCAAGAGCTTCGAAGGAGGAGCTCATCGTATTGGCGGTGAACATGCCGCCGCACGAGCCTGAGCCTGGCACACAACGGCGTTCGATTTCCTTGAAGTCCTTTTGACTCAACCGGCCCGCGGTGAATTCTCCAACCGCCTCGAACGACGACACGATCGTGATGTCCTTGCCGTTGTAGTGGCCGGGCTTCACGGTGCCTCCGTAAACGTAGATCGCGGGCACGTTGCAGCGCGCGATTGCCATCACGCCGCCGGGCATGTTCTTGTCACAGCCGCCGATCACGATCACGCCGTCCATCCACTGGCCGAGCACGCACGTCTCGATCGAATCGGCGATCACTTCGCGCGAAACCAGCGAATATTTCATGCCTTCGGTGCCCATGCTGATCGCGTCCGACACGGTCGGCGTGCCGAATACCTGCGCGTTCGCTCCGCACTTGCCGATTTCCGTGATTGCCGCATCGGCGAGCTTCTGCAATCCGGAGTTGCATGGGGTAATCGTCGAATGCCCGTTGGCGACGCCGATCATCGGCTTGTCGAAGTCCTCGTCCTTGTAGCCCATCGCGTAGTACATCGCGCGATTGGCGGAGCGTGCGACGCCCTGCGTGACGTGCTTCGAACGATCGTTATGGGCCATGGCGTCAGCGGTTCGATTGAATCAAGCAATAATAGGGCACGTCTTTCTGCAGGTAGTTCACAGTGCCCTACGTTCACAACCTGGACCCGATCGCTTTTTCGATAGGCCCGCTGTCGATCCGCTGGTACGGCTTGATGTACCTGATCGGGTTCCTGCTGTTTCTGGTGCTCGGCAAGCTGCGCGCACGCGACGAATGGCGCGACATGAAGTCGCAGGACGTCGACGACCTGCTGTTCTACGGAATGATCGGGACAATTGTCGGTGGGCGCCTCGGGCACGTGCTTTTTTACGGGCCACTGTCGTACTACCTTGCGAATCCACTCGATATCTTCGCGGTGTGGAAGGGCGGCATGGCTTCGCACGGCGGGATCATCGGTGTGATCGTTGCGATGGCGCTGTTCGCGCGCTCGCGCGGCAAATCGTTTCTTCGCGTTGCTGATTTTGTCGTGCCGCTGGTGCCGCTCGGTCTCGGTGCCGGCCGCATTGGCAATTTCATTAACGGCGAACTGTGGGGCCGCGTCGCCGATCCGTCGCTGCCGTGGGCGGTCGTGTTTCCGCAGGCCGGCGATGCGCTTGCACGACACCCTTCGCAGATTTATCAGTTTCTGCTCGAAGGGGTGACGCTGTTCGCGATTCTGTGGGTTTATTCGCGCAAGCCGCGAGCACCCGGCACCGTCGGCAGCTTGTTTCTGGTTTTTTACGGGTTGCTTCGCATCATCGGCGAGATCTTTCGTGAACCCGAAGCGCTGTACGGCTACATGCCGCTCGGCCTGTCCGCGGGACAATGGTTATCGGTACCGATGATCGTGATCGGCCTTGTCTGTTTTGCGCTATTGCGCCGTCGACAGGTCACTGCCCAACGTGTCTAGAGGAATCGTGCAGCAGAGGTCTTCCGAGCGCGAGCTTCACGAGTTCCTGCGCACCTGCCGGCGGCTGGTGTCCGCCCGTGGCGAGGCCAACAGTGCCGCGCACGCGGCCAACGCGCTGCAACAGTATCGATATCTGTCCGAGCCGGCGCAACTAAAGTTCTTTGAACATTTGGACCGGGACTTCGGGCTGGATCCCGCGCACGTGCTTGAGGCCGCCCAGCACTATGCGGCCGAGCCGACCGCTCAGACGCTGATGCAAGTGACCGCCGCTGCGGAGCCGCCGCGTCAGGAGCTGTTGCGCCGGCTGAACCGCGCCCCCGGTGGCACCGCGCTGATTGTTCAGATGCGTCGGCAGCTGCTGCGTGTGCTGCCCGGGCATCCTGAACTGGTGGCAGTCGAAGCTGATTTCTTCCACCTGCTGTCATCCTGGTTCAATCCCGGATTTCTCGAGATGCAGCAAGTCGATTGGAACTCGCCCGCGCAGCTCCTCGAACAAATCATCCAGCACGAAGCCGTGCATGCGATCGACGGCTGGGAAGATCTGCGCCGGCGCTTGCAGCCCGATCGCCGTTGCTTCGCATTCTTTCATCCGCAACTGCCTGCCGAGCCGTTGATTTTCGTCGAGATCGCACTCGTGCCCGCGATGCCGGCGGCAATCGCGCCTCTAATCGAGAAGGCGTCGCAGCCGATTAAGCCCACTCAGTACAAAGTTGCAACTTTTTATTCAATCAGCAATTGCCAGCCGGGCTTGCGCGGTGTTTCTTTGGGAAACTTTCTGATCAAGCGCGTTGCCGAGCGATTACAGGCGGAAATTCCTTCGCTGCGCGCGTTCTGCACGCTGTCGCCGATTCCAGGGTTTGCGCGTTGGTTGAACGAAGTCGATGTCGAGGCAGCCGATTTCAAAGGAGTACGCGAGCAGCTGCAAGCGTCGCTCAAGAAGGTTGACTCGGCTCGCGTCGGACCCATCGATCCTTTGACGGCGTCGAAGCCAGAGCGGGCAGCTTTAATCGCGCTCGCTTCGATCTATCTACGCTTCGTTTCGCCCACTGCCGCAGGGGATCCGGTGGCCAAGTTTCATCTGGGCAACGGGGCGCGGCTGCAGCGCATCAACTGGGCCGCCGATCTTTCGAAAAATGGCCTTCGCCAGTCCGGCGGGATGATGGTCAACTATCTGTACGATGTTGACAGGGTCGAGGAATACCACCAGCGATTTCTCGAAGGCAATGTCGTGCATGCGCAAGCTGTCGCCCGATTGGTGTAGGTCCTATGCGAGGAGACAACGTGAGAGCTGTTACCACTATCATTGTGGACGTGCTTGCCGCGGCTGCTCCACCTGTGAAAGCGCACTCCAATTTAGTCGGAATGCCGGATTCCAAGGCCTCCGGCTACGCCTAACTGATAATCGCGAAGCCATGACGGGAAAGGTCGATGTTTGGATTGACGGCGCCGTCGCTTCCGTCACGCTCGACTCGCCGGGCAAGCTGAACGCGATCAGCGTAGCGATGTGGCACGGTTTGACACGCGCGTTCACTGAACTCGCGCAAGTTGATCAGGCAGCGTCGCTGCGTGTCGTTGTGATCCGCGGCGCGGGCGGCAACTTTGCCGCGGGCGCCGATATCGAGGAGTTCGAGCGCGTGCGCCACGATCCGTCGAGCGGACGCCAGTACCACCTCGAAACGATCGGCAACGCGTTGGCTGCCATCGACCGCTGCGCGGTCCCGTTGATCGCCGCAATCGAGGGCGTGTGCGTCGGCGGCGGACTGGAGATTGCATCGCTATGCGACATACGATTAGCGGCCAATACGGCTCGCTTCGGCGTGCCGATCGGGCGCCTGGGATTTCCGCTGGCACTGCCCGAGCTGGTGCCGCTGCTGCGGCTGGTCGGCCCGGCAGTCGCCGCCGAAATGCTGCTCGAAAGTCGCCTCCTGTCGGCCGAAGAAGCGGAAGCACGGCGTCTGGTGACGCGCGTCGTGGCGGCCGCATCGTTCGAGAGCGAATTACAGCTCTGCATTGCGCACATCGTTGCCGGCTCACCGCTCGCCGCGCGGCAGAACAAGGCCAACATTCGTCGCTTTCAGTCGCGCGGGCCCGACTACACGCAGCAAGAACTCGATGAGAGCTTCGCGTTTCTCGATTCGCACGACTACCACGAAGGCGTGCGCGCGTTTCTCGCCAAGCGGCCGCCGAACTTCGTAGGTAAATGACCTCGAACGAGAGCATCTATGCGGCGATCGCGTGCCGCTTTCCAGATGATGTCGACGATGTCTGCATCGAAACACTCGATGGACTGAAGTACAGCTGGCGCGACCTGCATCGGGCGAGTGGCTGCATTGCGAATTGGCTGCAGTCGCTGAGGCTGGCACCCGGCGAGCGCGTCGCAGTGCAAGTTGAAAAATCGCCCGAGTGTTTGATGTTGTACCTCGCAACTTTGCGCGCTGGGCTGGTGTATGTGCCACTCAATACCGCCTACCAGCACGCCGAGCTCAGCTACTTCCTGCGCGACGCCGAGCCTGCGGTGGTGGTGTGCACACCGGCAAGATTGGCGGAGATTGAACCCATCGCGCGTGATGCGCGTTGTCGCCATGTAATGACGTTGGGGGAGCAACGCGACGGCACATTGCTCGCGACTGCCGCCGGGTTTGCTTCCGACTTTGAAACCGTGCAGCGCGCGGCCGGCGATCTGGCCGCGATTTTGTATACCTCGGGCACTACCGGACGCAGCAAAGGCGCGATGCTATCGCATCGTAACCTGTCATCGAACGCCGTCACGCTCGATGAATTCTGGGGGTTTAAAGCGGTGCGCGACGCCGGTCGGCGCGACGTGCTGCTGCATGCACTGCCGCTGTTTCACGTGCACGGACTGTTTGTCGCCTCGCATGCGGCGCTGTTCGGCGCCGCAAGAATGTTGATGCTGCCGAGGTTCGATGTCTCACAGGTGCTGCGATGGCTGCCGCGGTCGACGGTGATGATGGGCGTGCCGACGTTCTACACGCGGCTGCTCGCTGAACCGGCGTTGACTGCGGAACATTGCCGTGCGATGCGGCTCTTCATCGCTGGCTCCGCGCCGTTGCTGGCCGAAACGCACCAGCAGTTCGAAGACCGTACCGGTCATCGCATACTTGAACGCTACGGGATGTCGGAAACCGTGATGCTTGCGTCGAATCCTTACTTCGAGTCCGACGGAGTGCGTCTGGCAGGCACCGTTGGAATGCCGTTGCCTGGCGTGCAGGTGCGTGTTGTCGACGATGGCGGTGCACCGTGCGCGGTTGGCGAGATCGGCGCGGTGCAGGTTGAAGGGCCGAACGTATTTTCCGGCTACTGGCGCCTGCCCGACAAAACCAAGGAGGAGTTCAGCGCGGACGGATGGTTCAAGACCGGCGATATCGGACACTTTGGCGGCCGCGGCGTGCCCCCCAGTTACTTGACGCTGGTAGGACGATCCAAAGATCTGATCATCTCGGGGGGCTACAACGTGTACCCAAAGGAAATCGAAGGCTACTTCGACGAGATGGATGATGTCGCGGAGTCGGCCGTGATCGGCGTGCCGCATGCGGATTTCGGTGAAGCCGTGGTCGCAGTTATCGTCGGCAAGCCCGGTGCGGTGCTGACGCCGGGGGCATTGGCCGATGCCCTGAAGGGCCGCATCGCCAACTACAAGGTGCCGAAGCGTGTGTTCGTCGTCGACCAGCTACCGCGTAACACGATGGGCAAAGTGCAGAAGAACGTGTTGCGCGACCGCTATCAATCGATCTTCGGCAGCGCCAAGACTTTGCCTAACGCTAAACCGTCACCCGCTCGCGAGCCGGCAGTAGAGTAGGACGCGTGATCGAGCGCAGAGGGGCCGGCTGCTGCGCGGCACGCGGCGGCATCGCCAACACCGCCTCGATGAAGCCAGTCTTGCCGTTGGTGTAGGCATCACGGTCGAATGAGAACCGCGCTGCCAGCCGACGCTTGACCTCCGCATAGCGCGACGCCAGCCATGTGTCGTCGCGCAGGCTGTTGCGGAATTTGATGTATCGCTTCCAGTAGATGCCGTTTTTCTCGACGACGTGCACGTGGTGCGTGCGCACCCCTTTCACTACCCGCTTGAAAAACCGGCGGTCGGGAAGCGCCCGCTCGTATTCTGGAATGTACTGGTAGCCAAACACGGCCAGCCGCTTCGCCTGGGACTCGAATGTGGCGAGCGACTCGACGCCGACCAGCATGTCAATAATGGGCTTGGCCGCGAGGCCGGGGACCGCGGTGCTGCCGATATGCTCGATCACCGGGTTCAGGTCGCTGAGTGCCACGTGCAGCAGTTGCGATTCGATCCGGAACCGCGCCGGCCACGCAGCGTCGTGCGGAACGACGACAATCTCGTCGGTGTTGCGCATCAAGCCGGCCGGGATCATTGCTTCGCTCCCATTTGAAAGCGAGTGGTCTGGTTCGACATGTCAGCTCCTGGGTTGCCCCCGCATTGCAGGAATGAGCAAACGTTAGAGCCAACGGTGCAGCAGCGCAGCCGACAGTTACGCGTCGCCGCCGTCGAATATTCACGCACCTTCGTGCAGCGGCGGCTACCAGCGCGACGGCGGCTTGCGGTTGATTGTGATCTGCCGGTTTTCGATCGTCACGTAGCCGCCGATCGTCAAGTCCTTGAAGATTCGGCTGATCATGTCGCGCGATGCGCCGACGCGATCGGCGATGTCCTGTTGCGTCATTTTCTCGGGTACCACCAGCTTGCCGGCGTCTTCCTTCGCAAGCGACAGCAGCAGTCGCGCTACGCGTCCGTACACATCCATCAGCGCAAGATTCTTCACGTTGTCGGTGGCGATGCGCGCGCGGTCGATCAGGGTGCTGATCAGAGTCATCGCGACGTCGGGGTTCTGCGCGATCGCCGCACGCAACTCGTCGCGCGTGACGACTGCGCACGTGGTCGGCTCCAGGGTCATCACCGAAGCCGAGCGCGGTCTTCCATCGAGCGACATTTCGCCGACGTAGTCGCCCGCGTGGTACGTGTCGAGGATCATCTCGCGTCCGTCGTCGTCCGACACGTAGACCTTGACCTTGCCCGCCAAAATGACGAACAGCGAGTCGCCGCGGTCGCCTTCGTTGATGATCACAGCATTCTTCGGGAACGCGCGCGTCTGGCCGCGCATCGCCAGCTCGCGCACCATCGGGTCGCCGATGGCACCGATTAACTGTTCGGTTGTCATGCTGTCCTCATATCGGCCCCAATTCTACGGCGACTGCGCTAGGCGGCCTTGATCCCGCGATAGAGCATGTATCCGGCCAGTACGAACAGCATCAGCGAAAAAATGCGCTTCAACGGCTTCGTGTCCAGAGCGTGCGCGGTACGCGCGCCCAGCGGCGCGGTGATGACACTCGCGAGTGCAACCGTAAACAGTGCCGGCAGATAAATAAACCCGAACGTGAATTCAGGTAGGCCTGGTTCGGCGTGTCCCGCTAGCACGTAACCCGCAGTGCCGGCGGCGGCGATCGGGAATCCGAGTGCTGCCGAAGTAGCCACCGCGTTGTGAACTTTCACGTTGCTCCACACCAGGTAAGGCACCGATATAAAGCCGCCGCCGGCGCCCACCAGCGCCGAAACAATCCCGATCACATTGCCGACGGCGAACATCCCTGCTGCGCTGGGCAGCTCGCGCGTCGGCTTCGGCTTGCGGTCGAGCAGCATTTGGAGGGCCGAGAACCCGACGAACACGGCAAAGATCAACGCCAGCCACATCGTCGGCAAGTGTCCCGCGATCTGGGCGCCGATCAGCGATCCGATCACGATACCCGGTGCGAGCGTTCTGACAACTCGCCAGATCACGGCTCCATGACTGTGATGCGCACGCACCGAGGCAATCGAAGTGAACAGAATCGTGGCGAGCGACGTCGCAATCGCCATGTGCACCACATGTTGCTCGGGGTAGCCGCGCGCCGTGAAGATCAACGTCAGGAATGGAACCATCATCATGCCGCCGCCGATTCCGAGCAATCCGGCGGCAAATCCGGTGACGGCGCCGAGCGCGAGCAGACTTCCGACCAGAGCCCAGTCAATCATTTCAGTAGATTCTGCGTGATGCAGCGCCACTCGGCGACAGTGACCGGTGTGATCGACAACCGGTTGGCGCGCCTCAACACGATCATGTCGGCCAGCGCGGGGTGCCCGCGCAGTTCGGCCAGCGTTACGGTGCGCGTCTTCTTCAGCGCCTTGATGTCGACCAGTACCCAGCGCGGGGTGTCGCGCTGGGCTGCTGCGTCATAGTACTTGCTCCTGCGATCGAACTGCGTCGGATCTGCGTAGGGCGCGCTCGCAACCTCGGCGAGACCGACGATGCCGGGCACTTCGCAGCTCGAGTGATAGAAGAAGACGCCGTCACCAAGCTGCATCCTGTCCCGCATGAAGTTGCGCGCCTGATAGCCGCGCACGCCGGTCCACGGGATGACGGCCTTCGGCGCCGCGAGTGCATCGTCGATCGAGCACTCATCGGGCTCTGACTTCATCAACCAGTAATTCATCGTTCTCGTGCTAGTTGAGAACGCCGAATACGCGCCGGATGATGTCGCTGCCGGCCGCGACCGGATTGGCGCGAATTTTCCTTTCCTCCTCGGCGATCATTGTGTAGAGGCCATCGAGCGCCTTCTGCGTCACGTAGCGCTCGACCGTAGCCTGCTCGGGCCGGATCAGGCCGAGCGAGGCGCCTTGGGCGGCGAGTGCGTTGTACTGCTGTGCCAGGCCATTCTTTTCGGTTACCTGACGCACGATCGGCAGGAAGCGCTCGGATAGCTGCGGCGCAGTCTTCGACTCGAAAAACCGCGTGACCGAGTCATTGCCGCCGCGCAGGATCGTCTTCGCGTCATCGACGCTCATCGATTTGACGGCACTCACCAGCAAACTTTTCGCCTGCGGAACGGCCTGCTCGGCAGCACGATTGACTGCCAGCTCCAGCGCGTCAACCTCAGGCCCCTTTCCCATCAGGCGCAACGCCGAGCGTGCCCGTTGAAGATTCTCCGGCAGCGGAATCTTCACTTTCGGATTGCCCCAGAAGCCGTCGGGGCGACCGAGTTCGGCGACTGCGGCCGACGCGCCCTTGTCGAGCGCCGCTCGCAGCCCCGCGGTGGCGTCACTCGCGCTCAGTTGATCAAGCGACTGAGCCGCCAGCGGTGCTCCCGCGATTGCCATCACCGCCATGGCAAACCCTAAGACTAATCGATGTCGACTCACTGCCTGCTCCTAATCAGCTTTGCGCTGAATGCGCCACACAATGACGCCGGCGAGTACCGGTCCTAGCGACCACGCTGCCGCCAATATGATCGAATAACTTTCCGCACCGCCGCCTTGAAACACGATGAACAGCATGCCTAACAATAACGTCATCACCGCGACGATCCACACGCCATAGCGCTGGCGCAGCAGCCACGGATAGACGAAGATTCCGAGTCCCACGAAGAAGGCGATTGTGATCGTGCCGGCAACCGGTATCGAAAGTGCGTTCATCTTATTGGTCGCCTAACTAACGGATCCCATGCTGCGGCGGATTGCTTCCTCGCGCAGATCAAGATCACGTTCGATCTGGCGGCGAATGTCATCGCTGATCTGGCCACCGCGCAGCATGCGGTTGATGTGATCACGCTCGGCCTGCACCAGTGCAAGTTCGACGCGATCGAGCCGCGCCGTAGCTCGATCGTCGCCCTCGTGATCGCGCTGGTTTTCGAGACGTTTGACGCGTTCGAGCTGCAGTTTTCCGATCTGCTGCGCATGGTCGGGCGGCACTCCGTGATCGGCCGATAGCTGTTGCAGGCGATCGAGTGCGGCGCGTGCGGCTTCGACACGGGCCTGCGCTTCGCGCTGCGCACGTTGCTGCTGCTCCTTGCTGCCGGAATCAGCGAGACCGAGGGCCCTAACCAGCGCTGGAAGTGTCGGCCCCTGCAACACCAGCGTGACCACGATCACCATGAATGTCAGAAACAGGATCAAACTCCGATCCGGAAACGGTTGATCGGCGCCGATCACGAATGGAATGCTGAGCGCCGCCGCCAGCGACACCACACCGCGGATGCCGGTAAACGAAATCATGAACGGATGCTGCCAAGGCGGTGCTGGATCGCGCTGACGCAGACTGGCCGATGTCCAGCGTGGAATGTAGGTGGCCGGGAAAACCCAGATGAACCGCACGACAATCGCGACCAGGCTGATCGCCACGGCGTACAACAGCAGCTGATTCCAAGATCTCGATTGGAGCGCATCCAGCACGACGCGTCCCTGCAGCCCGGTCAGCAGAAAAATCGCGCCCTCGATCAGGTACGTAACAAACCGCCAGATGAAAAGTGCCTGCAGCCGTGTGTTCGAGCGGATCAGTTCGACCCCCTTGAAACCGACGTAGAGCCCGGCAACGACGGTCGCGAGCACGCCCGAGCCGCCGAGCTCATGCGGCAGCCAGAATGCGGCAAACGGTGTCAGCAGCGATAGCGTCACCTCAATCAACGGCTCTTCGGCCCAATGGCGTAACCGCAGCATCACCCAGCCGACAGCAAGGCCCCAAAGCGTCTCGCCGATAACGATGCCCGTGAATGTCATCGCCGCGTGCGTTAGCGAAAATGCGCCGGTCAGCACGGCGACTAAGGCAAACTTGAACAGCACGAGTGCCGTCGCGTCGTTGACCAGGCCTTCGCCTTCCAGTACGGCGGTGATACGCGTTGGGACGCCGAGCCGGCGTGCGATCGCGAGCGGCGCGACGACGTCGGGGGGCGAAACGATTGCGCCGAGCACGAAGGCAACCGGCCATGCCATACCGATCAGCCAGTGTGCGGCAGCCGCAACCATGATTGTGGTGAAGATCACACAACCGACCGCGAGCATGACGATCGGCCGCAGATTGATGCAGAACGCCTGCCAGCTCATGCCGAACGCCGCGAAGTAGATCAGCGGCGGTAGAAAGACCATCAACACCAGATCCGGCGGCAACGCGATGCGCGGTAAGCCCGGCACCAGCGCCAGCGTTGCGCCGGCTACCACGAGCACGATCGGGCTCGGTATGTCGATACTGCGCGCGATCAAATTCACCAGCGCCGTGATGGCGAGCACCGCGGCTGCCGCGTAGAGATACGGTTCCATTTGCAGTCAGACTACCAGCGCAGCGGCCCAGAGCGCAGTCGCGTTACGCTAATGCAATGGCCACGTCCGTCTTGCTCGATCCCACCGGCTCCGAAGCTGCAAGCGATCCGAGCGATCCTTACACGCGCGAAGCGCAGACATTTGCGCGCCTCAGTGTAGAGGCGGCGAACCGCGTTGCGAATTATGGCGTCGAGCAGGGACTGCGCAAGGGCGTGCTGCTGTTCGAGCGCGGTCAGCGCAGCGTCGATTTTTTTCTGGTGCTCGAAGGCAGCATCGAAATTTTCCATGTCGACGAGCACGGTCAGCCGCAGGTTTTCACCGTGCACGGCGAGCGGCAGTTCACAGGCGAGTTGGATCTGTTCAACGACCGTCAGATACTTGTGTCGGGTCGCACCGGCACGAACAGCCGCGTGGTGCGCATCAAGCGCGCCGATTTTCGCAAGATGCTGGCGGCCGAGCCCGATATCGGCGAGATCATCATGCGCGCATTCATCCTGCGCCGTGTCGGCCTGATCCGTCATGGGCAGGGCGGGATCGTGCTGATCGGGCCGGCGCGCGGCGCCGACACATTGCGCCTGCAGCAATTCTTGACGCGCAATGGTTACCCGTATCGAATTCTCGACAGCGACCGCGATACCGAAGCTCAGCAGTTGCTGGCTGGATTGAATGGCGCCAGCGATGTGTTGCCGGTCGTGTTGTTTCCCGGTCATTACTTGCTGCGCAATCCCAGCACGATCGCGCTGGCCGACGAACTCGGACTCACCGAGCAAATCGATGCCGACACGGTGTTTGACCTGGCGGTCGTCGGTGCAGGTCCGGCCGGCCTCGCAGCCGCGGTGTACGCCGCGTCCGAAGGACTGCGAACGATTGTGGTCGAGGCGCTCGCTCCCGGCGGACAGGCAGGAACCAGCTCAAAGATAGAGAACTATCTCGGGTTCCCCACCGGCATCTCCGGCCAGGCGCTGGCCGGGCGTGCGCAGGTGCAGGCCCAGAAGTTTGGCGCGCGCCTGGCCATTGCTCGTGCCGTGACCGGCATCGAATGTGAAGGCGAACCGTTTCAATTGCAGCTGGAAGGCGATCGCGCGGTGTTCGCGCGTGCAGTTGTGATTGCGACCGGGGCGCGCTATCGCAAGCTCGATGTGCCGAACTACGAGCGCTTCGAAGGACAGGGCATTCACTATGCCGCCACCGCAATGGAGCAGCACTTGTGCGAAGGCGAGGAAATCGTGATCGTCGGCGGCGGCAATTCAGCCGGCCAGGCCGCAGTCTATTTGTCACGCACAGTGGCGCACGTGCACATGCTGGTGCGCGGCACAGGACTCGCCGCTACGATGTCAGACTACCTGGTGCAGCGGATCGAGTCGTCGGAAAAGATTACGCTGCATCCGTGTACCGAGATCACTGCGCTTGCCGGCGACGCGATCCTGCGCGAAGTCACCTGGACCAGTCGCAAGACGGGAGTTAGCGAGGCGCGGCGTGTCGCCAGCGTGTTCGTGATGATCGGGGCCGAGCCGAACACCGAGTGGCTCGAAGGTTGCCTCGACCTTGATCCGGGTGGCTTCGTCATCACTGGCCAGAACGCCGCCGGACGTGCGCTCGATTCGCCGTTTGCAACGACCCGGGCGGGGATATACGCGGTAGGCGATGTCCGCGCCGGTTCGGTCAAGCGTGTGGCGTCCGGAGTCGGTGAAGGATCCGTCGTCGTGCAAGCGATTCACCGCTTTCTGCATCCAGCAGTCCGATAGCGAGAGCGGTTGATCGCGGCGGCGCCCCACCCACCTTCAGCTCTGTGGAGGTCGATATGGATCAGACAGTGCAATGGCTGGCCGACTCGGCGGCCGCGTCTGGCGGGCGCGCGACAGAGCGGGTTGATATCGTCATCGCTGTCGGCTCGCAGCGCGTCGAGCAGGTCTCGGACTTGTTGCGGATGCTCGGACGTGATGCTGTGGGTCAATTACTCGCGGTAAGAGTGCTGAGGCCGATTGCCGGTGTCTTCCGCGAGATTGAAGTGGAAGTCACGCCGGTGCGCGCGCCGCGCTGAAGGTCCGCGTCGCTTGCACCTGAATAAGATCCCCGCCTGTGCCGCCCGGCCAAATGTCCTGAACCATTGGTTCAGGGTGGTCGCTGTCCGCGCCGTTTAGGTTCAGCAAACGCGTGCCGATCGCACCGCGACGCGAGGCCAGCAACCTTGCGCAAAGCGCATTGGTTCAAGGAACTATGAGGCCTTTGCGCGAACACCGCAGGGAAAACTTTGCGTTCATCAGGCTGAACGCCTGTGCGCAGTCTAGCGCTTTGCCAGATACGAAACTTCCGAATTAGAACAATTTCTCCTGCGGCAACAGCGCATCATCGCAGACCTGCAGCAGGTCGCGAACGCGCCGGCGCATCTCGCCGGTTTCGACGCCGTCACTGCCCCGCGTCGTCAACAGCTCGTGGGCAAACTGCAGTGCCGCCATCACCGCGATCCGGTCGGCCCCCATCACCTTGCCCGCTTCGCGGATCGTCTGCATCTTGGTATCGACCAGCTGCGCGCTCTTCAGAAGAGATTCCTTCTCGTCGGGCGTGCACGCGAGCCGGTATTCACGACCGAGGATCGAGACGCTCAGGTTTTCCATTGCGCGGGTGAACCTGCGGTCTTGATCGGATCGGGTAGCCGCTGCATCAACGCATCCAGCCGGCGCGTCGCCTCGTCAACGCGCCCATTCATCGACTCGAGTTCCGAAGACGCGGCCACCAGCTGCGCTCGCAACTGCTGATTCTCGCCGCGCAGCGACTGCACCATCGACGCGAGTTCCCTGATTTTTGCGGCCAGATTGTCGAGTTCTTCGAGCATGCATCGATGGTAGCACCGGCCTCGGCGTGCTCGGCTAGACTGAATCAATGATCGTCTTGATCGCCAATCCGAAGGGTGGTGTCGGCAAGACTACGACCGCTACGCAGCTGGCCGGGTACTACGCGATGCGCGGTCACCGGACGATGCTTGGCGATCTCGACCGGCAGCAGTCGGCGCTGGCGTGGCTTGCGATACGCCCCGCATCGGCGCCGCGCATTCAATCGTGGGAGCGCGACGACAAGCACATCGCTCGGCCGCCCGCCGGTGTCACGCACGTCGTGCTCGATTCTCCTGCGGGTCTGCGGGGCGGCGACCTGAAAGATGTGTTGAAGCTCGCCGATCGCGTGATCGTGCCGCTGCAGCCGTCGATCTTCGACATCTTTGCGACGCAGACCTTTCTCGCCAAGCTCGCAGATCGCGGCGCTCTGAGCGATGCCGGAAAGGTCGGCGTTCTCGGCATGCGGGTCGACGAACGTACGCGCGCAGCAGAACAGTTGCACCGCTTCGTAGAAGGAATCGGCTTGCCGGTGGTTGGATATCTGCGCGATACGCAGAACTACGTGCACCTAGCGGCGCAGGGGCTTACGTTGTGGGACGTCGCTCCGGGTCGCGTTGCCAAGGACATCGAACAGTGGCAAGCGCTGCTCGCTTGGCTGCAGGACTGACGCTATCAGCGCGTCGCTGGGGCTTCGACGGGGACGTGAGCGGGCTCGGTGACGAACCCAATCTTGCTTAGACCGGCTTGCTGCGCCTGCGACATGACGAAAGCGATGCGCTCGTAACGTGTTGCCTTGTCCGCGCGCAAATGCACTTCGGGCACCGGCGTCGACTTGGCGGCTGCCAGAAAGCGTGCACGTAGCTGATCGTCGGTAATGGCCTCGGTGTCGGCGTAGACCTTGCCATCGGCATCGATAGAGAGCTTGATGGTGCTCAGTGGCGCTTCGGCGGCCGACGCCGGATCATTCGGCAGGTCGATCTTGATCGCGTACGAGAGCAGCGGCGCTGTGATGATGAAGATCACCAGCAGCACCAGCATCACGTCGACCATCGGCGTGACATTGATCTCTGACATCGGCTGCGAGGGCCCGCCGTGGCGCTCGAATCCGCCGAACGCCATCAGCCCTCCGCCGGCAAACGCGAACCCATCGTCAACGTGGCATGCAGATCGTGCGCGAAGCCGTCAAGCTGGCCAAGCACGATACGATTGACACGCGTGAAGGCGTTGTAGGCAAGTACCGCTGGGATCGCCACCGCGAGCCCAACGGCGGTCATGATCAACGCCTCCCCGACCGGCCCGGCGACCTTGTCGATCGCGATCTGTCCCGAGCGCGCAATGTTCATCAATGCGTGATAGATGCCCCACACGGTGCCGAACAGCCCGACAAACGGTGCGGTGCTGCCCACCGACGCCAGGATGGTGAGCCCGGACTCGAGCTTGCCGGCCGCTTCATTGATTCGCTGGCGCAGTGCGCGCGTTATCAGTTCGGAGCGGTCGATCTGGGCTGCCAAGCTCCCCTCGGACGCCGGATGCGTCGCCGCGCCGGCGGCGCCGCTGGCAAGCGGAACGAAAATGTTCTCGCGGTCATGCGGCTTCAGCTGCGCCACCGCCGAATCGACCGAACTCGAGTTCCAGAAATTTTCTATCTGCTTCGAGGCGCGCCGCACGCGCAGCCACGCCCACGTCTTCCACACGATTAGAAACCAGCTGGCGATCGACATAAGGAGCAGCAGATACGCCGTCAGCCGAATGACCGTATCGGCCTGCGACCAGAAGTGCGCGAGTCCGAGGGCAGTTGTTTCCACGTTGCTCCTATTTGAAGCCCAGCACGTCGGACATGTCGTACAGCCCCGCACGCCGGCCTGTCAGAAAGCGTGCTGCGCGCATGCTGCCGAGCGCGTAGGGCATTCGACTCGACGCCTTGTGCGTGATCTCGATGCGTTCGCCGATGCCCGCGAAAAGCACGGTGTGGTCGCCGATTACGTCACCGCCGCGAACACTTGAAAAACCGATCGTGTCTGCTTTGCGCTCGCCGACTTCGCCTTCGCGCGCGTACAGCGCGACATCGGCAAGCCGTTGCCCGCGTGCCTCGGCAATCACCTCGCCCATCTTCAGCGCGGTACCCGACGGCGCATCGATCTTGTGCTTATGGTGCGTATCGATGACCTCGACGTCGTAGCCGTCGTGCAGGATGCGCGCGGCTTGTTCGAGCAGCTTCAACATCGCATTGACGCCAACGCCCATGTTGGGCGCAAATACGATGGCGACTTTCTTTGCGGCCATGCCGATCGCATGCTTGCCCGCTGCGTCGAGACCAGTCGTGCCGATAACCATGTTGACGCCGGCGGCGGTGCATGCGTCAAGGTGAGCCAATGTGGCCTCGGGTCGAGTGAAATCGACCAGTACATCGGCGCCACGTACCGCGGACAGATCGGAGCTCACCACCACTCCGGTCGATCGCCCGAGAAACTCCGCGCAATCGTGCCCGGCCGCGCAACTGTCGGCGCGATCGAATGCGGCCGTTATCGTCGCGTCGGGCTGCGCAAGCGCCGCCTCGATCAGCATGCGACCCATGCGGCCGGAGGCGCCGGCGATCGCAAGCTTCAATTGGTGGACTCGCGTCCTGGTGGCGGTGTCTGAATTTCCGGCGCCTTTTCAGGCTGCCGCGGCGCCGGCTTGGGCTTCTTGCGCGCGTCAGGGCCGAGGATCAACACGTCGGCCATCACTTCCTGCGGCATTTCATCCGCGCGGAACGTATCGAGCTTATTGTCTTTGAAGTAGACGGTAAGCCTCCGGTTCTGAATTTCGCCCTTGAGAGGGTTCAGGTAATACGCGTAGTCCCAGCGGTCCTTATGAAACTCGCTCGTCAGCAGCGGCGTGCCGAGCATGAACCGCACTTGTTCGCGCGTCATGCCCTGGCGCAACTGTTCGACCATTTCTTTCGTCACTATGTTGCCTTGGTGAACGTCAGGACGATATGGTGCGAGGAACGAAGGTGCCCACCCCGCCACCGTCGAACCGACGCTCGACATCGTCTGGCAACCGGCGAGCGCAGCGCACGCAGTTACCAAAATCAGCAGGACACGTTGGGTCATATCGCGAGGAAAAGCGGCAGAGGAAGCTCGTATCATAGACGGCAAATGAGCCGTATTCCTCCTTCCTCCAGCGAGCTGAAAAACATCGGTCTGAAGGCCACTCTGCCGCGCCTCAAGGTGCTGGAGATTTTCCAGCGCAGCTCGGAAGAATGCGGGGTGCGCCACATGAGTGCCGAAGATGTCTACAAGGCGCTGATCGCCGAACATATCGACGTAGGACTCGCGACGGTCTACCGCGTGCTGACCCAGTTCGAGCAGGCGGGACTGCTAGCGCGCAATCATTTCGAAGGCGGCCGTGCGATGTTCGAGTTGAACGAAGGCACGCACCATGATCATCTGGTGTGTCTGACGTGCGGGCGCGTTGAGGAATTCGTCGATCCCGAAATCGAAAGCCGCCAGCACGAAGTGGCAGCAGCGCGCGGCTTCAACCTGCACGGCCACGCACTTGCGCTGTACGGCGATTGCACGAAACCTCACTGCGAGTTTCGGCGCAAGGAATAGGCGGCCGACGCCGATTGGGTTTAGGAAGAGATTCGCTGCCGGGTAGAAGGGTCGAACCAATGCACGGCGTTGGCTTTGAAGCCAAGCTGCAATTTGGATCCAACCTCAGGATTGTCGTGCGGGCCCGTGCGCACGATGGTGTCGGCGCCCGCCACGTCGCCGTGAATCAAATGTTCGGCGCCGAGCATTTCGACGGTTTCGACTTGCATTACCAGATTGCTGCCCCCCAACTTCAGGTGCTCAGGCCGCAAGCCGAGAATCAATTCGCGACCGGCGACGGCTGTGTCCGCCTCGGGTAATGCAATCGTGTTTCCGCGCGCTTCGAATGTACTGCCATCGGCGCTCAGCCTGCCTTCGATCAGATTCATCGGCGGTGAGCCGATGAAGCTTGCAACGAAAGTTGTTGCCGGACGCGAGTAAACGTCATCCGGCGTGCCGATCTGTTCGGCGCGCCCGGCGTTCATTACGATCATGCGCTGCGCCAGCGTCATCGCTTCCACCTGATCATGCGTCACGTACAGGCTCGTCGTCTGCAGCCGCCGGTGCAGCTTCTGAATCTCCAGTCGCGTCTGCACTCGCAACTTGGCGTCGAGATTCGACAGCGGCTCGTCGAAGAGAAAAACTGCGGGCTCGCGCACGATTGCTCTGCCCATCGCGACTCTTTGCCGCTGGCCGCCGGAAAGCTGGCGCGGCTTGCGCTGCAGCAGTGTGCTTAGTTCCAATATCGCGCCGGCCGCGCCGACGCGCTTTTCGATGTCGCTCTTGGCCAGCCCGCGGATCTTCAGCCCGTAAGCCATGTTGTCGTACACGCTCATGTGCGGATACAGCGCGTAATTCTGGAACACCATTGCGCAGTCGCGATCCTTCGGCTCCAGATCATTGACGACCCGGTCACCGATACGGATCGTGCCGGCGCTGATTTCTTCGAGTCCAGCGACCATGCGCAGCAAAGTTGACTTTCCGCATCCCGACGGGCCGACCAGCACAACGAATTCACCGTCGGCAACCGTCACGTCGATCCCATGCACCACCTGCATCGCGCCGTAGCTCTTGCGAACATCGATAAATTGAATCGACGCCATTATTTTTCCGTCTCAACCAGGCCCTTGACGAACCATCTCTGCATCAGCAACACGACGAAGGCGGGCGGCAACATGGCGAGTATCGCGGTGGCCATGATCAGATTCCAGTCATTGGCAGCGTCGCCACCCGCGATCATCCGCTTGATGCCCATCACCACGGGATACATGTCTTCCTGTGTCGTAACCAGCAGCGGCCACAGATATTGATTCCAACCGTAGATGAACTGAATCACGAACAGCGCCGCGATGCTGGTGCGTGAGAGGGGCAGCAGCACGTCCCAGAAAAAGCGCAGCGGGCCGGCGCCGTCGATGCGCGCGGCTTCAGCGAGCTCGTCCGGCACGGTCAGAAAAAACTGCCTGAACAAAAATGTGGCGGTCGCCGACGCGATCAGCGGAATGGTCAGTCCCGCGTAGCTGTTAAGCATGCCGAGATCGGACACCACTTCGTACGTCGGTCCGATGCGGACTTCGACCGGCAGCATCAGTGTGACGAAGATCGCCCAGAAAAAGAAAGTGCGAAAAGGAAATCGGAAATAGACGATTGCGAAGGCCGATAACAAGGAAATCGCAATCTTGCCGATCGCGATCGTCAGTGCGCTGACCATACTGACGAACATCATCCGGCCCACCGGCGCCGCCGAGCCGGCACCGGCGTCGCTACCGACCAGTACTGCGGCGTAGTTGTGCAGCAACTGGTCGCCGGGAATCAGCGGCATCGGCGCCTGCACGATGGCCTGCGCAGTGTGCGTCGATGCGACCAGCGTCACATAAACGGGAAACGCGACGATGAGCACGCCCACGATCAGTACCACGTGCGTAAGAACCGTCAGGGCAGGGCGGCGCTCGACCATCTAGTACTGAACCTTCTTTTCGACGTAGCGAAACTGCACCACGGTCAGTGCAATCACGATCGCCATCAGAACCACCGACTGCGCCGCCGAGCCGCCGAGATCAAGCGCCTTGAAGCCGTCGTAGTACACCTTGTAGACGAGGATCGCCGTCTCCTTGCCCGGCCCGCCTTGCGTCGAGGCGTCGATGATCGCGAACGTTTCGAAGAACGCATAGACGATGTTGATCACCAGCAGAAAGAACGTCACCGGAGAAAGCAGCGGAAACACGATCGTCCAGAAGCGCCGCCATGGCCCGGCGCCGTCGATCGCGGCCGCCTCGATCAGCGACTTCGGAATCCCCTGCAGTCCCGCCAGAAAGAACAGGAAGTTGTAGCTGATCTGCTTCCAAACGGCAGCCATCACGATCAGGGCCATCGCCTGATTCGCATTCAGCAGATGATTCCACTCGTAACCGACCACGCGCAGCGCGTAGGGCACGATGCCGATCGACGGTGCGAACATGAAGAGCCAAAGCACGCCGGCCACCGCCGGCGCCACCGCATAGGGCCAGACCAGACGCGTCTTATAGATCGCCGCGCCACGCAGCA
>JBBQQC010000010.1:0-104860 GCA_038216465.1 Burkholderiales bacterium | reverse complement strand
GCGGTGTGGTGGTTGTTCAATTACGTACCGCCGTTTTCCGACTTGCTGACCGACTCGGCCACGCGCGCCGCTTACGACAGTGAACAGGCGGCTGCCAAGCTGCAGAGGTCGACGATGGCGACCTATACGCTCGTGCATCGTCCAAAGGCCTCACCCGAAGGGTGCGCACACGGTTATGCGTTTCAGCTCAGCCGCCACTCTTCAATGCTGTTCTGGTGCAAGTCTGAGGACGGCAAAACCACAGTAGCCAGTCATACGACCTCCTACCACCTCCGCTTCGTCGACGTGCCGGAACAAGTCAATCTGGACAAGCGCGCCGGCGAGCCGGTTACGATCGAGTTGCAGAAGTCCACCGGCAAGCCGAAGGTGGTGCGTGCCTACTAAAGCTATCGCGATGGTGTTGCTGACGGCGCTTGCCTCGTCAGCGGTTGCAATCGACCTGCAGGGGCATCGCGGAACGCGCGGCCTGGCGCCCGAGAACACGCTGGCGGCGTTCAGAACGGCGCTCGCGATCGGCGTGACGACGCTGGAAACCGATCTGGCGATGACGCGTGATGGCGTGCTGGTGCTATCGCACGAGCTGCACCTGTTCGCGGGCCTGGTGCGGGGAGCTGACGGCAGTTGGCTCAGGGAGGATGGGCCACCCCTATTTTCGCTCAGCTACCGCGATCTCGCGCAGTACGACATCGGCCGCCTGAATCCGGCGCACAAGTATGCGGCGCAGTGGAGCGAGCAGAAAGCGAGCGATGGCGAGCGCATTCCGACGCTGCAGCAGTTGTTCGAGCTGGCGCGCGATGCGCGTTCGCCAGGCGGACGGCCAGTGCAATTCAACATTGAAACCAAGATCACGCCAACCAGCGGCGACACGACTCCAGACGCTGAGCGGTTTGCACGCGCCGTCGTCGACGCCGTGCGCGCGGCAAATATGAGCGCGAGGGTGGTCGTGCAATCGTTTGACTGGCGCACGCTGATTGAAGTGAAGAAGCTGGCTCCCGAGATAACAACCGCGTGCCTGACGATCGATTCCTCGGGGACGAACACGGTTCTACCGGATGCGTCGGGTGCGTCGCCCTGGCACGCCCGATTGAAGCTGGCCGACTACGACGGATCGTTGCCGCGAATGGCGCGGGCGGCGCGCTGCAGCATCTGGAGCCCGTTCTGGCGCAACGTGACGCCCGAAAACGTCGCCGAGACGCACGCGCTGAAGCTGAAGATCCTTCCGTGGACCATCAACGATGGGGCCGAGATCGAGCGTCTGGCTGGGCTCGGTGTCGACGGCATCATTACCGACTATCCCGACCGCGCACAGCGTGTTCTGACTGCACGCGGTGTGACGATCGACTGATTGGCGATCGGTAACCACAGTTGCGATCTGTATACTTTCGCTTTACCGGTACTCGCGAAGCAATGATCAAGTACCAGCGATGATCAAGTACGTATTCGTTACCGGTGGCGTCGTCTCCTCGCTCGGCAAAGGGATCGCCGCCGCCTCGCTTGCAGCGATTCTCGAATCGCGCGGCCTCAAAGTCACCCTGATAAAGCTGGACCCCTACATCAACGTCGACCCCGGCACGATGTCGCCGTTTCAGCACGGCGAAGTGTTCGTTACCGAAGATGGCGCCGAAACCGATCTCGACCTCGGGCACTACGAGCGCTTCATCTCGGCCAAGATGCGCAGGGTGAACAACTTCACTACCGGCCAGATTTACGACTCGGTAATCAAGAAAGAGCGGCGTGGCGAGTACCTGGGCAAAACGGTACAGGTGATCCCGCACGTGACCAACGAAATCCAGGACTTCATCGAACGCGGCGCGCGTGCCGCATGGGATGGCAAGGCCGACGTGGCGATCGTCGAAATCGGCGGCACGGTCGGCGATATCGAATCGTTGCCGTTCGTCGAAGCGGTGCGGCAGATGAAGTTGCGTCTCGGTCAGTCGTCGGCGTGTTACGTGCATCTAACGCTGGTGCCTTTCATTCCTTCCGCGGGTGAATTGAAGACCAAGCCGACGCAGCACAGCGTGCAGAAAATGCGCGAGATCGGTATCTCGCCCGACGTGCTGTTGTGCCGCGCTGATCGCCCGATACCGGAGGAGGAGCGCGCAAAGATATCTCTGTTCTCCAACGTGCCGATCGACGCGGTGATCTCCGCGTGGGACGTCAGTTCGATCTACAAGATTCCGTCGATGCTGCACCAGCAGGGGCTCGACGAGATCGTCTGCTTCAAGCTCGGCATCATTGCCAGGCCGGCCGATCTGTCGAGCTGGGACAAGCTCGTCTACGCACTCGAACACCCGGAGCACGAAGTCAGGATCGGGATGGTCGGCAAGTACGTCGAGCTGTCGGACTCGTACAAGTCGCTGGTCGAGGCGCTGATGCACGCCGGGATCAACACGCGCACCAAGGTGAAGATCGAATATCTGGATTCCGAGCAGATCGAGACCGACGGGATGGCGCTGCTCGACAGGGTCGATGCGGTGCTGGTGCCCGGAGGCTTTGGCAGGCGCGGGACCGAAGGCAAAATCTCTGCGATCAAGCACGCACGCGAGAACAATCTTCCCTACCTGGGCATCTGCCTCGGCATGCAGTTGGCGACGATCGAATTCGCGCGCAACGTCTGCGGACTGGCGGGGGCGAACTCGACCGAGTTCGATCCTGACACCCCGCACCCGGTGGTCGCGCTGATCACCGAATGGACCGATCGGACCGGTCGCATTGAGCGGCGCGACGCGCAATCCGACCTCGGCGGTACGATGCGGTTGGGCTCGCAGAAGTGTCCGGTCGAGCCCGGCACGTTGGCCGCGCGCATCTACGGCAGCGAGGTCAACGAGCGGCATCGCCACCGCTACGAAGTAAACAACGCTTACGTGCCGCAGCTCGAGGCCAATGGCTACACGGTTTCCGCGCGTACACCGAACGAGAAGCTAACCGAGATCATGGAGCTGCCGTCGCACCCGTTTTTCATCGGCGTGCAGTTTCACCCCGAGTTCACGTCGACCCCACGCCATGGCCATTTACTGTTCAAGTCGTTCATCGAGGCGGCGCTGGCGAGTAGGCAATCGCGCGTGCAGGCAGCAAGCGATGCGCACGTCGCACCACTTGCGCCGATCGCACGGAAAGCCGCCGCGTGAAGCTGGCGGGTTTTGAGGTCGGACTCGACCGGCCGCTGTTTCTGATTGCGGGGCCGTGTGTCATCGAATCCGAGCAGATGGCGATCGACACCGCGGGCCGCTTGAAGGAAATCACTGGCGCGCTCGGCGTGCCGTTCATCTACAAATCGAGTTTCGACAAGGCCAATCGCAGTTCGGGCAAGAGCTTTCGCGGGCTGGGTATCGATGAAGGCCTGAGAATTCTCGGTGCAGTCAGGAAGCAGGTGGGGGTGCCGGTGCTGACCGACGTGCACGACGAGGACGAGATCAAACCAGCAGCCGAGGTGGTCGACGTTCTGCAGACGCCCGCGTTCCTGTGCCGCCAGACTGATTTCATTCGCGCGTGCGCCATCAGTGGCAAGCCGGTCAACATCAAGAAGGGGCAGTTTCTTGCACCCGGCGACATGAAGAATGTGATCGACAAGGCACGCGACGCGGCGCGCGAGGCCGGCTTACCCGAAGACAGCTTCATGACGTGCGAGCGCGGCGCATCGTTCGGTTACAACAATCTGGTGTCCGACATGCGCTCGCTGGCGATCATGCGCGATACCCACGCCCCGGTCGTGTTCGATGCGACCCACTCGGTGCAATTGCCCGGCGGGCAGGGCACCACCAGCGGCGGGCAACGCGAGTTTGTGCCGGTGCTGGCACGGGCGGCCGTCGCCGCGGGTGTCGCGGGCTTGTTTATGGAAACGCATCCGAACCCAGCCGAAGCGAAGTCCGATGGGCCGAATGCCGTGCCGCTCGACCGCATGCGCGAACTGCTCGGCACGCTGATGGAACTCGATCGCGCGGTAAAACGGCAAGGCTTTATCGAAGCGAGCTTCGCCTGATCATCGCCATTAGGAAAACATGAGCGCCATTGTCGACATCATCGGCCGCGAGATTCTCGATTCGCGCGGCAATCCGACCGTTGAATGCGACGTATTGCTCGAAAGCGGCGTGATGGGCCGGGCGGCGGTGCCTTCGGGCGCGTCGACCGGTGCGCGTGAGGCGATCGAGCTGCGCGATGGCGACGCCAACCGGTACGGCGGAAATGGGGTTCTGAAGGCAATCGAGAACATCAACACCGAGATTTCTGAAGCGATCCTGGGACTCGAGGCGAACGAGCAGGCGTTTCTCGACAATGCGCTGATTGAGCTCGACGGCACCGAGAACAAGTCGCGTCTCGGCGCCAACGCGACACTGGCCGTATCGATAGCCGTTGCGAAGGCGGCCGCTGAGGAATCGGGCCTGCCGCTGTATCGTTACTTTGGCGGCAGCGGTGCGATGCAGATGCCTGTACCGATGATGAATGTGGTCAATGGCGGTGCGCACGCCAACAACAATCTCGATCTGCAGGAGTTCATGATCGTGCCGCTCGGCGCTCCGACGTTTTCCGAGGCGGTGCGCTACGGCGCGGAAGTGTTTCATGCCCTGAAGAAACTGATCGATAAAGCGGGCATGAGCACTGCGGTCGGCGACGAAGGCGGCTTTGCGCCGAACGTGAAGAATCACGAGGCGGCGATTCAGATGATCCTGCAGGCGATCGAAAACGCAGGCTACAAGGCGGGAACCGAGGTGGCGTTGGCGGTCGACTGCGCCGCCAGTGAATTTTTCAAGGACGGCAAGTATCGCCTCGAAGCCGAGGGGTTGACGCTGACCGCCGTCGAGTGGACAGCGATGCTGGCTGGCTGGTGCGACAAGTATCCGATCGTGTCGATCGAGGACGGCATGGCCGAAAACGATTGGGCGGGCTGGGAAGAACTGACACGCAAGCTCGGCGACAAGATGCAGCTGGTCGGCGACGATGTATTCGTCACCAACACGGCTCTGCTGCGCGAAGGAATCAATCGTGGCGTCGCCAATTCGATCCTGATCAAGATCAACCAGATCGGTACATTGACCGAAACCTTCGCTGCGATCGAAATGGCCAAGCGCGCCGGTTACACCTCCGTGATCAGCCATCGTTCCGGCGAGACCGAAGACACGACGATTGCCGATATCGCCGTCGGCACCAACGCGCTGCAGATCAAAACCGGCTCGATGAGCCGCTCCGACCGCATCGCGAAATACAACCAGTTGTTGCGCATCGAAGAAGATCTGGGAGACGTGGCAAGCTATCCTGGGCGCGATGCGTTTTACACTTTGCGCTAGCGGTTAGGCGACGATGCGGCTGCTCGCCATCGTTCTCGCGGTGCTGTTGGTTGCGATTCAGTGGCCGCTATGGTTCGGCAAGGGCGGCTGGCTGCGTGTGTGGGATCTCGATCGCCAGCTAGTCGCTCAGCGCGGAGTCAACGGCATTCTAAATGCGCGCAACGCCGAGCTCGCGGCCGAGGTCGCGAGCCTGCGCGAGGGACGGGAAGCGATCGAGGAGCGTGCAAGGCACGAGTTGAACATGGTGCGCGACGGCGAGATTTTCTTCCAGATCGTCACACCGAAGACGGAAAGCGCTAACGTCACCACGCCACCAAAAAAATGAACCTGCACCGGCTACTGAAAGAGCGAGAAGCGCGCGGCGCACCCTTGCGCATCGGCCTGATCGGCGCCGGAAAATTCGGCTCGATGTATCTGTCGCAGGTCAGGCACACGCCCGGAATGCGGGTCACGGCGATTGCCGACCTCGATCCGTCACGTGCGCGGCAATCATTGCAGCGCGTGGGTTGGGCCGACAGCGCGATTTCGTCGCTGAGCTTCTTTACTGACGCGCGCGCACTGATCGAGCAACCGGACATCGATATCGTCATCGATTGCACCGGCTCACCTTCGGCTGGCATCGCGCACGTGCTCGCCTGCTGCGATCATCGCAAGCACATCGTGATGGTCAACGTAGAGGCCGACGCGCTGGCCGGGCCATTGTTGGCGCAGCGCGCGCGCGAGGCGGGGATCGTGTATTCGCTCGCCTACGGCGATCAACCGGCGTTGATATGTGAGCTGGTCGACTGGGCACGAGCGTGCGGATTCGAGGTGATCGCCGCTGGCAAGGGAACGAAGTATCTGCCGCAATATCACGCATCGACGCCGGACACCGTGTGGGGGTACTACGGGCTGACGGCCGAGGATGCCCGGATCGGCGGACTGAACCCGCAGATGTTCAATTCGTTTCTGGACGGCACTAAGAGCGCGATCGAAATGTGCGCCGTGTCGAACGCGACCGGACTGATAGCTCCTGACGGCTTGTCGTTCCCGCCGTGCGGAGTTGACGATCTGCCCAATGTGCTGCGTCCGCAGGTTGAAGGCGGTGTGCTGCATCATCGCGGCCAGGTCGAAGTGATCTCGAGCCTTCAGCGCGATGGATCGCCGGTGGCGCGCGATTTGCGCTGGGGAGTGTACGTCGTGTTCGCCGGTGGCAGCGAGTATGTCGAGCGCTGCTTCAAGGAATATGGGCTGGTGACCGATGCCACCGGCCAGTACTCGGCCTTGTACAAACCTTTCCATCTGATCGGCCTCGAGCTCGGCATCAGCGTGGCTAGCATTGGTCTGCGTAACGAGCCGACTGGGGTGCCGACTGGCTTCAATGCCGACGTGGTAGCGACCGCCAAGCGCGATCTTGCTGCGGGCGATATGCTGGACGGCGAGGGTGGCTACACCGTCTACGGCAAAGTGATGCCGGCCGAAGAGTCGCTGCTGATCGGCGGCTTGCCGCTGGGCCTGGCGCACAAGGTCAGGCTGATCAATGCGGTCGCGGCGGGCGATAGCGTGCGCTGGGACGACGTGGAAATCGACGAGGATCAAAGCGCCGTTGCGTTTCGCCGCTCGATGGAGCGGACGGCCGAAGTGCTCGAACGCGAAACGGTTGTCGTCTAACGAGCGCTGGCTACTCGTCGTACTCGTCGGAACCCTGCACCCAGATGAACGACTGTAGATCGATCATGTCGCGCGGCCGCATGTCTTTTTGGTCGCTGCCGACGGCAGCGGCGAAGCCAAGCAAGCTTGCGTAGATTTCCCAGGATGGTCGGGCCGCATATTGGAATGCGTACCCGTATTGGCGGGCGGCGATTCGCGTCACAGTCGGCTTCAGAAACATGTGCGTCTCGGGCTGCGCGATGAATCCGAACACCGTCACCAGCGGCCACGTGAGTACGCGTGTCTGTTTGCGCGGAAGAGCCGCGACCGATTCGCACCAGCGCTCGAACTTTCCCTGCGGGTTACCGCGACCGTACAGAAAACGATGCAGCCCTTCGGCAAAAGTGCGCGCGCCTGCCGCCGACTTGACGGCATCGCGCAATGCCATTTTCTCGAAGGAGAACAAAAGATTGGTGCGCGATTCGATTCTGACCGCGCGAGCGGCGACCTCGCCAAAGTTGCCATCCCGCAGCAACGCGCCATGCGTGGAGCGATCGAGGATTTCATTCCACTGCTGATGCGCCTGCCACTTGTACCCGCGCTCCCAGTCGCCATATTTCTCGTCGCGGAAGCCTTGCGGGAAGAATCGAAGAAATTTGCGACGGCAACGCTGAGCGCCGCTCGAGGCCAGTCGCTGTCGCGACAGCCCCGTCAGGGCTGCTTGCTCGTCGGATTTCTCCAGGTCCACGTTCTCCGCTCCTGATGCAATCTTGACCGCACAGAGCAAGCGGTATGCGCGGCATCTCAGTCACGCGCTACTGATCCCCTCGACGGCGATCAGTGTTGAGTTCGCCGTTGCCTGCCGCAGCGCGAGCAGCGGGCGATACTCGGACGAGTGATACCAGGCCTGCAGTTGCACCATGTCGGGAAACTCGAGGATCACCATACGCTTTGGGGTCCAATCGCCCTCGAGCACTTCGGTCGCACCGCCGCGCACCAGGTAGCGTCCGCCAAAAGCTTCGATCGTGGCTAACACGCGCTGCCGGTATTGTTCATACCCAGCGGGATCGGTGACCTCGACATTGGCAAATAAATAAGCGGGCATGCTGAGTCTCCTGGATCGAATAGCGCTGATACGCGCCGGATCGTTTCACAACTACGTGTCCCGCGCCGTCCATTCGTACTTGATGTCGTCCAACTGCCAAGTCGGCTCAAAGCCGCGCGCGATGATTTCGAACCCGTGTTTTTCGTAAAACGCGCGCGCGACGGTATTGCGGGCGAATGCGTAAAGCCACAGTTTCCCATCCGACTGGGCTTTTGCCCAGGCCAGCAGCCGGCTGCCGATGCCGCAATGATGATTTTCCGTGCGCACGTACAGATGAGTTATAGATTCTTTCGTTGCTGCGATGAAGCCAACCAATTTGTCATCCAGCAGAGCCATGCGAACTGCATTGTTCGGGACAACGGTACTGACGAAAGCCTCACGCTGCAGTTCGATCGGATTCGGATCGAGCACGCCGACGCCGAACTCGAAACTCTGCCGCCACATTCGGATCAGCTCATCGGTTCGTGCCGGGTCGAACTCGACGATGTTGATTGCGCGCTCAGCTTTTCGCATAAATGGCTTGATCCGCACAATAACCTGTTGAATTCAGACGGCTTGCTGGCCCCCGTCGCCTGTGCGGGCCAAACGCGACGCAAGTTGGTAAGCAATTGTTGCAGGCGTTTTCTTTTTGTGTCACGGAGCGTTAAGACCTCGTCGTCTGCGTACAACTACTCCTAGGAGACTGGCATGCTGAAGCGGACTTTCCTTACGTCCATCATCGCGGCGTCGTTCGCGATAGTGTCGCTGCCGAGCGCAGCAGCCCCAAACATCGTAGTAAACGTCGGGCCACCGCCACCGGCACGCGTCGAGTTGGTGCCGGCACCGCGTAGGGGCTACGTCTGGGCGCCCGGATACTGGGGCTGGCGCGGACAGCGCCATGTCTGGGTCGCCGGCCATTGGGTTCGTCACCGTCCTGGCTACTTCTATCATTCGCCGCAGTGGGTCGAGCGTGACGGCCGCTGGCACTTCGAGCGCGAGCGTTGGGCCCGTGGAGATCGCGACCATGACGGCGTCCCGAATCGGTACGACCGTGCGCCGGACAATCCGCGGCGTAACTAGTAGGCCCTAACCGAAGCGAGAAACGCGCGGCCACGCTGCCGTGCGTTTCCTATTGCGGGGTCTTGCTGCCGCACGCGACAGAATGAGCCGCGTCGAACCCATCAAATCAGCAACTGGGTTGCCGGCACCCCAAATCCATTGCGACCGGCTCCCGCGGTTTGGCGACCGCAGAATTTATTGCCGCCGACACGACCGCGCATTTTCTGGCAATGTGCCATCGAACGCCGCACCGAAGGTACACGATGGACGTCCCGATTGAGCCAGCGCATGCAACAAACACAGACCCGCGTGTTGCGGCGATCCTGGATATCGTCGCGCGCGAGACCAAGGTCGACCGCAGCCGGCTTCAACTTGACGCTCGCACCGACGACCTCGGCATCGGGTCGCTCGATCTGACGTTGGTCGTGTTCGAGATCGAATCGCATTTCGGCGTCGAGCTTCCCTTTGGTCCAGAGCCGCCGGCGGAGGGCGCGATGACGGTGGGCACGCTCGTCGCACACGTGCTGAAAACGCTCGATGCGCAGGCGAGCAAACGCCCGGTGCCAAGTTGACGATTGAGCAGCGGCGCGTGGCAGTCACCGGTTTGGGCGCGGTGTCTGCGCTCGGCCACGATGTGCCATCGATTTGGCGCGCTCTGGTCGAAGGCCAGTGCGGTATCCGGCCGATCGTCAATGTGCCGACCGTGCGCTTGACGGCGCGCACCGCAGCAGAGGTGCTCGACTTCGATCCCGCTGCTCATTTTGATGCGCGCCGACTGCCGATGCTCGACCGCACTTCACAGTTGGCCTTGGTGGCGGCGCGCCAGGCAATAACTGACGCCGCGCCCGACGGCATCATGGCGCTCGGCCTCGATTTGCGTAATGCAGGCGTCGTGTTCGGTGCTGGCCTCGGTGTGCACACGATCGACAGCTCGTATCTGACTCTGTACGGCGAAGGTTCGAACCGACTGCATCCGTTTACCGTACCGCGCATCATGCCCAATGCGCCGGCCAGCCACATCTCAATCGATTTCGGCCTGCGCGGCCCCTCGTTTGCCACGGCGTCGGCATGCGCATCATCAACGCACGCCATCGGGCTTGCCTTTCAAATGATCCGTGCCGGACAGCTGCAGATCGCCGTCACCGGTGGCAGCGACGCATCTCTGACCGTCGGGCATATACGGGCCTGGGATGCGTTGCGCGTGCTGAGCCCCGACGTGTGCCGACCATTTTCCAACGACCGTGCCGGCTTGGTACTCGGTGAGGGGGCAGCGGTGCTGGTCCTCGAGGAATGGGAACACGCGCGGGCGCGCGGCGCGGCGATTCACGCTGAGATCGCTGGCTTCGGGATGAGCGCAGACGCCGGCGACATCACGGCCCCGACCGACACAGG
The DNA here is from genome assembly GCA_038216465.1 of Burkholderiales bacterium. Taxonomy (GTDB): domain Bacteria; phylum Pseudomonadota; class Gammaproteobacteria; order Burkholderiales; family Burkholderiaceae_F; genus JACCZX01. The sequence goes on along the minus strand of JBBQQC010000010.1, from coordinate 94,414 downwards.
TGCCGCGCAGGCGATCGATAGCGCGCTCAGCGACGCGGGCATGCAGCGCGCCGAGGTCGACTATGTAAACGCGCATGGCACCGGCACACGGCTCAACGACCGCAGCGAAACCGCGGCGCTGAAGCGCGTGTTCGGCGATGCCGCGCACAGTCTGGCAATTTCTTCGAACAAGTCGATGCTCGGCCATTGCCTGAACGCCGGCGGTGCGCTCGAGGCCCTGGCGACGGTGCTGTCGGTGCGAGAAGACGTCGCGCCGCCGACGCTCGGGTATCGCATCCCCGATCCCGAGTGCGACCTCGACTATGTGCCGAACGTAGCGCGCGGGATGGTGATCGGCGCGGCGCTGTCGAACTCGTTCGCGTTCGGCGGCTTCAACGCCGTGCTCGCGTTCCGGAAAACGGCATGACGACAGCGCATGTCAATCACATCGGTACCGCCGTGCCCGATCACGACGTGCACGATGATTTCGTCAAGTTTGCCCGCACGCTGCTGCCCGACGCCAAGACGCGCACCGTGTTCGATCGCATGGCGGAGCGGGCGGGCATCGCGCATCGCTATTCGTATTTGCGGGCGGGCCGGCTGGATGCGGGCGAAGTCGATGCGGACGGTTTCTACCGGCGCGGCAAATTTCCGTCGACGGGTGCGCGCATGGCGCTATACGAGCCGCAGGCGCTGCGACTTGCCGAGAAGGCCGTGGCTGCGCTGCAGCTTGGCGACCAGCACTATGCGCTGACGCATCTGATCGTCGCTTCGTGTACCGGCTTCACCGCGCCCGGGCTCGATCTGCAACTCGTCAGCGCGCTCGGACTGCGACGCGACATCGAACGCACCATGATCGGTTTCATGGGATGTTCAGCCGCCGTCCCTGCGCTGCGTGCCGCACATCACATCGTGCGTTCCGAACCCGATGCGCGCGTGCTGGTGCTGAACCTCGAATTGTCGACACTGCACTTTCAGGAAACGCCGGAGCTGGAAAAAGTGCTCTCGTTCCTGCTGTTTGGCGATGGCGCGGCCGCTGCGCTGGTCACGGCGGAGCCGCACGGCATTGCGTTGAACGAGTTTCGGGCGGTCGTGATTCCGCACAGCGAGGGTTTTATCACCTGGAACATCGGCGATCAGGGTTTCGACATGGTTTTGTCGGGCCAGGTGCCGGCGCGCATCATGCGCACGTTAAAAGACGAGCTGGACCGATCGGAAGCGGACGGCGTACTCGGCGGCCGTGGCCTGGATGATATTGCGCTGTGGGCAGTCCACGCCGGCGGCCGTACCGTGCTAGACGCCGTCGAAGTCGGCCTGCAACTCGCCCCCAGCGCCCTTGATGCGTCGCGCGCGGTGTTGAACGACTACGGCAACATGTCGTCGGCGACCGTGATGTTCGTGCTGCAGCGATTGTTGCGCAGTGCGCGCGCGGGTGCGAGAGGAATGGCGATGGCGTTCGGCCCCGGCATGGTCGCAGAAACTTTCCGTTTCACGATGGCTGATCGATGACGAACCTGGCGACACGCAGCACGCAGGATGAGCTGATGGACAGCCCTGCCACCAGCGCCGAGGATTACGCGCAATGCCTGATCGACCTCGAACAGGTCAATCAGATCACGCAAACGCATCGCCCGACGTTGCGCTGGCTGGCGCGTGTGATGCAGCACCTACCCGCGTCGACGCCGACATCGATTTTCGACGTTGCCTACGGCCATGGTGACCTGCTGCGTGCCCTGCATCGATGGGGCGCATCGCATGGCCGCTCGCTCAAACTGAGCGGAATCGATCTGAATCCGCGCGGCGCGGCAGCGGCGCGCGCTGCAACCCCTGCTTCGATGGTCATCGACTATCAGACCGGCGACGTGTTCGCCGCTGCGCCGCAGCCGCACCCCGACTTCATCGTCAGCTCGCAGTTCACTCATCACCTGAGTGATTCGCAGATTGAACAGTTCGTACAGTGGATGGAAGCCAACAGCGTGCGCGGCTGGTACGTCGCGGACCTGCAGCGCCACGCATTCTCGTATTACACGTTCCGATGGCTGGCGCGAGTGGCGGGCTGGCACCGCATAGTGCGCATCGACGGCACAATCTCGATTGCACGCAGCCTGCGGCTGGCCGAGTGGCGCGCGCTGCTGCAACGTGCCGGCCTGCAGAGCGAAGCCGAGGTCCGGTGGCACCTGCCGTTTCGGCTTGGCGTGGGGCGGACCAAATGAGCTCGAAGTGAGTCGCTCGAGCGGCGGCGAGCTGGTCATCGTCGGCGGAGGTCTCGCGGGCGCGGCCGCCGCGGCGGCGCTGGCCGCCGCACGCGAAAAAGTGGTGTTGTTCGAACGCGAAGCTACTCCCTCGCACAAGATCTGCGGCGAGTTTCTCAGCGCGGAAGCACAGCGATACCTCGCGCAAGTTGGACTCGGCCTCGCTTCGCTCGGCGGGCACGTCATCTCGCGCGTGCGGCTCGTGCGCGGGGCGGCAATTGCCGAGACCGCATTGCCGTTTCGCGGTATCGGGCTGTCACGACGCGTGCTCGACGAAGCGTTGTTGCAGCACGCCGTCGCATGTGGCGCCGATGTGCAACGCGGACGCTCAGTGCGCGTGCTCGATGCTTCCGCGCCTATCGAAGTGGACGTTGATGGCGTCGGGCGATGGAACCCCGGCACATTGCTGCTCGCGAGCGGCAAGCACGACGTGCGTGGACTGCGACGCTCGCTTGCGAAGCCGGCGGAGCACCTGATCGGTTTCAAGACTTATTTTCGGCTGGACGCGGCGCAGGCGCGCGCGTTAAGCGGGGCTGTCGAGGTGATCGTGTTCGCGCACGGCTACGCGGGTCTGCAGTTCGTCGAAAACGGCTGCGCCAACCTGTGCCTTCTCGTCGATCGCGTGCAGTTTCAGCGAAGCGGAAGCACCTGGGACGGGCTACTGAACGCGCTGATGCGCGAAAGCGGCCACTTGCGGCAACGCCTGCAGCACGCGACGCCGCTGCTGGACCGACCGCTGACGATCTATCGCGTGCCGTACGGGTTCGTCCACGCATCGCTCGCCGGTGACCGCGCAGGTGTTTATCGGCTCGGCGACCAGGCGGCGGTGATTGCTTCTTTTACCGGCGATGGGATGGCCATTGCGCTGCACAGCGCTTCGCTTGCCGTGCAATTCCATTGCAGCGGCCGCGGCGCACTGCAGTATCACCAGCGGCTGCGCGCCGATGTCGCGGCGCAGGTGGGCCGAGCTTCCGCGATGTATCGATTCGGGCGCTCGTCCGCGGGGCGCGCGCTGTTGATACCGATGGCTCGCGCCTGGCCGCGCGGGGTTCGGCTTGCCGCTGCGTTCACGCGTATCCCGCCGCATGCCGTCATGCGCGCTCTTGCAGGATGAAGCTGCGCCGATAGGCGGACGGTCGTGGAATCAGTGTTGCTTCTCATCGGCCTCAGCATTGACCGCAGCGGGTGCGAATAACTGCGCAGCGTCGACTGCGTCAAGCGCATACGCGCGGCCGCAGAATTCGCACGTGACGGTGACCGATCCCTGCTCAGCGACGATCGAGTCCACCTCTTGCTGCCCGAGCGAGACCAGCATCTTGCCGATTCGCTCGCGTGAACACGTGCACTGGAAGCGCGGCGACAGCGGAGCGTAGTACTCCAGCGACTCCTGCCAGAAGAGCCTGTCGGATACTTCATCGGGTGACAGATTGACCATTTCATCAGGCGTCACCGTTTGGGCCAACGCGACCAGCCGCTCCCATGGGTCGTCATCGGCAGGTGCCTGCATTCCGCCGTCGGCCGGCAGACGCTGCAGCAGCAGTCCGGCGGCGGCTTGGTCGCTCGAAGCCAGCCACAGACGGGTTTCGAGCTGTTCGCTTTGACGCATGTAGGTTTGCAGCACGGCGGCCACGCTGTTGCCTTCGAGCGCAACGATGCCTTGATACGGCTGTTGCCCGGGCAGCGGGTCTTTCGGATCGAGCGTGATCGCGAAGCGGCCACGCCCACCCCGGTTCAGCAGATCGCGCAACGGAATGTCGTCGGCAATCGGTTCGTCGCGCACCTTGGCGGTTGCGCGCAGCGCCAGATCTGACTGGCATTCGACAACCAGCAGCTGCAGCGGCCCATCGCCATAGACCTGCATCACTAGCGCGCCGTTGAATTTTATATTCGTCGCCAGCAGTGCAGACGCCGCGACCATCTCTCCCAGCACGCGCATTACCGCGGGCGGATAGCGGCGATGCGCAGTCATTTCACGCCACGCAGTGCCGAGCTGCACCAGCTCGCCGCGCACACGCGCGCCGGCAAAGGCAAACTTCAGTAGCCGATCGGGCATTGCCAGATGCTCAGCTCCGTTCAGCTGATCCGCTTCAGTTCGTGGCGATACGTGATCGCGCGCTGAACGTAGCCTTGGGTGTTGAGGTGCATTTGCTCGATGTCGGCCGGTGCGAGCGCGCGCACGACTTTGGCGGGCGAGCCGATCACAAGCGAGCCGTCGGGAATCTGCTTGCCTTCGGTGATCAGCGCGCCGGCGCCGACCAGGCAATTGCGCCCGATGACTGCGCCATTGAGTACCACGGCCTGAATGCCGATCAACGATCCGTCGCCGATCGTGCAGCCGTGCAGCATCACCTGGTGGCCGATGGTGACCTGGTGACCCACCGTAAGCGGCACGCCAGGGTCGGTGTGCAAAACGCTGGACTCCTGCACATTGCTGTCGGCGCCGATCTCGATCGGCTCGTTGTCGCCACGCAGCGTGGCATACGGCCAGATGCTGACGCGTGCACCGAGAATGACGCTGCCTATGACGGTAGCGGTGTCGAACACGTAAGCCGTCGGATCAATGCGCGGAATGCGCTCGCCCAGGTGATAGATCGCCATGCAAAGAGTTTAGCGGCCTCTGTCGCAGACGGTGATTTGCGAAGTTCGCCCGCACTAACTTGACCCCCAAACCCGCGGATTAGGCCATGCGCGCGATCGCACTCAAGGGGGATCGAACCCGAGGGACGCCACCGATACAGTGCGACATCAACGGGAGGTGAGATGAATTGGGCAACGCTGTTAAATGCTCCGGTCGGGGAACTGCTGTGGAAAAAGAAGCAGGACCTGCGCCTCCGCGAGACGAATAAGCCCGCGATCGGAGCCACTATCTGTTGCTCCGGCATGCGCATTTTGGTCCAGGCCGGGTTAAGCGACGATTTGTGGCTCTGGCTGGTGAGCCTGGGGTGGCGCGAGCTCGCGCCGGGCGAGAACCGGTTGCGCCTGAAGCCGCTCGCAACGACGCTGGTAACAAGGCTGTTCGATGCCCAGCCCGCCGAGCGCGAGCGGGTGTTAACCAATGCAATCCGCCAAATTACGCGGCGTCCTTCTGTGAAAATGCCGGAGCGCGCGCCGGTCTCCTAGGACAGACATCACTCGAATGCAACGTATCCTCTAGCAGATTCGGGGGATTCGGCGCGGTAAGACCGCCGCTAAATTCCGTGCTTGACGGGAGGTTGCATTTTGGAGCTCGACTTCGTTTCCCATGTTCGCGATCAGGTTCGTACGCTGCTGAAGATTCGGTGCGAGCGGGAGGTTCCATTTGCAGGTAGCAAGCCCCCGTTCGGCGCCAAGGTGTTCTGCGGCGACATTCGGATGACCGTTCGCTCCGGAATGAGCGATCAACTGTGGCATTGGTTGCTCGAGCAGGGTTGGCGCGAGGTGGCGGTACGGCCCGACCGCCGCCATTACAAGGACATTCCCACAGCGTACGTCACGCGCCTGATCGATTCGGTGGCGAACGAAGAGCGCGCGCGCGTAATGGCGGCAGCGATTGACAACGCGCAATATCGTCCCACCATGACGCGTGACGGACGCATCGTTCCGGTCCCGAAGGACCGTGCCTCAAAAGGCGATCAACAATCCTAGAGACGCTGGGCTGTGCGTTCTTTGACGCGCCTTTGCTCGAGTTCTCTCAATACCCTGCGCTGGACCTTGCCGGTTGTCGTCATCGGCAGCTCTGCTATGAATTCGATCTCTTTCGGATACTCATACGGCGCAAGTTTGCCGCGCACATGCAGCTGCAATTCCTCGATCAGCGCCGCTGACGCCTCGTGCCCCTCAGCGAGCACGATAAACGCCTTGACCAGTGCGCCACGCTCGGCATCGGGCTTCGGCACCACGGCAGCGTTGGCCACCGCCGGATGCTTGACCAGACAGTTTTCGATTTCACTCGGGCCGATGCGGTAGCCGGCAGCTTTGAACATATCGTCGGCGCGGCCTTCGTACCACAGGTAGCCGTCGCGATCGGTGCGCGCGAGATCGCCCGTGCGGCACCAGTCGCCGCTGAACTTGCGGCGCGTCGCATCGGCATTGCGCCAGTACTCGAGGAAAAAGACCGGATCGGAGTCACCCTGCATATCGCGGCGGTGGATTGCCACCTCACCCGTCTCGCCGGCCGGCAAGACGTTGGCGTCATCGTCTATCACGGACACTCGATGGCCCGGGTACGGCCGCCCCATGCTGCCGGCGCGCGCGGGCCACTGCTGGTGCGAGTTGCCAACGATGTAGTTCATTTCCGTCTGACCGAACATCTCGTTTAGCGTCACGCCGAGCGCATCGCGGCACCAATCGAATACCGTCTGGCCGACCGCTTCGCCGGCGCTCATCAACGAACGCAGCTTGAGTCGGTATCGCGCGCGCGGCTCGGGGACCGACTTCATCATCATCTTCAAAGCGGTCGGAAACAGAAAAGCGCTGGTGACGCCGTGCCGCTGCATCAGCTCGAACGCAAGCTCGGGTGCGAAGCGCCCGCGATAGCCGACGATCGGAAACCCGAAATACATCGTCGGCAACAGTGCATCCATCAAGCCGCCGGTCCAGGCCCAGTCGGCCGGCGACCAGAACACGTCGCCCGGCTGCGGAAACCAGTTGTGCGAGGCGACGAAGCCGGGCAGGTTGCCAATCAGCGCACGGTGCGGCATTAGTGCCCCTTTGGGCGGTCCGGTCGTGCCGCTGGTGTAGATCAACAGCGCGGGTTCTTCCGCTAGCGTGGTCACCGGCGCAAACGTGCCGCCGTGCCGCGCCAGCAGCGCGCCCCAGGCGTGCCAGTGCGGGTTCATACCGGATTCACCCACCACGATCAGGTCGCGCAGGTCCGGACAGTGCGCTTGTAAGTCCGCGATGGACGCAAGCGCCGATGCATCAACGATCGCCACCACGGCCGCACTGTCTTGCAGCCGGTACTCGAGCGCTTCTGGGCCGAACAGCAGCGACAACGGCATCGCTACCGCGCCCATCTGATACGCCGCGATATGTGCGATCGCGGTTTCCGGACTTTGCGGCAGCACGATCGCGACGCGCTCGCCGCGTTGGACCCCGCGTGCCTGCAACGCATTCGATAACCGGTTAGCGTCGGCTTGCAGTGCTGCATACGTGTACGACCCGTGCGTGCCGGCATCGTCCTCGTAGTGCAGGGCGATCCGCGTCGTCTCCTGCGACCAGCGGCGACAACACGCCTCCGCGATGTTGAATTCGCGCGGTACATACCAGCGGAAGTTGTCGTAAAGCGCGCGGTACTGGTCGCGCATCGGCGTCCCCGAAGTCCGTTCCTATAATCGCCGAACACTCGCGTGCGCGCAACGCTTGCTCATGAAGCCGTCCCTTTCACGATTCATCGATGTACGCGGGCTGCGCTGCCACCTGCGGGAGTGGGGTGCCAGCGGATGCGCAGCTCGAACGCTGGTCATGCTGCATGGATGGATGGACGTGTCGGCGTCGTTCCAGTTCGTCGTCGACGCGCTCGACAGCGGCTGGCGCGTGGTGGCACCCGACTGGCGCGGATTTGGTCGCAGCGACCGCGCTGCGAGCGATTGCTACTGGTTTCCGGACTACCTGGCCGATCTGGAGTTCATTCTGGACGACGTCGTCGGCACTGAGCCGGCTGTGCTCGTCGGTCACAGCATGGGCGGCAACGTCGCGCTGATGTATGCCGGCATACGGCCCGCCCGGGTGCGTGCGGTGGTCAACCTCGAAGGCTTCGGACTGCAGCCTACGCGGCCCGAACAGGCGCCCGCGCGGTATGCGCAGTGGATACATCAACTGAAGCAGGGCGCAATGCTGCGCGACTACGCGTCGCGCGCAGAGGTCGCGGCACGCTTGATGAAGAATAACCCGCGGCTTACTCCGCCGCGGGCCGCGTTTCTGGCCGAACATTGGTCGGAACCCGACGGCGCCGGACGCTACCGGGTGGCCGGCGATCCGGCGCACCGGCTCGTCAACCCCACGCTGTATCGAATTGACGAGGTAATGGCCTGCTGGGAGAGCGTCGATTGTCCTGTGCTATGGGTGCGCGCTGCACAGACCGATGTATTGCGTCACGTCGGCGTGGACCGCGAAGGCGCGCTGCGTGAGATCGAAGTGCGCAAGGCCGCGCTGCCAGACGTCGAGAGCGTCGTCGTCGAATACGCCGGTCACATGCTTCACCATGATCGCCCCGCTGAAGTGGCGCGCCTGATCGAAGACTTCGCGTACCGGCGCGCCGCGCTGCGCAAGCCCTAGAATGCAGCGATGTCTGACGCTGATCGCGGCGGGGTCCATGCGCTGCGTGCTGACCTCCATTCGCACTCGTTGCATTCCGACGGCACGCTGGCGCCCGGCGATCTTGCGCGGCGCGCGGCTGAGCACGGCGTTGAGCTTTACGCACTGACCGATCACGACGACGTGTCCGGACTCGCCGAGGCGAAGGCGGCGGCGGCCGCGGCGCAGCTGGCCTTTCTGCCGGGCGTCGAAGTTTCGGTGACGTGGGGCACGACCACGATCCACGTCATCGGCCTTGGCATTGATGCGGACGACGTGACGCTGCGCGAACGGCTGGCGCAGGTGCGCTCGGGACGCACGCGGCGCGCGCAGGCGATCGATGCGGGCCTCGCCGCGGCCGGCATCAGCGGGTCGTTTGAAGGCGCACTGCGCAACGCCGGGAACGCGCAGATGATCGGCCGCACCCACTTCGCGCGATTCCTGGTCGAACAGGGTGTCTGCCGCGACGTGCGCGAGGTATTCAAGCGCTACTTGGTCGAAGGCAAGCCGGGCTACGTACCCCACCGCTGGGCCACTCTGAGCGAGGCAGTCGAGATGATCGACGCCGCCGGCGGCGTAGCGGTTGTTGCGCACCCGGCGCGCTATCGCATCGATGAGCTGGCGCTGCACGCGCTGCTTGCAGAGTTTCGCGATGCCGGCGGTACGGCACTCGAAGTAGTGACCAGCAATCACACTGCGGATGACATGCGACGCTTCACGAAGCTGGCGCTCGAATTCGGTTTCGAGGCGTCGAGCGGCAGTGATTTCCACGGCCCCGGCGAGTCGGCCAACGTGGAGCTGGGCCGCGTCGCGCCACTGTCACCGGAGCTGACGCCGGTGTGGCACCGCTTCGTTTAACCCTCGCGTGGCGCAGCTTTTTTCGATCCACCCGGTCGATCCACAGGTGCGCTTGCTGCGTCAGGCAGCGCAGATTCTCGACCACGGCGGCGTCGGCGCGATTCCAACCGACTCGTGTTACGCGCTGGCGTGCCACCTGGACGACCGTGCGGCGGTCGATCGCATTCGTGCCATTCGCCGCATTGACGAGCGGCACTTGCTGACGCTGATGTGCCGTGACCTGTCCGACATCGGCCAGTACGCGAAAGTCGACAATCGACGCTACCGCCTGCTGAAGAACGCGACCCCGGGGCCGTACACGCTGATTCTCGAGGCGACCAAGGAGGTACCGCGCCGCCTGTCGCATCCATCGCGCAAGACAATCGGGTTGCGCGTTCCGGACCATCGTGTCGCGCTCGGACTGCTTGATGTGCTCGGCCAGCCGCTGCTTACGACGACGCTGCAGCTGCCCGGCGATGAGCTTCCGCTGAACGACGGCGAACACATTCGCGAGCGGCTCGACAGTCTGATCGATTTTGTTCTCGATGCGGGCGCGTGCGGGGTGCAGCCCACCACGATCGTCGACCTGACCGGCGCCGAGGCGGTGCTGGTGCGCCAGGGCCGCGGCGACATCGCACAACTCGGCCTCTGATTTTCCGCTGATAGACTCGATTCAATGGAAAACGTGATGCAGGCGATCGCGGTGTACGCGATCCCAGTGCTGTTTGCGATCACCGTGCACGAAGCGTCGCATGGCTACGTGGCGCGCATGTTCGGCGACAACACCGCCTACGTGCTCGGCCGCGTCACGCTCAATCCGCTGAAGCACATCGACCCGCTCGGCACGATCGCGATTCCGCTCGGCATGGTGATACTGACGGGATTCATGTTCGGGTGGGCCAAGCCGGTACCTGTCGACTGGAGCAGCCTGCGGCGGCCGAAGCGCGACATGATCTGGGTCGCCGCAGCGGGACCCGCGGTCAATCTGCTGATGGCCATTCTGTGGGCAATCCTGTTTCGTGTCTTGCAAATGGCCGGCGTCGAGGAGGAGTTTTTTCTGAAGGTCGCGACCGCGGGCGTACAGGTCAATCTGGTGTTCATGGCGCTCAACCTGCTGCCGATTCCGCCGCTCGACGGTGGGCGAATCATGGCCGGGCTGCTACCCCGCCGTCTGTCGAACGCTTATTCACGCATCGAGCCGTTCGGGCTGATCATCATCGTCGTATTGTTGATGACGCGCACGTTAAACGTCTTGCTGGCCCCAATTTTGTCGGTCGGCGAAGCAATCGTTCGGCTGTTTTCGTGACGCTGTTTCCGGATCGCGTGTTATCGGGCATGCGCCCGACGGGCGCGATGCATCTAGGCCACTATCACGGCGTCTTGAAAAACTGGGTGCGGCTGCAGAGCGAGCACCCGTGCCTCTTCTTCGTCGCCGACTGGCACGCGTTGACGACCCATTACGACGAAACGCAACGCATCAGCGCTGACGGTTGGGATATGGTGATCGACTGGCTGGCATCGGGCGTCGACCCAGCGAAAGCGACGATTTTCATCCAGTCGCACGTACCCGAACACGCCGAGCTTTTTCTGCTGCTGGCGATGGTCACTCCACTGGGTTGGCTCGAGCGTGTGCCAACCTACAAGGATCAGCAGCAGCAGTTGTCGGAGCGCGATCTGTCGACCTATGGATTTCTCGGCTACCCGCTGATGCAGGCCGCCGACATCCTGGTGTATCGCTCGACGCTAGTGCCGGTTGGTGAGGATCAAGTTCCACACATCGAGATGACGCGCGAAATCGCGCGTCGGTTCAATCACGTCTTTGGCGCCGAGCCCGACTTCGAGGCCAAAGCGAAGGCGGCGATGCGCAAGCTGGGCGCGCAGGCGAAGCGGTTTGCCGAGCTGCGAGTTCGCTTCCAGCAGGAAGGCGACGCGGACGCATTGCGCGAGGCGCGCGGCATCGTCGAATCAGCAACGTCGTTGCCGATGGAGGAGCGCGAGCGATTGTTCGGCTACGCCGAGGGCGGACACCGCGTGATTCTTCCCGAGCCGGCTGTGTTGCTGACGAAGATATCCCGGATGCCGGGTCTCGATGGCCGGCGGATGTCGAAGAGCTACGGGAATTCGATTGCACTGCGCGAAGAACCGGAATCGGTGACGAAGAAGATACGCACGATGCCGACCGACCCGGCGCGTGTGCGCCGCACCGATCCGGGCGAGCCCGAGCGCTGCCCCGTTTGGCCGCTGCACCTGGTGTACTCAGACGAAGCCACCAAGCAGTGGGTTCAGACGGGATGCCGGACCGCGGGCATCGGCTGCTTGGAGTGCAAACAGCCGGTGATCGATGCGATTGTGCGCGAGCTGCAACCGATCCGAGAACGGGCGCAGCACTATCTCGATCAGCCTGCTTTGGTGCGCGACATCGTGAGCGAGGGGTGTGCCAAGGCGCGGGCGATGGCCGGCGAAACGATGCGCGACGTGCGACAGGCGATGGGCCTGGTGCGCAATCGGTGATCAGTCAGCGGCTACGACGCCGGCCGCGGCAAATCATCGAGTTGATGCGCGCGCTTTGCCGCCGGGCGAGCCTGCAGGCGCGCGGCGTACTCGGTGAAAGCCGGGCGCTTGTCGATCGTGCCGAACATCAATCCCCAGCCGATCTGCGAGCCAACGTACACGTCGGCTGCGGTGAACTGGTCGCCGCAGACGTAAGGGCTGCGGCTCACTTGCTGTTCGAGCGCATTGATCGTGTCGTCGTAGGTACCGTAGCCCAGCATCGATTTCTTCTCGGAGTGGAAACCTTGGCTCTTGTTAGTCACCGCCGCTTCGACCGGGCCCGCTGCGAAGAACATCCAGCGGTAGTAAGTCCCCCGGCGTCGGTCCGAGAGCGGTGGCGCCAGTTTGGCCGAGGAAAATGCGTCGGCGAGGTACGCGCAAATAGCGGCCGCCTCGGTGACGATCGTGTCACCGTGCTTAATGGCCGGCACCTTGCCCATCGGATTGATGGCGAGATAGACAGGCGCCTTCATCGTCGTGCCGAAATCGAGCAGAACGGTTTCGTAGGGTTCGCCGACCTCTTCGAGCATCCAGCGGACGATGCGCCCGCGTGACATTGGGTTGGTGTAGAAGGTAAGCGTGTCGCGCATCGCGAACTCCTCGTTGCGGCAGCAGAATATCAGGCGTCATTGCGAGTGGCGAGCAGCAATATCGTGACAGCTTTGCCTTGGGTTCAACGATGGGCACACCTCGTCGGTTTCGGGAGTCGCGTGCTCGACGTCGCCTGCGGCGGCGGACGTCACGCACGGCTGTTCGCTGCACGCGGCTGCAAGGTCACGGCGGTTGACCGCGATCCGTCGGTCGCGCAGTTGCTGGCCGCCGAGCCAAACATCGAATTCGTTCTAGCCGATCTGGAGGCAAATGCTTGGCCACTCGGTGACGCACGCTTCGACGCGGTCATCGTCACGCAATACCTGCATCGCGCGCTCTTTCCAGCGTTGAAAACTGCGCTGGCACCGGGCGGGCTGCTGATCTACGAAACGTTCGCGGCGGGCAATGCCGAGTTCGGCCGGCCGAGCAATCCCGATTACCTGCTGCGCCCGCACGAACTGCTCGACGTATTCGGTGCCGACCTGCGTGTGCTCGCATTCGAAGATGGCTTCAGCGCCGTGCCGAAGCCCGCGATGATGCAGCGAATCGCGGCTCTGAACGTCGATTCCCGCGCCACTCTGGCCGCCGAACGGTGCCGTTTGTAACAGTCGCTCAATGCGTCACCCCCTGTAGAATCCCGCGCTTCTAAAGCTGCACAGTGGAGCGAACGGCACCCCAATGATCAGAGGAAGTCTGGTCGCACTGATATCGCCGATGCACGAGGACGGTACGCTCGACTTCGACGCATATCGCCGGCTGATCGATTGGCATATCGCCGAAGGAACGAACGCGATCGTCGCGGTCGGTACGACCGGCGAGTCGCCGACCGTAACTCCAGAGGAGCACGGTGAGCTGATCCGCGTCGCAGTCGAAGCCGCGCGCGGACGCGTGACGGTAATTGCCGGCACCGGCGGCAACTCAACCGCCGAGGCGATCGAATTGACGCGCCATGCGAAGCAAGTCGGCGCCGACGCGACCTTGCAGGTCGTGCCGTACTACAACAAGCCGACGCAGGAGGGTTTGTACCGCCACTTTCGAAAGATCGCCGAGACCGTTGATCTGCCGGTGATTCTTTACAACGTGCCGGGCCGCACCGTGGCCGATCTGAGTACCGAGACCACGCTGCGGCTGGCGCAGGTGCCGGGCATCGTTGGATTGAAGGATGCGACCAGCGATATGGCGCGCGCCGCCGATCTGCTGAAACACTTGCCGCCAGGCTTCGCGCTTTACAGCGGCAACGACGATACTGCGCTCGCACTGCTGCTGCTCGGCGGTCACGGCGTTATTTCAGTGACCGCGAACGTCGCGCCGCGGCAGATGTCTGAGATGTGCGCAGCCGCGTTGGCGGGGGACTTGAAGCGGGCGCGCCGGATCAACGCCGAATTGCTGCCGGCTCATTTCAAATTGTTTGTCGAGCCCAATCCGGTGCCGGTGAAATGGGCGCTGGCAAAAGCGCGGCGCATCGAAGGCGGCATCAGGTTGCCGCTGGTGCGGCTTTCGAAACCAAACGAAGCGGTCGTTCAGGCTGCACTACAGGAAGCGGGATGCTGGAGTTCGTTGCAGGAGTTGGAACATGAGTCGATCAGATAGCGCGCGCGATGCCGCGGCGGGGGCCGCAGTGCTCGCGACGGCTCTGCTCGCGGGTTGTTCATGGACCGGCAGCATTTTCACGTCGGACAAGGTGCAGTACGAAACGGCGCGTACGCGCCAGCCGCTCGAAGTACCGCCCGACCTTTCGCAACTGCCGCGCGATGAACGATTTACCGTGCCGGATCGGCCGCAGACAATCACCGCGTCGGGCCAGGGTCAACGCGCAGCGGGGCCGATGGCGACCGGCGGCCCCGTGGTGCCCGCAGGTGCGATCGCGAAGATTGAACGACAGGGTAATCAGCGCTGGCTTGCGGTCAATCTGCCACCCGAAAAGGCGTGGCCGGTGTTGCTCGATTTCTGGCCGAGCATCGGCTTGAAAGTAGAAAAGTCTGATCCCAACGCAGGCGTGCTCGAAACGAATTGGGCCGAGAATCGCGCCAAGCTGCCGCAGGACATCATTCGCCGTACGCTCGGTCGCGTCCTTGACTCGGTTTACTCGACCAACGAGCAGGACAAATACAGAGCGCGCATCGAGCGCACGGCGCAAGGCACTTCCGAGATTTATATCAGTCATCGCGGCATGGAGGAGATCTACACCAGCCCGCAGCAGGATCGCACTACCTGGCAGCCGCGCGCGCCTGATCCCGAACTCGAAGCGGAGATGCTGCAGCGGCTGCTGGTTCGATTCGAGGAGCCTGGTAAGCAAATAACCGCCAGCGCGTCGAGCGCCGCAGCTTCGGGCGTGGCTGCCAGCGCTTCGGCTGCGGCTCCGCAAATTGCGCGGATCATCAAGTCGAGCGACGGCCGCAACGAGCGGTTGGAGGTCGACGAGGCATTTGACCGCGCATGGCGGCGCGTCGGACTGGCGCTCGACCGCGGCGGGTTCACGGTCGAAGACCGCGATCGCGCCAAGGGGTTTTACTTCGTCCGCTATCTGGACCCCGACTTCGAGGCCAAGGCCAAATCTGATCAAGGCTTCTTCAGCAAGATATTCGGCAAGGAAAAGCCGATTCAGGCGCCGCAGTATCGCGTCGGCCTGCTCAGCCAGGGCGATGCGAAGACCAATGTGCAGGTGTTCGATTCGAGCGGCAAGCCCGAGCGCTCGGCCACCGGCGATCGCATCCTGAACTTGCTGAGCGAACAATTGCGTTGAGAAGCGTAGCTCCGCAGTAGCTTCTAGTGCTCAGGGTTTGCAGTTTGGGCTCAGGCAGCGGCGGCAACGCGCTGGTGGTCGAAGCGCGCGATGGCCTGTTCTTCACACGCGTTCTGGTCGACAACGGGTTCAACGTCAAGCAGCTTGGGCGCCGGCTTGAACGCGCCGGGTTATCGCTGCGCGACATCGATGCCGTCATCGTCACGCACGAACACTCGGATCATGCGGGCGGTGTTGCGATGTTCGCGTGCAAGGCGGGAGTTCCGGTTTACTGCTCGCGCGGAACAGCGCAATCGTCGGGATTGCAAGACAGCGGGGTAGAGTTGCACGCGATCGTCGCCGGCGTACGCGTCGAGCTCGGGCCGCTTGCGATCGATCCGTATGCGGTCCCGCACGATGCAGCGGAGCCTCTTCAATTCGTCTTCACGGACGGCGACCGCCGCGCCGGGTTGCTGACCGACGCCGGCGACTGCAGCGAGGCCATTGTGCGCGCGCTCAGTCGCGTGCATGCGTTGCTGCTCGAGTGCAACCACGACGAGGCCATGCTGCACTCGGGAGGCTATCCGTACTTCCTGAAGAGTCGCATCGGCGGCGCGCTTGGGCACTTGTCCAACGTTCAGGCAGCCAACATCCTGCGCAAGCTTGATTGCAGGCGACTCGCTTGGATCGCAGCGGCGCATCTGTCGAAGGTCAACAACACACCGTTTCTGGCACAGCTGGCGTTGTCAGTCGCACTCGATTGCCGAGTCGACGAAATCGGGGTCGCGGACCAGGATGAAGGACTGGCGTGGCGAGCCGTTTGAAGCCGTAAAATAAAAGGCCGGCAAGCGCCGGCCTTTTTTTCAAACGAAGCCCGAGATCAGGGCTTGACTGCAGGCTGCGCCTTCTTGTTGGCGGCATCGACCGCCGTGCCGGCTGCGGCCTTGTTCGCTTCCTCCACCGGATTAACGGGGGTGGTGGACTTCTTCATGTCTTCCAGCATCTTCGTAGCATCGGCCTTCATCGTGTCCATTTTCATCGAATCCGTTTTCGCCGCATCAGCCGGCATTGACGAGGAGCTGGTCGATGTGGATGTTGATGGCGTGGTGGACGTCGTCGGAGCCGGAGCGGGCGCAGGCGTCATGGCCGGAGCAGGCGTCGGCGCGGGCGGCGGCGTCGTGTCAGCCTTCTTGCCGCAGGCGGCGAGCGCAACGACCATCATCGAAGCGAGCAATAGCGACTTGTTCATTTGGTTCGAATCCTTCACGGTTATCCGTTAACGGTGTGTCTTGTTGGTTGAGTTGTGGTGAAACAGCTCGCGATTATAGCCGCGGGTCGCATTGCTGACAGCAAGATCAATGCCATGCCGATGCATCGATCAACCGAGCCCGAGCGGGACTACCGGCAGGTTGTGGGCGGCGGCCTCCCAGCGCCGATCAAACGCCGCGACCAGCGGCTGCGCATGCGGCTTGTTGTTTAGCCACAAGTCGCCGCGCGCCTGCGCCGTGGGGCGCATGTCGAGAACGGTCGCGTCGTCGGCTATCAACGTGGCGTCGTCGCCGACCGGGTCGTCGAACGAAGCGACCCGCATTTCGAGCGCAAGCGGAAAACGTTGCTGCAACGCGCGCAGCCGAGCCGCTCGAGTGTCGAGCCATACGGCGTCGTCGACCAGCAGGCGGACACGAGCCTGGCGATGCACAAGCAGGAACTTGGCGAGCAGGTCGACCACTTCGGTTCGTGACAGATCGAAGATCGACAGGTCTGCGTGCAGGCACAGTACGCGGCGGGTCGCGGTGCCCAGCGCCTGCAGAACGGCCGAATGCATTTCAGCGCGCGATGTGATCAGCGTGCGTTGCGGGGTCGGCGCGGCGGGTGGGGATTCGGTGGCCATGCCAAAAGCTTAATCGACGAATTCGATCCAGCCGGCGTTGAACCAAGCGTGCAGAAGCGCCCAACTCGCTGCGGGCATGCGCCGCGCGTCGGTTGCGGACAACACGCGCTGGTCGGCGAACCTCTTCAGTACTGCAGTCGCACCGGCAGGCGGCTTCAGCCATTCACCGTTGATGCCGATTGCGCCGCCCGCGTAAATCAGCCTCGTTCGACGCGCAAGCTGCAACCCTCGAGCAGTGGCGGCGCGGCGAACTTTCGCGCTCGACAGCGCCTTCAACGGGGGATCGAACACCGTCGTTGCTTTGGGATCGCTCAGATGACGCAGCAAGAAGCGCTCGGTGTCGGCGGATGCGGGCCTGTGCCGTGCAAGCTCGGCATGAATTCGCCGTGTCATTGACTTCGGAAGTTGTGCCGGGCGCTGAGTGCCCGTAGCGCCGCGGTCTGCGTAACGCGCGCGGACTCGCGCCAGCTCCGCATACTCGCCGAACCACGGCTCCAGCAGCTGTTGATAGCTCGGCGCACGAAAGCCGATTGAATACGTAATGCATTCGCCGAGCGCAGTGCCTTCATGTGCAATACCGGGCGGCAGGTACAACATGTCGCCGGCATCGAGCACCCAATCGCTGGAAGCGTGAAAGCCGTCGACGACATTGATGGGCGATCCGCGCTTCGCGTGCAGGTTGCGCTGGCGGCTGATGCGCCATCGCCGCTGGCCGGACGCCTGCAGCAGAAACACATCATAGGAATCGATGTGCGGACCGACGCCGCCTCCATCGGTGGCGAAGCTCACCATCAGATCGTCGAGCCGCGCATCCGGAACGAAGCGGAAGCGTGACAGCAACTCGCGCCCGGCATCGTCGTGCAGGTCGACACCTTGTACCAGAAGCGTCCAGCGCCCGCGGCGCACCGACGGCGTGCGGGCTAAGGGTCCGTGTCGAAGCGCCCAGCGGCCGCCGAAACACGAGACGACACGGCTCTCGACTTGCGGATCGCGCGCCAGTTCAAACAGACGGGCGCGATCGATCGGCGCCGCAAAGTCCGGCCACGCCGCGCGAATCAGCAACGGCTTGCGCTGCCAATACTCGCGCATGAATTGCTGCACGCTGATAGGACCGAGGTGTTGCAGAATTGCCGATCGTTTCACCGGAATGATTATAGGAAGTCGATGATTTACGATCGCGACAGCGATGAAGATAGACGACGACGCCCTGGTCAGCATTGACGTGTCAATGTTCGACGCGCAGGGCAACCTGCTCGAAAGAACAGACGCGCCGATGGAGTATTTGCACGGCCACGGCGACATCTTCAGCCGCATCGAGGAAGAGTTGCGCGGTAAGGAAGCCGGCGCCGATGTCACCGTGCATCTCGAACCCGAAGAAGGGTTCGGCGACTACGACCCCGAGCTGGTCACGCTGGTCTCAGTGGAAGACGTGGGCGAGGGCGCGACCGTCGGCATGCGAGTTGACGGCGCAACCGTCAATGCGGCGGAAGGCGTCTACACGATCACCGACATCGCCGAAGGAATGGCGGTGCTCGACGGCAATCACCCACTCGCCGGATACGCGCTGCGTTTCGAGATCAGGGTGGTCGATGTGCGTGAGGCGACTGCGGAGGAACTTGAAGCGGCGGAGACGCCAGCGTTGCCGGATTTTCTGCACGTTGCCACTGGGCAGGGCAGGACACTGCACTAGCTTCGAAGTTGCATGCTTAGCGCATTGGCATGCGCAGGCTAAACACATCGTGCAAAAAATCGAGACAGTCTCGTCCTAGTGGACGAGATCGCCTCGTTCGATCGGACGAGATTGCACAAAAGATCTGCCGCTTGTCCATTTTGTCGTTGACGAAATTGCGGATGTGTCGGTACAACAAAGAAAAAGAGGAGCTGATTTTTGAGAGCTCGGGAGCGAAGGAGGAATGACAACACCTTCAGTCGGGACAACGTTCGATCGATGTTGTTGCGGCAACCGCGTCACCACCCAGAACTACGACACGCTCGATCGGCTGCGGCCAACCGCATCACCGGCATCACTAGCAGCCAGACCGCCACCAACCGCAGCTTCGGCTACGACAACCTCCATCTTATCACCGGCTTTGCCACCACTGGACGCAGCCAGAGCTTCGCCTACGACCTGACCGGCAACCTGCTGGCCAAGGCCGATGTGGTGAGCGGCACCCAGACCGATTACACCTTCAGCATCGCGCCCACCAGCAACCGCCTGACCGGCATTGCCAATCTGGGTATCGGCTACAGCTTTGATGCGGCCAGCAACCGCACCGGTGATGGCAGGATTACCTACGCCTACAACCAGCGTGGCAGGATGAATCAGGTGCGCATCATCAACGGCGCCATTACCGACACCTACAACTACCTGATCAATGGCATCAACCTGCGGGTGCGGAAGACCGGACCGAGCACGGTGGTACCGCAAGGCATGCGCATCTTTGTGTATGACGACGCGGCCAAGCTGATCGGGGAGTACGACAACCTGGGACGCGCGAGAATCGAGCATGTGTGGCTGGACGATCGGCCGATTGCGGCGATCACCTCCACCTACACGGGAACCTCAACTACACCCGCTACGACAACGACCAGCTACGTCGAGACTGATCACCTTGCAACACCGCGGCTGATCACGAATGCTTCACGGCAGAAGCGGTGGACCTGGGAGAGCGCTCCGTACGGTGACACGTTCCCAAATGAGAACCCGCAAGCCAAGGGGGTCTACAACTACAACCTGCGCTTCCCGGGACAGTACTTCGACGCCGAGACTAATCATCACTACAACCACTACCGCGATTACGAATCAACTTCAGGGAGGTATGTGCAAAGTGATCCGATTGGGATCTATGGAGGGATGAATACATACCTATACGGCAATGCCGACCCGCTTTACTACATCGATCCCTACGGATTGTTTGGCTGGGCTGACATGCCAACGCTGCCGCAAGATTGGGTTAACTTCAGCGCTGGCATGGGTGATGTGATTCTTTTTGGACAAGGCCAGACATTGCGCGATTGGTTCGGCATTGATGGGGGAATCGATAGATGTTCCGGCGCTTATGGAGCCGGCGAGTGGGCCGGGGTTGCAGTCAGTCTGGCAACCGGAGTAGCCGGAGGCGTGAAGGCCGCTGGTGCTAAAGGCGCAGGGAAAGAATTTTCTCACTGGATACCTGATCACAAGGGTGGTCCTCGATCGATTTGGAATGGCAACTTCGTTACGCCTGCGCAGCACTACTTCCACGACCCGTTCCGTTATCCTCGTGGTTGGCGTGATTTAGGTCCGAAATGGCCTGCTTGGGTTCAACAAATAGACAGGATTCCGAACGCCTATAAGGGCGGCGCGGTGGGTGCCGGTTGGGGCGGGACAGGCATGGCGATGAACGACGATTGCACTTGCAGGCGCTGATGGAAACATTGCTCAATCGCATATCGAAGGCGATAAGCGGGTTATCCGGTGGCGTTACAAAGCTGTTGTCCTACGAGCAGACTTGTCTTGACGCTTGGCGTGTATCGCTGTCGGAGACGGACAAACGCGTTCTTGACGCACAACTTGCTGCGGTTCCATTGGTGCAACGCCAAGCTGCTGGAGCGAAGTTGTGTTTCTACTACCCCGAAGGCAAGGACATACCGCTGTTTGAAAACGTTCAGCCGGATCTGCATGTTGCGACCATTTTGTTGCGGGCGGACGGCGGATCGAAAGATCAAACAATGCGCGTGAAGATCTTCGTTCACAGAGGAAAGTTCTTCTCAATTGAGTTTCCGAAGCGGCCTGAGCGCTATATGCAGCTGCATCACATGCAGACTGACAAGCTGCAAGTCGCTGCGGTTGAAACGCATATGTAACGCCACTGTTTGTTACGCTCGGCTTACTTTCTGTCAAGCTGCAACCTGCGGGTCAGAAAGACCGGCCGAGCACGGTGGTGCCGCAGGGCACGCGCATCTTTGTGTATGACGATGCGGCCAAGCTGATCGGGGAGTACGACAACTTAGGACGAGCCAGAGTCGAGCATGTGTGGCTGGAAGATCGGCCGATCGCGGCGATCACCTACACCTACACCGGCACTTCCATCACGCCGGCCACCACTACGACCAGCTACGTCGAGACCGATCACCTCGCTACACCGCGGCTGATCACGAATGCATCACGCCAGAAGCGCTGGACCTGGGAGAGCGCTCCCTATGGCGACACATTCCCTAATGAGAATCCGCAAGCCTTAGGTGCCTACAACTACAACCTGCGCTTCCCCGGGCAGTACTTCGATGCCGAAACTAATCATCATTACAACCACCATCGGGATTACGAATCAACCAGCGGGCGCTACGTTGAGAGTGATCCGGTCGGGTTGGGGGGTGGGATAAACACATACGCATATGTCCGCGGCAACCCCTTGGTCAGGCTGGATCCGGACGGGTTAAAAGTGGAGCTTCTATGCAGACCGGCAGATCTTCTCGCGGGCTTGGTGGACCATTGCTGGCTAAGGACGGATACGATTGAAGCCGGCATGAACGAACAGCCATCGTGTTCGCGAGCGGGAAACGATGCAGGCGGCTTTCCATTTGTACCTGTATACGTTTCTGACCACTCCTGCGACAGCCCGACGCGCATAACTCCTTTGCCGAACACCGATGAGACATGCGTCAATCAGCAATTGACGATCGGGCGCCCCTTGGGCATTTTTGCTCCAGTTCCCCCAGTGAATACCTGCCAAACTTTCGCGCAGACAGTTATCAATCGCTGCACTACTGTTAACGATGTCAACCGACCGTACGTCGGGTATCCCCACGTCGGGAAGCGGCGATGAGAGTCAACGTCGCCGTGAAGTGGCTTGTCACCATTCTTGGGGTCCTCGCAGCGTTTGTGCTGCTCAGTTGGGCGGTGCAAACTGGTTGGTTGGGTTCTTTCCCCGGGCGCGATAAGGACCTATACACAAAGTGGATGCTCCTGCAGCTAGCGGGCTGTGTCGTCGCAATTGCTTGCGTCGTCCTAGTGTGGGTTTTCCCTTGGCTTAAGCGACGGCGGCGCTAACGAGATCCATGCCGCGACTTCCAAGATCCAATTCGTCGAAGGCGCTGCCTACGATACAGTGGAGTCGGCGAAATCGAAGTGGCAACAGGATAAACGCGCGGTATTAGCAATCGCGGGCGATTTGCTGCAGTTCATGGATTGCTATGTGCGCTTCGCGAGGTGACATTGCATCAAGATCCAGTGACATTAACTTTTTCAGCACTGGGTCGTCTGCTTCGCTAACGGATGGCGATGTTTCGGCCCTAGCAAACAAATCAAGCTGCGGCCGCCTGCCAAGCGCGCGCTCTTGCAGTTGCGTCAGCAATGATCGCGCACGCTTGACTACCGCGGTCGATACACCCGCCAGTTGCGCAACGGCTAGCCCGTAACTCTGATTTGCGGGCCCATCGCGCACTTCATGCAGAAACACGACTTTGCCTTTTGTTTCGGCCGCGGCGACGTGCACATTCGCCACTTCCGGATGCTGCTCGGCGAGCTGTGTGAGTTCGAAGTAATGTGTCGCGAACAGCGTTAGCGCTCGATTCCTTTCGACGAGTTCATGCGCGATCGCAGCGGCGAGCGCCATGCCGTCGAAGGTCGAAGTGCCGCGGCCGATCTCGTCCATCAGCACCAGGCTCTGCTCGGTCGCAGCGTTCAGGATTGCGGCGGCTTCGGTCATTTCGACCATGAAGGTCGAGCGGCCGCGCGCAAGATCATCGGCGGCGCCGATGCGGGTCTGGATGCTGTCGATCGGTCCCAGCGTTGCGGCGCTGGCGGGAACGAAGCTTCCTGCGTATGCAAGCAGCGCGATGAGTGCAATTGAGCGCATGTAGGTCGACTTGCCGCCCATGTTCGGGCCGGTGATGACCAGCAGCCGGCGGCCTGGGCGCAAGTTGCAGTCATTCGGGACGTAGGTTTCGCACTCGTGCTCGACGACGGCATGGCGTGCGCCACGAACGTCGATCCGCGGGCTGTCGACCAGTTGCGGCCGCACCCAGCGTGCACGCTCGGCGTGATTGGCAAGAGCTAGCAGAGCATCGATCGACGCCAAAGCGTCGGCGCAGCGCTGCAGCGACGTCACGTGCTGCGCGGCTTGGGCGACGATGTCGTCGTACAAGACCTTTTCGCGCGCGAGAGCGCGGTCGCGGGCGGACAGCGCTTTGTCTTCGAATGTCTTCAGCTCGGGCGTGATGTAACGCTCGGCGTTCTTCAGCGTCTGTCTTCGGCGATAGTCGTCGGGAACCTTGATTGCCTGGCCGTGCGTGACTTCGATGTAAAAACCGTGCACACGGTTGTATTCGACACGCAGGTTGCCGATGCCGGTCCGCGTTCGCTCCCGTGCTTCAAGATCGACGAGGAACTGACCCGTGTGATCGCGAAGCGCGCGTAACTCGTCGAGTTCGGCGTCGAAACCGGCGGCGACGACATCGCCATCGCGTACCGCGTATGCCGGTTCAACGAGGAGTGCGCGCGTAAGAAGCGAATGAAAATCATCGGGGATGGTCAGATGCTCGTGCAGCGCGCCAAACAACGGGGCTACTGCGTCGGCCATCAGCGATGCGGTGCGCGTCATGTGTGGTAACGCGCGTCGCAAAGCGGCGAGCTCGCGCGGACGCACCGAGCGCAGAGCGACGCGGGAGGCGATGCGCTCGATGTCCGGCACTTCCTTGAGCTCTACCGACAGTTGTTTGCGCAAGGACTCGTGCGCGAGCATCTCTTCGATTGCTTGGTGGCGCGCCGCCGCGACATTGCGATCGCGCAGCGGATGGTGCAGCCAGTGCCGCAGCCGCCGGCTTCCCATCGTCGTCGCGCAATGATCCAGCAAACTGAACAACGTCGGTCCGTCTGCACCGCGCAGCGTCTCGGTGATTTCCAGATTGCGGCGCGTGACCGGATCGAGTGAAACGAAGTCGGAGATCGACTCGCGCTTCAGCGATGCAATGTGCGGCAGCCGGCTGCCTTGCGTCGATTGAGCGTAGTCCAGCAGCGCCGCGCAGGCAGCGAGAATTTCGGGCGCATCGGCGACACCAAACGCATCCAAGGCTGCCACTTGCAGCTGGTCCTTGAGCATCGTCTCGCCGCGTGCGGCATCGAAGTGCCAATCAGGCCTTGCTTGCGCCGTGCACGGCAATGAGTCGATCAACCCGTGCAGCGCATCGCTCCAGCTTTCCGCGATCAGGATCTCCGACGGGTCGATGCGCGCCAGCTCGGACTCCAGTCGCGCTGCTGGAATACTCGTGGCGCGCAGCTCACCGGAGGACAGCGTGAGCCACGCGAGGCCGATCGCGCCGTTGCGGCGCGTCGGGGGTGCGAGCGCCAGCAAGGTCGCATTCGACTTGTCATTCAACAGCGACGTGTCGGTGAGTGTCCCCGGTGTAACGACTCGCACGACTTTGCGTTCAACGGGTCCCTTGCTGGTGGCGGGATCACCGATCTGCTCGCAGATCGCCACGCTCTCACCGAGCTTCACCAGCTTCCCGAGATATTGCTCGACCGCCACCACCGGCACGCCGGCCATCTTGATCGGCGTGCCGGCCGACGCACCGCGTGAAGTCAGCGTGAGGTTAAGCAGGCGCGAACCGCGCTCGGCGTCTTCGTAGAACAGCTCATAAAAGTCGCCCATCCGATAGAACAGCAGCACGTTCGGATGCTCGGCCTTGATGCGCCAGTACTGCTGCATCATCGGCGTGTGCCGCGCGAGATCGAGAGCGGCGTTCATGCGATCGATGGTCGCTACGCCGCCTGCATTCGGGTTGCGCCCATCCGGCAAGCCAGCGCAAACGCGTTCTGCATGGCGCCGGTATTGGCGATGCCGCGCCCGGCAATGTCGTATGCCGTGCCATGCGCCGGGGTCGTGATGGAAATCGGTAGGCCGCCAGGCACCGTGACGCCTCTGTCGAATCCCATCAGCTTCATCGCGATCTGACCTTGGTCGTGATACATCGTCAGCACGCCGTCGTAGCCGGCGCCATCCTTGCGCAGCGCGCGCACGAAGATCGTGTCGGCTGGGAAGGGACCGTCGGCGGGAAAGCCGCGCTCGCGTGCAAGCTCTACGCCGGGGCCGATGGTCTCCAATTCTTCCGTACCGAATGCCCCGTTGTCGCCGTTGTGCGGGTTCAGTCCGCACACCGCGATGCGGGGCGCCTTGATGCCGGTGGACGTCAATCCTCGCGTCAGCAATTCGACACCCGCTGCGACGCCTTCGCGCGTGATCAGCGCGCTAACGTCCTTTAGCGGCACGTGCGAAGTCACGCGCGACGTCCACAGCGATTCGAGAACGTTGAATTCGACGCAGCTGCCATGAAAGTCAAGCAGCTCGCAGAAATAGTGCAGCTCATCGGCGTGCTGCATGCCGCCAGCGCGCAACGCAGCCTTGTTCAGCGGTGCGAAGCACATCGCATCGGCAACGCCGCGCTGGCACAGGTCGAGACCCAATGCCAAGGCGTCAAGCATGTACCGCCCATTCTTCTGTCCGACCGTGCCCACGGCGAAGTCGCCTTCATTCACGCGCGCCCAGTCCACGACACGCGGACGAGCTGGCGCGCGTACAGCGGCACCAAAGTCGAGATCAACCTGCACTTTCGCGCTGCGCATGCCGTCGTCGAGCACCAGGCGGCTGCCGATCAGCAGGATGTCGGCCGCCTGCTGCGCGGTGCCGTGAGCGAGGAGCTGCGCGACGAGTTCAGGCCCAATACCGGCGGGGTCGCCGGTGAACAGTGCGATCGTCGGCTTCACTGCTCGATCTTCACATTGGCGTCCTTGATCAGCCGGCCAAAGCGTTCATAGTCGGACTTCACCAGCGCCGCGAATTGTTCTTGCGTGACCTTGCCGGGTTCGCCACCGAGCGCAATGAGGCGCTTCTGCACATCGGGCAGCTGCAACACCTTCATGGTCTCCGCAGCGATCCGGTTGACAACGTCCTTTGGCGTCCCTGCGGTCACGAACAGGCCGTACCAAGTCGTCATCTCAACGCCGGGCAGTCCGGCTTCGGCGAGGGTCGGTACGTCGGGCAGTTCCGGCGTGCGCTGCGGACTCATCACCGCGAGCGCCTTGACCTTGCCGCCCTTGATGAATGCCATCGCCGACGAGGTTGTGTCGAAGTTCATCTGAATCTGCCCACCGGAAAGATCGGCCAGCGCTTGCGCCGAGCCCTTGTACGGAATGTGAACGGCCTTGGTGCCGGCGGCAAGATTGAACGCCTCACCGGCGAGGTGCTGTGTACTTCCCACGCCCGACGAGCCGTAGGAGAACGCCTCGGGCTTGGCCTTCATCAGTGCAATCAGCTCCTTGACATTGTTCGCCTGCAAATTCGGCGTTACCACCAGCACGTTCGGCACGGTGACGATCAGCGCGATGGGAATCAGATCCTTGTTGGTGTCAAAGCTCAGCTTGATCAGATGGGGCGCGATCGCTTGGCCGGTGTTGGTCGCCAGCAGCAGCGTATGGCCGTCAGGCGCGGCTTTCGCGGTCAGGTCGGCGGCGATCGTATTGGATGCGCCGGGCCGGTTCTCGACAATAAATGGCTGGCCCAATGCCGCCTGATACTTTTCTGCAAGGACGCGCGCGATGATGTCGGTGCCGCCCCCGGCGTTGGCACCCACCATGATCCGCACCGGCTTGACAGGGTAGGTCTGCGCCAGCGCGAGCGTTGTGAACGCAGCCATCGCGCACCCGACAGCCCCAGAGATACAGCGTTTAAACATACGTTCTCCGATTTCAGAATCGCAAACTCAAACTCAATGCGCAGCTTGATCAGAGGCGCGCGGCCCGGCAGCCTTTCCCGTTCCGTGCACATCGCCGACCAGCTTCAGCAATTGCGGAAAAATTTTAGGTGATGCGCACACGATGCGACCGTCCTCCATGAAGCCGGGGTCGCCTTGAAAGTTGGAAACGAGCCCGCCCGCCTCGAGAATCAATAGGCTGCCCGCGGCCATGTCCCACGGCGACAGGCCGATCTCCCAGAATCCATCGAGCCGGCCGGCGGCGACATAGGCGAGGTCGAGCGCCGCTGCGCCGGGGCGGCGCACACCGGCTACGACTTCGGTGATGTTCTTGAACATCTGCAGGTATTCACTTAGATGTTTAATCGAGCGAAACGGGAATCCGGTGCCGATCAAGCAGTCGGACATGCGCTCGCGCTTCGAAACACGCAGCCGGCGCTCGTTCATGAACGCGCCGCGGCCGCGCGTCGCGGTAAACAGCTCGTTGCGTGTCGGGTCGTAAACGACCGCCTGCGTTACGTGCTCGCGATGCCTGAGCGCGATCGACACCGCGTACTGCGGAAAGCCGTGGATGAAATTGGTGGTGCCGTCGAGCGGATCGATGATCCACGTGTATTCGGATTTTCCGGAAGCGCCGGATTCTTCGGCCAGGATCGCGTGGTCCGGATACGCCTTTGAGACGATCTCGAGAATCGCCTGTTCCGCTGCCTTGTCGACTTCGGTGACAAAGTCGCTGCGTCCCTTATTGGAAACGCGAATCAAGTCGAGATCGAGACTGGCGCGATTGATGATCGAGCCGGCCTTGCGTGCGGCCTTGATGGCCGTGTTGAGCATCGGGTGCATGAGGAAGCGCGTTCGCGCCGAGAGCGCAGCAATATTGCGGCCGTTAGACTGGCCGCGCAGTTTAGTGCATCGCTCGACAACTCCTCTCGTGCCATCGTGTTCGACCGCGTCCGGTTCGTGCTCGTCGCCCCCAGCCATCCAGGCAATATCGGAGCGGCCGCGCGCGCGATGAAGACGATGAGTTTTCGCCGGTTGATCGTCGTCAATCCGCGCCTGGCTGAGTATCGCGAGCATCCGGATGCGGTGGCGCTTGCCACCGGGGGCGCCGACGTGCTGGCGGCGAGTCAAACGTGTTCGACGCTGGCACAGGCGTTGGCGGACGTGACGACAGCGTTCGCGATGACCGGGTACGACCGCCAGTTCGGTCCGCCGATGCTCGATGTGCGCAGTGCGGCGCTGCATGGCGCGCGGAAATTGACCGAGCGCGCCGACGGCGATGTCGCGTTTGTGTTCGGCACCGAGCGCGACGGGTTGCGCAATGAAGATGTCGAGCGCTGCCAGTTCTGCTGCGCGATTCCTGCCAGTACCGAATTCTCGTCGCTGAATCTGGCGCAGGCGGTGCAGGTGGCGGCGTACGAATGCCAGCTTGCGCTGCGCGGGGACACGCATATCCAACCCGGGCAGACACGCTTTGCCGATGCCGAGGCGGCGGCAAGCGTCGAAGCGCTCGAAGGTTTGTACGCGCACCTGGAGCAGGCGATGGTAGCGATCGGCTATCTCGACCCCAACGAGCCCAAGCGACTGATGGCGCGGCTGCGGCGGCTATTCAATCGCGCGCACCCGACGCCGACCGAGCTCGACGTGCTGCGCGGGATCAGCGCCGCGATCATCGAGTCGCGTCGCGAGCGCGCCGGACGCAAGAAGGCGGGACACTGACTACAATCGTTTGATGTTCGCCAAGCTACGCGAAGACATCGATTGCATCCTGCAGCGCGACCCGGCTGCGCGCTCGCGCTGGGAAGTGCTGACGTGTTATCCGGGCGTGCATGCGCTGTGGATGCACCGCGTTGCCCATGGCTGCTGGACCAGTGGCTTCCATTGGCTCGCGCGTTTCATTTCGAATGTGGCGCGTTTTTTCACCGGCATCGAGATTCATCCCGGCGCCGAAATCGGGCGCTTTGTTTTCATCGATCACGGCATGGGAATCGTCATCGGTGAAACCGCGGTGATCGGCGACGGCTCGACCATTTATCAGGGCGTCACGCTGGGCGGCACGAAAATGCTTCGCGGCACGAAGAGGCACCCGACGCTCGGCCGCAACGTCATCGTCGGCGCGGGTGCCAAAGTGCTCGGAGGATTTTCGGTCGGTGACCGTGCCCGCATCGGACCGAACGCGGTCGTTATCAAGGAAGTGCCGGCCGGCGCTACCGCCGTCGGCAACCCGGCGCGCATTCTGCACAGGGAAACCGACGCGCAACGCGAAGAGGCGGCCAACGCGATGGGTTTTTCAGCCTACGGAATTACGCAGGAAGGCGACGATCCGCTGACCAAGGCGCTGCACGGACTGATCGATCACGCAGCCGCGCAGCAGCGCGAGATAGAGCGGCTGGTCGCCGCGCTCGAACGCAGCGGAATTTCGCTCGACGACGCTGCGAGCGCGGTACCGAAAGTCGACGCCGCGCAGCTGAACCGCTTGGTGGACGACTAGTCGTCGAAAAACACCAGGCGCGGCCGGCCGTCGACGAAGTCGAGATAGCCGCCGCGCGGCTCGGCGCCATCGAGATCCCAGTCGGGCAACACCCAGCGCTCGGCGTTGACGCCTTCGAGATCGATTACATGTGCGGCGGGACGATGTGTGTGGCCATGGATGATCCTGCGCAGGCCCGCTTTCTGCAGTGCGGCGACGATCGCTTCAGGCGTGACGTCCATGATGTCCATTGCCTTGGTGGATTTCTCGCTATCGCTCTGCGTGCGTGCGCTGTTCGCTACCGCGATTCGCTCGTCGGCCGATTTGGCAAGAAGGCCGCGCTGAAACTCCGGGTCTCTGATCATGGCGCGAAACTGCTGATACACAACGTCTCGGGTGCACCACATGTCGCCGTGCGACAGCAGTGTTGTCGTACCCGCGACGTCGGCGATGATTGGATCAGCAAGTAGTGTTGCTCCCGCCGCTTGCGCGAAATCGTGGCCGAGCAGCGGATCGCGATTGCCGTGCATCAGGAACACGCGTTGGCCGCGTTGCGACGCCGCGGCCAGCGCATCGATCACCGGCTTGACCGATGCTGCGGCGTCGTCGCCGATCCAGAATTCGAACAGGTCGCCCAGGATGACCAGCTCGCCATAGCGCGTGGCATCAGCCTGCGCAAAGCGTAAAAAACGCTGCAGCGTCGCCGGCCGTGCCGGTGCCAGATGCAGGTCGGAAATGAAAACGGGATCCGTCAGTGGTGCGATCGACTGCGTGACCGCGAGTGCCGGCGGCGGATCAACGAGATTCAAATGATTTCAGCGCGCTCTACCAGCACGTTGACTTCAGGTACGTCCTGGTGCGAGCCGTGCCGGCCGGTGCGCATGTTCTTGATCTTGTCGACCGTCTCCGTTCCCTCGATGACCTTGCCGAACACGCAGTAGCCCCAACCCTGCGGCGACGGCGCCGTGTGATTCAGGAACTCGTTGTCGGCGACGTTGATGAAAAACTGCGAGGACGCCGAATGCGGATCGCCGGTGCGCGCCATCGCGACCGTGTACTTCGCGTTGCGCAGGCCGTTGCGCGCCTCGTTCTCGATGGAATCTTCAGCGGTTTTCTGCCGCATCCCCGGCTCGAAGCCGCCGCCCTGGATCATGAAGCCATTGATGACGCGATGAAACAGCGTGCCGTCGTAAAAACCGCTGCGCACATAGCTCTCGAAATTGGCCGCGGTCTTTGGTGCGCGCTCGTGGTCGAGCTCGATCGTGATCGGGCCGTAGTTGGTGTACAGACGAACCATTCTTACTCCTGAATGTGACGCGTTAGCTCACCACGCGGGCGGTCTTGATCGTGATCGGTGCGACCGGCACGTTTTCATGCGGCCCTCTAGTACCAGTCGGCGCAGCTCTGATCTTGTCGACGACGTCCATGCCCTCTACGACTTTGCCGAACACGGCGTAGCCGTTACCGTCGGGATTCGGATAATCGAGCCGAGCGTTGTCGACGACGTTGATGAAGAATTGCGCGCTGGCGGAATCCGGGTCACTGCGCCGCGCCATCGCCAGTGTGCCGCGCTCGTTCTTCAAGCCATTGCGGCTTTCAAGCGCGATCGTGCCGCGCGTCGGCTTCTCTTTCATGTCGGCGGTGAAGCCGCCGCCCTGAACCATAAAGCCCGGAATCACCCGGTGAAACACAGTGCCGTCGTAATGCCCGCGTTTCACGTACGAAAGAAAATTTTCGACCGTCTTCGGCGCCTTCTGCGGTGCGAGCTCAACGACGATCCTGCCTTCGCTCGTTTCGAACACAACGCGCGGTGCCGGTGCCTGTGCGCCCGCCGCCAATGCGATCACGGCGAGCGCTGCAGCAAGCAAGTGTCTACGCTTCATTAAGTTTCCTTGTCAAAATTCAGCGCGGGGTGCGCGCCTTGGTGACGAGCTCGCGCGCGAGTGCGAGCTTGTTCGACACCGCGCGGTTGTTGGGTTGCACTTTCAAGGCGCGCTGGTAGGCGTCGGCGGCCATCTGTAAATATACGTCGCCCATATTTTCGTGGGCCGT
The DNA here is from genome assembly GCA_038216465.1 of Burkholderiales bacterium. GTDB lineage: Bacteria > Pseudomonadota > Gammaproteobacteria > Burkholderiales > Burkholderiaceae_F > JACCZX01. The sequence continues at coordinate 63,071 of JBBQQC010000010.1, read as the reverse complement.
AGCGTAATCGGGCCGTGCCAGCAGCGCCATTTCCAAAGCCGCGCGCGCGCGATCGAGCTGGCCATCGGCGGCGTACAGCACCGCAAGGTTGTTGTACGGCTCCGGAAGCTCTGGAAAGTCCTCGATCAGCTGCTGAAATGCCGCGCGCGCTGCAGCGTTGTCGTTCATGTCCGACAGGATGACGCCGCGGACGAAACGCATCTGTGCGTTGCGCGGATTTTTCACCAGCTGCCGGTCGGCAAACTCGAGCGCCTGCTTGCTGCGGCCTGCCGCAATCAGCTTCTTCACTTCCTCCAGCGGCGTGGCCTCCTTTCGTTCAATGGAGATGTCGCCGACCGCAGGCGGTGGCACCGGCTGTGCGTAAACGGCGCTATCCACGCAGAGTACGAGAGGCACAGCTAGCCGACAAAAAAAGTGAATGCGCATGAGTGGATATACGGTCGCCGATCGAGTGCGCGCTGCTCGCTACACTGCGCGCGATTCTACAGCCGCGGACTGCACGCCATAACGATCGATGCCGCTCGAAATCTACAACACGCTGTCGCGTAGCAAGCAGCCTTTGCAGCCAATCGTGCCGGGTCGCGTTGGCCTGTACGTGTGCGGCATGACGGTCTACGACTACTGCCATCTGGGGCACGCGCGCCTGTTTACCGCGATGGACATGGCGCAGCGCTGGCTGCGGGTGCTGGGCCTCGAAGTGACTTATGTGCGAAATATCACGGACATCGAAGACAAGATCATCAAGCGCGCTGCCGAAAACGGAGAGAGCGTTGGCGAGCTGACCGAGCGGTTCATTCGCTACATGAACGAGGATTTCGCGGCGCTTGGACTCGCCGTGCCCGATGCCGAGCCGCGTGCGACTGAGTATGTGCCGCAGATGCTTGCGTTGATCGAGCAACTGCAGCAGAAAGGGCTGGCGTACCAGGCCGATGCGGCGGCTTCGGGCGAAGAAGGGGACGTGAACTTCGCGGTACGAAAATTTGCGGGCTACGGCAAACTCTCCGGCAAATCGCTCGACGATCTGCGCGCCGGCGAACGCGTCGCGATCGAGCGCAGCAAGCGTGACCCGTTGGATTTTGTGCTCTGGAAGCACGCCAAGCCGGCCGAGCCGTCGTGGCCCTCGCAGTGGGGCGCGGGCCGTCCCGGATGGCATATCGAGTGTTCGGCGATGGCGAGCGAAACGCTCGGCGACACATTCGACATTCACGGCGGCGGACCGGATCTGATCTTTCCGCACCACGAAAATGAGATCGCGCAGAGCGAGGGCGCGCACGGCGTGCCGCTCGCTAACCTGTGGATGCATTGCGGCGCTTTGCGCGTTGGCGACGAGATGATGTCAAAGTCGCTGAAGAACATGCTGACGATTCGGGAAGCGCTGAAGAAGTATGACGCCGAGGTGCTGAGGTTCTTCCTGCTGCGGCCGCACTACCGCAGTCAAATTGCCTTTACCGAGGCGTTGATTGTCGAGGCACGCACGGCGTTGAGTCGCCTTTACACGGCATTGCGCGGCATCGACGGCGACGGCCAGCCGCTCGACTGGAGCGAAGCTCACGCGCGGCGTTTTCATGATGCGATGAACGACGACTTCAACACGCCGGTCGCGTTCGCCGCGTTGTTTGATCTGGCCAGCGAAGTCAATCGGAGCAAATCGCCGCGGCTGGCCACGCAACTGCGCGTGCTCGGACAGACGCTCGGCCTGTTGCACCAGGCCCCCGAGCAATTTCTGCGTGGCTCGGACGACGACAGCGCGGGAATCGAGTTGTTGATTTCGGTGCGGGCAACGGCAAAGAAGGAAAAAGATTTCGCCGAAGCCGACCGCGTGCGCAAAGCGTTGCTCGAAAAAGGCGTGGTGCTGGAAGACGGCCCGGACGGAACGACGTGGCGGCGACGCTAACCGCTCGGTTGCCAGTTCGGGTCGCAGGTGTCTCGCCGACCTACTGGGTGAGGGCCAAGCGCGCGTTGGCGGCGAAAGACCCGACGATGGCCCGCATCATCGCCGCTCATCCGCGCGTCAAGCTTCAGTCGCGGGGCGATGCGTTCGTCACCTTGACGCGCTCGATTGTCGGCCAGCAGATTTCGGTCAAAGCGGCCGCCTCAATCTGGCTTCGATTCTGTGCAGCGTGCGGCGAGACGACGCCCAAGGGCATCCTGCGGCGCCGCCCCGCGACGCTGCGGCGCTGTGGTTTGTCGGACCGCAAGGTCGAGTACATCCGCGACCTGGCGGCGCATTTCGTCAGCGGCAAGGTCGATCCCTCGCTGTTCGGCGAGCAGGGCGATGAGCAGATCATCGCCGAACTGGTCGATATCCGCGGCATCGGCCGCTGGACCGCCGAGATGTTCCTGATCTTCAACCTGCTGCGTCCAAACGTGCTGCCGCTCGACGATTTGGGCTTGCTGAAAGCGGTCAGTGTCAATTATCTTGACGGCGCGCCGGTTATCGGCCGTGAAGGGCGCGCGCGGGTGGCGCAGATTGCCGAGGCGTGGGAGCCGTGGCGCAGTGTGGCGACGTGGTATCTATGGCGTAGTCTTGATCCGATTCCGGTGACTTACTGACAAACATGGCCAAGACGACGTTCCTGGATTTCGAACAGCCGATCGCCGAGCTCGACGCCAAGATCGACGAGCTGCGCTTCGTTCAGGACGACTCCGCGGTCGATATCTCAGAGGAAATCGACCAGCTGCAGACGAAAAGCCAGGCGCTGCTGAAGGAAATCTACGCGCGGCTGTCGCCGTGGCAGGTGTCGCAGCTCGCGCGTCATCCGCAGCGGCCGTACACGCTCGACTACGTCAACGACATCTTCACCGAGTTTCACGAGCTGCACGGCGATCGTTCGTTCTCGGACGACCTGTCGATCGTCGGCGGCATGGCGCGCTTCAACGGCCAGGCGGTGATGCTGCTCGGTCATCAGAAGGGGCGCGATACGAAGGAGCGTGCGCTGCGCAACTTCGGGATGAGCAAGCCCGAGGGCTATCGCAAAGCGCTGCGCCTGATGAAGCTGGCGGAAAAATTCGGCCTGCCGCTGTTCACCTTCGTCGACACACCCGGCGCGTATCCCGGCATCGACGCCGAAGAGCGCGGCCAGTCGGAGGCGATCGGCCACAACCTGTACGAGATGTCGCAGCTGAAAGTGCCGGTGATCACAACCATTATCGGCGAAGGCGGATCGGGCGGCGCGCTGGCGATTGCCGTCGGCGATACGGTGCTGATGCTGCAGTACGCGACCTACTCGGTGATTTCGCCCGAAGGCTGCGCCTCGATCCTGTGGAAAAGCGCCGACAAGGCAACCGATGCAGCCGAAGCGCTCGCGCTGACGGCGCACCGGCTGAAGGCGCTCGGCGTGATCGACAAGATCATCGCCGAGCCGCTCGGCGGTGCGCATCGCGACCCAAAACAGATGGCGGTGATGCTTAAGCGCGCACTGGCCGACAGCCTGCGCCAGTTTCAGGGGATGAAGACCAAAGACCTGCTGGCGGCTCGACATGCGCGGCTGTTGGCATATGGCAAGTTCAAGAGCACGGTCGAAGAAAGCTGATCCCCTCGAGCAGCAACTGCTCGACACCGTACGTGCGTCGGTCGCGCGGGCCGTCTCGACGGTGCGCGACGCCACAGCGAAGGCGGCCGAGCCGCTGAAGCAACAGGCACCGACGCCGCGCCGAACTCCGACCGCTACCGTCGCGCTGGCGCTCAGCGGCGGGCGCGATTCGATGGCATTGCTCGACCTGCTGGCGCGCTTGGCATCAACGCGCGGCACCGGCATCGGCCGCGTAATTGCGATTCATGTGCACCATGGGCTTAGCGGCTACGCAGATGCCTGGCTCGCGCACTGCGAGGCCGAATGCGCGGAGCGAGGCGTTGCGCTTATCAGCCTTGGTGTTGAAGTCAGGCGGCGCGGGCGCGGCATCGAAGCTGCGGCGCGTGAAGTGCGTTACGCGGCGCTGGCCGAAGCGGCGCGAGAGGCGGGTGCGCGCGTTGTGATGACGGCGCACCATCGCGACGATCGACTCGAAACATTTCTGCTGCAATGGATGCGCGGAGCCGGGCTCGACGGGCTGGCCGCGTTTCCATCCGCTCGTGTCTTCGACGGCGATCTGCAGTTGCTGCGCCCGCTGGTTGATGTGAGTCGCGCCGACATTGAACGCTATGTCGAATTGCGCAATGTTCGTTACGTGGACGACGACAGCAACGACGACGCAGCACTGTTACGCAACGCAGTTCGGCGCGAGGTGCTGCCGCGCCTCGATGCACTGCGACCGGGCTTCCGCGCAGCGGCAGCGCGATCGGTCGACCTGGTTGCCGAAGCGGCCGAAGCGATGCGCTCGGTGGCGAACGCAGACTTCGCCGCCTGTGCGGACGGCGCGCCCGCAGGGATGCTGCGGCTCGATCGGCTTGCGACCTTGCCCGCCGCACGACAAACAGGAGCGCTCCGTGCGTGGCTCGCCGCCCAGGGGCTCGAGGCCCCGAGCCGTGCGCGCTTGCGCGAGGTGCTCGATCAGGCCCGCCACGCGCGCAGCGACGCCCGGCTGCTGGTACGCCTGGGTAGTGTCGAAGTGCATCGTTATCGCGGACTGTTGCTTCTGAAGCCAGTTGACGATGCAAGTCGTGATTCGGTGGTGCTGCAATGGCAAGCAGAAGAGGAAATAGCAATTGCCAGCTGGGGTGGCGTGCTCCGATTCACCGCCGTGAACGGCGAAGGGTTCGATCCCGGATGGCTGCGTGCGATGCCGCTCGAAGTGCGCCCGCGCGGAGGTGGCGAGCGATTCAAGCCGCACGCGGCGCGCCCGTCCAAAACGCTGAAGCGTCTGTTTCAGGACGCAGGCGTTGCCGAGTTCGAGCGTGGCCGATTGCCGCTGCTGTGGCGCGACGGTCAACTGATCTACGTGGCGCGGCTGGGCGCCGATGTGCGCTTCACCGAGCATGACGGCGAGCGCATCGTGATCGAGTGGGAGCCCGACGCATCGTTGATCGACAACGATTCGTAAGGCAGCGGCGCAAGCGGCTGCCTATAATCGCGCGCCGCATTCGACGACGATCCAATACAACAACATCAGCATGGCGCTCATCGTTCACAAGTACGGCGGCACCTCGGTTGGCTCGGTCGAGCGCATCGGCAACGTCGCGCAACGGCTGAAGAAGTGGCATCACGCCGGGCATCAACTGGTAGTGGTCGTTTCTGCGATGAGCGGAGAAACCGATCGCCTGATCAATCTTGCGAAGAAGGTGCAACCGAATCCCAACGCACGCGAGCTAGACGTTGTGGCATCTACCGGCGAACAGGTGACAGTTGGGTTGCTGGCGATGGCGCTGCTCGACCAGGGGCTACAGGCAAAAAGCTACACCGGGGCGCAGGTGCACGTGCTGACCGACAGCGCCTTTAACAAAGCGCGCATCCTGAACATCGACGAGAAAAAGATTCGGGCTGATCTGGAGTGCGGAACGATCGTAGTGGTCGCCGGGTTCCAGGGCGTGGACGAGCACGGCAACATCACGACGTTGGGCCGCGGCGGCACCGACACGTCGGCGGTTGCGCTCGCCGCCGCGCTGCGTGCGGATGAGTGTCTGATCTACACCGACGTCGACGGCGTCTACACGACCGATCCACGCATCGTGCCGGAAGCACGGCGCATGCCGCGCATCACGTTTGAAGAAATGCTGGAAATGGCGAGTCTCGGTTCGAAGGTGCTGCAGCTGAGATCGGTCGAATTCGCCGGCAAGTACAAGGTGCCGCTGCGCGTGCTGTCGAGCATGACCGACGCCGACATGCCGCTGGAAGAAGAGGCGGCATCGGGCACGCTGATAACTTTCGAGGAAAACATCAAGATGGAAAAAGCCATCATCTCCGGCGTCGCCTTCGCGCGCGACGAAGCGAAGATCACGCTAACGCGCGTACCCGATAGGCCGGGCATCGCCTACCAGATCCTCGGGCCGATTGCCGACGCCAACGTCGATGTCGACATGATCGTGCAGAACATCAGCGTTGACGGCACCACCGATTTCTCCTTTACGGTTCACCGCAACGAGTACGACAAGGCGATCGGCGTGTTAGAGACCAAGGTAATGGATCATATCGGCGCCAAGCAAATCGTCGGCGATCCGAAAATCGCGAAGGTGTCCATCGTCGGAATTGGCATGCGCTCGCACGTCGGCATCGCAAGTCTGATGTTTCGTACCTTGGCGGAGGAGGGCATTAACATGCAGATGATCTCGACCAGCGAAATCAAGATCTCGGTGGTGGTCGAAGACAAGTACATGGAACTCGCCGTGCGCGCGCTGCACAAGGCGTTTGGGCTGGAGCAGGTCGCGGCGTAGTGCGATGCAGGCCAGCGCGTTGTTGTTTGCGGCGCTCGCATTTGCGGCGCAAATGGCTGGCTGGGGCATCGGCCGCTGTGTGCGGAGGCGTCTTCCGCGCGCGCACCTCGACTCCAGCACGCGGGATTCGGTGATGCTTCTGGTCGGTATGGTGGCAACACTGTCGGCGTTGGTGATGGGACTGATCATCAGCACCGCCAAGACCTCGTTCGATGCCGATCGAGCGTCGGTGGTTGAAATGGCGGCCGACATTCTGCTGATCGACCGCACGCTGGCGCACTATGGAGACGATTCGAAAGCGGCGCGCGACGCCTTGCGGGGATTCAATCAGCGCGCAATCGCAGGTATCGATGCGCATGACAAGCAAGAGCACCAGGCCGTTACCGCACCGGCGACTCCTTTGCCGCAATTGGAAAAAGTCCTGGCTGAGCTGCTGTCACTGTCACCGTCGAGCGACACGCAGCGCTGGCTGCGGTTGCGTGCGCTGGCGTTGACAGGTGACCTCGAACGCGCGCGCGTCATATTCGGTGAACGCGGCAAGGCGTCGATCGCCCCCGCCTTTGTAGTCGTGCTGACGGCCTGGCTCGCGATGCTGTTCGTGGCGCTCGCCATCTTTGCGCCAAACAATGCAACCGCAGCGCTGACCGCGTTTGGCGGCGCACTGGCATTCGCCGCCGCGCTGTTCCTGATCCTCGAGCTCGATACCCCGTTCGAAGGTCTGCTCCGCCTTTCCAGCGATCCGCTGATCAAGACGCTGGGCCTGCTCGGCCGCTGACAAGTAAACTCGAACTCCTGGAGGCGTGGCCGAGTGGTCGAAGGCACTCCCCTGCTAAGGGAGCATGCGCGCAAAAACGTGCATCGACGGTTCGAATCCGTCCGCCTCCGCCATAACACTTTGAAAATCATGGACTTACGAGGATTTTAGCGGTGAGTGTACGTCCCTACACACGTTTAAAATCTAAGGCCGAACTGGCGAAGATCAGGGCGCCGCTGACCGGCAAACGCGTCGCGTATCAATGTGATGCGCTGATGCAACTCCGATCCATCACGCTCACCGATGGCACGGTGCTGACTGGGGACAAGATCCCGCCAGGGCTGAATGCCATCAGCATCGAGCGGTTGTTGTTTAAGGACCAGGTACGGGCGCGGAAGCTCGGCATCCAGATGCAGGCGCTGTTCGAGGCGTGGGCCAAGCGCCGGCTAACTACTGACGACGCCATGATTCTGGCGCACGAATTGATTCACGCGCAGCCGTTCAGCAGCGCAGATGCGATCGAGCTCGTGCTGGCTGGCATGCGAATTCTGCACAAGGCCAAGCGCCGATCGAACATCGATGCCGCAACGCTGCAGCTTCTCGAACAATTGATCCGAAAGTATCCAAAAGAGGGCTCGCGACAGATCACCGCCCGCGTGGCCCGCGTGGCTAAGAAGGGCAAAGCCCCGTCTCACGTCACCGTGTTGACCTACAAACGGGAACTCGGTTTGTAAAGCATCTCGCTTAACCAATTCATAACGAGATTCCGCCAGAGTGTGACTTGTTCCAACTAGGAGCAAGTCAATGCGAGATGACACAGTTTCACCCCTCGGAATCCCGCCGCGCGAGTGGTGCGATGACTCCTACACCGGCCTATCCACGTTGTACGGGTTATGGACGCGAGGGTTAGGCCCGAGATCGGTTCGCGTCGGCGGTCGCCGGTATGTCCGCGAAACACCAAACGAATATGCAGCCCGACTCGAAGCAGAGCAGCGAGCCGAGGACGAAGCACGTCGTGATGCGCTAGCGCGCCTTGCTTCGAAAAAGCAACCGACGAAGCGCGCCGCATGACCGGCCCGCCGAAAGACCGATGGGCGCTGGAGGGCGCCCACCGGGGACAACAACTCTTTCAGGATCATCAGCTCGAGTCCGGCAACAGTACCCCAGCGCAAGCGCCGACGCAACAAGTCGCATGCTGGACTTACCGCCGACTGTTCTTACCGATCGAGAAGTCACACAAGCGGTGCACTGCCTGCCACCGCACCTGGCAACTCGAGCGCGAAGCCCTGTCCCGAAAACGGAATGCAGAGTTCGGGCTTATGAGTTGCGCTCGCACTTGCATGCGCTTCGATCTGATGACCCGGAAGCTTCACGTTGGCTCGCCGACCTACTGCGTGAGGAAAAGCCATGACCGGGTCGCTGCATTCGCAAATTCGTGAGCACGGATCGTTTGTGCTCGACACGGTTGAAGGCTTCTTGTCGCGCTTCATCTCCTATCCAAGCGAGCATGCACGGGTCGCTCATACGCTTTGGATTGCGCATGCTCATTTGATGGAGCACTGGGAATCCACGCCGCGTCTTGCTTTTCTTTCACCAGAGCCGGCTAGCGGAAAAAGTCGCGCGCTTGAGGTGACCGAGTTGCTCGTCCCGAATGCGGTTGAGGCGGTCAATGTCACACCTGCCTACTTGTTTCAGAAGGTGGGTGGTGAATGTCGTCCGACACTCCTGTATGACGAGATCGACACGGTCTTCGGGCCTCGTGCGAAGGAAAACGAAGAGATTCGCGGTCTGCTCAATGCCGGTCATCGCCGGCACGGTGTTGCCGGCCGCTGCGTCGTACGTGGAAAAGAAGTCTTTACCGAAGATTTTCCGGCGTATTGCGCCGTTGCACTCGCTGGGTTAGGTGGATTGCCGGACACGATCCTGTCTCGATGTGTGATCGTTCGGATGCGGCGCAGAGCACCTGCAGAGCAAGTTGAGCCGTTTCGGCGGAGGCTCGAAGTTGAGAACGGCCACGCTGTCCGCGACTCGTTGGAAGCTTGGATCCGCATGGCCGAGCCGTTGGTTAAGGCCGTTTTCCCGCGGATGCCAGCGCAAATAACCGACCGCGATGCCGACGTTTGGGAAGCATTGGTTTCAATAGCAGACGCTGCCGGCGAACACTGGGCGAACCGCGCCCGCGTTGCAGCCATGGCGCTAGTTGCGGAATCCATGGCAAGGACACCGAGCCTCGGTATTCGCTTGCTGGCCGATCTAAAACAGGTATTCGAGAGACGGGATGCTATGTCAAGCGATGAGATCATCAGAGCGCTCTGTGCGATCGAAGAAGCTCCGTGGGCTGATCTGCGCGGCAAAGCAATTACCCAGCGATGGCTCGCTGCCAGGCTGCGCGAGTATGGCGTCAAGAGCAAGGTCGTGCGGATCGGCGATCACACGCCACGCGGATACGAGCGAGAAGCCTTGCACGATGTCTGGATTCGCTACTTGTCTGTGCCTCCCATGGGAAATGCAACAAGCGCAACAAGTGCAACAGGCACGGAGGATGTTGAGGACGTTGCGGATGTTGCGCATGCCATGGAGGCAGACCTATGACCACCGCTGAGGCTTTTTGAGGAGAAGACGATGACGATGAATCGAATCGCAGCAGTGGCGGCATTTGTCCAGCGCATAGTCAACATTCAGGAACCGAGAAGCGCGGAGGTCAAAGCCATAATCGCCGAAGTGTTGGCGGCTGGCTTGGGCGTCGAAGTTGAAGCGGAGTTTAGAGCGGAGCTGAGACGACAGGACGATGCGATCAAGCGCGCGGAAGCTGAGATCTTGGAGCGCTTTGACGCTGCCAACGACCACCGCATGCCGTGTTGAACACGCCGGGGGGCGTACCGCAAAGCTTTTTTTCGTTTCAAAAAGGGAAACCGCGCACACGGCTTCGTTTTCATTCGTGACCTCAACCCTTAACGACCTCACCTCATGGGCCGACACAAGCAAGCAGCACCGTTCGTAGACGCCGAGCTCAAGGCGCCGGCAACACTTTCGCGGCGGGCGCGCGAGATTTTCGAGGCCACCGTTGCGGCTGTTGACGTGTATCACTTCAGCGCCGTGGACACGCCGCTGTTGTGTCAGTACGCAGGCGCCGCTGAACTGGCGGAACAAGCGCAATTGAAGCTCGATGAGGAAGGCGCGGTGGTCGCCGGCAAGTCGAGTCCATGGCTGAACGTTTTGGAAAAATCGAGCCGCTCGTGCGTTGCGCTATCGGCGCGGCTGCGAATCTGCCCTCAGTCGCGATATGACCGGCTTGTCGCCGGCACAAACGCACGGCAGCAGTACGCGGGCAAGAAACTTTGGGAAGGTGATTACGACCAGAAGATCCCGAAGGTCTGCTGGCGAAACCGGAGCGGCCGAAGCCGGGAACGCTGGCGTATTTCAGGGGGTCGGCTCACGCACAACCGCCGCATCCCGATGACGACGAAGTCGACGCCGAATTGCTGGCGTGAGCACCAACGACTGGCCGGAAGATGAATGACGTCGTTTAAGCATGATTTGTGGGGGCGCAGCTCGATCCCCGCAACCGTTCTTGAACCGCGCGCGACGGTCGTCGTCGAGGAACGTCTAAAGCAGCTACGAGCGTCGGCGCATGTTCTTTTGATGTCCCCGGATCCCGGCATCGCCGGCACTGGTGCGCGCTTACTGGTCTGGCTCGACAAGGGCGGGAATTTAGGGAAGGTGTTGGGCGTAATCGGCCCGCGGGGTCGACATCGCGTTCGACTCTAAGTGGCGTGCTTTTTAAATAATGTCATTGCCGATGACATTTTAAGTTTGCTCATTGCGATGAAGACAGCCAGGCGCGCGCTGCGTTAGCTTTCGTCAAACACCAGAACAAAGGGAAGCGGATGCAGCTGCAACGTTCACGACAGTTCACAGGTGGCGAGTCTTTCGCGCTGATCGCGAAAGCGATGCTGGATGGCAACGGCAGCATCTCCGAGCTCGATCGCGAGGCCGATCGAGCTCGGCACGACTATCCCGAAGTCTGCGCATATCTGAAAGCGGCCATCGCGGCGGGCACGACTACCGATGCGAACTTCGCCGGCCCGCTATCGCAATATCGAGCAATCGGCGAAGAGTTCCTGGCGCAGGTTCGCGTGCGCACGATCATCGGACGACTGACAGAAGCGCGTCACATTCCACTGAACACGCGCGCCGCAATCGAGTACGACCCGGCCGTTGTCTACTGGACGGCCCAGGGAGCGCCGAAGCCAGTCTCGCGTATGACTTTCACAGAGATGGCGTCCCTGCCACCGCGCAAGGCCACCGTCATCGTCGTGTTGAGCCAGGAGTTGATCCGCGCAACGAACGGAGTTGCAGCAATTCAGCGCGCGCTTGTGAGTCAGCTTGCTGCGGGTCTCGATCGCGCGTTGCTTGACCCGAGCTTCGGCAGCTCGAGCAGTGCGCCGACGTCGATTACAAACGGCGCGACGGTTGTATCGCCCACCGGTACAACAGCCGCTCTGATTGCTGCCGACATTAAAGCGATGGCGGTCGCTGTTGGTAACGGCAGCGAGTTTGATTCGCCCGTGTTCATCGTCTCACCGCTGGCCGCGGCCAAGCTTGGTGCGAGTCGCGATACCGCCGGCGGGCCCGCATTTCCGTTCATCAACGCAGTGACGGGCGGGAGTCTGATCGGCATTCCGGTTTTGATTTCGACCGGCACGAAGAGCGCGGACAGCCCTTCCGACGACAACATCGTGCTGTTGAATGCATCGAGCCTGGTGATTGCCGACGACAACGAAGTCACAGTCGGAACGGCCGAGCACGCAGCGCTGCAGATGGATAGCGCACCTTCCGCCGGCGCGCAGTCATTGGTGAGTTTGTGGCAGGCCAACCTGGTCGGCGTGAAAGTGGAACGCTTTATCAACTGGACATTGGCGCGCGCCTCCGCTGCAGCGAGTTTGGTGGTGACGTTCTAAATGTCAGATGAGCTCGTCGCGAGAATCAGACGCAGAGAATTCGAAAAGGAGCGTGACGCTTTTGTCAAAAAGGCCGGCGAAAGTCTCGATGAATGCTTGAAGGACGCTAAGGAATTCGGCAAAGCGTTGACCGCCGAAGTGGCCCTCACTATCGCTTATATGCATGCGGAAGCGCTGACCTGGAAGCTAGAGCGCCGAGTTGATGCGAAGCCAAATCCCCTAATTGCGCGGATTAATCAGCAGAACAGGCGGATCGAAGAGTTTTCCCAGCATCTCGACGCGCTGGAGACACGATGGCAGGCGCGCTTCGAATCGCTGCGAGAAGAAATTTACGGCACCGAGACCGATGGACAGTGAACTCGAAGATCTGAAACAGCGCGTGGCTGCAATCGAGCGCTGGATTGCGGAAACAGAAGCCAGAGTCGCAGCGCTGCCGGCTATGTTGCAAGCAGCGTTTGAAGACCAACCCGATTTACGGTCGCCTAAGTCGTGAGTCGCGACCAGACTGAACAAGCAACCGCGACGGCTTGCGGGGCGATACCTTCGGGTCCGCGGCAAGCAAACTTTAACGCCGACGCCAGGTCCGCTTGGCGTCCTGTTCAGCGGCTCGGTCTTTCGCTCGAAAGAATTTGTCGGCTGCGTCAGCACTGCCGTCATACGATTTGTAGTGCGCGCGGCAACGATCGTGGAATTCGCGCTGAAGCAGCTCCGCCCGCACGGTCTCGACTGTAGGCCAGAATGGCGCACCCTCGTCCATGCGTGCGACTGTAGCCAAGACGCAGCCGCAAAATCAACCAGTGCAACCGCTCGGTGCACGTGTACCGCTGCAGCGCTAATTCTCTCGGCGTTGTCGGGGTGCATCAGCGAATAAAAATGGCCCCGAAGGGCAGTCTTGTTTTAGATCATCGCGCCGGGGCGTTTTCGGTTGTAGAGTTCGCGCGCGTCGCTACTTAGGGACTTCGTACTTAGGACTTCGCCGTTCCGCAAATTTCGTTTGCTCGCATCAGCAGTCGTCGAACTACCGCCGTTATCGAACGCTCGGCACCACGTGCCAATGAAGTTCCGAATTCTTGCCATTGTTGCTCTGAAAGCGCCTCGTTAATAGCCCTCACCCGGCACTGGCAGAATTTATCGACGTCGGCAGGCGGGTGACCCAGACTCTCACCGGTTGCATAGCAGCCTTTTTCGCCTCCTTCTTTGAACGCGCGTATCTGGTCGCTAATTTCGCTGTCGGTCTGGCCACTCACGCTACCCATCGACAAGGCAAGAACAGCGGCAAACGTGCGGCATGTTAGCGAGCGCATGGCCATCATCGTATTGCCATTAGCTCTTGCACTGCCACACCTTTCTGCAACGCCAGACGATACTGATCGGCGATCCGTTTTGCCTCTGTCAACTCGCGCGCATCCTTAAAGGACCGCTCCAACGGCACCATCGGCGAATTCGACTCGCATCTGCCGTGCTGCGAACAGGCCGCGAGGTAATCAAACCGCGTGGCGTGATCCATCGCAAATAAGTCGGCGGCGTACAACAGCGCCTGCGTACGGACCCGCGCATCGGGCGACCCATCATTCAATACGCCATATACGGTGGCGACCGCCTCTTTCACCAGCAGTAGGTCACGCGATTGAAGCGCCGCGTCTAATCTGTCTCTAGACTCTGGGTCCAGCAATACACGCGTACTGAGCGCCTTCTGTGAGTAGGCCGCCATTTTTCCTAGTTCAGAATCATCCCCTTTGTTTATTGCGTCCTTCAATATGAAGGCTTGCTTTCTAACGTCTTTTGGTTTGATGTTGGCGAGATTGCCGCACCGCGAGGACAACTCCGCCCAAGCAGCCTCGCGCAATGTGGTGGCCTCCTTGGGCTTAGATCGGAGGGCTAGGTCACACGCAAACAAGATTTCAGTTGCCGCCATTTTTTCTTCTATCGGGCTGTCAACACCGATGCTGTTCACAACCTCGAACAAGTCAGGTGCGTTGACCAGCTTAGAGCGTATCGACTCCGGCGTCTTTGACACCCGAACGAGGTCCGGGCCACCGATGGCCGGGGGCCATCGTGGGGTCTGCGTTACGGCTAAATGAAAAGCGGCGGGAGAGTCAGTAGACTGACTTTTCTTTCCCGTCACAAGGAAGGCCGCCGCGCCGAGAACGGCAACGATGGCAAATACAGTGAGCTTGGTCTTTCGTTGCATGCACGGAAGTGGCTTACTTTCTATCCAGCGGACGTTTGAATGACATATAGATGGATAGACCAATGAAGACCGCTATGGTCACCACAATCAAAAAGCCAGCGACACTCGTAGAAGGGTCCGGGATCGAATAAAAAATGCTGGTCCCTTCGCCCAACCGATACGACAGGTAAGCTATACCAAGCAGAGCTAAGAAGCTAAACGATCTGCCCGGTCTCTGCAGCATGTCGAGACATTTCTGGATCCACTTCAAGGCTCGCTTTGTTAAAAACATAGCCACCTCTAACTAGAACTGCAGCAGATCATCGGAAGGCACGCAAATTCCGTTACCGATTGTTGGCGGAGCTGTAAGGGTAGCCATAGCTTGCGGGGAAAAATACTGACCGTTGTAGACGACGGGGCTGCCCGTCGGTGTGTAGTTTCCCGGACCTAAATTGTGCAGGAACACCCCACCGTTATAGCCTATCCACATCAGACCACCGACTCCGGCCCCAATGCGCCCACCCAACAGCGGGTTCTTGAACCATGACCCCACTTCCGTCCCAACAATACTGCCAAACACCATCAGTTCGACAAGGTTACCGAAGTCTGCATACTCTCCTTCTTTTAACTGAGTACGGAACCAGGGGTCACTTGGTCCGCTCACATAAGTCGTTCCGGGTGGCAAGAGCTTCTTGCCATGCAATATGGCCCAACTACTGCGGATGACATTCCACTCCAAGCCGGGGTCTCCAAGCCAACTCGTCTCGCCCGCTCCCAGGTCCTCGTCGGAGTAGATCAAGGCGCTTGCGCGGCTTGCATATAGGGCAGGTGCTGCCACCGCAGCGGTTAACAGGCTTCTCCTTAGCATTTGTGTCTCTCCTTTGGGTTGACCACGTAGGGCACCGACGACGGCCGCCAGGACGAGAGTAGTAGGCGGATAAACCTTAAGGCGTTCATCTTCGACTCCTTGTTAGTCCTTGGTGGGAAGCCCTGCCGGCGCAGTTAGTACCTGCGTGTCGGTGGGCACCGGTTTCTCAAGCCACTCTGTGCGCGCTTTGGCCGGAAGTCAACGGAAAGTGTTGAAAGTCGTCTACCACGATCGGACGAGATCGCGGACTGGCGTTCGATAAGGCTCAAGCCGTAAGCGGCTGCTAATGCTGTGGATTCGTGCTAGCCGATGTCCAATCCAATTGGTACAGTTCGCCAGCCAGCGTCTCACTTGAATTTCTCGCCTCGGCGCCGTGCCCGCCACTCCGCGTTACTGATCAAGCGATCGCATTCGTCCAGCGTCCCAAGCAGCGTTTCCGCCTCGTCTATCAGCGCGCTGATCTTCTTCTGTAGCAGCTGGAGCTCGTTGGCCAAGTAGTGAGCACATGACGGTTTAGTGTGCAGAGTTTTGCGCTTCATGATGTCACCTGCTCGACTTGCTGCAAAAGCTTGCGAATAACGTCGACGCACTGGCGCAATATCGAAGATACTTCGGGATCGTTCACCGCGCGCGACAAGGCTAGCTCGTTCGCGCGTCTAAGCAGCTGGTCGATCGTTAGCCGCCTGTTCTTCGTTTTGCGTCTGTGCGGTTCAGGTTCGAACTTGACACGCACAATCGGCATGCGAAAGCGCCTCATGCCGCCAACCCACACAGCGCGTACGCCAATATGAGAAGTGCGAGCGGAATGGCGATAGCGGCCGCGAGCCCGGCGGCGAATCGGAGAGCCGCGCTCATGGCGCCACCTTTTTGGCATCGAACGCGGTCGCGCAGTCATCGCGTTCATTGCGTGCCATCAGGCGAGCTGAAAGGGCGTTTGGTGCCCGGATGCGGACCGTGAAGAAATCCGCCTCGATTGCCGTGCGCGCGTTCGAACCTTTGCGCAGGCAGGTGACTTCGTAAATTGCACCGCCGCGCTCTGGCGGTATAGTTTTGTCGCTCATGACTACCTCGCTCTGTGAGGTTGTTTTGGGAAGCCCTGCCGGCCCGCGTTAGCGCGCGGGTGTCGGTGGGCACTGGTTAAAGCTGATCTAGCCTGCTGCCTCCTTCCGTAGGTTGATCACGTTGTTCGACTGCACTGCGACCGGCGAATAGCAGTACTTCGCCCAGTCGTTCATCAAGCGGCGGCGCTTTTCAAGTAGATCGGTTCTACGATAAGCGCGCTCTGTTTTGTTCTCAATCGTGTGCGCAAGTGCGGCCTCCACGATGTGGTTCGCATAGTTGGTGCGCTCAGCGGCCCAGTCGCGGAACGTCGAGCGGAACCCGTGCGCCGTGACCTCAGTGCGCCCCATACGACGCAACAAAGTCAACATCGCCATGTTCGACAAGCCAGTGCCGGGCTTCAGTCCGGGGAACACATGCTGATTGCCGCGCACGTGCGGCATCGCTTCGATGATCTTGCGCGCCGGCAGCGATAACGGAACGCGGTGTTCGGCCTTCGCCTTCATTCGCCCGGCCGGGATGGTCCACACTTGATCGTCGAACTCGCGCCAGGTCGCGCCGATCACTTCGCCAGTACGGGCAGCGCACAGAATCAGAAATTCGAGCGCCTGCGCGCCGATTCCCTCCTGCGCGTGCAGCTCCTGCAGAAACGCCGGTAATTCGGGGTAGGGCAGCGCGGCGTGATGTCCGGTCACCGCGACCGCACTCGGCTTGGCAAGCGCGGTTTCCAGATGCCCACGCCATATCGCCGGGTTGTCGCCCGTGCGGAAGCCGACCGTCGTCGCCCATGCCAGCACCTTTTCGATGCGGCCCCGGACGCGTGTGGCAGTTTCCGTTTTCGTGTTCCAGATCGGCTGCAGCACTTCCAGCACAAGTGGCGTGTCAATTGACGCGACCGGCGTATCACCGAATACGGGTTCGGCATAAGTGGCGAGTGTGCTGCGCCACTGCGCGCGATGTTTCAGATTGCGCCACTGCGGGCCGTTGGCGGCGATGTAGGCGTCGGCGCACTGGGCGAACGTCTTGGTGCGCGCTTCGAGCTTGCGTCGCTCCTGGGCCGATGCTGCGGCCTTACTGCGCCGGTGTTCGAGGGGATCGATACCATCCTTCAAAAGCTTGCGCTGATCGTGTGCTGCCGTGCGTGCCTCATCGAGCGAGACGGTGATTACGCTGCCCAGACCCATGCGCCGCTCTTCACCGTCGCGCATGTAGCGAAATATCCAGGCCTTCGATCCGCCCTCGGCAATCTGCAGGTTCAACCCGCCGCCGTCGCTGAGCAGGCCGCGCTCGGTCACCTCCTTGATTCTCCGCTTCGACAGTCTGTGAATCGCTCTGGCCATCCGTCCGCCTAACTCGCCTTACCTACGTATCTGCATACGTTCAATAATCGGAATCTGCCGGAACAACTTGAACGAGTCAAGAAGCTTTCGGATGTCTGACTGAGGGGAATTGGCGTATTCTCGGAAACATCTGGAATGTCTCGGAGCGTTCCGGATATGCCTTCGGCAGAGTCCGCCTCCGCCATAGGACTCCATCGTGCCGGTGCAGTGCAGGAAGACGCGCTAAGGGTTTTTTATTTGTCCCCTTGCACCACTCCGATCCGCCTGCGTAGCCGCGCGCTTTCATCTGCGTCTCCCGCCTTCTCGGCCAGCGCGTGCTGTACGTTTAGCCAGCCGAGCAGCGGACGCCGCCAACCCTGCGCGGATGCCGTGTCGGCGGCAAGCGCGACCGCCGTCGGATGCGCACGCCCGGCTTGAAACAACACGCCGATCGCGACCATCCTCGATAATGGATCTTCGATCCCGCGCAGCGCGGCGACGGCGTTCTCCGCGCTCAGATTTGTTGCCGCTACTGCGTGGTGCTGCGGCGGAAGCAGGGCGATGTCCTGTGGCTGCACCCGCGCAGCGAGGTAGTCCGCGTACGCACGCTCAGGTGCAGCGCTGTCGCTCCTGAGTTTTTCGAAGCCGTCACAGGGTTCGAACACAAGGCTCGCCACGCGCGCGGCGCAGCGCACCAGTTCAGCGCGGCCGAGCAGGTCGATGCGACCGGTGCGTGCGATCTCGCTGCGCGCTCGTTCGAAGTCGCTGTCGGCGAGCCGCGTGTCGCCCGTGAGGTAGGCCGCTACAGCGTAATCGATTGAGGTCTTGGCGTTCGATTCCCAGTCGGGAACCGGCGGGCCGCTCGCGCATGCTCCGATCAATGCGCTGACGATAAACGAGGCGAGTACTCGTTTCATGGGAGCTTCAACTTCGGGTCGCGCGCGAATGGCCAACGTCGATTCACCTCGTCGATCATGCGACTCACCTTGCGCAGACTCGTATCGACCTCAGCGCGCAAGGCGCCGAGGTCTGCGGTCGCATTGCGTGCATTGCCCGCCGCAACCTGCGCGTCTTCAAGGATGGAGTCGACTTTCTTCAGGCTCGTGCGCGCATCGGCCAGCGCCGCATTCAGTTGCACGATTGCGGCGCGCGCTTCGGGCACCAGGCCTTCGCGACCGAACGCCTGCGCGTCAGCCTTGGCCGCCAAGCCGTCGACTCTGGCGAGCAATGCGTTGGCGCGATCGAGCGCCGTGACCAACTTCTTCGCATCGGCTTCGTTACCGAGCAGCATCCCGAGTGCGCCACGCGGGCCTTTCAGTTTTTCGGTGAGGTCGCGCACGTTGCCCAGGCTCGCGGCGAGCGACGAGTCTTGAGCGCTCAGCGCCCTCAGGTTACTGACAAGCTCGCGCATGTCGGCCACCAGGCGCGGAATCTCGGCGGTCGCGTCGCCGAGCAACACCTTGCGCTCCGCGCCGTCCGGCAGGGGCGGATCCGACAGAATCCCGCTGAATGCCTTCAGCGCGGTGTTACCCAGCAGCCCACGGGTGAGCGTGAACACGCTGGATACGCGCAGCCAGTGTGCGTCCTTGCGCGGCACATCGATGATGATGCGCGTAACTCCGTCTTCGGCCAGTTCGATGCGCCGCACGCGTCCGATTGGAAACCCGGAGAACGTCAGGTCCATGCCAACCGGGACGCCTTCGGAATCGTCCGCTATCAGCACCAGACGCTGGGACGCCTCGAACGCTCCACGCGCGTACAACAGGTACACAACCGTGCCGGCAATCAGCAGCAACAGCAGCGCTAGCAGCAGCGCCGCCTTGAACTCCACGTTCGGGTGTGGCGATGGTGCTGAGGGTTCTTCTCTCATTTCAGGTTTCCGCGGATCTCAGTAGTAGTTACCCACCAGCGACGCCACTTCGATCAGCACGATCACCACAAAAATACGAACCAGGCTTTGCAATTCCATGCTCGTTCGCATGCGTGCGCGGGAGCGATCGTAAAGAACCGACGCGACCGGAATCAACGCGACCGCAAGGCCAAACAAGAAGCACTTCAGCGCAAAGATAATCGACACGGCCGGATTGAACACGTGTCCAAACGTGCGCGTGTAGCCTTGAAACGCGCCGGTCGTAAAGCCGTAGACCGACACGTAAGCCAGCAGTGCTGTCACCGCACAGCTTAGGCCCGCCAGCATCAGCGAGGAAAACATGGCCGACACCACGCGCGGCAGTACTTCGCGCTGCAGCGGATCTACGCCCTGCTGGGCAAGCACATCGAATTCGCCGCGCCGGCGTAGCTCCGAGATCTCCGCGGCATTAGGGAGCGCGCAGCGGAGCGCGGCGAACACAGCTGCAGTCAGAGGAATCAGCTCGAGCACCAGCACGCGCACGACCATCTCCAGCGCGTACTGCGAGAGGCCGTAGCTCACCGCCGTCACGACAACGATGCGGATGATCACCAGGCTGACCAGCGACGACAGCACGACGAACGAAAGCAGTATCGGTGCGGTGTCCTCGTAAACGTGCCGCGCCAGCGCCGCTCGGTTCGGTCCGGCATAGCTCGAGGGCGAGAGCGCCAATACGAGAATCAGCGCACCGAAATGGATGATCCGCCACCAACCCGCGAACCACGTCAGAGTCGCGCGGCCCGCGTCGGGGAGCGGACCGCGCGACGGAAGAAGCGAAGTCATGCAAGATCATAGGACGCCGCAAGGCAAGTGACGCCCAATACTGCTACTGAACGCGTATCCAATGGCACTAGGTTCCACGATCTACAAGGCTGAACTCTCCATCGCCGACATCGCGAGAGGCTATTACGCCGACCATGTCCTTGCTCTGGCGCGCCATCCGTCGGAAACCGAAGAACGACTGATGATCCGTCTGTTGGCGTTCGCACTGCACGCGCATGAGGACCTCAAGTTCGGACGCGGGATATCGACGGACGACGAGCCCGACCTGTGGCAAAAGGATCCCACCGGCGCCATCGAGCTTTGGATCGATGTCGGGCTGCCCGATGAGCGCTCCGTTCGCAAGGCGTGTGGCCGCGCCCGCCGCGTCGTGGTCCTGGGTTACGGGGGTCGCAAGCTCGACTTGTGGTGGCAGCAGAACGCTGAAGCACTCGCGCGCAATCGCAACCTCGACGTGGTCGCGGTCGCTCCGGATGAAACATCCCAACTCGCCGCATTGGCGGCGCGATCGATGCGGCTGTCGTGCACCGTTCAGGAAGAAAGCGCTTGGATCGGCTCAGACCACTCGGGCATCAATGTCGAAATTGGGCACTTGAAGCGCGCGTCGGGAGAACGGTAGGAATGAAGTACCGGTCCGGACTGCTACGACGTGCAGAGGTAGAGAATCACGCGCGGCAACCTCCGCTCTCGCCGCATTGCAGACATTTGGCACGCCCGAAAGTTGACGCTTTGGCCGGAGCCCAAGTCCGCTATTGCTGGAAGCGGTTGCTGGCATTTCCGGTTAGGACTGCACCTGCAGAGCGTCCCACAGCACGGCAGCGAGAATGCTCCAGGCTCCCGCCTTCTGATCGAGTCGTTCATTGACCAACTCCGGAACCGTCGACTCGCAGACGATGCCGGATTCATTGAAGCGAAATCGAGCGGTCGTCATTTGCCCAGTTGCTCCAGCGGAATCGATCGGCCTGCATTCAACGTCTGCCTGCGGAGGAACACTATCGACGTCGATGCGCAGTAAGAATTCAACTCGTGCACCGAGATGTACTGCAACGAAACGATCCGCCTTCGGGTCGTGAGCGACACGCAACCCGCGCAGTTGTGGTCGGCCATCCGCAGCTTGTGCGGCGAGCATCGCGAAGGAGCGAAACAGACTTCGCATCACTGACTCGACGCCGCTTTCCACTTCTTGGGCTTTCTTTTTTGCAACTCTCTTCATTGGCATAAGTTTTCGCTCTGCAACCCGACAGGCTCCCAGTTGACCACGCAGTGAACGGTAAACTCGTATCGTGATTCAGTGACGGACAGGTTGGTGGATTTTGCTCCCCGCACCTCGGCCCCGCGTCGACGATGGCAGATACCCTGCAGAAGTATTGGACCAAACGCAACTTCGGCGTCACCGCTGAACCGAAGGGCGCCGTCACTCGCTCCGGCAAGGCACTGAGCTTCGTCATCCAGAAACACGCCGCGCGCCGGCTGCACTACGATTTTCGCCTCGAGCTCGACGGCACTTTAAAGAGCTGGGCGGTGCCGAAAGGTCCGAGCCTGGATCCTGCCGACAAGCGGATGGCAGTGCACGTCGAGGATCATCCGCTCGCCTATGCAACTTTCGAAGGCGTTATTCCACCCGGCCAGTACGGCGCCGGCACCGTGATTGTCTGGGATCGCGGAACATGGGTTCCGATCGGCGATGCCAGCGAAGGCTACCGCGAAGGCAAGCTGAAGTTCGAGCTGCACGGAGAGAAGCTCCATGGGCGCTGGACCCTGATTCGAATGCGGGGGCGAGCGGGCGAGCGGCAGGACCCATGGCTGCTGATCAAGGAGCGCGACGAAACCGCAAGGCCGGCGGCCGAATACGACATCACCGAAGCATTGCCGGATAGCGTCAATGCGCAAAGCGGTACGTCAGCATCGAAGTCGGCGCCAGCCGCCAAATCACGCAGCAACGCGACTTCCAAGAGGCGCAGCGCGGCGGCGCTGCAGCTCCCCGAGGGCGCGCGCCTGGCCAAGCTGCCGCTCGCCTTATCACCGCAGCTCGCCACACTGGCGGCCGCGGCGCCGAGCCGCGGCGATTGGATCTACGAAATAAAGTTCGACGGTTATCGTGTGCTCGCGCGGGTCGATGGCAGCGATATCCGACTCTTCACGCGTCGCGGACACGACTGGACTTCGAGAATGAAGCACCTTGCCAAGTCAATCGCGACACTCCAGCTTCCGAGCGGGTGGATCGACGGCGAAATCGTGATCGAATCAGGGCAAGGGCGCACCGACTTTCAGGCGCTGCAGAATGCGTTCGACGCCGCAGCAACTGCCGACATTCGCTACCTCGTGTTCGATCTGCCGTACTACGCTGGTCACGATCTGCGGCAAGTGCCGCTGCGCGAGCGCCGGAATCTGCTGCGGCAGCTGATGGCGAAAAACACGTCGGACCATCTGAAGTTCAGCGAGGACTTCGACGCCGATGCCGGCTCATTACTCGAGGCGGCGTGCAAACTTCGACTCGAAGGAGTGATCGGCAAGCGCGCCGACTCTTCTTATGTATCGGCCCGTTCGCCCAACTGGATAAAGTTAAAGTGCACGCAACGCCAGGAGTTCGTCATCGGCGGCTACACCGATCCGAAGGGGAGCCGCACCGGTATCGGTTCGCTGCTGCTGGGTGTGCACGATCTGCAGGGACATCTGCTGTACGCGGGCAACGTCGGCACTGGTTTCGATCAAAAGACGTTGAACGATCTGCTGAAGAAACTCAGCGCACTGAGGGTGGTGAAGCCACCGTTTGATCCACTGCCAGCCGGCGTCAGGGGCCATTGGGTGAACCCCAAGCTGGTGGCTGAGGTGTCGTTCGGCGAGTGGACACAGGACGGGCGCATACGACACTCCGTGTTTCACGGCCTGCGAACCGATAAGCTGGCGGAGAAAATCACAAAGGAAGAAGCGGTCGCAGTTGCCGAACCGACATCGATGCCGAAAAAAAGGGCGAATGTAGCCAAGGCAGGCAAAGCGCCGAAAGCAATCAAAGCGACGAACGCGGCGAAAGCGACGAAGGCCGCTGCGGCGACCGCGCTCGGCGTGAAGATCAGCCACGGCGAGCGTGTAATCGATCAAAGCGCCGGCCTGACGAAGCTCGATCTGGTGCGTTACTACGAAGGCATCGCCGAGTACATGCTGCCGCACCTGAAGGGTCGCCCGACATCGCTGGTGCGCGGGCCCAGCGGAATTAGCGGGCAGTTATTTTTTCAGAAGCACGTCGATACGCTGCGCATCCCTGGCATCAACGAGCTCGACCCTTCTTTTTTGCCGGGCCACCCGCCGATGCTGGAGATAGCGACTGCGACGGCGTTGATTCAGGCTGCGCAGCTGAACGTCATTGAGTTTCACACTTGGAATGCCACCGTCAAATCGATCGAAAATCCGGACCGCATTTTGTTCGACCTCGATCCCGGTGAGGGTGTGACGTGGCAGCACGTCGTCGAGGGAACGATGCTGACCAAGACATTTCTCGATGAGCTGAAGTTGAAATCATTTCTGAAGACGAGCGGCGGCAAGGGCTTGCACGTCGTTGTCCCTCTGAGCCCGGTGGCCGACTGGGACGAGGTGAAGGATTTTTCCGAGGCGGTCGTCGTCCACCTCGCACGCACGGTACCGCAGCGCTTCGTGGCGGTAAGCGGTCCGAAAAACCGGCTCGGAAAGATCTTCATTGATTACCTGCGCAATGGTCGTGGCGCCACCACCGCCGCTGCATTTTCAGCGCGCGCACGGCCCGGCCTGGGCGTATCGATGCCGCTGGCGTGGCACGAGCTCGAGGCGTTGCAGAGCGCAAGTCAATGGAACACCGTCAATGCGCTTGGCCGTCTGAAAAAGCAGCGGGCCGATCCTTGGATAGACTACAAGCGCACGCGGCAGACAACCAAGCGGGCGGCGCAAATACTTGCGGGTTGAAACGGAGGCACGATGGCGACTGCATTGACCAAGGATTTGAAGCGCGAGATTTCGATCAAGGACAAGCCGTTTACTTTGACCCTCGGGCCAACCGGCTTGAAGCTGACTCAAAAGGGACACCGCAACGGTGTCGAACTGAAGTGGGAAGACATCGTCGGCGGCGACGCGGCGCTCGCCGCTGCGTTGAACGCGTCGGTGAGACACGACACGTGACGCGCAGGCGATGATAAACTTCACGCCCCTGCGCCCGTAGCTCAGTTGGATAGAGTACTTGGCTACGAACCAAGGGGTCGTGGGTTCGAATCCTGCCGGGCGCGCCAGATGATTCACGGGCTTGCAGCTGATGCAAGCCCCTTTTTCTTGGGCGACAGTTTTCATCGGTCTGGGAACTGCCGAAGGCGACAATGGGTACGGTTTCTGCTTTACGCAGCAGGCGAGTCCACAAGAATGAGAGGGAAACGATGAAACGTTCGATATTCGCAGCAGCGACCATCGCCGCCGCGCTTGGGGTGGCGGCGTGTCAGAAAGAAACCGTCGTGCAGCCGGTTCCGGTCCCCACGCCGGCTCCCGCGCCCGCGCCGGCGGTCGTTACGGTGCCTACTCCTGTTCCGGGTCCGCAAGGTCCTGCGGGCGCGCCCGGCCCCGAAGGCGCACCCGGTGCGCCCGGAAAATCGGGCAGCACCGTCATTGTTGTTCCGCCGCCTGCGGAAGAACAGAAGAAGTAGCAGCGTTGTTCGCTTGTGGGTGCCCGCGTAATCGCGGCACGCGCACGCGCACCTTCGGCTCGCCGCTGCGCTTCTCTGGCCGGGGCTTTCCTGTCCGTCGCGATCCGCCTGCGCTGGGGCAGCACAACGACGAGATCCTTGCGCCGAGCAGGAACATGGCGATCGCAAGATAAGCGGACTCGTCACGGAGCGCTCTTGCCTGCACTAGTCACGCCGCACGGAGGAGGGCCCCTCAAGCCGCTGATGCCTGCGGGCGAGTCGCTCACGGCCGCGCGGGCACGCGCGCGAACGTTGCGGGCGGTGCGCGTCAGTTCACGCGAGAAGGGCGATCTGATCATGCTCGGTATCGGTGGCTTCACCCCGCTCGAAGGCTTCATGACGCGCGGCGACTGGGAAGGGGTCTGCGACGGCTTTCGGACGGCGAATGGCCTTTTCTGGCCAATCCCGATCACGTTGTCGGTCGATGCAAAGACCGCCGATTCGATTCGCGTCGGCGACGACATCGCACTGGCTGATGAAGACGGCGACGTACTCGCAGTGATGAAGGTTTCGGAGAAGTACTCGATCGATAAAGCGCACGAGTGTTTGTCCGTGTTCCGAACTACAGACCTTGAGCACCCTGGCGTAAAAATGGTCATGCAGCAGGGAGACGTGAATCTCGCTGGGCCGGTGCAGGTGCTCTCCGACGGCGGCTTCAAGGCGAAGTACGGCGAACTGTTCATGACGCCCGCCGAGACTCGCAACGAATTCGAGCGGCTCGGGTGGTCGCGCGTCGCGGCGTTTCAAACGCGCAATCCGATGCATCGCTCGCATGAGTATCTGGCCAAGATCGCAATCGAGGTCTGCGACGGTGTCCTGGTTCACTCACTGCTCGGCAATCTGAAGTCCGGCGACATCCCGGCCGAGGTGCGAACCCGCGCGATCGCGGTGATGATCGAAAAATACTTCCGTGCTGGCACCGTTGTGCAGGCCGGTTATCCGTTGGACATGCGCTATGCCGGCCCGCGCGAAGCGCTGCTGCACGCGCTGTTTCGCCAGAACTACGGCTGCTCGCACCTGATTGTCGGGCGCGATCATGCCGGTGTCGGCAAGTACTATGGCCCGTTCGATGCGCACAAAATCTTCGACGAGATTCCTGTGGGCTCGCTCGATACGCAGCCTCTGAAGATCGATGTTGCGTTCTGGTGTTACGCCTGCGGCGGGATGGCGTCGGGCCGCACCTGCCCACATGGCGAAAAGGACCAGTTGCAGGTGTCGGGCACGCAACTGCGTAAATTGCTATTCGAAGGCAGCGCGGTGCCGACTGAGTTCTCGCGGCCGGAGGTTCTCGAAATTCTCCGCGATCATTACGCAGGTCTCGCAGCGTAGTCATCGGCGTCTTGCACGTCTGCAAGCCGCTCCTTCGCAAACTGTACGAAGCTGTTGATGAGGCTGGATTGAAACCTTTCCTTCGGATACACGACCGACAAGTGACGTATCAAGCGCGGCGATAGAGGTATCCTTACCAGTTCTCCAAGCCGAACCTCCTTGGCGACTGTCGCACGTGACATGATCGCAAAGCCGAGGCCGGTTGCAACCAAACCCTTCAGCGCTTCAGGGCTGCCTGCTTCCATCGCGACCTGAAGCGAGTCGGATGCAAGACCGGCTTTTTCCAAATAGTTGTCGATAACTTCGCGGGTTCCGGAACCCACCTCGCGGCTGATATACGCGTGTTCCATCAGCGACTGCGGTGTCGCGCGCTGGCGCTTCGCCAGCGAATGCGATGGCGCGCACACAACCTGGAGCTCGTCTTCACAACACACGTCGGCACCCAGCGTTGGCAGGTGAGAATCACCCTCGATGAAACCGAGATCAAGACTTCGCTCCGCGATTCGCGCCTGTACCGCTTCTGAGTTGGCAACGAAGAGTCGTGGAATGACCGCTGGATAACGTACCTTGAATGCGCCCAAAATCTGCGGCAGCAAGAAGTCGGCGATGGTAGTGCTCGCGCCAATCAACAACGGGCCGGCGAGCTGCCCGCTCAACTCCTTCATGCGCGAGTCAAGCTCTTCAGACAGAGCAAGGATGCGATCCGCGTACTCGAACGCAATGGTGCCGGCGAAGGTGAGACTGATACGTCCCTGAGCGCGATCGAAGAGGCGCGTGTTCAGCTGCTCCTCCAACTGCCTGACCTGAAAAGTCACGGCAGGCTGCGTCATGAACAGCGTCTCTGCCGCCTTGGTGAACGACAGGTGTTTCGCCACGGCATTGAATACCTGGAGTCTTCGATCCGACACGAGGGCAACCACTCATCAAGTGGCCGCACTGCACTGCGGCACCACGCTCATAATACCCGGGCGTACCTTGCGCAGTTGCTACCTGTCGCGACGAGCCAATGGCTTATCGGCGGATAAACGAGTTGAATTGGCGGATATGCGAAGCGCGTGGCACAGTCGAGCATCCGTTGCGAACGTGAACCCGGCGCATCCGAGCGGGCCGTTTTTTGCGAGGGAGCCTCGTTAGCAAGGCCTAAGAGAGGGAAGATTCCATGCTGAGTATCAATCCATTCGCGGTCGCGGGCGCGTCGTTGCCGGCCGGCTTCTTGCAGGGGTTCCTGGTCGTGATGGCCATCGCAGTGGTGATAGGTACGCTGTTCGACATCATCCACAAGGGTAGCGCAGGTTATTTCTTCACCAACATGCGTACGTCAAGGGCGAAGGGCCGCAAGCTGGGCGGCGGCGAGCTCGTCTCGATTGCCGTGCAGACCGCGGTAGTCGACGTGCTCGCTTCGGGAGAGTTCTGTAACCCGAAACGCCGGGTGGCGCACCTGCTCGGCATGTATGGGTTCATTCTTTATCTGGTGGCCACTGCGGTTATGGTGTTCCGCTATCCCACTGGCGCGGCAGCCACGCCGTCGATCTGGCCCATGCTGTGGTGGATCGGCGCCCTGATGGTGCTGGTTGGTGGCTACTGGTTCTGGTTCTTCATCCGTGTTGACGTCACCTCCGAAGGCCACTCGCCATTCCGCCTGACGAAGGCGGATCTCTTCGTTCTGTCACTGCTGGTGAGCGTGACTCTCGCGGTCGCGTGGGCCGCCAGGGGCGGCGGCATGGGCGTGCTCTTCTGGCTCTACATCCTTGCGACCATCGTGCTCTTTGTCGGCGTGCCGTGGTCGAAATTCGCTCACATGTTCTTCAAGCCGGCGGCAGCCTTCGAAAAGCGGGTATCCAAGGCCGACGGCACGGCCGAGAACCTGCCGGCGCAGACGCGTGACGATCCGGAGCAACGAAAGAGGCATTCCATGGAACTGTTGCGGGACGCTCCGATGGACATGGGACTCGGCATCAAGCGCGAGGCTCCACGTCACTATTGAAAAGAAGACAGAAAACAATTTCATCAAGAACCGCTCAAGGAGCCAGTCATGCCTACCTTCGTCTACATGACGAGGTGCGACGGATGCGGACACTGCGTCGACATCTGTCCGTCGGACATCATGCACATCGACGAGACGACTCGTCGCGCTTACAACATCGAACCGAACATGTGCTGGGAGTGCTACTCCTGTGTGAAGGCTTGTCCCCAGCATGCGATCGATGTCCGCGGGTATGCGGATTTCGCGCCGTTGGGTCACAGCGTTCGAGTCGATCGCGACGAACGCAAAGGCACGATCGCGTGGAAGATCAAGTTCCGAAACGGCACGGAGAAAAACTTTCTGTCTCCGATTACGACGAAGCCGTGGGGGACCGCGATCCCCAAGCTCGCCGATGTTCCCGCGCCCAGCAAGGAGATGCGCGAGAGTCAGCTCCTGTACAACGAACCTAAATACATCCGTCTCGATGACGGGGGACTGCGGACACTTAAGGACGCCGGCCTCAAGCTCAAGCAGGGCGTGTACTACTGATGGCCTACCAAACGATCATTGAAGACAACATCGACATTCTCGTCGTCGGTGCGGGTCTTGGCGGCACGGGTGCCGCCTGGGAGGCCAGGTTCTGGGGGCAGGACAAGAAGATCGTCATTGCCGAGAAGGCCAATATCGATCGATCCGGCGCCGTCGCCCAGGGGCTATACGCAATCAACTGCTACATGGGGACCCGTTGGGGCGAGAACAATCCCGAGGATCATGTCCGCTACGCTCGCATCGACCTGATGGGACTGGTGCGGGAAGACCTGCTGTTCGACATGGCCCGTCACGTCGACTCCACCGTGCATCAGTTCGAAGAGTGGGGCCTGCCCATCATGAAGGACCCAAAAACCGGGCGCTATCTGCGTGAAGGCCGATGGCAGATCATGATTCACGGCGAGTCCTATAAGCCCATCGTCGCCGAGGCTGCCAAAAAATCGGCGGACAAGGTCTTCAACCGCATCTGCGTCACGCACCTGCTGATGGATGAAGCCAAGCCGGATCGAGTTGCCGGTGCCGTCGGCTTCAACGTCCGCACGGGCAACTACCACGTCTTCAAGTCCAAGGCCGTCATCTGCGGCGCGGGCGGCGCTTCCAACATCTTCAAGACGCGCTCGACGGGCGAAGGTGCCGGGCGCACCTGGTATGCGCCGTGGTCGTCCGCGTCGGCGTACGGACTCATGATCAACGTCGGCGCCAAGATGACGCAGATGGAAAATCGGATTGTGCTGGCCCGTTTCAAGGATGGTTACGGTCCGGTGGGCGCGTACTTCCTGCACCTGAAGACCTACACGCAGAACGCGCTGGGCGAAGAGTACGAATCCAAGTGGTTCCCCGCGTTGCAGAAAATGGTCGGCAAGGAGTATCTCGATCCGGAAGTCTCACACCTGACTCATCGGCCGATACCGACCTGCTTGCGCAACCATTGCATCATCAGCGAAGTGGCCGCCGGCCGCGGCCCCATACACATGGTGACCATGCAGGCCTTCCAGGACCCCCACCTGGAAGAGGTCGGCTGGGAGAACTTCCTGGGCATGACCGTGGGCCAGGCGGTCCTCTGGGCTGCCACCGACGTGGATCCCAAAAACGAGAATCCCGAACTGACTACGTCTGAGCCCTATGTCATGGGGTCGCACGCAACGTGCTCAGGTGCGTGGTGCTCGGGTCCCGAGGACGTTTCACCGCCCGAGTATTTCTGGGGCTACAACCGCATGACGACGGTCGAAGGTCTTTTCGGCGCGGGTGACGCGGTCGGCGGTACGCCTCACGCCTTCTCATCCGGCTCGTTTACCGAGGGCCGTCTTGCCGCGAAGGCGGCCTGCAAGTACATCGACGACGGAAAGGGCGAAGGCATCGTCGTATCCACTGCGCAGATCGAGCGCCGCAGGAACGAGATCTACAAACCGCTGCAGCATTACAGGACATACCGCAACGCAGTCGTGGCGGGTACCGTCAATCCGCACTTCATCAATCCTCAGCAGGGTCTGGATCGCCTGCAGAAGCTGATGGACGAGTATTGCGGTGGCTATACCGTCGGTTACATGACCAACGAGAAGCTTCTAAACATCTGCCTCAAGAAGCTCAAGATCATGGAGGAAGATCTTGAGAGCGTGGCCGCAAAGGATCTTCACGAACTGCTGCGTGCGTGGGAATTGAAGCATCGTCATCGCGCCGCGGAGTGCGTCACGCAACACACGCTGTTCCGCAAGGAAACACGCTGGCCGGGGTACTACTACCGCGGCGACGTCATGCAGCTAGACGACGAGAACTGGCACGTACTGACCGTGTCGCGCCGCGATCCGGAATCTGGCGAGTACGAGATGGAGAAGGCACCTTGCTATCACCTGATTGCGGATGAGGAGCCGACGACGATCAGCGACGCTACGCCGCAGAAACTGACGGCGTGAACATCGTCGAAAGAACTGATGAGGAGATACGCGCCATCGCCGATCCCCTGTGGCGCGATCTTGTCAAGGCCTCCAACGAGGGTAAGTACGCAGAGTTCGTGCAGAAGTTCGCCAAGTCGCTCGCGCTTACGATGAATGAGGTCGTAGTGAATCACCAGTTCGCCAATAGCGAGCTGGCCAGAAACCTCTCCGGACATGCCGACTATCTGGGCATCATTCGCCGCGGCGAACATGTGACGGTCCTATACCGTCAACGGAGCACCAAGAGGCCGGGTGAATGGCTCGGCAGGCTTGTCCTCGGCTACGAAGATGGTGATATCAGGATTTTCGCGGCGTCGATTTTCTGAGCGAACGGACTCCTGTTGCATGAGCGAAGAGATCCGGGACGGCAAGTTTGTCGAGCTCACCTACAAGGTGACCGACCGGGAAACGGGCCACGTTCTCAGCTGCGTCGAGTTTCCGTTAGGTTACGTTCACGGACACGATGAAATTCTGGCGCCTTCGGTCCACCGCGGACTGGAGGGTAAGTCCGCCGGCGACGTGACCGAAGTGCGGATCGACGGCAATCACATCTTTGGGCCGCGGGACGAGTCGCTCGTGTTCACCGATCTTATCGAGAACGTGCCCGAAGAGTACCGTCAGGTCGGCACCGCCATCCTCATGGAGAACGACCGGGGTCGAACGCGCAGCTTCATCGTGACGCGAATCGACGGCGAAACGCTGACGGTCGACGGAAACAATCCGCTTTGCGGCAGGGAGGTCGTCTTCACGCTCGAGATAGTGACGGTGCGCAACGCGACCGACGAGGAGATGAAAGCCGGTGGAGCTGTGGGTGCCGCGCCGAAGATCGACCCGTCGATAATGACGCCGGTTTGAGGGGCGATGGACGACTTAACTTTTTTCACGGGGCTTGAGTCCTGACTTTCACGACAAATGGGGTGACTTATGAGCGAGCAAAAGCCGATCACCAGAGTTCCTGACGGCGTTACGCGCTTCTATACGACGCGTCCAATGCTGCCGAACGAAAAGGGGTTTGTCGGCTACGAAACAGTCTGGAAGCCGTTGCAGAAGGAGGTTCCCTACAAGACACCAAAGACGCCGTAGGATCGAGCGCTGCGTCCTTCGCGTGGATGTTCTTGACAAACTATTCCAGCGGGCCCGCCGCCAGCCCCGGCGCATCGTGCTGCCAGAGGTCTCTGATGAACGCATCGTCGAGGCTGCGCGCAGACTGAAAGGCGAAGGGCTTGCAGAGCCAATCCTTCTGCTGGATCCAGAGTCGAGCCCGCGGCTCGCCGCGTATGCCGAGCTCTACGGCAATCCGAGAGTCGCGCAGCGCGCGGTGCGCAAACCGCTGCTGCATGCCGGCATGATGGTCAAGGCGGGCGATGCCGACGCGATGCTCGCGGGGGTCGCGCATACGACGGCGCGTGTGATCGAGGCCGGGCTGATGACAATCGGGCTCGCAGAGGGTATCCGCACGCCTTCGAGCTTCTTCCTGATGATCCTGCAGAACCGGGTTCTGATCTACGCCGATTGCGCAGTCAACGCCGAGCCCGACGCCGAGCAGCTCGCCGACATCGCGCTTGCTTCGGCGGCGAGCTGCCGCGCGCTGCTCGCTGAGGAGCCGCGCGTCGCGCTGCTTTCCTTCTCCACCAAGAGCAGCGCCCGTCACCCCCGTACCGAGAAGGTCGTACGCGCGCTAGCTATCGCCCGAGTACGCGACCCGCGACTCGCGATCGACGGCGAGCTGCAGGCCGACGCCGCCCTGGTCGATTCCATTGCAAAGACAAAGGTCAAGACCGAAAGCGCCGTGGCGGGCCGCGCCAACGTGCTGATCTTCCCGGATCTCGACTCCGGCAACATCGCTTACAAGCTCACCCAGCACCTTGCCGGCGCGCGCGCCATTGGACCGGTCCTGCAGGGTTTCGCGCGTCCCATCAGCGACCTGTCGCGTGGTGCGAGCGTCGAGGACATCGTCGCCGCCGCGGTGCTTCTCTCAGCGCAGATGTAAGGGAAGGTACTCGCGCGGCTGTGGTCCGTTGTACAGCGTGAGCGGGCGGATCAGGATGTTGTTTTCCATCTGCTCGAGCACCTGCACGGTCCAGCCTGGCACGCGGCCGATCGCGAAGATCGGTACGAAAAGATCCGCCGAAATCCCATTCAGGTAATAGACGACGCCGGCGTAGAAGTCGACGTTGACGTTCACGCCGTGGCGCGCATAGCGCTCCATCGCCTTCACCAGCGCCTGCAGAATCTCGTACCACTTCGGCTGGCCCATCTCGCGTGAGAGCGTCTCGACGCCCGCGCGCATGTGACGCGCGCGCGGATCTTCAGCGCGGTACACGCGGTGCCCAAAGCCCATCACCGGCTCCTTGTTGGCCCGCTTACGCCTGACGTACTCGGGTGCGTTGGCGGCCTCACCGATCTCCTGCGCCATGTTCATCACATTCTCGGCTGCCCCGCCGTGCGCCGGGCCCGATAGCGCAGCGATCGCCGCCGTGATCGCGGCGTGCAGGTTGGCTTCGGTGCCCGCCACGACTCGAGCAGTGAACGACGACGCGTTCGAGCCGTGCTCGGCGTGCAGAATCATGTCGGTGTCCATCAACCGCGCAGCGTCCGCGCTCGGCGCCGAGCCCTTCAGCATGTAGAAGAAATTCGCGGCGTGTCCGAGTGCCGGGTCGGGTGCCGGCGGCGCACGGCCGTTGCGGATGTGCTCGTGCGCCGCGACGATCATCGGCACCTGCGAGGCGAGCCGCACGCCTTTGCGCAGGATCGCCAGCGGCGAGTTGTCGGCGACGTCGGGATCGAAGGCAGCGAGCGCCGACACCGCGGTACGCAGCACATCCATCGGATGCGCATCCTTTGTAATTTCAATGAGTTTGTAGATTTCAGCAGGCAACTTGCGCGCGGCTTTCAGGTCGGCGTCAAAGCGAGCGAGCTCCTCCTTGCCGGGCAACTCTCCTTTGAGCAGTAGGTAGCAAGTCTCCTCGAAGGTCGAGCGTTGGGCGAGATCGTGAATCGAGTACCCGCGGTAGCGCAGCTCGCCGGCGCGCCCATCGATGTCGCAGACGCTCGAGCGCTCGAAGTAGACGCCGCTGAGCCCGCGATGGATCTCGACCTTCTCAGTGTCTTCACTCATTCTTTGACTCTCTCCCGCACAGCGAACGCCGTTAATATCGCTCCGCATGCAACCAGCGTAAAGTAAAAACCGTGGCGTCACCCAAGCGAGGATAAGAATGACCGACATGAAGCAACCGAACCGGACCGTGGTTCAGGGGCGGCAGAAAATGACGCCGTCCGAGGCGTTCGTTGAAACGATGGTGGCGCAAGGGGTAACCGATATATTCGGCATCGTCGGGTCGGCGTACATGGACGCGCTCGACATCTTCCCGGCCGCGGGCATCCGTTTCATTCCAGTCGCGCACGAGCAGGGCGCCGTGCACATGGCAGATGGGTATGCGCGCGTATCGGGCCGTCATGGCGTGTGCATCGGACAGAATGGTCCCGGCGTCACCAATTTCGTGACCGGCGCCGCGGCTGCGTACTGGGCGCATTCACCGGTGGTTCTCATCACACCCGAAACGGGCTCGATGACGATGGGACTCGGCGGCTTTCAGGAGACCGAGCAACTGCCGATTTTCTCGAAGATCACCAAGTACCAGGGGCATGTGATGAACGCGAAGCGCATCGCCGAGATCACGGCGCGCTGCTTCGACCGCGCGCTGCTCGAAATGGGCACGACGCAACTGAATATTCCGCGCGACTTTTTCTACGGCGACATCGAAGTCGAGATCCCGCAACCGATCCGCATCGGCCGTGGCGCCGGCGACGAAGCCGCGCTCGACGAAGCAGCACGCACGCTGGCGGAGGCCAAGTTTCCGGTCATCCTCGCTGGTGGGGGGGTGATGTTCGCCGATGGAATGAAAGAGGCGATTGCACTGGCCGAGTTGCTGCATGCACCGGTCGCGAACAGTTACTTGCACAACGATACTTTCCCGGCATCACATCCGTTGTGGTGCGGGCCACTCGGCTATCAGGGATCGAAAGCGGCGATGAAATTGATTGGCCAGGCCGATGTCGTGCTGGCGCTCGGCTCGCGGCTCGGACCCTTCGGCACGCTGCCCCAGTACGGCCTCGACTACTGGCCGAACGACGCGAAGATCATCCAGATCGATGTTGACTCCAAGATGCTCGGGCTGGTCAAGCCGATCTCGGTAGGCATCAACGGCGACGCCAAGGCCGCGGCACTTGCACTACTGCGGCGCCTGCAGGGCAAAACGCTCGCTTGCCAGCAGAACAAGGCGGAGCGCGACGGGAAAATCAGGGCGGAAAAGGCCGCTTGGGAGCAGGAGCTCGACAGGTGGACGCACGAGACCGATGCGTATTCGGTCGAAATCTCCAAGAATTCAAGCTACATGCACCCGCGCCAGATGCTGCGTGAGCTGGAACGTGCGATGCCCAAACATGCAGTGGTGTCGACCGACATCGGCAACATCTGCTCGGTGTCGAATTCGTATCTGCGTTTTGAGCAGCCGCGCTCGATGCTGGCAGCGATGAGTTTCGGCAATTGCGGTTACGCCTTTCCGGTTGCGTGCGGCGCCAAGGTCGCTGCACCGGAGCGGCCCGCCATTGCGTACGTCGGTGACGGCGCCTGGGGAATCAGCCTGAATGAGCTGCTGACCTGCGCGCGCGAGAAAATCGGCGTCACTGTCGTGCTTTTCAACAACGGCCAATGGGGCGCCGAGAAAAAGAATCACGTGGACTTCTATGCGCAGCGCTATCAAGGTGTCGAGCTCGAAAACCCAAGCTGGGTCGCTGTTGCGAAGAGCTTTGGTTGCGAAGGAATTCTGGTTGACAAGCTGTCCGACGTCGGCGGCGCGCTGCAGCAGTCGGTCAAGAACCAGGGCGAAGGCAAAACGACCGTACTCGAATTGATGGTCACCAAGGAATTGGGCGATCCATTCCGGCGCGATGCACTTTCGAAGCCGGTGCGCCATCTGTCGAAGTACAAGAACTTCGTTTGAGCTGCGGTTCATGAGGAGACGACAGTGATTCGCAGACGATTGCTTTTGCACGCCATCGGGGCCGCAGCCTTGGTGGCGGCTGGCTCGCCGCACGCGCAGGGAAGCTACCCCGATAGGCCGATCCGCCTCGTGGTGCCTTATCCCCCCGGCGGCGGCACCGACGTCATCGCACGCATCGTGCAGGACCGATTGCGTGCCGCGCTGGGCCAATCGATCGTTATCGAGAATCGCGGCGGCGCCGGTGGGTCGATCGGTACCGAGGTAGTAGCGAAGGCGATGCCCGACGGCTACACCGTGCTTTTCACGCTCTCGTCGCACACCATCAATCCGGCGATCTTTCCGAAGCTGAGCTTCGATACCGCGCGCGATTTCGAGCCGGTGGGGATGGTCTGTTCGCTGCCGCAGATCCTGGTAGCAAACCCGCAGTTCCCGGCCAACACGGTTCAACAGTTGATTGCAATGGCCAAGGACAAGCCCGGCTCGCTTGCCTTTGCGTCGGTTGGCAACGGCTCGCCGGGTCATTTGGCGGGCGAGATGATGAAGCAGCGCACCGGCACACAGCTGACGCATATTCCTTATCGCGGCGGTGGACCGGCGGTGACCGACGTGATCGGCAACCAGGTGCCGCTGCTCTGGGTGTCGATTCCTGCGGCCGCGCAGTTCGTCAAGCAGAAGCAACTGAAAGCGCTTGCGGTGTCGACGCTGAAGCGCAGCGCCGCATTCCCGGACGTTCCGACAATGCAGGAATCAGGAATCCCCGACTTCGAGGTGGATTCCTGGTATGCGATGTTTGTGCCGGCGAAGACGCCACGCGCGATAGTCGATCGACTTAATGCCGCACTGAATACGGTGTTGAAGGAACCCGACATTCGCGAGAAGCTGCTTGCACAAGGCAGCGAGGCGGTCGGTGGCACTCCCGAGGCGCTGGGCGCGGTCGTCAACGCCGAACTGTCTAAATGGGCCAAGTTGGTCAGAGATGCGGGCATCAAGGCCGAGTGAGCTGCTCGCTGAGGTTGACGCTTCGAGCACGGCTCACGACTTGGTGCGTGCGCTGGTCGAGCGCGCT
Organism: Burkholderiales bacterium; assembly: GCA_038216465.1. Lineage (GTDB taxonomy): Bacteria > Pseudomonadota > Gammaproteobacteria > Burkholderiales > Burkholderiaceae_F > JACCZX01. The sequence continues at coordinate 26,406 of JBBQQC010000010.1, read as the reverse complement.
CGCCTCGCGCAGATCGAGGCCGACAGCTACGACCAGGCGCAGGTGGACCAACTGGTCGCAGCCGCCGGCTGGGCGATCGTCGAACCGACTCGCAACCGCGAACTCGCGCGGCTTGCTGTCGCTGATACCGGAATCGGAAACGTCGACGACAAGATCCGCAAGAACCATCGCAAGACCCTGGGGTTACTGCGCGATCTGAAGGGGGTTCGCAGCGTCGGTGTCATTACCGAAGATGCAGCGCGCGGCCTGATCGAGATCGCGCGGCCGGTCGGTGTGGTCGCGGCGATCACGCCGTCGACTAACCCGGCTGCGACGCCAGCCAACAAGATCATCAATGCGCTGAAAGGTCGCAACGCCGTCATTGTTGCGCCGTCGCCGAAGGGCTGGTCGACGTGCGCGCGGCTGGTCGAGTTCATGCACACGCAATTCGAGCGTATCGGTGCGCCACTCGGCCTGCTGCAGATGCTGCCGTCGCCGGTGACCAAGGACACGACCTTCGAGCTGATGCGCCAGGCCGATCTGGTGGTCGCCACCGGTTCGAACGCCAACGTGCGCGCCGCTTATGCCAGCGGTACGCCGGCCTTCGGTGTCGGCGCCGGCAATGTCGCTGCCATCGTCGACGAGACGGCGGATCTCTCGGCCGCGGCCGCAATGATCGTTAGCTCGAAGACCTTCGACAATGCGACCAGCTGTTCATCCGAAAACAGTGTCGTGCTGCTTGACGCCGTTTACGTAGCGGCGCTGGATGCATTGAAGTGGCAGGGGGCGGTGCTGCTTTCAGCCGATTCCAAAGCACAGTTGCAACGGGTGATGTGGGCCGACGGCAAGCTATCGGCGCGTGTGATCGGCCAGTCGGCCGCGGCGATTGCCGAGCGTGCGGGCCTCGCCTCAGTGGCGGCGCAACAGCCTCGGGTGCTGATGGTCGAGGAAAGCGGAGTCGGACCCGAACATCCATTTTCCGGCGAGAAGCTGAGCCCGGTGCTGACGGTGTACCGCGTGCGCGATTTCGACGATGCGATGCAGATCGTGAAGCGCATTTATGCGTTTGTCGGGGCCGGGCATTCGGTCGGCCTGCACACGACTCGCTCGGATCATGCGCTGTTGCTGGGTGAGCGGCTGCCGGTCGCTCGTGTCATAGTCAACCAGGTGCATTGCGTGGCGACCGGCGGCAGCTTCGACAACGGGTTGCCGTTTTCGCTGTCGATGGGTTGCGGTACCTGGGGCCGCAATAACTTCTCGGACAACCTGAACTACCGGCATTACCTGAACATCACGCGCGTGTCGACCACGATTCCAGAACGCGTGCCGTCGGAGGACGAAATCTTCGGCGGATATTTCGCGCGCCATGGCCGCGCGTGAGCGCACGGTCCGTCAACTGATCGATGCGCGCGCGGGCACTGATCCGCACGCCACCTATTTCATCGCACCACACACTGGTCGCTCGCTGACATTCAACGAGCTGCGCGAGTCGTGCACTGCGGTTAGCACCCTGCTCGCAGCGCGCGGCATTCGGCCAGGCGATCATGTTTCACTTGTGCTCGGCAACGGCATTCAAACCATCCGGCTGCTGCTGGGAGCGATGTACGGTGGTTATTGCGTACATCCGGTCAATTTGCTTTCGCAGCCGGAGCAGATGCGTTACGTGATCGAACACGCCGATGCACGCATCGTGTTCGCGGCACCCGACTGGTTCGAACGTGCGCGCGACTTGATTAGCCGCATCGCCCGCCCCATCGAAGTGATCGCGGTCGATCCGGACGGCGCCGACTTGCCGGACGAAAACGCGTTTTCCGGTCCACGCAAGCTGCCGGTGGAGCCGGCGCCCGATTCGCTGGCGCTGCTGATGTACACGTCGGGCACGACCGGACAGCCGAAGGGCGTGATGTTGACGCAGGCCAACCTGGCGGAAAACGCGATCTCAATAACCCGTGAGCATCGCTTGACCCGCAGTGATCGCGTGCTCGCCGTGCTGCCGCTGTACCACATCAACGCGTTTGCGGTGACGATGCTGGCACCGATTACTGGCGGCGGCAGCCTGGTGATGCCACCGAAGTTTTCGGCGGCCGCCTTCTGGGACATCGCGATCGACCACGGCTGCACCTGGCTGAATGTCGTGCCGACGATGATTTCTTATCTGGTTGCAGGGTCCGCCCCCGCACCGGAGCGGCTCGCGCGCATCCGCTTCTGTCGCTCGGCCTCGGCCGCGCTGCCTCCGGAGCATCATCGTGCGTTCGAGGCAAAGTTCGGCATCGACATCATCGAGACTATGGGGCTGACGGAAACGGTCTCCCCGGTACTTTCAAATCCGATCGAAGCGCAATTGCGCAAGATCGGTTCGGTGGGTCGAGCGTCAGGGTGCCACGCACGGGTCGTCGATGCGACTGGCGCACCATTGGCGGACGGTGCGGTCGGCGAGATCGTGATTCGCGGTCCGCAGGTGATGTCCGGCTACTACAAGAACGCCGACGCAACGGCTGCGGCTTTTTTTCCCGACGGCTGGCTGCGCACCGGCGATCTCGGTTACCGCGACCCCGACGGCTTTTTCTTCGTCACCGGCCGCATCAAGGAGCTGATCATCAAGGGTGGCGAAAACATTGCGCCGCGCGAGATCGACGAAGCGCTGCTGCGCCATCCGGCGGTACTCGACGCCGCCGCGGTAGGAATCCCCGATCCGCATTACGGCCAGGACATCATGGCGTGCGTGATCGTGCGCAGCGGCCAGCGGCTAACCGAGGATGAGCTGCGCGCTTTCTGCATTGACCAGCTCGGTCGCTACAAAACGCCGAAGGTGATTCGGTTTGTCGACGAGCTGCCCCGCGGCCCGTCTGGCAAGGTACAGCGGCTAAAGCTGGCCGATCTCGCACCCGCCGCTGCGTAATGCGGCCGGCGCTGTCGTTACGCTGATGGCGACAATCAACATGCCCGCTTGAATTGGCGAGGCTGCTCGGAATAGGGGTGCGCGATTACCCGATTGATCCTTAAATCCTAGGCGGGCTGCATTGCCGCCTTGCTTTCGAAGAGCTGCTGTCGCAGCCATTGCTTGACCTCCGCGGCCTGGCGCACGACCTCGGGATTAGTGGGATCGCGAGGACGCTCGAAGTCGACGATCTTGATCTCCTCGATGCGGCCCGGGCGTGGACCCATGATTGCGACACGGTCTGAGAGCTTGATGGCCTCGTCGATGCTGTGCGTCACAAAAATGACGGTCTTGGGCTCGCGCTGCCAGATCTTCAGTAGCTCGTCCTGCATGTACTCGCGCGTCTGGATGTCGAGCGATGCGAACGGCTCGTCCATCAGCAGGATTGATGGGTTGACTGCAAGCGCGCGCGCAATGCTGACACGCTGTCGCATTCCGCCTGATAGCTCTCGCGGATAGCGCGATTCGAATCCGCGCAGGCCGACCAGACCGATGTAGTGATCAACCAGCCGGCGCTGTTCTGCCTCGGGCAGGCGTTTGCGCTGCAGCCCGTAGCGGATGTTCTGCGACACGGTGTACCAAGGAAACAGCGCGTATTCCTGAAACACGACGGCGCGCTCCCATCCGGGTTCCGTAATAATCTTTCCGCCAACCCTGAGCTCGCCGCGCGTGGGTTGCTCGAAGCCGGCGAGCAGATTCAGCAATGTAGTCTTTCCGCAGCCGCTCGGTCCGACGATCGAGAAGAACTCGTTCTCCTCGACCTGGAAGGTGACGTCTACCAAAGCGAGCAAAGGCTCGCCATTGATCGTGAAATGCAGCTTACTGACGTTGTCGACGTTGACTTGAGCCATCGCAGGGGCGTCCTGTGCTGGCGCAGCTACTGTCCGCGGTGCCACGGCATCACCAGCCGCGCAGCCCGGCGCATCAGGTAGTCGAGCAACAGACCCAAGACACCGATCAGTACCATTCCGAGCAGGATGTAGTCGCTGCGAAAAAGTGTGCGCGCGTTGTTGATCAGGTAGCCGAGTCCGCTTGGAGCCGCCACCAGTTCGCCAGCGACCAGCGCCATCCAGCCGATCCCGAGCCCGATGCGCAGGCCCGTGAAGATGTTTGGCAGTGCACCAGGCAGAACAACGGTGCGGAACAGCTCGCCACGGCTTGCGCCGAGACTGAGTCCCGCTCGCAGCAGGTACGTATCGACGTCGCGCGCCCCGGCCATCGAATTGAGCACGACCGGAAAGAAAGCGGCGAGAAAAATGATGTAAACGATCTGCGCGTCACCCAGTCCGAACCAAAGAATGCTCAGCGGAATCCACGCCAATGGCGGGATCGGCCGAATGAACTCGAGCAGCGGATCAACCACGGCGCGAAAGCGTGCGGACCATCCCATCGCAAGCCCCAACGGGATACCGAGCACCGCGGCGGCACCAACCGCGAGCACCACACGGTACATGCTGTCGAAGATATGAGTGAAGAGAACGCCGCGGCCGAGAAGGTCGATCGCCGCTGAGAACACCGCCGTCGGCGGCGGCATCATCACCTCGAGCTGCGGATTGATGCGTTGTCCGTAAACGCTTATCAGCTGCCAGACGACAACGAATGTCACCAGCAGCCAAAAGTGCGAGAGGCGACCAAGCCAGCGCCGCCAAGGGGGTTGCGCGGGCGGCACCATGGAGGCGGTGCGCCTCGCCAGTTCATCATCGACCAGCGCAGCGCGACGACTCGCGACTGACGGTGGCGATTCGACTTCTTCGAGCACGCGCCCGTCGCCGGCCTGTGTGACCGACGACGCGCGCTGCTGCAGCAATGCGCCGCGTCCGACCTCGCTCATGGCGTGTAGGTCTTACCCCTGAAGGTCCACGCCTTTTTCAACTCGCCCGGCTCGGGAAACGGCGCTGGTCCGTTCAACAGGGCGGCGCCATACGGCTTGTACGGCAGCTTGCCGACACCGCCGAAATCTTTCGGAAGGAATGGCGGCCGCTCTGGGATGGCCCAGCCAAGTTTGCCGAATGTGGCGTCCATGTAGCTGGTGCGGCGTACGTTTTGCCAGTCGAGGTTGGTCACTTTGGTCTTCGACGCACCTGTCTCGAAGGCCCACTCGCTGATGCGTGCCTCTTCCGCGGGCCAGACGCCGTTAGGGTCCGCAAATGGATAGTAGACGGTGGGCTTCGGCCATAGCAGATACCGGTTGGTCATCTTCTCAATCAGGTCGCGTCCCAGGCGGCCATACTCCGGACGGCTCATCAGCGATTTAATCGCCTCGTCAGGAGTCGCCTTGGCCCATAAGACTGCTTCGATGAATGCATCGGTCATCGCTTGCATCACATCAGGCGCGTTGTCTTCGATTTCCTGTCGGCCGTAGTAGTAGCCGCTATAGATGTAGTAAGGATCGAGCGGCTCGAGCACACGCGTAGCCTTGAGCACCTCGGTCGAGTACGACACATGCGGTTCCCAGATCGTAAATACGTCGATGCCCTTCGGGCCAGTGGCGAGATCGCCGGGTGGCGTGCTTCGCAGCGTGTAGTCCTCGTTGGGCTTCAACCCCAAGTACTGGGCGGCCGCGATGAAGCCGAAGTGATTGGTCGAGCCGGTCGTGGTGCCGACGACGGCCGGCCGCTTCAGCACCCTTGCACCTTTGAGATCGGCGAGGCTCTTTAGCGGCGAGTCCAGAGGAACGGTAGCCGCGTGCGTCAATGCAGGCGAATGCACCGCGAGCGCACGCGTCGGCACCTTGTTGGTGAGCAGCGCCAGTACGCCAAGCGCGCCTGTGTTGGCGATCTGAATGCGCCCGGGAATGAACGCTTCGTTGGAAAAACCAGCCGCGACGAATGTTCTCCATTCGGTTTCAATACCGCGCCTTTCCAGCAGCTTCAGCGTTTGCAGGACGTGGCCGATCATTTCCTGGCCAGACCAAACAACGATCCACGCGGCGTTCAACGGCCACCATCCCTTGTTTTGCAGCCATTGCCTGGATTTTGCCGAGATCTGTTCGTAAGGCTGAGGCCAACCCCAATCAGTGAACTTCTTCAACTGCACCGCCGGCGCAGCGGAGCCGCTGGACTGAGCGTGCGCGGGACTGGTGGCAAGATCTCCGAGAAAAAGGCCACCTGTGACCTTCGCCACATCGCCGAGGAATTGACGTCGCGGCAGCGCGGCGCCCGGTTCGGTCGTCATTTTTCCGGAACCATCGTCTGCTTTTGAATCGTCCATCGCATGCCTCCTTGTGTTTTGCTTCGATGCAACTCACTCGCTGACTTCAGCGCGTCAGATACCCCCCGTCCACGACGATCGTTTCTCCGGTGACATATCCGAGTACATCGGACGCCAGCAACGCAACGACGTGAGCGATGTCGTCCGTAGACGCGAAGCGGCCAAGCGGAATTGCGGCAAGCACCGCTTTACGGCGCTCGGGTGTCAGCAACGAGCCCGTCATGTTGGTCTCCACGACTCCGGGCGCGATTGCGTTGACATTGATCCCGAACGGCGCAAGTTCGCGCGCCAGGCCCTTGGTCAATGCGACGACGCCTGCCTTGGTCGTGCCGTAGAGCACGTTGCCGAACGAACCACCGCCCTTCATCGCCGAAACGGACGCGATGTTGACGATCTTGCCGTAGCGCTGCGTGACCATCGATGCGAGCGCAGCTTTGCAGCAGTAATAGACGCCTGACAAGTTCACGCGGCAGACTTCATCCCAGTCTGCAATCGATGCGTCGAGTATCGGACCGGTTTTCAGAATTCCCGCGTTGTTGACCACGATGTCGATGCGGCCGCGCTCGCGCACGATCTGCTCGACCGCGGCGGCTGCCTGAGCGGCGTTGCCGACATCCAGCGTTAACGGATAGCCGCGTTCACCCAGCGCGATTGCGACCTTGTGGGCTGCAGCCATATTGCTGTCGGCTACGTACACGCTGCAACCATGCTCTGCCAGTGTGGTTGCGATTGAGGCACCGATTCCCCCGCCGGCTCCGGTGATCAACGCAACCTTGCCGTCGAGCTTTAGATCCATCGCTCAATGGACCGCGGCCAGTCCGAGGATGTGCCGAGCCTCCGCCGCCGTGGCGGGCCGGCGGTCGTAACGCTCGCATGCGTTAGCGATCTTGCCGACGAGCTCCGCGTTGCTCGCGGCCAGCCGGTCGGGCTCGATGCGCAAGTTGTCTTCAAGCCCGGTGCGGCAGTGCCCGCCAGCCTCGAGGCACCACTGATTGACTTCCCACTGATGACGGCCGATACCGGCGGCGACCCAAGTCGCGTCGGGCAGCACCGCAGCAAGCTCGCAGCGCAGAAAGTCAAAGATCGAGCGGCGCGCGGGCATTGCATTCGGCACGCCCAGTACGAACTGCACATGCGGCCGCTCTTTCACCAGGCCCTTTTTGACCAGGTTCGCGGCGTTGTACAACATCGCGAGATCGAACACCTCGATCTCCGGCTTCACGCCGTTGTCGAGCATAGTGCGCGCCAGACCTTCGACGAAGTCCGGCGCGTTCTCGTAAATCCCGTTCGGGAAATTGACCGAGCCCGTCGCCAGCGACGCCATGTCCGGCTTCAGATAGAGCATCGCGCCGCGCTTCTGCTGCTCGCGGCCGCGTCCACCGGTGGAAAACTGCACGATCATGCCGGGGCAGTGCTTGCGCACACCTTCCTGCACGAGGCCGTACAGCTCGGGGTCCGAACCGGGCGATTCGTCGGAATTGCGCACGTGAATGTGCACCAGTGCCGCGCCCGCCTCAAACGCTTCGTGCGTGGATTCGACCTGCTGCGCGGGTGTCACAGGCACTGCCGGGCTGTCCTTCTTGCGCGGCACCGCGCCGGTGATTGCGACTGTGATGATGACGGGCTTGGTTGTGCTGCTACTCATGCTGCGATTCCTCCTGCTCGCGCGAACTTCTTCGTTTGCGCCTGCGTGGTGCTGCCCGCGACTTCGGGCAGTAGCGTTTCTGCGATCTCATTTGCTGCTCGGCGCATCGCGGGTAAAAACGTGTGTGCTTTCTTCAGCGTCATGCGTGGCGCAGGTCCGTGCACGGCGACCGCCGCGCACATCCGTCCGTGCCCATCGCGCACCGGCACGGCGAGGCACACTGAACCCACCAGGTACTCGCCGACATCGGTGCCGAAGCCGCTCGCTCGGATCTTCACCAGCTCGCGTTCGAGTGCCACGATATTTGTGATCGTGCGCTCGGTGTAGCGCGCGAGCGGCCCCGATCCGAGCAGCCGTCGCACCTGCAACGGCGGCAACGCGGACAGCAGCAGCTTGCCGCTTGCCGTGCAATGCAGCGGTACGCGAGAGCCCGTGTCCATGTGCAGACGAACGCCGGCCGAAGTTTCGACGCGATCGAGGTACAGCACCTCGCTGCCATCTAGCATCGTGAAATTGCACGTCTCGCCGATCGAATCCACCAACCGCGCCAGAATCGCTCTGCGCTCGCGTCGATGCGGTGAGCGCATCTGCACCGCCAGCGCCAATACCGATACGCGCGGGCCCACGACGTAGCGCTTGTCCAGCGCCTGGCGCTCGACCAGGCCGCCGCGCATTAGCAGTCGCAGGATGCGATGCACCGTCGGCTTCGGCAACCCGCTGATGCGGGTCAGTTCTTCGAGCGTTAGCGATTCGTCCGACGTTGCGATCTGCTCCAGCACCGCGATTGCGCGCAGCGTCGATGAGCCTGCTGAATCATCTCCGGCGGCTGCCGGAAATTCCACTAAGCGGAACGTCATGTTTCATTATTGCTGCATTTTTGTGCCGCGTGCAATGATGTGAAACCATCGGTGGCGCCGGTCTTGGCCAGCGCACCAGTTGCGGAGATACGATTTGGCTCACGAGCACCTTACCTACGATGACCTGTTGCGCATCGTCGAGCTGATCAAGTCCACGGAACACTTCTCGGAGTTCCGTTTGAAGGTCGGCGAGATCGAGCTCGAGCTGCGCCATCGTAAGTCCGGCACGCCAACGCCGGTATCAGCGCCTGTGGCGCCAAGCCGCATCGAACCCGCGGTCACGAGGCCGGTCGAGCGCTCACCTATCGCGCCTGCTGCGCCCGCGACATGGCCGGAAGGCTCGGCTGTTGTCCGCTCCCCGATGATCGGGACCTTTTACCGCGCATCCGCGCCCGGCGCACCGCCGTTCGTGGAAGTAGGGCAGGCGGTGAAGCCAGACGAGATTGTGGGGATCATCGAAGTGATGAAGCTGATGAACTCGATCCCCGCTGAGGTACACGGAACCGTTGCACAGATACTCGTCAACGACGCTGCCACGGTGGAAGCCGGTCAGCCACTGATCGTGATACAGCCGAACTTGACGCTAAAAACCGACGAGCGATATGAATAATTCATCCGATAAGCGCTTCGACTTCATCGACGTCACCTTGCGCGACGCGCATCAATGCCTGTGGTCGACGCGCATGACCACCGCGATGATGACGCCGATTCTCGGCGCGATCGACCGCGCGGGCTACGCCTACATCAACATCCTGGGCGGAGCGGTGTTCGACGTGTGCGTGCGCTACCTGCACGAAAATCCGTGGGACCGGATTGGCCTGCTGTGCGACCACCTTGCCACACCGTGCGACGCGCTGACGCGTGCGCAGAGTCTTTACACATTCGAGCTGTTTCCCGATGACATCGTCGCAGTCAACTCGCACGCGCTGGCGCGGCGCGGCATCAAGGTGCTAACGGTCTACGACGCGCTGAACGATAACCGCAACATCGAATCATCGCTGCGCTCGGGGCACGAGGCCGGAATGAAGGTCAACGCGATGATGACCTACACACTGTCTCCGGTGCATACCGATGCGTACTACGTCGAACGCACGCGCGAGCTGGTGGCGCTCGCGGCCGATTTCATTTCGATCAAGGACCCCACCGGGCTGCTGACGCCCGAGCGCGGACGCACGCTTTTCCCCGCGGTCGTGCAGGCCGCCGGCCGCATTCCGGTGCAGCTGCATTCGCATTGCCAGTCGGGCCTCTCACCCGAGGTGTATGAGATCGCAATCAACGGTGGCTTCCGCTTCGGCTACACCGCGACCGAGCCATTGGCCAACGGCGCATCGCTGCCAGCCACCGAAGACATCGTCGCACGCGCGCGCCGGCTCGGGTTCGCCACGTCGATGAACGATGAGGCGCTGGCGGAAGTGGCGAGCTACTTCCACTGGGTGAGCGAGCGCGAGAGTAAGCCGCGCGGCGAGATCGCTACCTACAGCGCCGATCTGTACGAGCACCAGATTCCCGGCGGGATGATCTCGAACCTGCGCTCGCAGCTCGACACGATGAAACTCGGGCACCGGCTACCCGAGATCCTCGAGGAGGTGGCGCGCGTGCGACGCGACCTCGGCTACCCGATCCTCGTCAGCCCCTTCGCGCAATACATCGTCACCCAAGCGACGATCAACGTGGTGCAGGGCGAGCGCTACAAAACGATTCCCGACGAGATACGAAAATACGCACGGGGTTACTACGGGCGCCTCGCCGCGCAGCCGTCGGCTGATTTTCTGGAGCGGGCGAACATCGATCCTTCAGAGTACGTGACTGAAGCGCCGGCAGCTCACCTCGAGCCCGCGATTCCACGTCTGCGCGCCGAGCTCGGCTCCGCTGCCACTGATGAAGACGTGCTGCTCGCCGCTTTCTACGATCGCAAGCTGATCGAGCCGTTGCGCAACCCCACTCCCGAATGCCGCTTCCGGACGACACCGCTGACGGAGCTGGTCGGCTTCCTCGCGAATCGTTCGAACATCGAGTACGCGCGAGTCCGGTTCGCGGGCACCGACATGACAATCGCCGCGTAACGTGCAAGCAATTTTCAGCGTGGACACCATCACGCTGATCGTGGCCGGCGCGATCGCCTGCGTCGCCGGCGTGGTGCGCGGTATCACCGGATTCGGCGGCGCGATGGTGATGGCGCCGCCGCTCGCGCTGCTGCTCGGCCCGCAGCTGGCGGTGCCCGTTATCCTGGTGCTCGAGTCGGTCGCCGCAGCACCGATGCTCGTGCAGACGCGGCATCGCGTGCAGTGGAAAGTGATCGGCGCGATCATCCTGGCTGCCTGCGTGACGGTACCGCTCGGCGTGCTGATGCTGATCGCAGTCGATCCCACCATCATCCGGCGCGCGATCGCGATCACGGTGATCGTATTTGCAATCGTGCTGTTGCGCGGCTGGCGTTATGCAGGGCGCCCGCGGCTCGCCACGTCGGTCGGGCTGGGCGCCGTCAGCGGCGCCATGCTCGGTGCGACCAGTATCGGCGGACCGCCGGTGATCTTGTATTTGCTGTCCGGCCCTGATCCTATCGAGACAACGCGCGCGAATCTGACGCTCTATGTTGCAGTGACTTCGCTGATAGGCGTCGCAATGCTGTGGCATCAAGGGGTCTTCAATGTCCAGGCCGCCTGGACATCGGTGTTGCTCACGCCGCCGTATTACCTGGGACTCGTGCTCGGCCTGCGTCTGTTCCCGCGCTTCAGCGACACGCGGTTTCGGCAGCTCACGTTGATGTTATTGATCGCCGTATCGACGGGAATCCTGCTTGCATGATTGTTGAGGACGATCCGAGCATCGCGACGCCTTGCTCGGGCGTTAAGCTCCAGACCAGATCGAATCATGCACTGTCTACGTCAATGCGGGAGCCTCGCAAAGGAACAAGCCATTGTCTGCAACCGCTTTCCCACCGTTGTCTCAACTGCCAATCTACCGTAATGCGTTCGACTTCGAGCGGCTGACGCGCGAGTATCCATTACCGGACGTGTTTGAACAGACTGTTTGGCGCTGGACCCCCGATCGGGTCCGGTCACTGCAGGAGCAACGATTTCTAAATCTGCTCGAGATCGGTTGGGCGAATCCTTTTTATCGTCAGCGCTGGAGCGCGGCTGGCCTGCGGCGGGGCGACATCCAAAGCCTTGACGACATCGTCAAGTTACCGACTTACACGTCGGATGACGTAAAGGACAGCTTGGACGCGCGGCCACCATTCGGCGACTTCCACAATTTGGATCTCGCGGATTTGCCTCTCGTAGGGCCGATCAAGTTGCAGACGAGCGGCGGGACAACTGGAGCGCCGCGTCCGACCCTGTTTGATGCCTGGGCATGGGAGGCGCAGGCTCTTCTTGGTGCACGTGCCCTCTACATACAAGGTGCTCGACCAGGCGACATCATGCAGATCCCGATGACCGCGTCCCTAGCGAACGCCGGGTGGCTGTCTTACAAGTCCTGCCACGACTTTTTGGGCGTTCTTCCGCTTACCACCGGTAGCGGCGTGGTGACCTCCAGCAGAATGCAACTGGAAGTGGCTTCTCGGTTCGGAACCAATATATGGCACTGCTTTCCAGAGTACCTGATCCGCCTGGCCCAGGTGGCACAGGATGAGCTCGGAACAGACGTGCTGGAATTGCATACGAAGTTCCTGCGAACCTATCTTGGACCTGACTTGGACGGCAGTCTTCGGCGCGAACTGCAGGACCGTTGGGGCTGCCCGGCCTATGACGCGTATGGCGCAAACGAAATCTCGGCGGCGGCCTTTGAGTGTCCGGAGCGCGCCGGCCTGCATTTGATGGAAGACGCGGTGTACATGGAAGTATTGGACGTGGAAACCGGGGAGCCCGTGGCTCCTGGTGAGCGCGGCAACTTGGTGGCCACAGTGTTCTTCCGTACCCTTCCGCCGGTGATTCGCTACAACTTGCGCGACCTTGGACGGGTCATCAGCGCCGAGCGCTGCGCGTGCGGCAGCCACTTTCGTCGCATGGACCACTTTCTTGGTCGCAGCGACGCGATGGTTAAGTTACGTGGCGTAAACATTTATCCGATGGCGTGCCAGCCGGCGGTACGAAGCGATTCTCGCACCACCGGCGAATGGGTTTGCGTCGTTGAGCGGAAAGAAGCTACCGGCGCCCCGCGTGATGAAATGGAGGTGCTTGTCGAGGTGCGAAATCGAGCATCGCGTGGAGGTCTGCGCGAGGCACTGGAGAGGCGGCTCAAGGATGAACTTGGGCTGGCGGTCAGCGTCGCGCTAGTAGACGAAGGCTCGCTCGCGGAACTCGCCAACACCCAGGGACGTGAAGGCAAGCCTCGACGGCTCGTCGATAAGCGCCCCGCCTTTCAACATCAACCTAGTAAGCCATGAAGTTCTTTGACTGCCATTCCCACTGGGCTACCGAGAAGGGCCACATATTTCGTACGCCGGAGGAGCTCGCGCGCCAGGAGAAAATCTGGCGCACGAAAGGGCGCTACTGGAGTGAGGAAGAAATGATTGGCACGATGCGCGCCAACGAAGCGCGTGTGATTCTCGACCTCGCCTGGACGCGCAACCTGCCGATTGATGACATCCGCGCTTACCATGACTACGCATTTGACGTTACGCGGCGCAACCGCCATGTCATCTTTGGGCATTGGTTGCTGTTTGATCCCCGTCGAACTGAAGAGTCACTGACTGAATATCGACGCGCCAAGGATGCAGACGCAGGGTTTATCGGCTTCTCCGTTTCCGGTAGCAGCACGGGCGTGCCGCCTAGTGATCCGCTCTGGTTCCCCTTCTACGAGTTAGCAATCAAGACTCGTTCTCCGGTGATCATGATGGTGGGGCTCACCGGCATTGGACAAGGCACGCGCGGCGGCATGGGTATGGTGCTTGACCACAACCACCCGAGGCATGTTGATTTCGTGGCCGCGCGCTACCCCGAATTGAATATCCTTGCAGCGCGACCAGCCTACCCGTGGCAGGACGACATGATCGCAGTGTTGCTCCACAAGACGAACGTCAGTTACGAACTGCATGGCTGGGGCCCGCGGCGCTTGCCGGAAACCCTGCTCAAGGAGATTGCCACCCGCTTGCAAGACCGCGTGATGATTGGGTGCGACTTTCCCGTCCTCGAATACGAGAAGGTCAAGTCCGACTGGACCTCGCTCGGCTTGAGTAACCAACTGATGGAAAAGCTAATGTTCCGAAATGCTGAGCAGTATTTCAATGCCGCACAGTAATTGCTTGGACTAATGCGCGATCGCACACTGTGAGCGGTAACGCAACGACAAGGAATCTATCGAATGAAGACCTGGCATCAACTATTTGCATGCGGGCTGCTCAGCAGCGGGCTTGCGCTTGCCGGCTCGGCTGACGCGCAGTCTTACCCTACTCGACCAGTGCGCGCCATCGTGCCCTTTGGCACCGGCGGCAACACCGATGCGGCAGCTCGCATCATTGGAGCCAAGCTCGCAGAGCGTTGGGGCCAGCAGGTCGTGATCGAGAACCGTACAGGCGCCGAAGGCAACATTGGCACCGAGGCGGCGGTTAAGGCAACCCCTGATGGATATACCCTCTACTTCGGAACAAATACGCTAACCATCAATCGCGTGATGGCGCCGAGCACGGCGTTTGATCCCCTGAAGGACTTGGCGCCTATTGCAGTTTTCGGTGAGACTGACTTCGTCCTTGGCGTCCACCCCGACGTGCCTGTCAATACAGTTGCCGACTTGATTACCTACGCCCGGCTGAATCCGGGCAAGCTCCGCTACGGCGCCACTTCCTTTCAAGGCGTATTCGCAATGGAACAGTTCAACGCACTGGCGGGTACGCGCATCGAACGCGTTCCTTACCGTGCTATGGCAAACGTGCAAGTGGATCTTTTGGCGGGGCGCATTGAAGTCTTCCTCACCACCCCCGCATCCGTTGCGCAGTTCATCAACACCGGAAAGCTTCGCGCATTGGGAGTCACGTCGGACAAACCTCTTGCCGCCCTGCCAGACGTCAAGCCTATTGGCGCGCAGCTTCCGGGCCTGAAGGTCGCTACTTGGTATGGAGTGCTCGTACCTCTACGCACGCCTCCAGAGATCATCGCCAAGGTGGCTGCTGACCTCCGCTGGGCCGTCGATCAGCCCGACGTACGCACGACCTTGGAAAAAGTTGGCGTTTCCACCCGCTTCGGTGGCGCCGAGGAGCTGCGGTCCCAGATGGTGCGCGACGTGGAAGCGGTGGAGGACCTAGTTCGGCGGGGAGTAATGAAGGTGGGGAGTTGAAGTTAAGAAAGAACCGCCACAACAGCTAAGCGCCTAACGCCACAAAAGATCCGACCGGTAGCAAAGAGCACGCTCGAACGCGCCGTCGAACCACTTGTTCTTGCTTAACCGCCGAAACCACGGTGTTGCGCGCGAGCGTTTTCGCTGCGGTGCGTCCAGAGCAGAGCGGCTTGCCAATCGGTGCAGCACATAGAACTGACAGCCGCGCTTGGTCGGCGTCTCAAAGAACTGAAAGCCCTTCCACTCGTGGCACTCCAACAGTATCGGACCGTGCTCGTACTGATACCACGCGCAGAATTCTTCGCGCCAGTCTTTGGGCATCCAGAGTCCGACACAAAAAATCCAGGGTCCCGCTTCTGGCCCGAAGCGGCCGGCCGAAAATAACGGCGTGAGCCGCTTCTCGATCACACCCCTCGGCGCCTTGCCCTGATCGCAAAGAATGAAGCTGCCTTTCTTGTCGTCGCGAATGAGGCACTCGGCGGCGCCTTTTGCATACGTTGCGAGTGCTTCCACTTCGTCAGGCTTTACCGCCAGCGTTTGCCAGAGAAGCATCAAAGAGCTTTTGCAGCGTGGAGTTTGTTGATCAACTCGGACTGGCCTTGCTCTTGTAGCGCGCGACGCGCAAGCGCCGGGTCATAGGTTCCCTTGACCCCCGCCCACGCAACAGGGGCGCTGTACCAGCGGTCGAGCTCCTGCGCGGTCGGCGTCTACCTTGAAGCTCTGCGCGCGAATGGGGTCGCCGATCTGGTTGCGACAGGGCAGTGCGAAATTGCTTCATACAGTCTCCCGTTGCGTTTGATGGACGGCTTCGGACGTGTGCGCCGTTTTTTGGTGTGGCGATTTTCGATCGCGGCCATGGAGTCGGATTTGCCATCTGGGGCATTTGCATATCTATCTGGGACATTGATTCCACGCCTGCCCAACATGCTCCGCGCCGCATGTACGCTGGAGTCGAAAGGGAGAAGCGAGTGATCCTAGTCGGCAGATATCGTTCGCCGTTCACGCGCCGCGTCGCGATATCGATGCAGCTATTGGGCATAGCGTACGAGCATCGGCCGCACACGGCCTGGTCAAACCTGGTCGAAGTGCGCGCTGTGAATCCGGTCGGCAGGGTGCCGGCGCTTATTCTCGACTCGGGCGAGGCGCTGTTCGACAGCAGTGCGATCCTCGATTACATCGATCACCTCGCAGGGCCGGAGCGCGCCCTGATTCCCCCGCGAGAACCCGAAAGGCACCAGGTGCTGCGGGTTACGGCCTGCGCGCTTGGCGTGCTGGAAAAAGTAGTGGCGGCGTTGTATGAGCAGACGATGCACCCGCCCGAAAAAATTCATCAGCCGTGGATCGAGCACAACGAGGATCAGGCGCGCTCGGGCCTGCAATGGCTGACGTCGTTGCCGCCATCGGCAGCGCTGACAGGTGCTGCGTTTACGCAGGCCGACGTCACGACGATCGCGATGTACGACTTCACGCGGCTCGTGAACCCGCGGCTGATTCCCGATGGCGTTTATCCGCGGCTGGATGCGCTTGCGGCTTACTGCGGCGACGTTGCCGCTTTCCGCGACACGCGACCCGTCGCGAGTGTCGACCAGGCGAGTCCTTCGCTCGAGAAAATCAGCAGCTAGTGGCGCGCGCGCTTTGCGCGCATCGTCTGCGCTGGGCGCTTCGTATTCGAGTCTCGCCATGCGGACGGGCTGCAACCGAAGGTCTGCGCGAACCACCGCGAGAACGCGGCCTGACCCGAGAAACCCACCAGGTTCGCGATTTCGGAGATCGGCCGGTGACTGCTCAACAGTCTGGTCGCCAGCTCGGCCCTGACCTCGGCAACGACCGACGAAAAAGTCTGACCGCTCTGCGCCAGATAGCGGTGCACGGTTCTTCTGTCGACGCCGAGATCGTGCGCCACCTTGTCGGCGCTGCAGCTTCCGCTCGACAGCCACAAGCGGACCAGCTCACGCACCTTGTCGCTGGCCGAGGTAGTCTGATGCTGCATGATCGACTCCAGGTAGCGATGTGCGTAACGCGCCAGCATCGCGTCCGACATCGCCAGCGGCGCATCGAGGTCGCTGGCGCGAAATACGATGCCGTTGAATTCGTGCTCGAACTCGACGCGGCAGCCAAAGAAGCGCCGATGCGTCGCGTCGCTGGTGGGCGCGGTGTGCTCGAAGCAAACGCGCGACGGCTTCCAGTCGGAACCGGCCAGCTTGCGCATGATGCGGAAGAACGTGCCCAACGAAAGCTCGGTCACGTGACGCGCTTCGATACCGGACAGGCGCACTGCCAGCATCAAGACCGCAATTCCGCGCTCCTCTTCCAGGCGCAGCTGCAGCGATTCATTATGAACTGGCAGGTATCGCACGAGCGAATTCAGCGCAGAACGCAGATCGGTTTCTTGGCGGATCACGATGCCGACCGGCCCGAGTATTCCAAGCTCGCGCGACTCGGCCAGGCGAAGTCCGAAGTCCCCCTGCTTCGACAGATCAGCGGAGCGTTGCAGAAGTTCCGTGAATGCCTTCGCTGAAATTCTGGCGTCCAGATCGTTCAGCAATGAAAGATCAAGACCCACCGAGCGCGCCAGGCGCTCGGGCACCAGACCGAGCGAGCGCGCGAGCGGCGCGAAGCCCGTGAGGATTTGGCTGCGTGCGAGATAAGGCATGGCGTCAGCGAGGCATTTCCCAGAATGATATGGTGAAGTCCCGGTTTGCAAAGCCTACGCCGGGCGACGGGACCAGAATCGCCGCCACCACGACCGCGTTGATCTGGAGGTTCTATGCAGTTTTTCGACGACTCGCTGTTGCCTGAGAACCAGGAAAAGCTGGTGATTCAGGTTGCGCCGTATGGCCCTGAGTGGCTGCCTTCGGATTCGGACGACATCCCCGTCAGCCTCGACCAGCAGGTCCAGAAGGCGGTGGATTGCTACAACGCCGGGGCGACCGTGTTGCACGTGCATGTTCGTGAGGAAGACGGCAAGGGCTCGAAGCGCATCTCGAGGTTCAACGAGTTGCTGGCACGTCTGCGCGTCGCGGTGCCAAAGATGGTGCTGCAGGTCGGAGGGTCGATCTCGTTCGCGCCGGAGGGCGAGGGTGCGGTTGCAAAGTGGCCCGGTATCGATACACGTCACTTGCTGGCGGACCTGACACCGCAGCCGGACCAGGTCACGATCGTCATCAACACCAACCAGATGAGCATGGTAGAGCTGATGTCGAGCGACGACATCGACGGGACGAGCATGTCGAAACCCGAGTACTACAACGCGTACAAGGAAATGGTCACCGAGGCGCCGCCTTCATTCGTCGAGGAGCACCTGAAACGGCTGATCAAAGCAAAGGTTCAACCGCATTTCATGATCGGCAGCATTCACCAGCTGGAGACGGTGGAGCGATTGATTCGGCGCGGTCTTTACACCGGGCCGCTGGTGCTGAATCACATGGCGCTCGGCGGCGGCTATGCCGGCCGCAATCCGTCGGACATGCTGGAGTTCGTGCGCCGCTGCCCGGATGGCGCCGTGCTGACGATCGAATCGTTGATGCGCACCGTGCCGCCGATCTGCACGATGGCGGTTGCGCTCGGTCTGCACGTTCGCGTCGGCGTCGAAGACAACCTCTGGCGCAAGAAGGGCGAGCGGTTCACTTCGGTGCAGCAGGTCGAGCAGATGGTGCGCATCGCGCGCGAGCTGGGACGCGATGTCGCGACCGGCGAAGAAGCGAAGCGTATCTACAAGATCGGCACCTACTACAAGAGTGCCGACGAAGCGCTTGCCCAGCTGGGATGGCCGCCCAACCGGCGCCCCGGTCAGCGCGGATTTCTCGTGTGGGCGCCCGACGTGGCACGCGAGTCGCGCAAGACTTCCACCATGGCCGAGGAAGCTTACTAAGCAGCTTTCGGATTGTGCTCAACGGCGTCGCGCAGCGCGCGGCGCCGGCGTTTCGAGCTGCACCGTGCGCACGGGCGTAGGATTCAAATCTGCTTTGATTCTCATAGCCGCGGCACCGAGGGGACCACGATGGGCCACGCCGAAAGTAGGCTCCAGGACGGGCCGCACGTGAGAACGGTCTTGATGGACGAGTACTGCATGCCATTCACGCCTAATCGCGATTTCAGGCACGAGCCGAAAATGGTCGTGCGCGCCGAAGGCATGTGCCAGCGTGCGTCATCAACTTTCTGCAGCTCGCACGATGGTGCCCGAGCGGCTCTACTGCGAGTGATTCGATGATCGAATACCTGAAGAAGGCGGCGAAGACGCCCGAGACCGAATCCGGAGAAGCTAGGCGTGTCGTCGACGAGATGTTGGCGAATATCGCTGTGGGCGGCGAAGAGGCGGTGCGCGAATACGCGCGCAAGCTGGACGGCTGGGCCGGCGACATCGTGATGAGCGCCGATGCAATCGAACTCCGCATTGCGCACATCGAGGGCGGCATCAAGCGCGACATCGAGTTTGCAACCGCGCAGGTACGCCGCTTCGCGCACGCGCAGCGTGAGTCAATGCACGAGTTTTCGACCGAGGTGCATCCGGGGTTAATCGCGGGGCAGCGGCTGATTCCGTGTAACGTCGCCGGCTGCTATGTGCCGACCGGCCGCTACGCGCACATTGCATCGGCGTACATGACAGTGGCGACCGCCAAAGCCGCGGGAGTAGCGACGGTGATCGCGTGCTCGACCCCGTACAAAGGCGAAGGCATCCATCCGCACGTGTTGTACGCGATGAAGGTCGCGGGAGCGGACATCATCATGACGCTTGGCGGTGTGCAGGCGATCGCGACGCTGGCGAACGGGTTGTTCACCGGTCAGCCGGCCGACATTATTGTCGGCCCGGGCAACAAGTACGTCGCCGAGGCGAAGCGCGCGTTGTTCGGACAAGTCGGCATCGATGTGTTTGCCGGGCCGTCCGAAGTGGCGGTGATCGCCGATGATTCGGCCGACGCCGCGCTGGTTGCGAGCGATCTTGTCGGCCAAGCCGAGCATGGCCACGAGTCTCCCGCGTGGCTGTTCACGACAGCACGCCCGCTGGCCGAAGCGGTGATGCGCCAGGTGCCGCAGCTGATCGATGCGTTGCCCGCAACGGCACGCGATGCCGCGGGCGCCGCGTGGCGTGACTATGGCGAAGTGATTGTGTGCGATAGCCGCGAGGAAGTCGCGCAGGTATCCGATCGATATGCCTCAGAACATCTCGAAGTTCACGCGCAGGACCTTGATTGGTGGCTCGCGCGTCTGACGTGCTACGGCTCGCTGTTTCTCGGCGAAGAGACGACGGTGGCGTTCGGGGACAAAGCGTCGGGTCCGAACCACGTGCTGCCGACGCGCCGCGCGGCGCGCTACTCGGGCGGGCTGTCGGTTCATAAGTTCATCAAGACGGTGACGTGGCAACGCATGACGCGCGCGGCCAATCAGGCGATTGCGCCGGCAACGGCGCGCATCTCCCGGCTCGAAGGAATGGAGGCGCACGCGCGCACCGCGGACGACCGGCTCGCTAAGTACTTTCCACGCGAGCACTTCGAGCTTGGCGAGCGAATCAGCGGCTAGTTCGTGGTGTCCTCCGCGCTGTTTGACCTCGACGGTCGTGTCGCGCTGGTAACCGGCGCGAGCTCGGGCATCGGACGCGAGATTGCGATGGCGCTGGCCGAGGCGGGCGCTGCGCTCGTGCTGGTCGCGCGGCGCGCGGCGGGATTGCACAGTGTTCAGCAGGAAATCGAAGCAGCGCGGGGTCGCGCTGCAGTGGTTGCCGCGGACTTGGCCGATCGCGCTGCCTTGCGTGCGATGTGTACGCACGCTAGCTCTTTCTTCGGCGCACCCGAGATCGTCGTTAATGCCGCGGGCATCAATATCCGTCGCCCAATGCACGAAGTCAGCGATGACGATTGGGACGCCGTGTTGGCAATCAACCTGGCGGCACCATTTTTCGTTTCGCAAGCCTTGGCACCGGCGATGATCCAAAGAGGGTGGGGCCGCATCATCAACATCGCGTCCCTGCAATCAGTGCGCGCGTTTCCGATGGGTGCAGCGTACGGTGCGTCTAAGGGCGGTATCGCGCAACTGACGCGCGCGCAAGCCGAAGCGTGGTCCCGTTACGGCGTCAATGCGAATGCAATTGCACCGGGTTTCTTTCCGACTGCATTGACTGAGCCCATCGTGAACGATGCGACGCGCTGGCAGAAAATGGCCGACAGCACTTTCGCCGGGCGCAACGGCGAGTTGCGCGATTTGCGCGGCACCGCAGTGTTCCTCGCCAGCCGCGCATCCGACTACGTGACCGGTCAGACACTCTTTGTCGACGGCGGATTCTCTGCGGGCTGACGAGTTGCGCTTTGGCGGCTTCAGCGGTTGAGCGTGAATAGCGAAATCGCGGGGACAAAGCCGATGATGACGGACACCACGATCATCGCGATCACGAACGGGAATGCCTGTTTTCCGATAGCCGTGATCGAAGTTCGTGTGAGCCCCGCCATGACGAACAGATTCAGGCCGAACGGAGGTGTGATAAACCCGAGGCCCAGTGTGGTGATCATGAAGACGCAGAAATGGATGGGATCCATCCCGATCTGCTTTGCGAGCGGAAACAGCAGCGGTCCGAGGACCACGATGTTGGGGCTCGCCTCCATGAACATTCCGGCGACCATCCATATGACGAGCATCAGCAGCGTGATCTGGGTTCGTGTCGTGCCCATGCCGGTTACCCATGCAACGAACTGCTGCGGGACATCAAGGACGGTGAGCGCCTGCGCGAAAAGGAGAGCAACGGCGATGATCGGCAGGATCACGCCGCACACGCGCGCGCTCGTGCCCAGCATCGCGGGCAGGTCGCGGACCGAGAGCTGCCGGTCCCGCAGCCCGATCCCGATGGCCACCGCAACCGCCACCGCGGCGGACTCGGTCGGCGTGAACACGCCTGTGTAAATCCCGCCGAGAATGATCAGCGGTATCGCCAGCGCCCAACGCGCATCGATTAGCGCGCGCCACCAGTTCGACAGCGAAAAACGCGCGGTGGACCGTTCGTAGCCGCGGACGCGATTGATGATCGCATTCGTGATCATTACGGCTAGCAGCACCATCACGCCCGGAACGAATGCCGCCCTGAACAGTGTGGACGACGAGATCCCGAGCACGAGGCCGATGATGATGTAGGCGATCGACGGCGGTATCAGAATACCGGTGCACGCGCCCGCTGCGACAAGCGCGCACGCGTATGCGCGCGGATAGCCTTTCTGTTGCAGGCGATCCATCGTCAGTCGACCGACCGCCGCAGCATCGGCCGCATCGGATCCGGAGATGCAGGAGAATAAGCCGCACCCCATCACGGTCGAGGTTCCGAAACCCGAGCGAAAGCTGCCGAAGCTCGCCTCGGCGAAATTGAGCAGCTTGACTCCGAGGCCGCTGCGCACCATGGCGTCCCCGGTCAGAATGAACAAAGGGATTGCGATCAGCGCAAAGCTGTCGACGCCGTCGAACAGCGCTTCGCCGACCAGTGTGAGGGGGAGCGCGCCGGTACTCGCGAGCATTGCCACTGTGCCCAGCCCCATGGCCACCCAGAAGGGAACGCCCAGCAGGAGCAGCGCGACCATGGCTACGATCGACAGAGCGACCGCCATCGCTACTCCTCGAACATCGTTTTGCCCACGTAAGGCTCCGTGCGATCGAGCAGATTGCGCACATCGCGTCGCAGCGCCTGCACGCTGCGCCAGAGTACGAGCGCAAACCCGATCGGCACCGCCGCTTCAAACCACGCCTTGTTGACGCGCAGGACCGGGGTGGTCCCTTCGAAGTGAAGGAGCTGCTGGATGGTGTGCGTCGACCAGTACATCGCGATACACGCGAACGCGATGGTCGCCAGCTCTCCGACGATGTACAGCACGCCTTTGGTCGTGGGTCCGACGCGACTCAGCAGGATGTCGAAGCGAACATGCACGCGCTCGCGCACTGCGTACGCCGCGCCGATCCAGCCCAGGTAGATGAACGCATAGCGCGCCACCTCTTCTGCCCACGCAGAGGAGTAGTTGAGCAAAAAACGACGCACGACCTCCTGCACGATGACGAAGCAGATGAACGTGTAAAAGATCAGCATCGCCCAGCGCTCCGCGTTCTGGTCGAGCTGCCTTAAGAATCGTGTCATCGGGCAGGAGTCGCCGCTGCGGAACGCACGGGCGCTCCGCCGCCGCAGGCCAAGCGATGCTTCGTTGCGGGAGCGCCGTGGCGCGCGCGCGGGTTCAGCCGGTGTATTCGCCGACCGTAATTGGACCCTTGGTGTTCGCCGCCGCCTTGAGCTTCTCGAAATTGGCGACCGAGCCCGCGAATTTCACCTTGAATTCCTCCCACTCCTTGCGAGGCTCGCCGCACGCGTCCACCCATTGCTTGTACTCCGAGGCGTTGATCGCGTAGAACTGCGCGCCAGCCTTCTTGAATTCGGCGATCGACACCGCACGCGCCTTCTCGATCTGCGCGAACGATTCCTGCTGTGTGCGCTCGGCAGCGGTATCAAACGCGGTCTGAAGGTCCTTCGGCAGGGCCTGGTACCAGCCGGCGTTCGCCGCGAACATCTGCGCGTCGGAAACGGAGCGCACGACGGTAAGATTGCCGAGGATGTCGGCGAACCCGAACGTGTACAGCGGCGAGATGGCAGGGTCGAGCCCGTCGGCAACGCCCTGCTTTATCGCGGTGGCCGTCTCGCCCCACGGCACGACCGTCGGATTGGCTCCGGCAAGTCGGTAGAAGGTCTGCAGCAATTGCGAGGGCGGAACCCGCATCTTCATTCCCTGCATGTCGCCCGGCACCTTGACCGGACGAAAGCCCTTACGGCTTGAGATGGTGCGGGAGTCCATCGTGAAGTAGAAGATCGGCTGGTAGCCGCGCGTCGTGACCTTGGGCGTGATCTCGTCGTTCCACGCGCGCGAGGTGACCAGATTCGCAAACTTCTGGTTTTCGCCGCACCAGAACGGAATGTTGATCAGATCCACCGCCGGTGCATACGGAGAGAAATTGGACAGTGAAACCGCGCCGCCTTGCACCGTTCCGCCCTGAATCTTCTGCGCTAGCGCTGCGCCGATGCCAAGCTGCCCGGCCGGGTGCAGCTTCACATAGATGGCGTTCTTCGAAGATGATTCCAGATTGGTCTTGAATTGTGCCTGCGGGATCGGCAGGTGGACCCAATCTTCGTTCTTGTATTCGGTCGCGAAGAGCATCGTGAATTTCGCGGCCTTTTGCTTCGCCTCCTCGTCGGCCGCGGTTTGCGCGATCGCATCGTCGGACCATAGATAACCACCGATCGACGCGAGCACCGAGGTCGTGAAGCCGTAGCGGCCGCAGATCTCCAGGAACCGACGCCGCTCGGGATTCGTCTGCTCCGCAATTCCGGACTGCTTCATATTGGATGCCTCCTTTGCTGTGAATCGTTGCCTGCCTCGATCACGAGCACGCCGGCGACGAAGAAGATGACCGCGGCCAGGACGACGACAAACTCACCGATATTGCCGAGACGCCATGGAACGGAGAATTGCAAGAGTACCGCGACTTTGCCGGCCAGCACGTCAACGACGTAGAGGATCAGCAGGGTGCAGGCAACGCGGAAACAGGCAAGTGCGGCTGGTGGACGAGCCACCGACGACGAGGCCATCAATCTCCCAGATTCAAATACGCTACAGGTATGCAGCGCGAAGGCGCTCGTCTTGTCCTTGTAGGCGCGTGCAGTCTATCCGGGCCCGCGCGCGAGTGTCAACGCGCCGCGCCCTCGTTGCAGATGGATGTTGTTGTGGATGACGGGCAGCATGCTCCTGCTACTTCTCAGCCAGCTCAGCGAATTGCGAAGGCGTACCGTGCCGCTAACGTTGGCGCACCGAGTGATTTTCGACTACTCGCGCAACACGCGCGGTAGCCAGAGCGCCAGTTCGGGAATGAATAACACCAGCAGCAATCCAATGACCTGCAGCACCATGAATTGCATCATGCCGGCGTAGATATCCTTCAGATCCCATTCGGGAACCACCCCCTTTAGAAAATATGCGGACAACGCCACCGGCGGAGAAAGCCACGCCGTTTGCAGGCACACTGCAACCAATGTGCAGAACCACACCAGGTCGATCCCGAGCTTTTGCACCGTGGGTAGCAGAATCGGCACAACGATCAATACGATCGGTACCCATTCCAGCGGCCAGCCCAGCACGAAAATGATCGCGAGGATGACGACAAGCATTGTCGTCGGTGGCAGATCGAGTGTCAGCAGCGACTCGGCAATCAGCGACGCACTGCCCATCCGCGAGAACACCGCACCGAAATAGTTCGACGCCGCCACCAGTAGCAAGATCATGCAGGATGTGAGCAACGTCGAATAGGTCGCGGACTTGAACTTCGCCCAGGTCATCCGGCGATAGACGAGTGTCATTATCAGGACCGCGAACGCGCCCACTGCGCCAGCGTCGGTGGGCGTCGCGATGCCGGCGAGTATTACGCCGAGCGTGGCGAAAATGATGAGCACGACGGGCGCGATGCCGACGACAAGCTCGCGCACGACGGCGCCGACCGATTCCGCGCGCTCTTCAACCGGCAATGGCGGTCCAAGGGACGGATTCAGGTAGCTTCGAGCGAGCGCATAAACGATGTAGAGAAGCGCAAGCAGCAACCCCGGAATCACCGCCGCGGCGAACAGATCGGTGGCCGGCACCCCCACCACCGGTCCCATCACGATCAGCATCACCGATGGCGGAATCAGAATCCCGAGCGTGCCACCTGCGGTGATAACGCCGGCGCTCATCCGGATGTCGTAGCCACTGCGCTTCATCGCTGGCGCGGCCATTACACCGAGCAGCGTTACCGACGAGCCGACGATGCCAGTGGCGGCGGCGAAAATCGTCGCCGTGATCAGCACCGCGAGATACAGCGATCCGCGCACCGTCGCCAACGCCAGCTGGACACCGCGGAACAGGCGTTCCATCAACCCCGACTGCTCGAGCAAATAGCCCATGAAGAGAAAAAACGGCACCGAGGCGAGCGTCGGATCCCGCATCACGGAGAAGAACTGCAACGTCATCAGATGCAGCGCGAGCGGGCCCAACGAGACGTACCCGCCGATGATCGCGACTGCTATCAGTGTGAATGCGATTGGAAAGCCAATAAAAATGGCTCCAAACAGAATCGCAAGCAGCAGCAGTCCGAACCACTCCGAGCTCACGTCGCGACAACGCCTTCGTCGTCACGCGGGTCAACATCCATCTCGGAACCAACGGCGCGGATTGCAGCGCGGATCGTTTCGGCTACGCCTTGCATCAACAGCAATGCACCCGCAGCCGGCATCATGAATTTGAACGGCCAAACGATCGGCAGCCATGGACTGGTGACAATGCGTTCGTTCAGCTCGTACGAGCGCCAGAAGTAGCCCCACGTCAGCCACGTGAACACCGCCATTGCCGGGAAGAACAGGACGAGATAGCAAACCACGTCGACGCGTGCTTGCGTGCGCTGTGACCAGCGGGCGTAGTAGATATCAGTTCGGATGTGGCCACCACGCTGCAGCGTCCAGGCCGAGC
>JBBQQC010000009.1:0-116456 GCA_038216465.1 Burkholderiales bacterium | reverse complement strand
CGCGACCAACTCGCTGCCGCGGAAAAGCGCCTCGAGCAGCGCCGCCAGAACAGCAAAAACCACGTTGATCGCCGCGTATTTGTACGGCAGGTACGCGCTGACCAGATCGTCATCGGTCAGCGGGTAGTCAGATGGCCGCAGAAATCCCTTGGACGATCGCTCGATGATCTTGAAGCCGTAGCGAACTGCGGTCACCAGAACCGCCAGCACCGCGAACACCATCAGCAACACGCCCGGTGCACCGAACAGAAGCAGCGCAAACGACGCAACGAATGCAGCCGACAGGCCAGCAATGCGCACAGCCACGGTCTTGTCGAGCGGCAGCAGGAAAAAGCGGTGGATGCGGTTACGTTGCCAGAACGGCTCGATCGGCCCCGTGCTGGCGTACGCGTAAACGTCTGACATCGCGCCGGCAGCCTACGGTTGCGCTAGGCGCGTGTCCAGCACTCGGTTCGCGTCAGTTGACCTGCAAAACTACATCTTTTCCGTTTCGCCCGCGCGCGGCTGCCACTTCATCAGGTGCTTTTCGACGCGGCCCACCGCCCAATCGAGGACCAGCGCAAATGCGGTCAGCACCAGAATCCCCGCCATTACCGTGTTGATGTCGAACGAGCCTTCGGCCTGCAGAATCAGGTAACCGACCCCGCGCGATGAACCCAGGTACTCCCCGACCACCGCGCCTACGAACGCCAGGCCGACCGAAGTATGCAGCGACGAAAACACCCAACTGGTCGCGCTCGGCAGGTAAACGTGCCGCAGCAACTGGTTGCGTGACGCGCCGAGCATGCGTGCACTCGCGAGCACGGTCGGGCTGACTTCCTTAACGCCCTGATAGACGTTGAAGAACACGATGAAGAACACGAGTGTGAATCCGAGCGCGACCTTGGATAAGATGCCCAGCCCGAACCACACCGCGAAGATCGGCGCCAGGATCACGCGAGGCATCGAGTTCAACGCCTTGATGTACGGATCGAAGATGGCGCCCGCCACTGGCGACAGCGCCAGCCACATGCCGACGATCAGACCGCCGATGGTCCCCGACGCAAACGCAAGCACGGTCTCGAGCAGCGTCACCCACAGATGCGCGTAGATGTCGTGGTCGGTGATGAACCACTTCCAGACGCGCATCAAAATACTGGCGGGCTCGCCGAAAAAAAACGCCGCCTGCCGATCGTTCTCGAACATGAACGGCGGAATCAGGCCCGGCGCGGTCATCGCATACCAGAACGCGAACACGGCGACTAGCACCAGTGCCTGCCAAAGTCGCAGCGTTTTCTGGCTGGGCCGGATGCTGCTCCACATCGTCACGCAGCCAGCTTCTGCTGGGTATAGCCCTTCAACACTTCATCGCGCAGCACGTCCCAGATCGCCTTGTGCAGGTCGACGAAGCGCGGCGTTACGCGCACCTCGGCCACGTCGCGCGGGCGCGGCAGATCGATCACGAATTCGCCGATCGGATGTGATGCTGGGCCCGCCGACAAGACGATTACGCGGTCGCTCATCGCAATCGCTTCATCCAGATCGTGCGTAATGAACAACACCGCTTTTTTCTTGTCGGCCCACAGCTCGAGCACTTCGTTTTCCATCAGCTGCCGAGTCTGGATGTCGAGCGCCGAAAACGGCTCGTCCATCAAAATGATGTCGGGGTCGAGCACCAACGTCTGCGCCAGCGACGCGCGCTTGCGCATGCCGCCGGACAGCTGGTGCGGATAACGATCGCCAAAGCCGCCAAGGCCGACGCGCTTCAGCCATTCGTCGGCACGCGCGTCGGCGTCGACTGCCCCGCGGAACTCGAGCCCGGCCATCACGTTGGCGCGTGCGGTGCGCCAGGGCATCAGCGCTTCGGTCTGAAACATGTAACCCGCCCGTGTATTGATGCCCAACAGGCGCTCGCCGAAGACCTGCACGCACCCTGTGCTTGGCTCAAGCAACCCGGCGCCCACATTGAGCAGCGTGCTCTTGCCGCAGCCGGTCGGCCCGACGACGCTGACGAATTCACCCGGCGCAACCGCGAGCGTTACGTTCTCAACCGCCGTGTAGCGCTGCGATCGATTGTCGCGCCCAACGAACGTGCAGGTAACGCCCCGCAGATCGAGCGCCGCGGGACCGCTCACCGATCAGCCCTTCGGATACTTCGCGTTCGCTCGGCGCGCGAAATCGTTGGTGTAGACCGCTCGCAAATCGATCTTGGCACTTTTCATCGCGTCGTCGACACTCTGCAATGCGCGCAATGCGGTGGCTGCACCCTGCTCCGGGAACATCCCATCCGCCGACAGCGCCGGCTTCGCTGCCAGAAACGCATCGATGTACACCGCGCGATCACCGAGCAGGTAGCTCTCGGGCACCGACTTGACGATATCGGACGGACCCGCTTGCTGAATCCACTTGTCGGCACGCACGATCGCGTTGGTCAGGGCCTGAACCGTGTTGGGATTTTTTTCGATGAACGAAACCGGCGCGTACAACGTTGCCGCCAGCATCGGGCCACCGAAAATTCGGTCGGACTCGGCGACGTCGCGCGTGTCTGAAATGATGTGAATGTCGTTGCTTCGCATCAGCATTGTGATGACTGGATCGAGATTCGAGATGGCGTCGATCTGCCCGGCGCGCATCGCGGCGACTGCACCCTGGGCAGCGCCGACACCGACATACGACACATCAGTCGGTTTCAGGCCTGCCTTGGCAAGCACGAAATTGGACATGATGTTGGTCGACGAGCCGGGCGCGGTCACACCGATCTTCTTCCCCTTCAGATCCGCGACCGACTTGTAATTAGCCATCGTCTTGGTGCTGACTGCCAGCACAATCTGCGGCGCACGGCCCTGCAGCACAAAAGCCCGCATTGGCTGCCCCTTGGCCTGCATGTTGAGGTTGTGTTCGAATGCCCCCGACACCACATCCGCACTGCCGCCGACGACCGCCTGCAGGGCGCGTGCGCCGCCTGCAAAATCGACGATGCTGACTTCGAGCCCTTCGGCCTCGAAAAACTTCTTCTGTTCGGCGATTGTCAGCGGCAAGTAGTAGAGCAGGTTCTTGCCCCCCACCGCGATCGTGACCTTTTTGCGTTCGGGCGCCTGCGCACTTGCGAGCGCCGGAAAAAGCAGTACGCCGGCGCCGGCCGCCAGTACTTCGCGCCGCGTGTAGCTCGTTTTCATTCTTGTCTCCTGTAAGCGATTGGTCGAGCCTAGCGCACGCGCCGGCCGCCGACTGCCCGTATGTTCCCTAGCCAAGCGCCAAAGCGGACAAGAAGATGGCGATACACGCCGCGTAGCCGAGAAACCACACCATCGAGCGCATCCAGTGCCAATCGGCCAGGTAACACACCAGATACGCGATGCGCGCCACGACGAATACGAGAGCCAACAGATCGATTCGACCTTGCGGGGCGTGTGTCAGATGCGCAATGATCACCGCGGCAGCGAATAACGGAAACGCCTCGAAGCTGTTGGATTGGGCGGCGGCGGCTCGTGCCCGGTAACCCTGCTGTTTGTCGAGCCAAACACGCGGATGGCGATTGTTGTAGCGCTCGCCGCCCGCCTTTGCGATGCCGATCGCGATCAGAGGCATCACGCCGGCAACCAAAACACACCAATAGGCAATTGTCATGGCCGCCTCTCGTCGATGGCTAATCGGCGCGTCGATCGAGCATCGCCTGCGCCACCGTGTTCACATCGGTGTATTCGAGCTCGGCCCCTGCCGGTACTCCGCGCGCAAGTCGAGTCACGATCAGTTGCGGGTCACGCTCGCGCAGCAGTTGCGTGATGTAGTGTGCGGTTGCGTCGCCTTCCGGCGTAAACGACGTCGCAACAATGACCTCGCGCACGCCGCCATCGGAAACCCGCGCCAACAGCCGTTCCATCTGGATCTCGCGCGGGCCGATGCCGTCCAGCGGTGACAACCGGCCCATCAAGACGAAGTACATGCCGCTGTAAGCGAGCGACTGCTCGATGACCAGCTGGTCCGACGGTGATTCGATGACGCACAGCTGCTGCGCATCGCGCTTCGTACTCGTGCACGTTGCGCAGATTATCTGCTCGGTCAGCGTATTGCAGCGCTCGCACTGCCCGATCGTTCGGGCTGCGATCAGCAGCGATTCGCCCAGCCGCAGCGCCGCGGCGCGATCGTGCTGCAGCAGATGAAATGCAATGCGTTGCGCGGAGCGCGGCCCGATGCCGGGCAGCCGCTTCAGCGCATCGACTAGGGTGTCTATCGTGTGACCCAGCTTCATGGTTTGGACTGTGGCGTCGCCGTGGCCGGCGCGCCGACTGGAACGCGCTCATGCGCCGAGGACGCTAGAACGGGAGCTTGAATCCCGGCGGCAGCGGCATGCCCGCGGTAACCGACGCCATTTTCTGTTGCGACACGTCTTCGGCACGACGCACGGCATCGTTGAACGCGGCTGCGACCAGATCCTCCAGCATGTCCTTGTCGTCACCGACCAGACTCGGATCGATAGCCACCCGTCGCACGTCATGCTTGCAGGTCATCGTGACCTTGACCATGCCTGCTCCCGACTGACCCTCGACTTCGGTGGCGGCCAGCTCATCCTGCATGCGCTTCATGTTCTCCTGCATCTTCTGCGCCTGCTGCATCAAGCCGGCCATCTGGCCCTTCATCATGGTGTCTTTTCCGTATCGCTGTCTTTACGCTCAACGTCGCTGCGCGGACGAATCGACGCCGGGTCCACCGACGCGCCGAAATTCTCGATCAATTCTCGCACGAAGGGATCGGCGTATATCGACTCTTCGGCCTGCCGCTGCCGGTCGGCGCGTGCCTGTTCTGCGATCCCCGCCGAGGTCGGGCCAACGGTGTTGCCGACGTCTGCCGCGAGGCGCATCGGACGGCCGAGTGCTTCGCTGACCGCGGTCTGCAGCTTCTGCAAGGCGCCGGCATCGAGCAACGTCTTCAGCGGGACGCGCAGCTTCAGGCGATCGCCGTCATGCGACACAAGCTCGCTGCGCTGCGCGAGTTCGCGCACCAGGCCCGACACCTTCAGGCGCGACACCAGCGCGGTCCAGTCGCCGTCGAAAGGCGCAATCGCCTTGGATTGCGAATCGCCGAGCGAAAGAGCGGGCGAAGTGGCACTCGCCTGCGCCGCAGCGTTGCGTGGCGCTGCAGCTGGAGAAGTGGCCTGTGGTGTGGCCGCACGCGGCGACGTGGGCGTGGCTGCCTCAGCAGGGGCAAACGCCAGCATCCTCATCAGAGCCATCGTGAATCCAGCGTACTCGTCGGGCGCCAGCTGCATGTCGTTGCGTCCGTGCAGCGCGACCTGATAAAACAGCTGGACCTCGTCCGCCGCGTAAAGCGCCGCCAGTCGCCGCAGATCGTCGCCGTCGACTTCGTCTTCCGCCGCACCCGGCACCTGTTGAATCAAAGCGATTCGGTGGAGCAAGCTCGCCAGATCACGCATCGCCTGTGCAAACGACACGCTGCGCTCGTTCATCGAATCGGCAATCGAAAGGATTTTCCGCGCGTCGCGCGTGGCGATCGCATCCAGCACCTGTATCAGCGTGCTCTGATCGATCGACCCCAGCATCGCCCGCACCGCGTCCAGCGTGATGTCGCCACCGGCATAGGCAATCGCCTGGTCGAGCAGCGACAGGCCGTCCCGCATGCTGCCGCGTGCGGCGTGCGCGAGTGTGCGCAGCGCCGCCGGCTCGGCGCAGATTTTTTCCGCCGCCAATATTCCGGTCATGTGTTCTGCGATCGCGGACGGTGTCATCTGCTTCAGATTGAACTGAAGGCAGCGCGACAGCACGGTCACCGGCACTTTCTGCGGATCGGTCGTCGCCAGGATGAACTTGACGTACTCGGGCGGCTCTTCGAGAGTCTTTAACATCGCATTAAATGCGTGCGACGACAGCTGCTGCACCTCGTCGATCATGTACACCTTGAAGCGGGCGGCGCTCGGTGAATACATCGCGCGTTCAAGCAGCTGTACCATATCGTCGACGCCGCGATTGCTTGCGGCGTCCATCTCGATGTAATCGACAAAGCGGCCGGCGTCGATCGCGGTGCACGGTTCGCACACGTTGCAAGGCGTAGCGGTGATGTCGCCCTTGCCGTCGGCGCCGACGCAATTGAGTGCCTTGGCGAGAATCCTTGCTAGCGTGGTCTTACCGACACCGCGCGTGCCGGTAAAGAGGTACGCGTGGTGCAGCCGTTTTTCCGTCAGCGCGTTCGTCAGCGCACGAACCACGTGCTCCTGGCCGACCAGCGTCGAAAAATCGCGCGGGCGATACTTGCGGGCCAGAACCTGGTACGACATAAACGGATTTTACGGCGCTGCGAATCGGGACAGCGCGTCGCCGGTGAGTCTGCAGATGCGCCAATCGGGCAGCAGCGTTGCTCCCACTGATTGATAGAAATCGATTGCCGGCTGATTCCAGTCGAGCACCGACCATTCGAACCGCCCACAGGCACGCTGGACCGCGACCCGCGCGCAATGGCGCATCAGCGCCTTGCCGATGCCACGACCTCGTGCATCAGACAACACGAACAGGTCTTCAAGATACAAACCGCGGCGCGCCAGGAAGGTCGAATAGTTGTGAAAATACAGTGCGAAGCCGAGCGCACTTTCCTGTTCCCAAGCGAGCACGGCTTCGATCAGCGGCCGTTCGCTGAACAATTCGCGCCGCAAATCTTCGACCGTGCCGACCACCTGCGACGTCAGCCTCTCGTATTCGGCCAGCGCCCGAATCAGCGCATGCAAAACGGTGATATCGGCTTGCTGCGCCGGTCGAATCTCGATGTTCATGTTCGCACGTTACAAGACTTGCACTGTTCGACGCGTATCATCCGCGATGGCGGGCCCCCTCGCACTGGGGTGCCGTGAACCTGGTCAGGTCGGGAACGAAGCAGCCACAGCGGAGTGCCACAGGTGCCGAGGTTCAGGCTCGCCTTTTCCGCGAAGCGGCAAAGGGAGTCTTTGACTCATTCGAAGATGCAAGAGGGGCGTACCGCCTCTTGGAACTCTCTTTAGTCCGTGCCATTTTTTCTTTTCCACGCGCGCCAGCCGCTCAGCATCGGAAAGTAAAGTCCCAGTTCAGCTGTGCCGCCAAGCGCTCGCGCGTAAAGCTCCAGCTGGTTCGCGTAGCGCAGCCGTTCTCGATCCAGGAAGTTTTCGACGTCGGCGCCCTCGTGTGTGCCGGTCTTGTAGTCGATAATCCAGCGCGCACCGTCGTCGTCGACGAAAGTGCGGTCGAGCACGACGTGCCAGGCTCGGCCCTGTACGCGAACGGTCAATCGCAGCTCGCTGCGCGCCTCACTGCGTGGGCCAAGCAGCCAGCGCGCGCGTGGGTCGGACAATGCGCTCGTCAGCGCCTGAGCAGCGCGGCTGCGCGCTGCCTTAAGCGCGTCGCCACGGATACCCGCCGCCACCAGTTCGCGCTCGATATGTGGCGCGATCGACAGCACTCGAGCCGCGTCCCAACCTTGCAACGCATCGTCGGCAATGCGCTGAAGCCAGCGGTGCACAACGACACCGATACGGCGCGCGGTCTCACCCGCCCACGAAAATTCGATCGCCAGTTCGGAGGCCGATGGCGCTTCTTCGTGCCAAGCGAGCGCCGGCGGTGCGATCGGAAACGTCCATTGGCTGGGCAGCCTGCGCAAAGCTTGGTCATACAGCGCAGCACTCGGAGCCGCTGCGACGGTACTAGTCGCGGCCGGTCGTTCGGCCAGCGCCCGCCTGCACTCGTCCTGCACCACCGGCCATAGACGATGCAGCAGCGAGTTTTCGCGCGGCGCTGAAACATCGCCGTCCGCGCTCGGGATGCAGGCTAGCCAATGCAGCCGCCGGCGTGCGCGCGTCGCAGCGACGTACAGCAGGCGCTCGTCCTCGTGCGCCTGTCGTTGCTGCTGCAATTGCTCGATCCAGCAATAGATCGAATCGTCTTTCTTATTGGCATCCGGAGGGTAAATCGGACTGAGCAGCAGCTCACCGGTTCCTGACTCCGCCGGCCGCTCGAGCCACTGCATCAGCTGCACATCATCGGTCGTTGTGGCGCGATCCAGCCCCGGCACGAGCACGTAGTCGAACTCCAGACCCTTCGCCTTGTGAATCGTCATCACCTGCAGGTTGCCGTCCGCTTCTGCATCGGGGGCCGCGTACAGGCGAACCAGCGATGCTTCGAATGCGCTGATGTCGAGAACGCCGCGGCGGCGCTCCTCGTACTGCGCCAGATGATCAAAGAAGGACTTTGCATCGGCGTGATCAGACGCCGTCGCAACGCACGCGGGGCCGCCAAGCAGCCACCACGTTTCGCGCACCCGCTCGGTCAGCGGGGCGCGGCCGCGCAGCTCGAGCGCACGTGCAAATACCGTAGCAACGCGTGCCAGGCGCTGTTGCCCGTCCGCTGATAACAGGGATCGGCGCGATGGATCGCACACCAACTGCCAGATCGTGGCGTTGGTCACACCTTCGGCCAGCGCCGACAGGTCGCCCAGCGTCAGTCCGCACCACGGCGCGCGCAATATCGCGAGCCACGCCACTCGGTCGGCAAGATGCTCGAGCGCGCGTGTCAGTGCAAACAGATCACCGATCAGCGGGCGCGCGAGCAGCAATTCGAGCTCGACTGCGGTAAACCTGATGCCCGCGTCGCGCAGCGCCGGCACTATCTGCGCCAGGTGTGGGCGCGCGCGTACCAGCAGTGCAATCGAAGCCGCCGAATCGGCGGCACGGATGCGCTGCAACAGCTCGACAACGCGCGCCGCCTCTTGATACGGCGATCCGTCGATCAGCGCGTTGAACGTCACCGTTTCGGGCTGCGCGGGAGCCGGCGCGTGTTCTGCCACCGACGGCTCGAACGCGACGGCGCCACTGGCCATGTCGCTTGCATCCGGCAGCACCCGCACGAAAGTCGCGTTAGCCCACTCCACCAGCCGCGGCTGCGATCGAAAGTTGCGCGCCAGCTGCAGGCGCTGCAATGGCACGCCGGCGATGCCGATATTCCAGGCACGTAGAAACAGTCCGACTTCCGCTTCGCGGAAACGATAGATGGACTGCATCGGGTCACCGACGACGAACACGGTCCGTCCGTCACCGGCGCGCCAATCGGCAATCAACCGCTCGATCAACTCATATTGCGTGATCGAAGTGTCCTGGAACTCGTCGATCAGCAGATGACGAATGCGCGCGTCGAGAGCCTGCGCTATGTCTGCAGCGTCCTCACCGAGCGCATCGACGGCCGCGCGTGTCAGCTGCACGAAATCGCTTTCGCCGGCGTCACCGAACGCCAGCATCAATTCAGCCGCCGCGCGCGGCAGCAGCGCAACAATCGACTCCAGCACCTCCCACTGCGCGGCAGTGAAGTGCGGAGCCGGTAACTCGCGGAGTCCGTGCAGCGCCGTTCGCAGAGTTTCATTTGACCGCAATGCGTCGGACAAGGAAACAATGCGCTGCTTGAACGGCGCGGCAGCCGCAAGGGAAGGAAAGCCTTCGGACTTGCTGAACCGAGTGCGCCAGTGTCCGTCGTTGGTCAGCAGCACCGCCGCCAGCGCGCGCCACGCATCGAGCCGCCGGTAGCTTGCCTCCGGCAGACGATCAAGGTTGACGCACGGCGACAGACGCGAATCGGGCGACAGATTGCCGGCCGCGTAGCGGGCGAGCGCGATTAGCTCTTCTGCATCGACTCCAATCAGCGCTTCGCAAACGCGCTCGATCTGACGCGAACACGCGTTCTGTAGCGGCGCTTCTAGCGCCGCGCGGTCGAGATGTCCGACATGGCGCAGCCACTGGTCGCGCTTGGCCAGCATGCCGCTCAGCAGCCGATGCGCGCGCGGCCAGTCATTGTCGAGATGGGTCAGCAGACGCGCGATATGGCGTGCAATGCCGCGCTCCTGCACATCGGTGCTGTCGATCACTGCCAGGGTGGCGTGCGCGGCGGCGCTGTACAGCGGCTCGGCGTGTTCGGTGACTTGCGTGATAGCCGCGAAGCGCGTCGTGATCGGCAGCTGCTGGGCCAGCCACAAAGCTAATGCGTCGATCGTCTGAACTCTCAGCCGCGACGGATTGGCGGCCAGCTCCCACCCGCGCTCGCGATCGCGCACCACTACCTGCCGCGCAAGGTGCAAGGTCCGTGCGCGGTGGGGTTCCGGCGGCAACGCTGTGGTGCTGGCTACATCCACAAGCGCCTGCAGTAGCCTGTCTTTCATCTCGGCCGCCGCTTTGCGCGTAAACGTAATCGCGACGACTTCTTCTGGCGCATCGACCTCGGCAAGCAACGCCAGCACGCGTTGCGTTAACAGTTCGGTTTTGCCGGACCCAGCCGGCGCGCGAACAATGAAACTCTCGGTCGCGTCAAGCGCGCGCGTGCGCGCGGCCGCGTCATCGGCCTGCAATGCCGCGCCCACAGGCATGTCATGCGGTGCGTCGAGCGGGTCCACATGCGGCGCAACCTGCAGAGGCAGCTGCAGCTGCGCATCGTTGTGCGCAGGCGCGTCATTCTTCATCGCGCACCCACGGCGTACCGTCGTCGTCTTCGGCGGCGCCGCCAATCACCACGCCACCGCGCTCATTGATCCGGCATAGCGTCGGCAGCTCACAGTAGCGACATGTCTGCGGCAGGCGTTTCGGATTCACCGCGGCGTCACCGGCGGCAAATTGCAGCGCCAGGCGCTCCAGCACGGTCGACCAGTGATCGACCACCGCCTCCCAGCTCGGAAAATGACCCGTCCAGTAGATGGACCGACCGGGCAAAAGATTGGGCGCTGCCGCCAGCGCACTGATGCCGACATCGCCGGTCCGTACTCTGGCCAAAGCGATCGCGCGCGCCGTCGGCTCGGTCGCCGTCAGATACAGCGGTAGTTGCGGCTCGTCGGGGCGCTCGTCCAGCCAGCCCGCGTTTTTTGCGCTGCCGGTCTTGTAGTCAATCACAATCCGCGCGCCGGCATCGGACTCGTCGACGCGATCCAGACGCGCAGACAACGTCAGCGTTCCCACCTGCATAGTGCGCGCTTCTTCGATGGCAACGATGCGAAACGCAGACCGCGTCGCGATCTCATGCTGCAGCCATTGCTCGGTGACGCGCACCAGGCGCGCGGATTCGAGCTCTGCCAACGCCGCCGACACTTGGCCGCGCCTTCGTTGCAGGCGCAGCTGCGCGGCATCGGCAGCGGTGTCGAGCAATAGGCTGCGTTGCTGCTGCGACGTCGCTGCGAGTACGTCGCGCGTCGGTTCCGGCAGCGAACACCAGAAAGTGGCCAGGGTGTCGTGCACCAGCTGCCCGCGCTCGCGATAGTCAAATCCGTCGTGCGGCGACTCGACGATCCGCGCGTTCAGCCGATGAATCGCGAACGCGCGAAACGGACACGCAGCCTGGTTTTGCAAAACCGCGGCACCCCCGCGCAATGGCGCGACCGGGCGCCACGTCGGCGCCGTCGCGTCGCGCGACGCGGCGAGCGACACCGGCGTCAGCGCGTCGATCAGACGCGCGGCGCGAGGCGGTGCCAGCCACGGCTCAAACGCGGCTATCAGGGGACTTGGCGCCACTCGCCGGTCGGCGTCGACTGTCGCGTGGCTGACGAGCACTTCCGGAGCGGAGCGCAACAGGCGCTGCAACTGGTGTCGCGCCCGCGTCAGCTCGGCGGCCGCAGTCGCGGCCGGCATGCCGGCCGCGCGCTGTAACTCGATCGGCAATAATGGATCGGGCTTCGACGGCGGCGGCCACGCGTCGGCTGTCAGCCCCATG
This sequence comes from Burkholderiales bacterium, assembly GCA_038216465.1. Lineage (GTDB taxonomy): Bacteria > Pseudomonadota > Gammaproteobacteria > Burkholderiales > Burkholderiaceae_F > JACCZX01. Next base: position 104,766 of record JBBQQC010000009.1, on the reverse strand, counting down.
ATCCACAGATGGTCGAACGTCAGCGCGTTGGCTTCGAGCATACCGAGCACCTGCACCGGAGGCGTGCCGCCTTCGGGCTGAAAAATCGTGTCGCGAGCGAGCCGCTCGAGCTTGTCGATGGCCTCTGCGGACGTAAACCGCGCAACCGTTCGGTCCAGCGCAGCAAAATCGGCCAGCAGCTCCTGCCAGCGCGCGAGCGCCTGATACTCGGTTGAATCAGGAGCGCGGTCGCCCGCGGCAAAGGCACTGATCGATTGCAGCAATTGCGCAATCGCGCTGGCCCATTCGGACGGTCGCCGCGATCGGGTCGAGTGTTGACGCCGCCATTGATTGCACGAGCGTAGGGCCGCGAGCAATTGAGCGGCGTCGACGCCGCACTCGCGTGCGGATGCTTGCACACCTTCGAATAAGCGTTCGAAATCGACCGAGCGCTGACAGCGGCGGCGCAGCTGTGCGTCCAGCAGATCACGCGCATCGCGCTCGGTGTGTGCGCCAGCAAGATACGGCGCGCGCAACATTGCGCTTGCGTCCTCCAACTCGACGCTGCCGAGCGCCAATCGAAGGGTCCGCAGCAAAAAAGCAACCGGTGCGACGTCGGCCAATGCCCCGCCGAGCGAGACCGTGTAGGGCCGCGCACTAGCCGGACTCAGCAACCGGTCGGGAAGCAGCACCGCGTCCAGCGCCGCTGCCAACGCCCGGCGGCGCGCTGCCAGCCGCGGCACGACGACGCCGATGCGCGCGCGGCTGTCAGCCGCGAGCCGTGCTGCGACCCAATCGGCCATCTTCTGGCTTTCGTCGTGCTCATCGAGGCAGGCGGCCCGCAGCGGCCGCGCTTCATGCTGCAACGGTTCGTAGCGCGCGCAGGCTGCGCCGTGCGCGACCAGTGCATCGAACAACTGCTGCTGCTGCACCGTCGTGTCGTCAAAGCCGGCCAGTACCAGATGCGCGGGTGCTGGGATTGCGCCCGACACGACATGCTCGCGCACGATGTCGGGCAGTCGCGCGAGATCGATCGCGCCCGCCGCTTCCACCCGTCGCTGGTACTCGCCAGCCCAACTGATGAATGCGCGCGTATCGGCTACCGAGTGATAGGTTCGCATGCGCGACGCCACATGCCACTGATGTGCGCGGGACCAGGCGTTTGCTGCCAGCGCAGCGGCTGCCCCTGCCGACAACAATCCAAGGTCGCTGTCGCCGACGACCGCTTCCCACAGTGCGCGCTCCTGCGCGTGGGTCAGCGGCGTTCGCACGCCCGCCAATGCCGGGTCATGCAGCGCGGCGTCGTATAGCCTCGCGACGAATGCGGCAAAGGGAAGTATCTGCGGCGTTTCCCAAGCCGCCAGCGCCCGGTCCGCTTGGAATTGATCGAACTCGGCTGTCAGCGAGCGCGCCAGGCGTCGATTGGACGTGACGACGCACACGGCCGCGGGTACCCGGGCAAGCAAATCAAAAAGCGCGTCGCGTCGCATCGAGGGAAAAGCGGCAATTGTAGGTAGCCTAAACGGCGTTAAAGGCTTCACAAGTGCAACGGAAGTGATACCATGCTTGCGAAAGCGCGCCGGGTAGCAGACCGAACTCGCAGTTCCCGGCCTTGTAATTGGTTCTAGCGCCGCCAAATCCCCTTAATTAATTCCCTTCTTCCTGATGCCGAGCGCGCCTCAAGCGCTCGCAAGCGAGAGGACTCAAATGAGCGACATCAAGTACACCAGCGACTCGGCGTTCGAGGCCGATGTCCTTAAGTCTTCGGCCCCGGTGCTGGTCGACTACTGGGCCGAATGGTGCGGACCGTGCCGGATGATTGCGCCGATCCTGGACGAAGTATCCAAGGAGTATCAAGGCAAGATCACCGTGGCCAAGTTGAACGTCGATGAAAATCAGACGACACCGGCGAAGTACGGCATTCGTGGAATCCCGACTCTGATGATGTTCAAGGACGGCGCGGTGGTCGGCACCAAGGTTGGCGCCCTTTCCAAATCCCAACTGACGGCTTTTATCGACAGCAACCTCTAATCAGTCCGGTGGTTCGTTAGTTGATCCACCGCCTTCCTCGCGGGCGCGCTCCCGGCGCCCCATATTTCCTCTAGTGACTCTATGCACTTATCAGAATTGAAAGCACTCCACGTCTCGCAACTGCTCGAAATGGCGATCGGGCTCGAGATCGACAACGCCAACCGGATGCGCAAACAGGAACTGATGTTTGCGATCCTGAAAAAGCGCGCGAAGGGTGGCGAACAGATTTTTGGCGATGGCACGCTCGAAGTGCTGCCCGACGGCTTCGGCTTCCTGCGCTCGCCCGAGACCTCGTACCTGGCGAGCACCGACGACATCTATATCTCGCCGTCACAGATTCGGCGCTTCAACCTGCACACCGGCGATTCGATTGAGGGCGAAGTGCGAACGCCGAAGGACGGCGAGCGCTACTTCGCACTGGTCAAGGTCGATAAGGTCAACGACCAGGCACCCGATTCGACCAAGCATCGCATCCTGTTCGAGAACCTGACGCCACTGTTTCCAGACGAGCCGTTGATTCTCGAGCGCGACATGAAGGGTGACGAAAACATGACCGGCCGGCTGGTCGACTTGATCGCGCCGATCGGAAAAGGACAGCGCGGCCTGCTTGTGTCGAGCCCGAAATCCGGTAAGACCGTGCTGATGCAGCATATGGCGCATGCGATCGCCGCCAATCATCCGGACATCGTGCTGATCGTGCTGCTGATCGATGAGCGGCCGGAGGAGGTGACCGAGATGCAGCGCTCGGTGCGCGGCGAAGTGGTCGCGTCGACGTTTGACGAACCGGCGACGCGCCACGTTCAAGTCGCCGAAATGGTGATTGAAAAAGCCAAACGGCTTGCAGAGAGCAAGAAAGACGTCGTGATCCTGCTCGATTCGATCACGCGTCTGGCACGCGCCTACAACACCGTGATACCAGCGTCCGGCAAGGTACTGACCGGCGGCGTCGACGCCAATGCGCTGCAGCGTCCGAAACGTTTTTTTGGCGCCGCCCGAAACATCGAAGAGGGTGGCTCGTTGACGATCATCGCGACGGCCCTGATCGACACCGGTTCGCGCATGGACGACGTCATCTACGAAGAATTCAAAGGCACCGGCAACATGGAAATCCACATGGAACGCCGGCTGGCCGAGAAGCGCGTGTATCCGGCGCTCAACGTCAACCGCTCCGGCACGCGCAAGGAAGAGTTGCTGCTAAAGCCCGAGATCCTGCAGAAGGTCTGGATCCTTCGCAAGCTGCTCTATGGGATGGACGAGATCGAGGCGATGGAATTTCTGCTCGACAAGATGAAGGCGACGAAGAACAACGCGGAGTTTTTTGACATGATGAGACGCGGCGGGTGACGCTTGCCCGTATCCTCCAAAACCCGGATAATCCACGGCTTCAAAATCGAGGCACGTGGTCGAGCGAGCGCTACGACTGGCGGCCGAACCGAGTGACTAACTGAAAATGAAACAGGGCATTCACCCCGAATACCGCGAAGTCGTGTTCCAGGACATGCAGAACGAGTTCAAGTTCATTACTCGTTCGACGCTGCAGTCGCGCGAGACGATCGAAATCGACGGCAAGACCTATCCGCTGTTCAAACTGGACACGTCGTCCGAGTCGCACCCGTTCTATACCGGTGCGCAAACGCGCATCGTCGAAGCCGGGCGCGTCGAAAAATTCCGGCAGAAATTCGCCGCGAAAACAGAAGCAGTCAACGCGGCCGCTGCCGAAGCGACCAAGGCCAAGGCCGATGCGCGCCGCCGGTAATACAACCTCTTCGCGTACAAAGGCAGCTTCGGCTGCCTTTTTTATTACTAGATGAGTTTCGAACACCGTCCCTCGCCGGCGCGCGTCACCGAGGCGGCCGCCGCCAAACTGCCGCGCTGGATGTTCTTCGGGTTGCTGGCGGCGTACATCATGCCGGGGCTGTTCGCGCGCGACCCCTGGAGCCTGGAGGATGCGTCGGCGTTCGGCGTGATGTGGACCATGGCACAGGGCGGTGCGACTGAATGGTGGTTGCCCTCGGTTATCGGTGAGCCTCTGCCTGAGGAAGGGCCGCTCCCGTTCTGGATCGGCGCACTGATGATTCGACTGTTCGGGGGCGCCTTCGGCGATATCGTCGCCGCGCGCATAGTGACTTTGATCTGGTTTGCGCTCGCAACGAGCTGCCTCTGGTACGCGACCTACCGGCTTGCGCGGCGACCTGAAACACAGCCAGTGGCGTTTGCGTTCGGAGGCGAAGCGAATCCGCGTGACTACGGGCGCACGCTGGCCGATATCGCGGTGCTTTTGATGCTGGCGACGATCGGCATCGTCGTGAGGATGCACGAAACGGTTGCCGAGACCGCACTGTTCGCCTTCGTGGCGGTGCTGTTGCTTGCCCTTGCGGTGTCGCTCGAAGAGCGCTGGAAAGGGACTCTGGGTGCAGCCGTTGCGCTCGCCGCGATCGCGTTGACGCGCGGCCTGTTGCCGGCGATCGCGTTAACGCTCGCGGCTGCGATTTTCACGTTGTCGTTCGGCAGCCAGCGCGTCCTGCGAGCGTTCGCGCTGCTCGTAACTGCGGCAGGACTGTTCGCCGCGTGGCCGCTGCTGGCGCACATGGCCACGCCGCAAGCAGTCCTGTATTTCGACGCATGGTGGGCATGGAATGCACGCGAGATCAATGGCCCCAGCGTCACGAACATAATGTGGTTTGTGCGCAATGTCGGCTGGTACACGTGGCCGATATGGCCGTTCGCGCTCTGGACACTGTACTCGTGGCGCAGTTTCTGGCGTCGGCCGCACGTGTTGCTGCCGCTGCTGCTGGCCGCGGCCTCGATCGGCGCGCTGCTCGTCGTCGCCGACCCGAGCGACCGCGAGCTCATCGCCGCAGTGCCGCCGCTGGTGGTTCTCGGTGCATTCAGCGTGTCGACGCTGCGCCGAGCCGCCGACAACGCGATCGACTGGTTCTCGCTGGCCCTGTTTACGCTGGCGCTGGTCGCGATCTGGGTTTACTTCGGCGCGTGGAATGCAGGCTTTCCGCCCAAGATGGCAGCGTCGGTGGCGCGCCTTGTGCCGGGCCTCGACCCTGCGGTGCCGCTACTGGCGACAGGTGTCGCCCTGGCGGGGACCGCAGGCTGGATCTTTCTTGCAACGTGGCGCGTTCGTAACCGCCCGAAAGTGCTTTGGCGCGGACCTTTCTTTGCGGCGGGCGGCCTTGCGGCGGTGTGGGTCGTCGTAGTGTCGATCTACGGGGCGCCGATCGAGTACATCCGGTCGTACGCATCAACAGCCGCGGTGCTTGCCGAGCAGATCAAGCGCGCAGGTGGCGATGGCTGCGTTCAAGGACATCACTTGCCCGTTGGCATTCGCGCAATGCTGGCCTATCACGGCAACATCAACTTCGGGCCGCAGTTTGCCGCACCGATTGCCTGCCGCGTTGCGATTCAGCGCGACAGCCAGCGCACCACCGACGACGATGAGCCATTGCGCGGCTGGAATATCGCCTATGAGTTCACGCGGCGCGCGCGCTATGACGAAGTGTTCAGGGTGTGGGTACGCGATCGATAGGCGGGATGGGTGCGACGCGCGGGAGCACGTGAACGCGCAGCCGATGCGGTCGCCAGCGGCGGCGCCTGATACCTCGACGCGAGCTTTCGTGACGCTCGCGTGGCCTCTGTTTGTCGCTAACCTGGCGCTGGTCGGCAACGGCACTAACGACCGCGCGGCGCCTTGGGATTCTGGCAAGCAGCGACGCTTGCGCTCGCCATCGCAGCGGTTGCCCTCGCATGGCTCGCTGCCACTGTGTCACGCCCAACCGCGCAGCGCGCATAGACAAAAGAGCCGGCGGGAGCCGGCCTCTTCCATTGCTTCAAGTTCGTTAACGCACAGCTGACTGCAGTGCTGCAATCCGTTCTTCGATCGGCGGATGGCTCGAGAACAGCGCGAACACGCTGCTCGGGCGGCCATTGATGCCAAACGCCTGAACCTGCTGCGGCAGTTCGCCCGGATCCTGACCACCGAGTCGCGCGAGCGCGTTGATCATCGGACGGTTGGTACCCATCAGCGCAGCAGCACCGGCATCTGCGCGGAATTCGCGCCGCCGCGAAAACCAGGCGACGACGATCGTTGCCAGAATGCCGAGCGCAATTTGAAGCACGATGGTCGTCAAGTAATACCCAATGCCCGGTGCCTCACTCTCGTTACGCAGCACCATGCGGTCGACCACGTACCCAATTACCCGCGACGCAAACACGACGAAAGTATTCATCACGCCCTGCAGCAAGGTCATCGTCACCATGTCGCCGTTGGCGATGTGCGACACCTCATGACCCAATACCGCTTCCACTTCGTCCTTGCTCATCGATTGCAAGAGTCCGGTCGACACCGCGACAAGCGCGCTGTTCTTGAACGCACCGGTCGCAAACGCATTAGGCTCGCCCTCGAAGATGGCGACTTCCGGCATGCCGATGTCGGCTTTGTCTGCGTGCTGCTTGACCGCACTAACCAGCCACGATTCCATCGCGTTGGACGGCTGACTGATCACCTGCGCGCCGGTCGACCATTTAGCCATCGGCTTGGATAGCAACAGCGAGATGAACGCGCCGGTGAAGCCAACTACCAGCGAAAAGATTGCGAGGCTGCCGACGTTAAGAGCACGCCCGCCCAAGTTGAAGTTGATGCCGAACACCGAAGACAGCACGGTCAGGAACAGCACCAGCACCACCATAATCGCAAGGTTCGTCAAAACGAACAAAGCGATGCGTTTCATAGATTTTTCTCCACTGAGAGTGTTACCAACCCCAATAGGCGCACAACCGGCCGGCGCCAATAGACTATCCAGTTTTCCGCCACACTACATCGTTGCTCCCAATGCTGCTTCGCCACGCCGGCTTCGAAATAGTCCCCTACCGCAATCAAGCGCGGCCAGCTTCAAATATGAGGGCTTGCTGGGCGGCCTCAATAGGCGCCGCCAGACCGGCACGTCCCGCGCCGGATAGAATTTCGATCCCTTTTATATCCGATTTTCCCATGTCCGGCGCCGCTAGCCAGCACTTCACCCTGCGTCCCACCAGAAGTATCTATCGGACAACGTGCGCGATCACATGACCAGTATTCGTGAAACTGATCTGATCGAAAGCATTGCCGGTGCGCTGCAGTACATCAGCTATTACCATCCGCCCGACTTCATCAGTCATCTCGCTCGTGCCTACCAAGGCGAGCAGAGCGCAGCTGCGAAGGATGCGATCGCGCAGATCCTTACGAATTCGCGCATGTGCGCCGAAGGCAAGCGCCCAATCTGCCAGGACACCGGCATCGTCAACGTGTTTCTGAAGGTTGGCATGCGGGTGCGGTGGGAAGGCTTTCGCGGGTCGGTGGAGGACGCCGTCAACGAAGGTGTGCGCCGGGGCTATAACCATCCGGACAATCTGCTGCGCGCGTCGATCGTCGATCCGCCCGAGTTCGGCCGCAAGAACACCGGTGACAACACTCCCGCAGTAGTCCAGGTGCAGCTGGTCCCCGGAGACTCAGTCGAGGTGACGATAGCGGCGAAAGGGGGCGGCTCCGAGAACAAGAGCAAGTTCGTGATGCTGAACCCCAGCGATTCGATCGTTGACTGGGTGCTGAAAACGGTGCCGACGATGGGGGCTGGTTGGTGCCCGCCAGGAATGCTCGGTATCGGCATCGGCGGCACCGCCGAAAAGGCGATGCTGCTAGCCAAGGAAGCGCTGATGGAAGACATCGACATGTTCGATCTCAAACAGCGCGGCGCGCGTACCGACGTGGAGGCGATGCGGATCGAGCTCTACGATAAGGTGAACGCGCTTGGCATCGGCGCGCAGGGGCTCGGTGGCTTGACGACCGTGCTGGATATCAAGATTAAGATGTATCCAACACACGCGGCCGGCAAGCCGGTCGCCATGATTCCGAACTGTGCAGCGACTCGACATGCGCATTTCGTGCTCGACGGCTCGGGTGCGGCATACCTCGAGCCTCCGTCACTCGATCTGTGGCCCGATGTGAAGTGGCAGCCCGACTACAACCGCAGCCAGCGCGTCAACCTAGACACGCTGACAAGAGAGGAAGTCGCATCCTGGACGCCGGGTCAGACGCTGCTGCTCAATGGACGCATGTTGACCGGGCGAGATGCAGCGCATAAGCGCATCGCAGATATGCTGGCGCAGCATCAAAGACTGCCGGTCGATTTCCATAATCGCGTGATCTATTACGTCGGACCGGTCGATCCGGTACGCAACGAAGTGGTCGGTCCCGCGGGTCCGACGACCTCGACGCGCATGGACAAATTCACGGAGATGATGCTCGGACAAACCGGGCTGATTGCGATGATCGGCAAGGCCGAGCGCGGTCCAATCGCAATCGATGCAATACGCAAACACCGCAGCGCCTATCTGATGGCCGTAGGGGGCGCTGCCTACCTGGTCGCGCAAGCGATCAAGAGCGCGAAGGTGGTTGCCTTCGAGGACCTCGGCATGGAAGCAATCCATGAGTTCGATGTGCGTGACATGCCGGTCACCGTCGCCGTTAGCGCGGATGGCACCTCAGTGCATCAGACGGGTCCGCGCAAATGGCAGCAGAAGATCGGCAAGATTCCGGTCACCGTGGAGTGACCCGGGCAACACGCAATGCAGCGCGTCGTCGTCTTTGGCGCCAGCGGTAGCGGCAAGACGACGCTGGGCCGCTGGCTGGGCAGGCGATTCGATCTGCCCTTCGTCGGTCATTCGTCTGCGCAGCGCAGCGGATGTAGCCGCCTGGCAAGCAGCAATTCACCCCGGAAAAACTCCGGTCGATAAATAACGGTCGCCTCGATCGCAGACGACGAACACGATCGTTGCATCCTCCACTTCGGCCGCGACGCGCAGCGCGATCGCGCATGCGCCTCCCGCCGAGACACCGCCGAAGATGCCTTCCTCGGCCGCCAATCGCCGCGCCATGATCTCGGCATCCGCCTGCGTCACGGACTCAATGCGATCAACGCGTGTGGCGTCGTAAATCTTCGGTAGATACGCGGCAGGCCACTTGCGAATGCCGGGTATTTGCGAGCCCTCGGCCGGTTGCGCACCGACGATCTGGATCGAGGCGTTTCTTTCTTTCAGGTAGCGCGACACGCCGACGATGGTTCCGGTGGTTCCCATCGCACTGACGAAATGTGTAATCCGGCCCTCGGTATCGCGCCACACCTCCGGCCCGGTGGTCTCGTAGTGCACACGTGGGTTATCTGCGTTGGCGAACTGATCGAGTACCACCCCTTCGCCGCGCTTGCGCATCTCGAGCGCGAGGTCGCGCGCATATTCCATGCCGCCTCCAGTCGATCCGGACGCCGACGGCGTCAGCAACAACTCGGCGCCATACGCACGCATGCTGGATCGGCGCTCGAAGCTCAGGTTGTCCGGCATGATCAGCGTCATTCGGTAACCCTTCATCGCGGCGATCATCGCCAGTGCAATCCCGGTATTGCCGCTGGTCGCCTCGATCAGGCGATCGCCGGGGCGAATATCTCCGCGTTCTTCTGCGCGCGCGATCATCGACCAGGCAGGCCGGTCTTTGACCGATCCGCCCGGATTGTTGCCCTCGAGCTTTCCGAGAATGACGTTTCTGCGCCGCGAATTTTCCGCATCCGAGATCCGCTGCAGAAGCACCAGCGGAGTATTCCCGATCGTCTGTTCAATCGTGCGAAACGCACCCTGCGCGACTGGTTTCACCCGGCGTCCAGCTCCTCGAGGCGGCGCGGCGGATAGCTATCCCAGCTGGAACATCCCGGGCAATTCCAGTGAAACTCGCGCGCGCGAAAGCCACACTTGCCGCAGCGATAGCGCGCCAGTTTCTGCGTGTGATTGCTCAGCAGCGAGCTCAGCAGCCGCAGCTCGCCGTCTTCCTTGCCGTCGTTCTGATCGATCGCCATCCGGGCTTCGAGCAAGCGCTCGAAGCCAAGCAGCGAGGGATGACGCCGCGTCTCTTTCGCAATCAACGCTTCGGCGGCAGTAGCGCCACGCCACTCGGTGGCTCGGTTCGCGACGATATCGAGCAAGTCGATCGACGGCGCGTCGAGAAGCGCGCGCTCGAGCCATGCGAGCGCTTCATCGCGCTGTCCTAGCGACGACATGGCATCGGCAACGCGCGCCGCAATCAGCGGCAGATGCTCGGCAGAAGTGTCTTCGACCTTTCGCCATTGGCGCAATGCCTGCACGGAATCACCGCGCTTGGCGGCGATGTCGCCGGCGAGAATCAAGGCGCGCACCGACTTGCGGTTGGCCGCGAGTGCTTCGTCGACAGCCTGCTGCGCCGCATCGAGCGAATCGCGCGTCAAAGCCTCGCCGGCCAGCTCGCAGAAATAATGCGAGATCGGGACATTGTGTGATTCGCCTGCTTCAATCTCGAGCCGTCGGGCGCAATCGACCGCCTTGCGCCACTCGCGTTCGGTCTGATAGATGCGCACCAGCGCACGCAGGGCGTCGAACCGATGGTGGCGATCCTCGATCAGTTGCACAAACGCGTCTTCGGCGCGGTCGAGCAAGCCGGCCTTCAGGTAGTCCTGGCCGAGCTCGTCGAGCGCCTGCGAGCGCTGCCGCGCCGGCAGATCTGAGCGATTCAGCAGGTGCGTGTGAATACGCACCGCGCGATCGAACTCGCCGCGTCGCCTGAATAGATTGCCAAGCGCCTGGTGCAGCTCGATCGTCTCGGGATCAAGCTTGACAACTTCGATGAACGCATCGATTGCCTTATCCGGCTGATCGTTCAGAAGATGGTTAAGGCCGCGGAAGTAGGAACGCGGCAACGCCGCGTTGTCGGTTTCGCTGACGCGCGACTCGAAACCGCGCGCAAACCACCCGGCCACGAACAAAAACGGAAGTGCCAGCAGGTGCCAGAGTTCAATCTCCATTATCGCTACGCACCGGGCTCTGTCAGGTCCGCTCGCCGGTTCCAAGTTCAGCGACTGCTCCCGATTGCCTTGCCGCTCTTGCCATCCGCTCATCCGACGATTCGGCGTTTGCAGGCTGTGGGTTCGATCGCCGCAGTTGCGCTACTTCACGCCGCATCTTGTAAATTGGCAGCGACAACGCAAGGGCACCTAAAAGCGCCCCCAGTGCCACGCACACCAGCATCACGACGATCAAGGGAACGTGCTCCCAGACGAGTTCGGAGTTCAAGCGCACCGGCACCGGTGTGGTGTTCTGCAGAGCGAACCACAGCACCAGCAGGAAGAAAACTAGCTTGACCACCCATGCGGCGAGCTTCATAGGCGAGCCCTCGGCGTCCGACAGAGCTTCATTGTAGGGAAAGCGCGCAAAAAAAAGCCGCGACGAATCGCGGCTGTTACACGATCGCCGTCCCTAATCGTCGAACTCGCCATTGGTGTCCGAATCGACCGGCTCGCGGCCATCGACGCGTTCGCGCAATTCTTTGCCGGCCTTGAAATGCGGCACATGCTTAGCCGGAACCTGCACCTGGTCACCCGATTTAGGGTTGCGGCCGACGCGCGGCGGTCGGTAGTTCAGGGCAAAGCTGCCAAAACCGCGAATCTCGATGCGCTGGCCGGTCGACAGTGCTTCTGCCATCGCATCGAGCATCGTATTGACGGCTTCGTCGGCATCGCGCGCGACCAGGCGCGAATTGCGCTCGGCCAGGCGCGCGATCAGCTCCGACTTGGTCATGGTTTTCACCGCAACTCTCCGGCACTACTTGTTCTGCGTATCCAACTTCGCCTTCAGCAACGCGCCGAGATTGGTGGTGCCGGTTTGCGCCTCGGATTGCATACGCTCGATCGTCGCCGCTGTTTCGACACCGTCCTTGGCCTTGACCGAAAGGTTGATGTTGCGGTTCTTGCGATCGATGTTGATGATCATCGCGTTAACGGCGTCGCCTTCTTTCAGATGATTGCGGGCGTCTTCCACCCGGTCCGCCGAGATTTCAGATGCACGCAAAAAGCCTTCAACGTCGCTGCCCAGATCGATCACAGCGCCCTTGGCATCGACCGACTTGACCGTACCTTCAACCATTGCGCCCTTTTCGTGGCTGGCCGCGAAGTTGGTGAACGGATCGCCAGACATCTGTTTGACGCCGAGCGAAATACGCTCGCGCTCGGTATCGATCGCCAGCACCATCGCCTCGATCTCATCGCCCTTCTTGTAGCGACGTACCGCCTCTTCACCCGGCTCGGACCACGACAGGTCGGACAAATGCACCAGCCCGTCAATGCCACCCGGCAGACCGATGAACACGCCAAAATCGGTGATCGATTTGATCGCGCCGCCGACCTTGTCGCCCTTCTTGTGCTGTTGCGAGAAGTCTTCCCACGGATTGGGCTTGCACTGCTTCATGCCAAGCGAAATGCGGCGCCGATCCTCGTCGATCTCGAGCACCATGACTTCAACTTCGTCGCCCAGATTCACGACCTTTTTCGGATCGACATTCTTGTTCGTCCAGTCCATTTCTGAGACGTGCACCAGCCCTTCGATGCCCGCTTCGATCTCTACGAACGCGCCGTAGTCGGTGATGTTGGTGATCTTGCCGAACAGCCGCGTACCCTGCGGATAGCGGCGCGCCAAGCCAACCCACGGATCTTCGCCCAGCTGCTTGACACCCAACGAAACTCGATTTTTTTCCTGATCAAACTTCAGCACCTTGGCAGTGATTTCCTGCCCGACCTGCACCACCTCGCTCGGGTGACGTACGCGGCGCCACGCGAGATCGGTAATGTGCAGCAGACCGTCAATCCCGCCCAGATCAACGAACGCACCGTAGTCGGTGATGTTCTTGACCGTGCCCTTTACGATTGCGCCTTCTTTCAAGTTATCGAGCAGCTTCGCGCGCTCTTCGCCCATGCTGGCTTCAACCACCGCGCGCCGCGAAACGACGACGTTGTTGCGCTTGCGATCGAGCTTGATGACCTTGAAGTCCATCGTCTTGCCTTCGAACGGCGTCGTGTCTTTGACCGGACGCGTGTCGACCAGCGAGCCGGGCAAAAACGCGCGGATGCCGTTGATCATCACGGTTAACCCGCCCTTGACCTTGCCGGTGATCGTGCCGGCCACCAGCTCCGCGGAATCGAGGGCCTTTTCGAGATTCATCCACGCCGACAAGCGTTTGGCTTTGTCACGCGACAAGATCGTGTCGCCGTAGCCATTCTCCAGCGACTCGATCGCCACCGACACAAAATCACCCGGCTTTACGTCAAGCTCGCCGTTGTCGTTCTTGAATTCTTCAAGCGGTATGTAAGCCTCGGATTTCAGGCCTGCGTTGACGACGACGAAGTTGTAGTCAACCCTGATCACCTCGGCGGTGATCACCTCGCCCTGCTTCATTTCCTGCCGGTTCAGGCTTTCTTCGAATAGGGCGGCAAAAGATTCGGCGCCTAACGATTCGTTGCCTTGTTTACTGATGAAACCTTGGTTTCTGCTGCTGCCTTGAGTTTGTGGGGATGCCATGCGTTACCTGCGAAAACATCTCGCCTCGGCGTTGCGCCAGGGGCGGTGTTGATCAACGGCAGAAGGATGTCCGACTGCCCCGTTTTGCTTCTACCGCGACTTCGATTTGCCTGCTTCTACTGCTGCGATTGCCAATACCAGTTCAGCACCAATTGCACCACTTCATCGACCGAGAGCTCGGATGAATCGACGCGGTGAGCGTCCAGCGCAGGCTTCAGTGGCGATGCCGCGCGCTGCGCATCACGCAGGTCGCGCGCCTCGATCTCGCCCTTGACCTGAGCGGCGGAAAGGGGTGAGATGCTAGCGGAAAAACCTTTTTCGATCAACTGTTTATAGCGCCTGTCCGCACGAGCGTCCAGGCTGGCTGTCAAGTAAATTTTGGGGCGCGCGTCTGGGAAAACAACGGTTCCCATGTCACGCCCGTCGGCGACCAGCCCCGGCGGCCGGCGTTGAGCTCTCTGCATCCGCAGCAGCGCCAACCTGACGCCGCCGATCACCGCCACGCGTGATGCGAACTGGCTCACCTCCTCGGAGCGAATGGCGTCGGTTACGTCGCGTCCGTCGAGAGTAATACGCGCGCCCGAAAAACTAGGCGCGATCGCTGCAGCCACAGCTGCCAAGCGCTCGGGATCATCGGCTGCGACGCCATCCTGCAGCGCGCGCCACGCGACCAGGCGATATAGAGCGCCGCTATCAAGGTAGTTGAAACGCAGCGCATCCGCGACGCGTTGCGCAATCGTCCCTTTACCGGACGCGGTCGGTCCGTCGATTGCAATGATTGGCACGTCGCTCACCGGCGCACCAGCTCCGCCAGGCGATCGAAGTAATCGGGGAACGTCTTGCTGACACAACCGGGATCGCGAATATGCACGGGCACGCCGCCGGCGGCGACCAGCGAGAAACACATCGCCATGCGGTGGTCGTCGTAAGTATCGATCGTCGCTTCACGAAACTTGACGGGCGGAACAATGCGCATCCAATCCGGGCCATCGTTGACCTGCGCGCCAACCTTGCGCAGCTCGGTGGCCATCGCTGAAATACGGTCAGTTTCCTTCACGCGCCACGAACCGATATTGCGCAGCGTGCTGGGCCCGTCCGCAAACAGAGTGACGACCGCCAGCGTCATCGCAGCGTCTGGAATGTCAGTGCAATCGGCGTCGATCGCGCGCAGACCGCCGCTCTCGGGGCCGGTAATGCAGATGTGATCCGTACCGAGCCCGACGTCCGCGCCCATTTTACTGAGCATGTCGGGAAATCGAACATCGCCCTGCACGCTGTGTTTGCCGACTCCGTCGACTCGCACCGGGCCACCCGCGATCGCGCCAGCAGCAATAAAGTACGACGCACTCGATGCATCGCCTTCAACGACGAAGTCCCCTGGCGATTGGTATGGCACGTTCGATACAAGGTAGTCGTTGCCATTGCGCGAAACCTTCGCGCCGAACTGCTTCATCATCGCCAGCGTCAGCTCGACATAGGGCTCTGAAATCAAGCGGCCTTCGACAGAGATTCGCAGACCTTCAGCAGACGCTATCAGCGGCGCCGCCAGCAGCAGGCCGCTCAGGAACTGACTTGACACATCCGCCCTTATCGAGACCTGATCTCGCGTCGCCGGCGGATCTGCAGGTTCGATGACCAACGGCGGAAATCCTGGCAAGCCGCCATAGCGAATTCGCGCACCCAGCGAGTTGAGAGCATCCACCAGGTCGCGAACCGGACGTTCGCGCATCCGAGCCACTCCGTCGAGCGTGTAATGCCCGCCGGAAAAGGCCAGCACGGCGGCTAGAGAACGAAATGCGGTGCCGGAATTACCGAGTAGCAAATCGCCCTTGCGAACCGGGAAGGCGCCGCCACAGCCAGCGATTTGCAACCTGTCTGCTCGCGGCTCAAGCTCGACGCCCAGCGCCGATAGCGCAGTGCGCATCACCCGCGTGTCATCGGCGTCGAGTAGTGAGATCAGCGCCGTGTTACCGCGCGCAAGCGCAGACAACAACAACGCACGGTTGGAAATGCTTTTTGAACCCGGCAAACACACCGCGCCCGAGGCGCGGTCGATAGGCTCAATAGTCAGGACAGCGGGCCAGTCAGTCACGCGGCGATGATGCCACGCGCCTGTTCCCTAGCGGTTCCAGCAGACGTCCTGCGACCCGCCGCCGCCCGTGAACAATCGCTGGCCGCTTTGGTTGACGATCAGGTTGCCACACACATCACCCGCCATTACCCCTGCTGGAGTTGCTGTGATGGTGTAGGTGACAGTATCCGGAGTAGCCACCACGATGGTGTACTTTGGTGTACCTGTTGGCGGGGACTGTGCGTACGTTGCTGGGAACGGCGGGGTCGGCGGCGGAGTGCCTGCGCTGGCAGGATTGTCGTAACGCCCGCGCTCGGTGCGCCACCGCTCCATCCAGGTCGATATTTCCAGCAGCTGACCGCGCGCTTCGGCGCGGTTGCTGCGGATGATGTACGCGGTGTAATTCGGAATCGCTATAGCCGTGAGGACGCCGATGATGACCATCGTGATGATGAGCTCAATCAGTGTGAAGCCATACTCCTTGCTATTACGCATACCCCACCTCATCGCCTCATTTCACACCTGATCCCCAAGCTCTCAGCGGCATCAACCCCGCGCACGCCGTCGGAATCCGCGCGAGGGTGCCGTCCACCTTCAACCCGACATGCGCGCAGGTCCCGCCTGCGGTTTGATTCACTGCGCGGCCACCCAGCTGACGATATTTCGGGTTTTGCATCATCGTCTTCGCATCGGCGATAGTCATGCTGTCGACCATCGGGCCGGCAGGTACCGCCGGATCGTAGATCGGCGGAGCCGCACTGACCAGTCCAGGCTGGATGCGTCTTCCGACCACCGGACCCGTCACCCCGAGGAACCCGGCTTCACCCAACCCACCGATCAAATTGAATCGGTAAACATGCGATGTGCCGCCCGGTGTGCACAAATCGGTGCCGGCGTTTTGCTGCTGGAACGAAGTAAAGGTCAGCACACCGCCATCTAAGATCCCCGCAGACAGGATCCGCTCTCCCTCGGCCGGGCCGAATTCCAGTTTCAGCGGAATGTAGAAGCCTTCCACTGTCCAGTCGTAGGCGGCCAGATCGGCCGCTTTCAGTTGCCTGAAAGTCCCGTCGGCGACATTTGGCGTCAAGATATTGCCATCGTTATCCCACGGCGCATCCTGCAGGTTGATCAATTGCAAGCCGGCCTTCGGAATCGTTGGGATCTGGCCTTTGTCCCACAGCACGTAGACGGCTTGCACCTGCGTGCTGATCTGATCACCCGGCTCGACCAATTTGCCGGTACCAAATCCAACATGGACGCCCGAGATGCCGTGCGGCGTGATGCGTGGACCTGCCGAAATTGGCTGCGGGTTGTTCAAGGCGTCGGTCGCCGTGAACAGCGGCGCCGGTAGGGCCCCTACCTTGTTGAAGATCTCCCAGCCCTTCAATGGCCCGGCACCATCTGGATCGTTGATCGTGGATGAAGTGAAGTCGAACTTCCACATATTGCCGAGCTTGTCGCCGCCGTAGACCGCAATGATGTTGCGGTTAGCGTCATAAACTGGCGTGATACCACCCAGCCCGTTCTGCGCCGTTACCGGGAGCGCACTGCCCACGCCGGTCTGAATCGACTTGATCAGTGAGCCAGTGAAAGCATCGAACACAAACAATGTTGCTTGCTTGCTGACGCTGTCGTAGCCGTTACCGACCATGTAGACCCACCGGCCCTGACCGTTAGGTGCCGACGAGTCCTTCACGCTGCCGATAATCCCCGGCTGCAGCACGTTCCCAAGGTCGCTTACGACAACCGGGTCTGCGTGTTCGGAAGGAACGATGTCCCACAACACATTGGCGGCAGTGAAACCGCTTTGCGGCGACGTGACATCGATCGCAAAAATGCCCGCAGCGCCGGCGCCGGTCGTACCCACCGCGATCGTCTTCCACGCCGTGCCATTGAAAATATCGCCTTCAATTACAGGGCCATCGACGTAGAACCGATGCGAATAAGCCGCTGAGGTCAGATCGCGCAGCGTGAAGTACGTCGAGCGGGGCACGAAGGCAAACACCTCGCGGCCACTGGACGGCTGTCCGACTCTCGCATCCAGCACATGGAACATGCCGTCGTTGGCTCCGAACATCGCGACTGGGGTACGCACCGTGCGCTTGTAGGTAATGTAGGCATCGTAGATAGCGTCGCCCTGCGTCGACGCCGCAGGCAACACGACCGAGCCCGCCGGCCGGCGCAGATATCCCTGATCTGCCGCTTTCGAATACTGCGGCGTCGATTGAACGATATCTCCGAGAATCGAGTTCGTTCGATTGCGAAAGATCCCGCCGGCGAAACGCAGCTCCCTGGACTGATCACCGCGCAGGTAATCCAGTACCAGACTCGCCGGCCCGCCGACATTGGCCGCGTCCAATGCAGTCTGTTGCGGCGCTGTGAGCGCGGTCCAATCGAAAGCGATCGGGCTGTTAATCCCAGTCGAACTGAAGATCGGCCGCGTCGCTGCCGTCGCAAAGTTAATAGTCCACACCGGCGCGGGCGCTACGCCGCCAGAAGTAAGGAAAGTCAGCAAGGCAACCTGATCGAAAGCGCGGACGTAGCCATCCCACGTATTAGTGAAGAATCCACTCTGAATGATCAAGTTGCCTGCCCCTACCGTAGAACTCGACAGGCCCGGTGATGTACCCGCCGCGTTATCGGAGCCGATCGCCGCGAACACCGCCTGCAGCGATGACTTCAGGGCCGCCGGCGATGTGGCGGAGAAAAAGTCGCCACCGCTGACAAGCCCTGCTCGCAGCGTGTCGTTGATGCGGTTGCCTGACGGCGCAACCGTGTGAACACAACTGGGACTGAGCGCGGTGTCGTCAGCGTTGTCGTCCAGCTGGCGGCAAGCCTCAAGCCCAACCTTCGGCCACGCAATAGCGTTGCGCGCATCAAAATCGGTGCGCAGCGTGGGCACCCTGGCAGGGTCGTCCACCGAAGCGGTGACACCGTAGCCGACAATGTACGACGACATGTGCTGCCAGAACGCCCGGTTGCGCGGTGTGGCCTTGATCGAATTGCGAAGGTCGGCGCGCAGGTCGTGACTCCAGTAGTAATGCAGTACGTCGGTCAGCGTTTCATCCTGACTGCTGCCGAATCCACCCGAGATCTGCGGTTCGCTGGCCACCAGATATTGATAATTCAGGGGAGCAAATGGCGGGTCGCGGTCAGTACCTGTTATCGCCGTACCATCGACGCTGATCGACGTCGATACACTGCCGGCGCCCGCAAGTGGAGTGCGCGTGCCGGCCAAGGGTCCCGATTCGAGCAGCGGCTGCCCAGCGGGCAGGCGCGTCCACTCACCGTCGGTTGCCAGCAATGTGTAGTTGCGGCGGCACCAGAGATGATTCGCCTGCGGTTCGCTGCCGGCTCCCGGGAATGCACCCCACGGACCCTTGGAATCCTGGCGCGTGAAATAAAGTCCTGCCCCGTGCAACGCCTCGCGGTTCGGTGTGGGTCCAAGACCGTTTATCGTGAATAGCCAGTTAAAAACCGCTTGCCGATCAGGATTCGGAATGGCCGAAAGTGGCGGATCGTTGACAGTGAACGGCCGCACACCGCGTTCAACTCCACCCTCGTTGGCAGCGCCGTCGACATTCGGCAAGTTGTTGGGAAGCCGGTCGGTCACGTCCAGCACGTTCCAGGGATTTTTTCCTCGGCCGAAATAGTTGATGCGGCCGTAGCCCATGCGCATGAACTGCTCGGGTCCGGTCAGCTCCGAAGCAACTTCAGACATCACGGCGACCGCCGCAAACATACGGCTGCGGTAATACGTGTACCAGTTGGCGTAGTTCTTCGCCTCTTCCACAAACGTGCACCAAGAGCCCGCAGCGCAATCGGGTCTCGAACCCGGAGCCGCCGGCAGTCCCGTCACGCCGTCGACCACAAAGTACTTGCCAACGGCATTTGAAGAATTTGTTCCGCTGGGTACCTGGGTCACCCCATTCCAGCCAAACTTGCGATCGATAAAGATCATCCGGTAGTTGGACAGATCACGGATCTCGGCCGCCGACCGGGTTGCCGGACCGTCGTAGATCGCATAGCGCGCGGGGGTGTAATAACCGCTGACAACGCGAGCATCGGAAGTCGGCGTCAGCGCTGCATTGCCGGTGCAAACGAATGCGCCCGGAGTGCTTCCGCAGAACTGCGGGGTCGGGGTCGGGCAGCTGTAGTTGTTGGTGACGAGCGTGTAATCGTACGTGCAGTTCCATTCATACGTCGTGTAGGTCGTGCACACCGACGCGCTGTACACCGGCGGCGGATCGTATTCACAGTACTCAGAACTCGGGTCCGTTCCGAACGTGCCGCAAACGACTTCGTACGGCGGGGGGTCGGACAACAGGACGGGCACGGTGCACGGCGCACCGGTCGTCGTGCTGGTGTTTCCGGTGGCGACAATCGATGTACACACTTCGCCCGCAGGGCCGGTCATCGCAGGGTACGGCGGCCCCGGCGGCACTGGCGCAGTGAAGTATTGAGTTCTATTGCCCACCGCCGGCGTAAACGTGGGGGTGTTGACCTGAGCGACACAACATTCGCGGCCCGCCGCAGAGGGTAGGCCATCATTGCCCGCAGCGCACGCTTCAGGTGGCGAGGCCCACGCAGCTCCTGCAGGGCAGTACCAGAAGTAGCTGGTTGGGTTCTGCACGGTCCCACCGCAGTTCGGATTGTCGAACACGACGGTCGAGGTGAACAAATCCAATTCGACGCCAGCGAGCGTCGGGTTGCCCGGTAGGCCGGTATAGGTAACCGAGCCGGCGACCGGCGCCGCCCACGAGCGGGTTTCGCCGCCGCCGCCAATCACACCGGCGCGCGGTGTCGTCAGCTTGCTGAAAACAGTTCCGCCGCCCATCGGCGGCGGCAGATTGCGGGGATCCCATTCGGTCAGCGCGCCAGCGGCGACGTTGGTGTTGCCGCCGATCGAAGAAACCGGAAAGCGAACTCCATTGTTGTTCCACGGCTGGTAGTAGATCGCGGGGTTATACGCAAGCGGGTTGAACGCGGGCGACCGCGTTGTCGCGTCCTGAATTGTGAATTGCCAGTGACCGTCATACGCGGGATTGCCTCCCATGTAGTAGCGCATGCCGCTGATGCCGTAATAGCCGACCGTATTGAGCTTGAGGACGGGATAGATCGGCGCGGTCCCGGCCATACTGAAGGTTGGGTTGGCAAAGGCAGGAGGCGGGTTCAAATCCAGCCGATTCATCGAGGCGGAGTCGTCGAACATCAGCATCACGTTCGGCGGCGCCGACGTCACGGTAAACATCGGCGATTGCGCCAGCTGCGCACTCGACACCGCCGGTTGCATCACCAGTGTCCAGATCGCCGCCAGCACGACGGCGCGGGCCCACAGCGGGCGCGTGCCGTCGGCGGGGCGACTGCTTGGGTTAGTGGGCGAGTGTTCCATTGCCGATCTCCGGTACGTAACTATTCAATAAACAGGCGCAATTCGCTTTGCGCAAAGGTGAATCTGTTGCCACCCGTCATGTCGGGCGCGGGCGTCGAAACGCGCGCGGTGATTCGAAACTTGCGCCAGCGCGCGTCAAGGTCACCGTTGCCGGGACAGGCGCTGGCGCCCGTCTGCCCAGTGGGCGAAATCGGCGGCGCCAATTCACAGGTCGCGTCTTCGATCACGCACGACGGATCCGCATTTAGACCCGGCAGCAGGTTGGCGCCGCCGCTGAAGTCGAGATTGTTGGCTGTGGTCGTCCAGTTGACCGAGGCCTTTGCCCATGCGGGCGGCGTCAGCGCGGTTCCCGGCGCTACGACTGCCGTTCGCAGCGGCGCCTGCGTGATGCGCGCTTCGCACCAGCGAAGCACCGTTTGAACTGAACTATCCAATTGCACGCTCTCTCGAGTATTGGCGGCCAGACGCTCATCCACGGCGGTCCGACGGATCTGGGTCACTACCAGACCGGTCAGGACGGTCAGCACAACCAGCACGACCGGCAGAACCACACCGATCATGCGTTGGGGCGACGCGCTGCGGACGGTCAATAACGCGGGATTAACTGGCTTGTTCATGGCTAAAGAATCGTCGGAGACGGGGTGGCTCGGTTGCGCACGGTGAAGACCTGCGAGAACGTCCGGCGGATGCGGCCGTCGGTCGTCGTTGTGACGAGGCCCAGTCCGGCCTCGGCTTCAGCAGCGTTGACGGGGCAGCGCGTGGCGGTGGTGTTGGTACCAACACTAGTGCTGACACCGATCTCATCGGTCTGGATTGTCAAGCACACCATCACGGCCACCACGTAGTTCCAGGGATCGATCGCGGCCGCCAATCCGTTGATGAACGCGGCATCGCGAATCGAACCGCCGAAGGGAACCGCGTTGGTGACCCCCGACGAGCCCACGGCATATGCCGCATCATCAAAGCGGTAAAACACGCGGAATTCGACAACGTTCTGCAGCAGGGTCGCAAACGCACCACTGCCGTAGCCACGGCAGTCAAGTGTGTTGTTAATAGGATCGCGCACGAAAACATTTGTAACGATCGGACGTTGCATCCCCGCGCCCGCGCGAAGCTGCTGCGAAGAAAGCACCTGGTTTTGATTACCGAGGCTTGCCGTGCAATCGCGTAGCGACTCCGCAGCGGCGGCGGCGGGTAGCATTTGCGCGACGACTGGAGCCGCCTGATAGCGCACATACAGGGCGTCTCCGCCGGAAGCAAGGGTGCAACTGAGATCGGGTGGCGTCTGCGGCGCCGGAGGCGCCACATACGCGGGGAATGGATCGGTAAACGTTGTTCCAGTACATCCGCGCAGGTGGGCACCGTCCATCAACGTCTGCCCCTGCGCCGCGTAATCGGAGCCAATAATTTCTCCGAATGCGGCGCGCTTCAGCGAATCGCCGATCAGCAGCAGTGCTAGCTGCCCCGCCTGCTCCGTCGTCGAAAGCTGATTCGCAGTGCGCGAAATACCACTCGACGAAAGGTATAGCGACGAAACGCCGATCACGATGACCAAGCCGATCGCCATGGCGATCACCAATTCGATCAACGTACGACCTGTCTGGGAAGCTCGATATGCAACAGAAGAGTTCAGCATGGTTACGGGAAAACGGCGGTTTCAAAGCAGCGATAGTTCGCGGGAATAGCGACTGCCAATCGGAGATTGATAGCGGTGCAGAGCGGATCTGCGACACCAGAAACTTGCTGTGGTTCGGGCCACGCCACCGACACCGTGATGGAGCGCGCATCGGCTGGAACCCATTGCAAGTAAGCCGCCGCGCCCGGACTGCGCTGCCGATATTCGGCGATCCATTGGGTCCAATCGCGAAACGCCAATTCGGCGGCCGTGCACGCAGTCGGTATCGCGCACGCGGTGATCGCCACAGGAGTTGGGGTTGTGTTGAGCAGATAGGAGGCGTTAGGAGGTGCGTAAAAACCACCGGTAACTCCCAAATGGTTGGCGCGCATCCTCTCGGTCAGTTGTGAAACCATTTCAGCCGCAGTGCGGCGATCAAAAGAGTCGCGCTGAAAACTCAGTGCCCGCGCCTGCAACCCGAGCAGGCCCAGCACGCCGAAAGCAACGATCGTCAGCGACACCAGCACTTCGATCATCGACAGGCCGGCCTGCAGCCGGCGGTACAAGGTCTGGTAGTTGTGCATCTTTATAAGCATGCGCCGGCCGCCGTTCGAGCGACACGCAAAGAGCCGAGCAAAGTGATAGGAATGCAGCGCGCAGCATTCGTAAGCGTTATGGTGGTTATTGCGCGATCGGCCGAGATGGGTGTCAGCACCGTGCCATAGTCGATTGCAAACGTCTGGCCGCCGCCGACAATGCCGCCTCCACCCCGCGGCTGATACGCGACAAACTCGGCGCCGGGGGAACTGGAATGAATCATCACGCGCACCCCGGGCGCGGCCACCGCGCCCATGGCCTGCTGCCGAAAAATCACCTGGTCCCCAGCTTCAACGTTTGAGTCGTCGAAGTTGGGCGCAACTTTCTCGAACACAACCCAGCCCACGGCCCAATCATTGCCATCGGCGCCGGCTGTAGCAGCGCTGCTGCACACCGGGGGTGTGGCGTTAGCATCGAGGGTACGGCACAAGGAGACGGTGCTGCCGCGCCGTGAAGCTTCCATCCGCGCGTATTCAAGATGCGAAAGCAGCTGATTGGTGCCATCAGAGATGCGATTACGCGCAATCGTCCACTGGAACGCGGGCACGGCAGCGGCGATCAGAATCGCACTGATCGTCATCACCACCAGCAGCTCAACCAAAGTGAAACCGCGCGAATGCATTGGCAACCTCCAGGCGACGGAGCATATCCACGGGAAACGAACAAAGCGCGTTGATACCGCCCAGTGGAATCCCTTCCGCGACGAGCGGAAGCGCGCTTGTTGCAGCGCGCGACCCTCGGCACCGAACGGATGAAAAAGAACACGCGTGCAGCCCAGTTCGATCGATCGCTGGGCCGGCGGCGCTAGTCCGCGTGCATTAGCTCCGTGTTCAGCGGCCGCCGTAGCGGCTTGGGTCGTCCTCAACGGCTGAGTTCACGACCGTCCCCGTCTCGTCAAAAGTGACTACAAAAACCCGTGTTTGGCCACCGTCAAGGAAGCGCCATTCCCAGGCAGACTGTCGCTTCAGCGCGTACTTCTGAGAACGCGCGGGCCGCCCCAAGGCAACCAGCACATCAAGCTCTTTCATTCCTGGGGTGATGCGATCTAGATTCCGTCGCGCCAGCAGGTCCTCGCGGCCTTGATACTTGCCGCCGGCGTCGATCTTTATTAACAGCGTGTGCGGCCCTTCCGGTCCCAGGGGGTAGACGAAGCCCTTTCCGCCGGTGACATCTCTAACCGCTGTCGGCTCGCCGAAGAGTTTGCGCACCTCGGCCTCGGTCGACTTTCCTTCCGTGAGTCGCGCAAGGCGCACGTCTTCGTACACTTGGCCACGGGAGTCACACGCTCCAAGCGAGCTAAACAGCACCGCGGCGGACACCGCCCATAACCAGCGCATCGGAATCACACCCTGCCTGCTAGTTTCGATGAGCTTACACACGACGGGCGAACGGGACG
Source organism: Burkholderiales bacterium (assembly GCA_038216465.1). Lineage (GTDB taxonomy): Bacteria > Pseudomonadota > Gammaproteobacteria > Burkholderiales > Burkholderiaceae_F > JACCZX01. Next base: position 80,273 of record JBBQQC010000009.1, on the reverse strand, counting down.
TGCAATCCGCTGCGCTACTGCGGCCGTGCGTCCGCCGCGCGCAGAAACACGCGTCTTAATGCTTCGCGATCACCACGATCGAGCGCGAGCGCAAGGTCTGCGAGCAAATCACGGTGCGCTCGAAGCTCATCGCCCAAAGCCTTACGGTTGCAGATACAAATCTCGCTCCACATCGTTGCGTTGGACCCCGCAATGCGCGTGAAATCGCGGAAACCCGGACCGGCCAGCGCGAACTTCCGGACCGCGTCGATCTGACCCGCAATCTGCGCCATGAACGCGAATGCCAACAGGTGAGGAAGATGGCTGACGGACGCCATTACTCGGTCGTGCTCGTCGGGCGTCATGCGCTCCACACGGCAGCCAACTGAGCGCCATAACTCCTCGACGCGATGCAACGCCTGCGACTCGGTCTGCGGAAGCGGCGTGGAAACGAACACCCGCTCGCGCAATAGAGCTGCATCCGCATGTTCGACTCCGCTCCGCTCACTGCCGGCGATCGGGTGCCCAGGAACGAAGCGTGCGAAAGCGGCGCCCAGCGTATCTCGCGCAGCGTCGATGACACAACCCTTGACACTGCCGACATCGGTGACGATCGCCGTCGGTTTGATTACGCCGGCTATCTGGTGAAAGACTTCGCGCATTGTTCCCACCGGGCTCGCAACGACGATCACATCCGCGTCGGGTGCGGCTTGCGCAGCCGAAGTCGCTTGATCATCGATAACTCCTCGTTTGATCGCTTGCCGTAAGACTTCCGAGCACGTGTCGAAGCCGACGATCCGCTCCACTTCGCCCTGAGCCCGCAGCGCTTTTGCAAACGAGCCGCCAATCAACCCGACACCTATGATCGCCAGTTTCATGCGCGCGTTACCGTCACCACTTCGCGCAGCGCTTCAAGAAACCGTCGATTCTCGGCCGCTAGTCCGACAGTCACGCGCAGCCAGTCTGGCAACCCGTAGTTGTCGACCGGCCGCACGATGATGCCCCGCTGCAGCAGTGCCTGATACGCGCGCACTCCGTGCATCACGCGCATCAACACAAAATTTCCGAAGCTCGGCACGAAATCGAATTTCCATTCGACCAGTTTTTCAGTCAGCTGACGCATCCCGTTGACGTTGAGGTGATAACTGTCTTCGACGAACGCTGAGTCGCCGAGAGCGGCTAGCGCTGCGGCCTGTGCGACCGCGTTCACGTTAAACGGATGCCGGACGCGATTGAGCATGTCCGTCAGCTCCGGTTGAGCTATGCCGTAACCGACACGCAAGCCGGCAAGCCCGTACGCTTTCGAAAACGTCCGCGAGATCAGCAGATTGGGATACTTGCGGGCCCACTGCACGCTATCGAAGCGGCGCTCAGGCGGTAGGTATTCGTTATAAGCCTCGTCGATCACGACACCGACGTGCGGCGGGACTCGCGCGAGGAAAGAGCCCATCGCGTCTGCGGTTAGATGTGTCCCGGTCGGGTTATTTGGATTGGCAACATAGATCAGCGCCGTATCTGCAGTGATCGCCGATAAGATCGCGTCCACGTCGTGCCCGAGATCTTTCGCGGGTGCCACGATCGCGCGTGCGCCGCGCGCCTGCGTTGCCAGTGCATAGACGGCAAACGAGTACTGCGAGTAAACACAGCTGCGGCCGGGCGCGAGCATCGCCGCAGCGGCGAGCTCGAGGATGTCGTTGCTGCCGTTGCCCAGCGTGATCCACTCGGCCGGCACGTCGAACCTTGCGGACAGCGCCGCCTTCAGTGCGAAGCCGTTGCTGTCCGGATAGCGGCCCAGATCGGCCATCGCTGCCGCGATCGCGCGCTTGGCTGACTCGGGCATGCCGCGCGGGTTCTCGTTCGATGCGAGTTTGACGATCGAGTCCGGATCGAGCTGGTATTCGCGCGCCAGCTCTTCGATCGACTTGCCGCTGACGTAGGGCGCAATAGCGCGCACGTACGGCAGCGCGGGTAGCGTCACCGCGCTCATAGCGGCTCGGCGCGCTCTGCCGGATACGAGCCGAGACATTTATAGAATGCGCACGCGTGCTGCAGTTCGGAAAGGGCGCGCGCAACCTTCGGCTCGTCGACATGGCCCTCGACGTCGACGTAAAAGTAATACTCCCACGTACCGACACGCGCCGGCCGCGACTCGAATCGCGTCATCGACACACCGTGCGTTGCGAGTGGCGACAACATATGGAACACGGCACCGGCCTTGTTGGCTACCGAAAGAATCAGCGAAGTCTTGTCGCGCGCCGATGGCGTCGATCGCTGTTTGGACGGCGCGCCGAGCACCGCGAAACGCGTTCGGTTGTGCGTGTCGTCCTGAATCTGCGCAACCACTGTCTGAACGTTGTAATGACGGGCCGCTGGCTCCCCCGCAATCGCTGCGGTCGTGGGGTCCGCGGCGGCCATGCGCGCGGCTTCGGCGTTACTGGCGACGGGTTGCCGTTCCAGCGCCGGCCAATGTTGGTTGAGCCAGCCAGCACACTGCGCCAGCGCCTGCGTATGCGCGCACACCCGCTCGACGCCACTCATCGAGCCGTCGCGCGTGAACAGATTGTGCTGGACCGCCACCGACACTTCGGCCAGCATCACGAGCGGTGTGGCGAGCAGTAAGTCGAGTGTTCGACTAACAGCGCCTTCGGACGAATTCTCGAGCGGCACGATCGCCAGTTCCGCACTGCCCGCTTCCGTTGCGCGAAACACTTCGTCGAGTGTCGTACACGGCAGCCCCGTCACACTGGAACCAAATTGCCGCTGCATCGCGAGCTCCGAGAACGTCCCCGCCGGACCCAGATAGGCGACGGTCAGCGGCCGCTCCAGCGCGCGACACGCCGAGATGACTTCACGCAGGATGTTGGTTAGGTGATCTCGCGACAAAGGACCCGCGTTCAGAACGCTCGCACGCTGCAAGACTTCGGCCTCTCGCTCGGGCCGAAACACCGGTCCCCCGGTATCGTTCTTGTGCTTTCCGACATCGATTGCAAGCTGCGCGCGTTCGTTCAGCAGCACGATCAGTCGCGCGTCGAGCGCGTCAATGGCGGCGCGCAAAGATTTGAGGCGATCGTCGATCTGTTCACCCATGACGCGGCGCTTCGTTCGAGAAGGTGAAGACGCGCGGCTGCACGTCAGGTTTGAGGTGGTTCGTCTACAGAGCCGTTGCCGTTTGCGTCGACGGCGGTGGCGTGTCCACTGTCGTTGTTTTCAACGACGCCATTGACCATATCACTGTCGCGCTCCACCACCCTTTGCAGGCCCGAAAGCAGCGTGCCGCCGTCGAGCGCGATCAACGTCACGCCCTGCGTTGCACGCCCCATCTCACGAATCTCGGAAACGCGCGTGCGGATCAGCACACCGCCGGTCGTGATCAGCATCACTTCGTCGTCGTTGCGCACCAGCGTGGCTGCAACGACCTTGCCGTTTCGCTCGCTGGTCGAAATTGCGATCATCCCGCGCGTCGCCCGCGAGTGACGCGTGTACTCGATGATCGGCGTGCGCTTGCCAAAACCATTTTCGGTTGCGGTCAGCACGCTCTGGCGTTCGTCTTCGGCAACCAGCATCGCGATCACCTGCTGGCCCTCGTCCAGCCACATCCCACGCACGCCGCGCGCCTGGCGCCCCATCGGGCGCACATCATTCTCATCGAAGCGCACCGCCTTGCCGGCGTCGGAGAACAGCATCACGTCGTGTTTGCCGTCGGTAATCGCAGCGCCGATCAGATAATCGCCGGCATCGAGGTCGACCGCGATGATGCCGGCCTTGCGCGGATTGGAAAAATCCGTCAGCGCAGTCTTCTTCACCGTGCCCATCGCGGTGGCCATGAATACGAAATGTTCCTCGTCGAACTGCTTGATCGGCAGCACGACGGTGATCTTTTCGTTTTCCATCAGCGGAAACATGTTTACGATTGGCCGCCCACGAGCGTTACGCTGCCCCTGCGGCACTTCCCAGACTTTCAACCAGTACAGCCGGCCGCGGTCGGAGAAACACAGGATCGTGTCATGCGTGTGTGCGATGAATAGCTGATCGATCCAGTCATCCTCGCGCGTCGACGCGGCCTGTTTGCCGCGTCCCCCGCGCCGCTGTGCACGATAGTCGGCGAGCGGCTGACTTTTTATATAGCCGGCGTGCGACAAGGTAACGACCATGTCCTCCGGTGTGATCAGGTCTTCGGTAATCAGATCCTGTGCGCTGCGCACGATCTCCGACCGCCGCTCGTCGCCAAATTCACTCTTCAACCCCAGCAGCTCGTCGGCGATGATGTCGGTAATACGCGCCGGAGTGGCCAGCACGTTCAGCAGATCGGTAATCTGATCCATCACTTCGCGATACTCGTTGACGATTTTGTCCTGTTCGAGTCCCGTCAGGCGCTGCAGGCGCATCTGCAGAATCTGCTCGGCCTGTTCGTCGGACAGCCGATAGAGACCGTCGTCCATCAATCCGAAGCGCGGATCCATTGCCTCCGGTCGATAAACGTTCATGTCGCGCCCCGAGCGCGTCAACATTTCGCGCACGACCGAAGAGTCCCAGGCACGACTCATCAGACTGGTCTTTGCCACCGGCGGCGTCGGCGCGGCCTTGATCAGCGCGATGAATTCGTCGATATTTGCCAGGGCCACGGCGAGACCTTCGATCACATGGCCGCGCCGCCGAGCTTCGCGCAGCTCGAACACCGTACGACGCGTGATCACCTCGCGCCGATGCGACAGGAACGCGTCGAGCATCTGCTTCAGGTTCAACACGCGCGGCTGGCCGTCGACCAGCGCCACCATATTGATGCCGAACGTGTCCTGCAGCTGTGATTGCTTGTAGAGATTGTTCAGCACGACTTCGGGCAGCTCGCCACGCTTCAATTCGAACACGACGCGCATTCCCGACTTGTCGGATTCGTCGCGGATATCGGAGATGCCTTCGATGCGCTTTTCGTTGACCATCTCGGCGATGCGCTCGAGCAACACGCGCTTGTTCACCTGATACGGCAGCTCATCGATGATGATGGCCGAGCGCGCACCCTTGTCGATTTCTTCGAAGTGCGCCTTGGCACGCATCACGACACGGCCGCGGCCGCTGCGATAGCCCTCGCGCACGCCTTCGACTCCGTAGATAATTCCGGAGGTTGGAAAATCCGGCGCCGGAATCAACTCGATTAGCTCGTCGATGTTGGTCTGCGGATTGCGCAGCAGCCTCATACAGCCGTCTATCACCTCACCCAGGTTATGCGGCGGAATGTTGGTCGCCATTCCAACCGCGATGCCAGCCGAGCCGTTGATCAATAGATTGGGAATGCGCGCCGGCAACACCAGCGGCTCCTGCTCCTTGCCGTCGTAATTTGGAGCGAAGTCGACAGTTTCTTTGTCGATATCCAGCAGCAACGACGCGGCGATCTTCGACAAGCGGCACTCGGTGTAGCGCATCGCCGCCGGGTTATCGCCATCGACCGAGCCGAAGTTGCCCTGACCGTCGATCAGCAGATAGCGCAACGAAAATGGCTGCGCCATTCGGACCAGCGTGTCGTAGATCGCTTGATCGCCGTGCGGGTGATACTTCCCCATCACATCGCCGACAACGCGCGCACACTTGACGTAAGGCCGGGTATGCACGTAATTGCTTTCGTGCATTGCGAAAAGCACGCGCCGGTGTACCGGCTTCAGGCCATCGCGCACGTCGGGCAGCGCACGGCCGACGATGACGCTCATCGCGTAGTCGAGATAGGAGCGCCGCATCTCGTCTTCGAGCGAAATCGGCAGCGTTTCCTTGGCGAATTGATCCACGAGTTAGCCTGACACTAAGCAAAAATTAAGCAGCGAAGTTTATCAGCCGAAGGCATAGATTTCGCCTCGTTTCAGTGCGGTCGTGTGCTGTAATCGCGCGCCATTGGCAAGCTATGACCGACGTCGACACTCTGATCCATGCTCGCTGGCTGGTGCCGGTCGTGCCGCGCGCGGCTGTGCTCGAACGTCACGCAATCGCGATAACCGGCGAACGCATCGTCGACGTGCTGCCGTCGCCGGAAGCGACACAGCGCTACCGCGCGGCCGATACTCATACGCTCGACACGCACGCGGTCACGCCCGGGCTGGTCAATTGCCATACCCACGCGGCAATGGCGTTGTTGCGCGGTATCGGCGATGACCTGCCGCTTATGCGCTGGCTGAAGGAGCGTATCTGGCCGCTCGAAGCAGCGTTGGTGTCGGCGGATTTCGTGCACGACGGCACCCTGCTGGCCGCGCTCGAGATGGTGCGCTCAGGCACGACCACGTGCTCCGACATGTACTTCTATCCGGAAGCGAGCTTGCGCGCGTTGCGCCGCGTCGGCATGCGCGCCGTTGCGGGCATCATCGCGATCGAGTTTCCGACGGCCTATGCGTCCGACGCCGAGGACTATCTGCGCAAAGGCCTTGCCACGCGTGACGTGTTTCGCAACGATCCGTTGGTCAGCTTCACGCTCGCTCCGCACGCGCCGTACACGGTGGCCGACCTGACGTTAAAGCGCATTGCCGTGCTCGCCGAAGAGCTCGACCTTCCGATTCATACGCACGTGCATGAAACCGACGACGAGATTTCAGAGTCGATCGCGAAGCACGGGTGCCGCCCTCTGCAGCGCCTCGACCGCCTGGGGTTGGTTTCGGAGCGATTGATCGCCGTCCACGCGGTTCAACTAAACGAGCACGAAATTGCTCTGCTGGCTCAGCGCGGCTGTTCGGTTGCCCATTGCCCGGCGTCCAACCTAAAACTCGGCAGCGGCTTCGCACCGATTGCCAAGTTGTCGGCCGCCGGCGTCAACGTTGCCATCGGCACCGATGGCGCCGCCAGCAATAACCGCATCGACATGCTGGCTGAGCTTCGTCTCGCCGCGTTGCTGGCCAAGGGCGTGGCGCACGACGCCAGCGTCTTCGGTGCGCCCGAGGCGCTTGAAAGCGCGACCTTGGGTGGCGCGCGCGCATTGGGGCTCGATCGCAGCATCGGATCGATCGAAGTCGGCAAGCAGGCTGACCTGGTCGCGTTCGATCTCGCTGCGGTTCAGACACAGCCGATGTACGACGTCGTGTCACAGATCGTGTACGCGGCGGGGCGCGACCAGGTCACCGATGTCTGGATCGCGGGCGCTCCTGTTGTGCATAAACGACACGCTCGCGCCGATCATGACGGCTTGTTCGAAAAGACACTGATGGCGTCAGTCGCCGCGTGGCAAAATCGCTGCCGTCAAGTCTTGCTAACGGGCGGGATTGTTTCGGCAAGCTAACCACGCTTGCCAAAGCAATCACCGTTCGACGCAGACCTGTACTGATCGTCCGGTTTGCGCTCCGGGCGGTTTTCCGAATCTCGAGTGAGGAGCACCAATATGAAATTCATCAAGCTGGGCCTCGTGGCCGCGGCCTTGATGACCGTCTCGGGCGTCAGTCTCGCCCAGCAGAAGGACATCAAGATCACCGATCCGCGCGAAAGCCCGTATGTGATCGATTCACGTGGCGTCGTTGTCATGAATCCGTTCGGCCTGTGCTGGCGAACCGGCTTCTGGAGCATCGAGCGCGCCCGCAACACCAAAGTCGACGGCAGCCCATTTCCCGTGGGCTGCGTGTGCGACAAGGAGTTGATGCCGAAGGAAGTGTGCGAGCCACCACCGCCGCCACCGCCGCCACCCGCACCGCCGGCACCGCCCGCGCCGCCAGCACCACCGGCGCCGCCCGCACCGACCAGCGAGAAGGTGACTTTTGCGGCCGACGCGTTGTTTGACTTCGATAAGGCGACGCTGCGTCCGGAAGGCCGCGCCAAGCTTGACGATCTCGTGTCGAAGCTGGCAGGTGTGAGTCTCGAAGTGATCATCGCGGTCGGCTACACGGACCGCATCGGCAGCGATGCCTACAACCTGAAGCTTTCGCAACGTCGCGCACAGGCGGTTAAGGATTACCTGGTCAGCAAGGGTATCGAGCCGAACCGCGTGTACACCGAAGGCAAGGGTGAAGCCAATCCGGTCAAGCAGTGCGCCGATCCGTCGCCGAAGGGTGAAGTCCGCAATCGCCAGGGGTTAATCGCATGCTTGCAGCCGAACCGCCGCGTCGAAGTCGAAGTGGTGGGTACGCGTCCGATCAAGCGTTAGACACGTCGTCAATAAGAAAGCTGTTCAAACTAGCCCCGCTTCGGCGGGGCTTTTTTTGTGCCCAATTTCCCGACATGGTGTGCGTAACATCCAGCGCATGAACGGCAACGTCGATCAGGCCGAGCTTCTGAAATTCAGCAAGCTCGCGTCGCAATGGTGGGATCGCGATGGCCCGATGCGACCGCTGCACGACATCAATCCGGCGCGGCTCAAGTGGATCGATCGCCTGGCGTCGCTATCCGGCAAGCGCGTGCTCGACGTCGGCTGCGGCGGCGGCGTATTGACCGAAGCGATGGCCGGGAAGGCCGCGCAAGTGATTGGCATCGATCTGGCAGACAAGCCGCTGAAGGTCGCGCAATTGCACGCGATCGATTCCAACGCTCGCGTCGAATATCGCGCGTGCGCGGCCGAAACATTGGCGGCCGAACAGCCGGCCAGCTTCGACGTGGTCACATGCATGGAAATGCTCGAGCACGTGCCTGATCCAGATCAAACGGTGAAGGCGTGTGCCACCTTGGCCAAGCCCGGCGGTTGGGTTTTTTTCTCCACCATCAATCGCAACGCCAAGGCTTTTGCGCTGGCGATCGTCGGCGCCGAGTATGTCTTGAACCTGTTGCCGCGCGGCACGCACGAGTACGCAAAGTTCCTGAAACCGAGCGAGCTTTCGCGTTACACGCGCGCCGCCGGCCTGGACCTGCAAGAAGTAGTCGGCATGCACTACAACCCGTTTACGAAGACGGCCACACTCGGCCGCGATACCGGTGTCAACTATCTGATGGCGTGCCGCAAGCCGTGACCATGCGCGGCAAGGAAGTGCAACTGGTGTTGCTCGATCTCGATGGCACACTGGCCGATACCGCGCCCGATCTGGCAGCCGCCGCAAACCGGATGCGGATTGCGCGCGGCATCGAGCCGTTGCCGGTCGCTGAGCTGCGTCCTTACGTTTCGCACGGCGCACGCGGCATGGTCGGACGTGCATTCAACGTGACGCCGGGCGACTCGCGCTACGCCGAGCTGCGCAACGAATTTCTGCGCGAATATGAAAGTGCCTTATTCGTCGACTCGGTGCTCTTCCCGGGCATGGACGACACGCTGCAGCACGTTGAGCGCGGCGGCATCAAATGGGGCATCGTGACCAATAAGCTGGCGCGTTTCACGCAGCCGCTAGTGCAGGCGCTGCAGTTGTCAGAGCGTGCGTCGTGCGTCGTCAGCGGCGACACCACGCCTTTTCCGAAGCCGAATCCGGCGCCCCTGCTGCATGCACTCGCCGCGACCTCGATCGAGGCCGCCGCGGCAATCTACATCGGTGACGATCGGCGCGACATCGAAGCCGGCCGCGCCGCCGGTATGCGTACCGTTGTTGCGAGTTATGGCTATCTCGGCGACGAGCTACCGTATCAATCTTGGGGCGCCGATGACGTCATTCATTCGCCGCCCGAATTGCTGAAATTGCTAGCGATTTAGGTGCCCCCGGACGCGGCTGCACCCGTCGTAATGTCGCCGTTGTCCACTGCTTCCCTTCGCGCGGCTTCCGTCCCGGAGACACACGTTGATTTTTCGCTGAAGTGACGCACTTGTAGCCGTACAATCCAACTTCTTTGGGGGCGACCTGGCTTCGACGTGGGTCGTGAAGGATCTCAGGGCATGCCGAGGACCAGTCACCTCGTAAATCCATCTGGAACACTACAAACGCCAACGAAGACGCGTTTGCTTTAGCCGCTTAATACCGGCTAGACGCTGCACTAGCTGGCCCCTGGGCTAGGTTAGGCAACTAACAGCAGCGCCATTTACAGAGGCTGGATGCCGCCGGAGTCACGACGGCGGCATCAAGATCAGTGACTGGCTGCGCGTCGGCCTGCCGATCGGCTAAGCGCGCGGCGAGATTTTTAAAATAGACCGGCTACGCATGTAGAACTGGATCTGGATCATTCGCGGACGGGGGTTCGATTCCCCCCGCCTCCACCAAACAAAATGCCACCGCAAGATGGCATTTGCCTAAAGCGCGGCTGCCAATTGACATTCGTCTGTCGGGTAGGATCGCGGCTTCATCCTCGTCGCCTCGCACCCATCATGAAATTGCGCCTGCTGCTCGCCGCTCTGCTTTCGCTTTGCGCATCCGTTGCATTTGCTCAGTGGCAGCTGCTGCCGGGCCTAGCGACCGACATCGGCGTCGGCGCGCGCGGTGACGCGTGGGTCATCGGCATCGAACACGTCGAGGGTGGACATCCGATTTATCGGTGGAGCGGCAACGATTGGCAGCTCATGCCTGGTGGCGCGGTCCGCATCGATGTCGACCCCCAGGGAGTTCCATGGGTAATTAATTCGGAAAATCACATCTTTCGTCTGCGCACCGGTGGTTGGGAGCGGCTACCGGGCTTAGCCCGCGACATCGGCGTCGGCCCCAACGGCTCGGTGTGGGTCGTCGGCATCACCCCTACCGAAGGTGGCTTCACGATTCATCGCTGGAACGGCAACGACTGGGATCTCGTCCCCGGCGGCGCAGTACGCATCGACGTCGGTCCGCGCGGCATGCCGTGGGTGGTTAATGATCGCGGCGAAATCTTTCGCATGACCGATAACGGCGCATGGCAGCTTCTTCCGGGTCAAGGCACTTCGGTCACAGTCGCTAACACGGGCACCGTGTGGGCGCTGGGTACCGAGCGCGTCGAGGGCGGCTACCGCGTGCAACGTTGGGACGGACGCGGCTGGCGTCGGGTCGAGGGCGGCGCGGTGGCGCTGTCCGCGGGCCCGGTACCCTGGCTGGTGAACTCGGAGGGAAGAATTTTTCGCTGGCAGCCGCGGCGCTAAGGCGGGCGCACCGCCATCGGATCACTCAGACGGGCCGCGCTTCGATGAGATTCGCCGGCCCAGCGGTCGTGATGCTTGCAATCTCGAAGGCCTCCGCGGCCAGAAGCTCGCGCCACTCGCGATCGGTTCGCTCCTTGCCGCCGACGAGGACGAGCATGTGAAGGTCCATGTGCTTAAGAAAGCCTGGCTCGGGTCCCGACGGAACGACACCATCGACCACCAGCAGACGTCCGCGCTCGGCAATCGAGCGACGACAGTTGCGAAGGATCGCTGCCGCCCGATCGTCGTCCCAGTCGTGCAGCACCTGTGCGAGCACGTACGCATCAGCCGGCGGCAACGGGTCGGTGAAGAAATTGCCGCTGACGATCTCGCAGCGGTCGCCGACGCCTGCCTGCTCGAGGACGCTGGGCGCTTCCGCGACGACATTGGAAAGGTCGAACAGCGCTCCGTGCAGGTGCGGGTTGGCCGCAAGCACCGCGGCGATGGCCGTGCCGCTGCCACCGCCGATATCTGCGACGCGTCGCTGATTGCTCCAGTCGAGCGCAATCAGCGCTTCGATACGTGCACGCGTGCCGGCTGCCATCGCGCGATTGAAGACGGTATTCGCCTCTTGATGCTGAGCGAGATGGCTGAAATACGAATGTCCATACTCCCGATCGAAGCCGCATTCGCCGGTGACGAACGAATGAAACGCTTCGCTCCATCCCCGATATTGCTCTGCTCCCATCGCGATGGCGATGTATCGCATCGTCAGAGGCACGGAGCTTCGGAGCCCGTCCGAAAGATGGTTTGAAGTGAACCGTCTCGGCTCTACTTCCTCGAACACTCCCTCGCTCGCAAGGAAGCGGAGGAGCCGATAGAGCGAAGATTCGTTTGCGCCCACGTCGCGCGCAATGTCTCGAATGTCGCGAGCTTCCGCATCGACAATGTCCGAGATACCGAGTTTTGCCGCCGCGGATAGGGCCTGGGTCCGCATGAACCCAAACAACATTTCGGTGAGTCGCGCACGAACTTCGGCGTCTTCAGGCGGGGGTATCAGTTGATCGGCCATAAGTGGCACTTCGCCGCAGCGGTTGGCGACAGTGACCGCGCGGAGAATCTTCGCATCTTTCGGCCTTGCCCCGTCGCCGGTTCATCTTTGGTCTGGTCGCCGATAGAATGCTTCGATGGCTGACAACACCGACATCCCGACACTGCGCCGCATTCTGCGCGACAACCGGCGTGTGGCCGTCGTTGGCATTTCTGCTGAATGGCATCGCCCGAGCTTCTTCGTCGGCAAGTATCTGCTTGAGCACGGCTACACGATGATTCCGGTCAATCCGAAATACCGCGACATTCTGGGGCGGCCGTGCTATCCGACGCTGGCCGCAGCGCGCGCGGCGGGTGAAATCGACATGGTCGATTGTTTTCGCAAGCCCGACGACATCGGACCGCTCGCAGATGAAGCAATCGCTATCGGAGCGAAGACGCTTTGGATGCAGTTGGGCGTAATCAATGAACCTGCGGCCGACAAGGCACGCGCCGCGGGTCTCGCTGTGGTGATGGATCGCTGCGTGAAGATCGAGCACGGACGCTTATTCGGCGGACTCAACTGGGCAGGCGTCAACACGCGCGTGATCTCGGCGCGCCGCCCGCGACAACTGTCGTACTAGCAGCACATGGCAGACCGGGAATTCGGCATCGAAACGTTGTGTCTGCACGCCGGGCAGCTTCCAGACGCCGCGACCGGGTCGCGCGCGCAGCCAATTTATCAAACCACCAGTTACGTCTTTGATTCGGCCGATCACGCTGCAAGCCTTTTCAATCTGCAGACGTTCGGCAACGTGTACTCGCGTATCAGTAATCCGACGGTCGCGGTGTTGGAAGAGCGCGTCGCTGCGCTGGAAAACGGCCGCGCCGGGCTGGCGGCCAGTTCCGGCATGGCGGCGCAGCTGACCGCGATCCTTGCGATCGTTCAGCCAGGCGAGCACATCGTTGCGTCGTCCTTGCTTTACGGCGGCACGTATTCGCAGTTCGCAGTCACGCTGCCGAAAATGGGAATTCAAGCGACGCTGGTCGATCCCGACGATCCGCAGAATTTTCGGCGCGCACTGCAGCCGAACACGCGGCTGATCTACGGCGAGACGCTCGGCAACCCGAAGATCAACGTGCTCGACATCGAGGCCGTCGCAGCGATCGCCCGCGCAGCCCAGATCCCGCTGATGATCGACAACACGATGGCATCGCCGTATCTGTGCCGGCCATTCGACTGGGGCGCCGATATCGTCGTGCACTCGGCGACGAAGTACATCGGCGGCCACGGCACGACGCTCGGCGGCGTGCTGGTCGAAAGCGGCAAGTTCGACTGGGGCAACGGCAAGTTTCCAGACATGGTCGCGCCGTCGAAGGGCTACCACGGCGTCAAGTTCTGGGAAACCTTCGGCGATTTTGCGTACACGATGAAGGCGCGCATGGAGGTGTTGCGCGTGCATGGCTCATCACTCGCGCCGCTGTCGGCGTGGCTGCTGCTGCAGGGGCTGGAGACGCTGCACGTGCGGATGGAGCGCCACGTGCAGAACGCGCGCCACGTCGCGCAGTTTCTGGAAGCACATCCGCGAGTCGAATGGGTCAACTGGCCGGGGCTGAAGTCAAGCCCGTACTACGGGCTGGCGAAAAAGTATCTGCGCCTGGTCGACGGCGAGCCGGGCGCATCGAGTGTGATGACATTCGGCATCAAGGGCGGCGCCGCCGCGGGCGTTAAATTCATCGATGGCCTGCAGTTCCTGTCGCATCTGGCGAACATCGGCGATGCGAAGTCGCTGGTGATTCACCCAGCATCGACCACGCACCGCCAGTTGTCTGAAGAAGAACAGCGCGCGGCAGGTGTCTTGCCAGAAATGGTGCGGCTGTCGATTGGGATCGAGTCGATCGATGACATCTTGTGGGACTTAGAGCAGGCATTTGCAAGTATCACCTGACCGAAGTTTTTGGATTGCAAACGCCATATGAGTAGTTAGTGCGTTAGTCTTCTCTCGCTTCATCAACCTTGGTTGTTGGCGCTATCGCGAATTACTCAGAGGCATTGTGATTAATAGTGACGGGCCTCGTGCTACCGATTTCAAGCAGAAATCCCCAGGCGAAGAACATGCGATCTATTGTCTATGGCCTTTTTTTACTGGTTAGCTGCTGCGCGGCAAGCGCTCAGACCACAGTTAACGTCACCAAGCCTCTTCGTGTCGGAAACGTAACCGTGCGATCGCAGATCGGCATCAATGGCGAGATTGATCGCATCGGTTCCTACACAGTGTTGACTGATCCATCGGGCCGCATTTCCAAAATAGGCGAGTGGATCGTTCGGACAGACACCGAAGGGCGAATCAGTCAGATCGGCAGCATGAACGTGTTCTATGAAGGAGATAGGATCAGTCGGATCGGCAGCATGAACGTGTTTTACCGCAGATAGCGACCTCCCTCATCCGCAATGCTTCTGGACGTCTCGTGAGCGGGGGCGCGGAACTGCGCCGGTCTGTAGAACTACCCATCACTAGCGCCGAGCCGCACACGTCGGTGCTTCTGATCAGAACCCAACAGCCGCCTTCCCCTTTAGCGCCAGTATCTTGCGCGCCTCGTCCGGTGTCGCGATCTCAAGACCGAGCCCCTCGATAATCTGCCGCACTGCGCGCACCTGTGCAGCGTTCGATTCGGCGAGCTTGCCGGGTCCGAGCCACAGGCTGTCTTCCAGACCGACGCGCACGTTGCCGCCCATCGCCGCCGACAGCGCAGCGATCGGCAACTGATTGCGGCCGGCGCCGAGCACGCTCCAGCGATACTGATCGCCGAACAGGCGATCCGCCGTGCGCTTCATGTGCGCAACATCGTCTGGATGCGCGCCGATGCCGCCCAGAATTCCGAATACGCTCTGAATAAACAGCGGCGCCTTTACCGTGCCACGATCGAAGAAGTGCTTCGCGGTGTACAGATGTCCGATGTCGTAACACTCGATCTCGAAGCGCGTCGCGTTGCCAGCGCACGAGGTCAGGATGTGGTCGATGTCCTTAAACGTGTTCCTGAATACACGGTCGAACGAGCCTTCCAGGTACGGTCGCTCCCAGTCGAACTTGAAATCCTTGAACCGTGCGAGCATCGGAAACAGGCCGAAGTTCATCGATCCCATGTTCAGCGACGCCACTTCGGGCTTCAGCTGCAGCGCCGGTTGCAACCGTTCCTCCACCAACATCGTCGGTGCGCCGCCGGTCGTGAAATTGATGACGACATCTGAGCGGCGCGCGATGTCGGGCGCGAACTCGAGGAAATATTTCGGATCCTGAGTCGGACGTCCATCGACCGGATCACGGGCGTGCAGATGGACGATCGCGGCGCCGGCCTCGGCCGCGGCAACCGCTGCGTCGGCTATTTCCTTCGGTGTGATCGGCAGATGCGATGACATCGACGGCGTATGAATGGCGCCGGTAACGGCGCAGGTGATGATCACCTTGCGTGACGGTTTGCTTGATTCGGCCATGCAATCTCCTGCGGTCAGCCTTGCGATTCGATGTCGAGTTTGTGCCTTCGCAGCGCCAGTAAGCGGCGATCGCGCCGCGCGGTGCGCGCCTCGCGGTGCGCGGGAGTCAATGGTGCGTCCAGCGCGGCAGCCACGCGCGCGGCACTGGGCCCTTCCCACACCGACGGCGGCGCGGGATCGGCCGCGAGCCGCCGATAAAAACCACTGTAGCGCGCGCAGTAGTCGGCTACACCACCCGGCGCATTGAGTTCGATCGTTTCGAAAGGGCCCATGAACGACCAGCGCATACCGAGGCCATCGCGCACCGTCTTGTCGAGGTCATCTGGCGAAATGATGCCGTCGGCGACCAGCCGCATCGCTTCAGTCAGCAGTGCGCCTTGCAGCCGGTTCAATACAAAGCCTTCGACCTCGCGCCGTACAAGCACCGGTACCTGCCCAAGCGATTCCATCGTTGCGCGCGCGCGATCGAGCGTGGCTTCACTGGTCCAGGGCGCGCCACACAACTCGACGACGGGCACCAGATGCGGTGGATTGACCGGATGCGCAACGAGACAGCGTGTGCGTCCGGTGAGATCCGCCGTGAATTGCGAGGCAACGATCGCCGACGTGCTGCTCGCGAGTATTGCGTCGGACGGCGCCAGTCGGTCGAACTCGGTGAAAGCGGTTCGCTTGAGCGCAATTTCCTCCGGTAGGTTCTCTTGCACCCAGGCGGCACCTGCGACGCATTCGCTGAGCCTAGTGCAGGGCGCGATGCGCTGGAGCGCGGCGGGCGCGTCGTCGACCAGCCCGACCCCCTCCTGATCTGCGAGCGTTTGCACAATCTGCTGGCGCGCGATTGTCAGTTGCGCCGGCACCGCGTCGAAGAGCCGCACCGTCCAACCCGCGCGCGCGAACACGACCGCCCACGCGCGACCGATCAATCCGGCACCCACGATCGCCGCGACCTTTGTGTTTACATCCACAGCACTTGCCTCCGCAGTTCCAGGTTTTCGCGCAGCGCCGCGGCGGGTCCGACGTGAACAACGCTGCCGCGCTCGAGCACGTAGGCGCGGTCCGCCAGCGCCAGTACCAGATCCAGATTGTGCTCGACGATCACGATCGCCAGTTCCGCACGCAGCCGATCAAAGGCCGTGAACAATTCCTCGATCACCGTCGGCGCTAGGCCTTCAAACGGCTCGTCGAGTAGCAGCACCCGCACATGACCCGCCAGTGCGCGCGCGACTGCGACCATTTGCTGCTCGCCACCCGATAGAAAGTCGGCGGGCGTATCCAGCCGAACGGCAAGCTTTGGAAAGAACTCGACGATCTTGTCGTCGGACCACGCGACACCGACCCCATTGCTCTTCCGCAGCCGCTTGAGGCGCCCAAGCGCCAGATTGTCGCGTACGCTCATCCCCGCGAAGAGTGCCCTGCCCTGCGGCACATAGCCGACACCGAGACGCGCGATATGCCACGCCGGTAGACGCGCCAGCGGCAGCTCGCCGAGCGCGATCGTTCCCTCCGTGGCCGACACCGTGCCGATGATCGTCTTCAACAGAGTGGATTTGCCAGCGCCATTGCGACCCAGCAGCGCGACGATCTCGTGTTCGTGCACGGTCAGCGCCACGTTCTTGATGATGTGGCTCTTGCCATAGAACGCGTCGATCGCGTCCAGAGTGAGCAGTGCGGGCGCTGCGGCGCGCTCTGCACTGCCGTGCGCGGTGGCGGCCAGCGCGGCGGTGCCGGAGCCGATATATATTTCGCGCACTGCTTCGCTGCCGCGTGCATCGGTTGCGCTGCCTTCGAACAAGATCTTGCCGTCGTTCATCACCGTCACGCGATCGGCGAGCGCAAACACGCGATCGATGTCGTGCTCGACCAGCAGCACCGGCAGATCGGACGCGATGCGCTTGACAAGCTGCGCCACGCGCTCGCGCTCGGCGGCTGCGAGCCCGGCCAGCGGCTCGTCGAGCAGCAGCACACGCGGCGCGCACGCGAGCGCCAATCCCATGTCGAGCAACCGCTGCCCGCCATATGAGAGCGCACCCGCTTCGGCCCGCTCGATTCCGCTCAGTCCGAGAAAGCGAATCAGTTGGGCGGTTTCTTGCATCACCGGCTCGATCGCGACGGTCGGCGTCCAGCCGTTGAAACGACCGCGCGCTCGCGCCTGCACCGCAAGGCGCACGTTCTCGTGCACCGTCAGCGCCGGAAACAGATTGGTGATCTGAAAAGAGCGTGCAACGCCGGCTGCCACGATCCTGTGCGGAGCCGCGCGCGTAATGTTCGCTCCCGACAGCACGACGCGGCCGTGGTCAGGCGTCACGAGACCGGAAATCAGATTGAAAAGCGTCGTCTTGCCGGCGCCGTTCGGGCCGATCAATGCATGCAGCGAGCGTGCACCGACCGCAATGCTTGCATCCTGCAGCGCACGAATACCGCCGAATGATTTGGCCATACCATCGGCCGCCAGCACGGTGCCGGTGTCGGTCGCGTACGCGCGGACGAATGCCGGCAGCTCGACACCGAGCTCAATCGCCCGGCCCGCCATCGCCGCAGCCTCGATCTGCCGTTTGCGCCAAGGCGCAGTCAGCCGCTGCAGTCGTTGCCACAAGCCGACCAGGCCGCTCGGCGAAAAAACGATGAAGCCGACGAACAGCAGCCCGAAGAACCACAGCCAGTGCGAGGTCCAGATCGACAGGTACTCGCGGAAGAGGATATAAAACAGCGCACCGAGTGCAGGGCCTAGCAGGCTCCGCATTCCGCCGATGATCACCATCGCCAGTAGCTCGCCCGAAAACGACACCGCAGTCGGATCGGCGGAAGCGAAGCGATGGTGAAACGCGAACAGCACGCCTGCAAGACTCGTCAGCACACTCGACAGCACGAACGCAGCGAGCTTGTAACGCACGGCTGGATACCCGATGAACTGCGCACGTTGTTCGTTCTCGCGAATCGCGTTCAGCACACTGCCGATTGACGATGCGTGAAAGCGTGCCAGGCCGTACACGGTCGCAAGTCCAATTGAAGCGACCAGCGTGTAATACAGCCACCGATTCTCGAGATCCACTCCGAACCAGTTTGCCCGCGCAAGTCCGCCGAGGCCGTTCTCACCACCGGTAAACGCGGTCCAGCGAAATGCGACCGAATAAACCAGCGCCGATAGCGCGAGCGTCAGCAGCGAGAAGTACACGCCGCGCCGGCGCAACATCACGAATCCGAGCGCAATCGCGGCAACCGTCACGAACGCAAGGGCAAACAGCGCCGGCCACAGCATCGAGCCGCGAAACCAATGCAGTTGTGCCAGCGCTGCCGCGTACGCGCCAAGTCCGAACCACGCGCCGTGACCGAACGAAACGAGTCCGGTATGACCCACCAAGATATTCAGCGCCATGCACGCGATCGCAAAGATCACGACATCGGTCGCACTCGTCATCGTCAATCCGCCAGCGAGCAGCGCAAATGGCAACGCGACCAGCAGCATGGCAGCGACGATCACAGGCGAACTAAAAAACCGTCGCATCGTCACTCAAAGCGTGCAATCCGCTCACCGGTCAAGCCGCGCGGACGCACCAGCAGCACCAGCAGCATCAGCAGGTACATCGATGCATCCGCCGCCGGCGGCAGGAAATACACCGTCAGCCCGCGCACGACGCCGACGATCAGCGCAGCCCATACGACGCCCCAGAACGATCCGAGTCCGCCGATCACGACGACGACGAACGCGGCAGTCAGAATCTCGGCACCCATGGCCGGATGCACGCCGGAGATCGGCGCCAGCAGCACGCCGGCGAGCGCCGCAAGGCCGACGCTCAGCGCGACGATGCTCGCCATATACGGCTTCAGCGAAATGCCGAGCGCGGCAACCATGTCGGGGTTCTGCACGCCGGCGCGCACGACGCGTCCGAACGGCGTTCGCTGCAGAAGAAACCAAAGGGCTGCGACGGCGATCACGGCGACTGTCAGCATCAGCAGCCGGTACTTCGAGTAGATGAAGTCGCCAATGAAAATCTGCCCTTTCAACGCACCCGGAATCGAAAACGGCACCGGTGCCGCACCGAACACCCAGCGCAGCGATTCTTCCGCCACCATCGCGAGCCCGAACGTCAGCAACAATCCGAGTGCAGGATCCTCGTGGTAGAAACGCCGAAACAGAAACCGCTCGATCACCAGGCCGATCAGCGCCACCACGATCGGCGATGCGACGGCTGAGCCCGCGAAGCCGAGTCCAAGCTTCTCGGCAACGATCACCGCGAAATACGCACCGAGCGCATAGAACGCGCCGTGCGCGAGGTTGACCAGTCCGCCAAGCGAGAAGATCAGCGACAGTCCGAGCGCGATCAGCAGGTAGTAAGCACCGGCGAGCAGGCCGTTCAGAACCTGCTCGAGGATTTGCGTTAGCACGGTGAAAGCCGCGGCACCGGCATTCGTCGGGCGCCGCGGCTTGGATTCACATCAGGCCGGCATCGTGCACGGATTTTCTTCGCGCGTCGGCGCGATGATTTCGAGACTCTGGTTATCGCCCGGCACCGGCGGTGAGAGGGTAAACAGCTCCCACTTGTCCTTCACCTTCGCCTCGGGCAAAAAGGTCAGCGTGTACATCTGCTGCATCAGCTGATGGTCCCAGGCGCGGTAATAGCCCTCGCGTGTCTTCAGGACATCGAACTTCGCGCCTTTTTCGAGATGCTCTGCCACCTTGGTCGAATCGGTGGTCTTGAGCTCGTTCATCGCCTGCGCCAGATGCTTGGTCGACAGATAGTCGCCCCACGCCTGATTCTCGGGTGGCTTGCCATACTTTTTGGTGAATGCAGCGGTGAACGTCTGTGAACTTGGGGACTTGACCTGCGAATCCCACACCAGCGGCCAGATACCGGTGACGTTGCCCTTGCCGACGCCCCATGCGATCGCGGTGTCGAATCCGAAACCACCGACCGGAAACGGCAGGCCGTACTCGAGATACTGTTTCATGAAATTGCCGATCTGCGCCCCGGCCAGATTGGACACGACGAGATCCGGCTTGGCGTTGCGGATCTTCAGCAGGTACGGAGAGAAGTCGGTCACGTTGGTCGCCACCAGTTCGTCGGCCGCGAACTCGCCGCCGTTGGCCAACATGAAGCGCTTGGCAACGCGCAGCAGATCATGGCCGAATGCATAGTCGGCCGTCAGGCTGTACCACTTCTTGCCCTTGACCAGCCCGTCACGCAACAGAGCTTGTCCGGCTGCACCGACGTACATGCTGTTGGCCGCTTCGGTGTGGAACATATAGCGGTTGCACGACTTGCCGCGCAATTCGTCAGAGTTGCAGCCGGTGTTGAAAAAGATGGTGCGGTTGCGCTGCGCCACCTGCGCGATCGCCAGACCGGATGCCGAGCTGATCTCGCCGATGATGGCAACCACCTTGTCGCGTTCAATCATGCGCTCCGCTTTCGTCGATGCGGTCTGCGGATTCACACTGTCCTCGGTAATCAGATCGACTTTGCGGCCATTGATGCCGCCGGCTGCGTTGATCTCCTCGACCGCGAGCTTGACTCCCAGCACCGCATACTCTCCGAGCGGTCCGAGAAATCCAGTGAGCGGCGTCAAGTGGCCCAGGCGGATCGCGTCCGGCTGGCTGCGAACGATGGCCGGGAATCCGATCGCCGTCATCGCGCCGGCGGCGCTCGCAGCAACAACCAGACTGCGACGGGAATTCGACTGCGGTTGCTCCATGGTGTCTCCTTGCGCGATGCGCGGTGCGGCCTCGTTCGAGCGTGCGCTGATCGAGACTCTGATCGTTCGACTGCCGCCCCGTTTATAGTCGGCCCGGCGGGCGCTGTCTATCAGCCCAGAGCAGCCGAGAGCAAATACGGAGAGCCAATGGACCTGCGGTTGCGGGGCGAGCGTGTGTTGGTGACGGCGGGTGCGAGCGGCATCGGGTTGGCGATTGCGCGCGAGTTCGCGCGCGAAGGCGCGCTCGTGCAGGTGTGCGACGTCGACACGCGTGCGCTCGAGGCGCTTTCGGTCAGCGATCCGTCACTGTCGCACACGCAGTGCGATGTTTCAGATGAAGCCGCGGTCGCGCGGCTCTTCGATCACGCCCGCAGGAACGGCCTCGACGTGCTGGTCAACAACGCCGGCATCGCGGGGCCGACCGCGCGCTGCGAAGACATCTCTCGCGCCGACTGGGATCGCACGCTCGCGGTCAATCTGACCGGCCAGTTTCTGTGCGCGCGACTGGCGATCCCGCTGCTGCGCGCCAGCCGCAACGCCAGCATCATCAACCTGTCTTCAGCCGCAGGCCGTTTCGGTTTTCCGCTGCGCACGCCGTACGCCGCGTCAAAGTGGGCGGTGATCGGTTTCACGAGATCACTGTCGATCGAGCTCGGCGGCGCTGGCATCCGTGTCAACGCGATCTGCCCGGGCTCGGTGGCCGGGCCTCGCATCGATTCAGTGTTTGCACACAAGGCAGCGGCGCGCGGTATTCCCGCTGCCGATGTTCTCGAAGAGGCGTTATCGAAAACATCGCTGCATCGATTGATCACGCCGGAGGACATCGCGCGTACCGTCGTGTTTCTGGCGTCACAGGCGGGCGCCAACATTTCCGGCCAGGCGATCGGCGTCGACGCCGACGTGCAATCGCTCGTTTGAACGAGTAAGGCTAACGCTTGGTGCCCCCGAGCAAAGCGGCGACGCGTGCAGGTTTGTCTTTGCTGGCAAGGGTAGCCGGCGCAGGCGGCGCGTAATTCGTGGCGCTCGAGTTGCCCGGCTCGTATGGTTTGCTGAAAAAATCATCGGCCGGCGCAGCCGTGTGCGCCGGTGCATGGCGCGGCGCCTCGTGCCGCGGAGCGCGATCGCGCCGTTCGCTCCGTTCGCGCTGCCGCTCGACCTCAAGTGTGTGAATGTCGAACTTCTGCTTGGTGAGCTTCTCGATCGCCACAACCGCCCGCTCTTCGGCGCCAGTCATCAGCATGATCGTGAGTCCACTCATCCCGGCGCGCCCGGTGCGGCCGATGCGGTGAATGTAGTCTTCCGCGGCAAACGGGACGTCGTAGTTGATCACGACCGGTAGCTCGACGATATCGAGTCCGCGCGCGGCGACATCGGTCGCGACCAGCACTTCGATCACATCGTTCTTGAAACCCTCGAGCGCCTTCATGCGCTCTTCCTGCGTCTTGTCGCCGTGAATCGCGTCGGCGTTGACGCCCGCCTTTTGCAGTTGACGCGCCAGCCGCCGGCATTCGATCTTGGCGTTGACGAATACCAGCACCTGCGTCAGACGGCCGCCATTGGGCCCGCGCGTGTTCAGCAATTGCAGCAACGCCGCGACCTTTTCGGATTCGTGCAGCTTGAAAACTTCCTGCTTGACGTTATCGGCAGTGGCATTGCGGCGCGCGACTTCGATCAATTGTGGATCGTGCAGAAAATTGGCAGCGAGTTTTTTGATCTCCTCCGAGAAAGTGGCGGAGAACATTAGGCTCTGACGCTGCTTCGGCAGCAGATTCAGGATGCGCGAGATGTCGGGCAAGAATCCCATGTCGAGCATGCGGTCAGCTTCGTCCAGCACGACGATCTGCACCTGCGACAAGCTTGTGTTTTTCTGTTGTAGGTGATCGAGCAGGCGGCCCGGCGTAGCGACCAGGATTTCAGCGCCGGAACGCAACGCAGCGGTCTGCGGATCCATATCGACACCGCCGTACACCAGCGCGCAACGCAGCGGCGTCTTGGCGATGTACTTCTTGACGTTGTCCGCCGTCTGATCGGCCAGCTCGCGCGTCGGCGCCAGTATCAGCGCTCGCACCGGGTGCCGCGCCGGCGACATGCTGGCACTAGCATGCGGCAACAGCTTCTGAATGATCGGCAGCGCAAAGCCTGCCGTCTTGCCGGTGCCGGTTTGCGCCGCACCCATCACATCCAGACCCTTCATCACAACCGGAATCGCCTTCGCCTGGATCGGCGTCGGGGTGGCGTAGCCCATCTCGGTGATCGCCGCAATGATGAGCGGATCGAGGCCGAAGTGAGTGAAGTCCTTGGGATCGGACATTAGGTGGTGGGCCTCCCTGGAGTCGAACCAGGCACCAACGGATTATGAGTCCGCTGCTCTAACCAAGCATGAGCTAGAGGCCCGCTGAGTGGCGTGCTATTCAAGGAAGCTCTTCAGCTTGTCCGACCGGCTCGGATGGCGCAGCTTGCGCAGCGCCTTGGCTTCGATCTGCCGTATGCGCTCGCGCGTGACGTCAAACTGCTTGCCGACTTCTTCCAGCGTGTGATCGGTCGACATCTCGATGCCGAAGCGCATGCGCAGAACCTTGGCCTCGCGCGGCGTCAGTGAATCGAGCACATCCTTGGTCACGTCCGACAGGCTGTTGTACTGCGCAGCATCGACCGGCGCCACAGTGGACGTGTCTTCGATGAAATCGCCCAGATGCGAATCGTCGTCGTCCCCGATCGGCGTTTCCATGCTGATCGGCTCTTTCGCGATCTTCAGAATCTTGCGGATCTTGTCTTCCGGCATCTCCATCTTGACCGCCAGCGTTGCCGGATCGGGCTCCTGGCCCGTCTCCTGCAGGATCTGACGCGAAATGCGGTTCATCTTGTTGATCGTTTCGATCATGTGCACCGGAATGCGGATCGTGCGCGCCTGATCGGCGATCGAGCGGGTGATCGCCTGCCGGATCCACCACGTGGCATACGTAGAAAATTTGTAGCCGCGCCGGTATTCGAACTTGTCGACCGCCTTCATCAGGCCAATGTTGCCTTCCTGAATCAGATCGAGAAACTGCAGCCCGCGATTGGTGTATTTCTTTGCAATCGAAATCACCAGCCGCAGATTGGCCTCGGTCATCTCACGCTTGGCTTTGCGCGCCTTGGCCTCACCGGTGGCCATCTGCTTGTAGACCTCGCGCAGATCCTTCAGCGGCAATACAACGCGCTTCTGCAGCGAGCCCAACTTACTCTGCAGTTCCTGCACTGCCGGCAGATTGCGGCGCAGAACTTCGGCGTGCGGCTGCTCGGAATCGGCTTCGCGTGCGGCCCAGCGCATGTTGGTTTCACTACCCGGGAACGTCTTCAGGAAATGCGTGCGCGGCATCCCGCACTTGTTGACGGTGATTTCGTAGATCTGCTTTTCGATCGAGCGCACTTCGTCGACCTGGCGGCGCAAGGTGTCCGATAGCCGCTCGACCATTTTTGCGGTGAAACGCAGGCTCATTAGCTCGTCTAGAATTTTTTGCTGCGACTTCAGATAGCCGGTCGACTTGTAGCCCTCTTTCTCGAACGCGACGCGCATCTTGTCGAAGAGCTTCGTCACGTGATCGAACTTGTCGAGCGCACGCACTTTCAGCTCATCGAGCTGGCCTGCGGTCATTCCCGAGGCGCCGATATCGGTCGTCTCTTCGCCTTCTTCGTCTTCCTCGTCACCACCTGCGGTCGGAAAGTCTTCGGCCAGCGGGTCCATCAGGCCGTCAACCACTTCGTCGATTGGAATCTCGGCGCCGCGAATACGCTCGCCGTGCGCCAGAATCTCGGCGATCGTGGTCGGACACGCGGAGATCGCCATCACCATGTGCTTCAGGCCGTCTTCGATGCGCTTGGCAATTTCAATCTCGCCTTCGCGCGTCAGCAGTTCGACCGAACCCATCTCGCGCATGTACATGCGCACCGGATCGGTGGTGCGGCCGAATTCGGCGTCGACCGTGGATAGCGCTGCTTCGACCTCCTCTTCAGCGGCGTCGTCCGGCGTCGCGGCCGGCACGTTCTCGCTCATCAGCACCGTTTCGGCGTCGGGCGCCTGATCGAACACCTGCAGCCCCATGTCGGAGAACGTGCTGATGATCGCGTCGATCGCCTCGGCGTCGACCAACGCGTCGGGCAGGTGGTCGTTGATCTCCGCGTATGTCAGAAAGCCGCGTTCCTTGCCGAGCTTGATCAGCGCCTTCAGCTTGTTGCGGCGGGTTTCGAGGTCTTCCTCGGTGCCGTGGTAGCTGCGCTCAAGAGCTTCTTTCAGCGCCTTTTCCTTGGCACGGCGATCCTTGGCGCGCAGCTTGGTCGCGCTCATCTTCTCGACAATCTGCACGCTCGGATCGGCGGCGTCATCGCCGGCATCGACCGCTTCGGGCACCGCATCGGCGCCGCCATTTAACAACTGCTCTGCGCCCTGCTTCGGTTTCCGGCCCGGACGACCGCGAAGCGCTTCACCGGCTGCTTCGCCATTCTTTGCCGTATCCGGCAGCAACGCACGTGCGCCAGTCCCCTTGGCGTTCGCGGACAACAACGTTGCCTCGAGCTTTCTGATGGCGCTCTTCGCAATCTTGCTACTCGCGTCATAAGGCGCCGCGCGCGAAGGCTTCGCCTTTGCTTCAACTCTTCTCACTTCCTGCTTTCTCAATGCCATCGTGTCACCTGTTTCGATCAGCCGGCGCCGCGTGGCCGAACGGTTGGTCATCATCGAACGCACTCCCGGACAAGGAGTCACTCGGGCGCGCACTCGACAAACACATCATTGGGTTCAAATGAGCCTTCTCAACCAAGCCGTGCGTATCTCCCGCAGGCTCAGGCCGGTCCATAACGAAGCGTCGCGCATGACATCCGTTTTAATCCAACGCCAGATCCGAAGATCGCGTTCCGGTAAGTGCGCAGCTATCGATCAATATTGTCAGCGCCGCCGATCATTCGCGATCTCCTGGGCGCTCGACGGGCCATTCTCACCCACAAGATGGCGCGCGTCGACAACCTGTGAAGTTACCACGGAATTACCGAGGTTGCGGCAAAAAGTTCAATTTTTCCAGGAGGTTGCGTCAAACACTAATCCCCGCCGCGGGGTGCTCGGCCGGGCCGCGAGCCCGTGTGTACGCCTGATCGGCCGCGCGGTAGGCGTCCAATCGGTGCGGTGTCGGATCGCGCTCGTAGTCGGCGAGCCGCTCGGACCGCTCGCGCTCGAAGCGGCGCAGCCTCATCTTGGCGAACGCTTCGCTAACGATCTCGCGCGCCATCTCGATCTCGGTTTCGATCTCCATTTCCTGCGCCGCTAGGGCGCGGTATTCGTCAGCGAAATCGCTGCCAGCCAACATCTCCAGCAACGCACCGTGGCTTAGCGCCGCTGCCTCCGACGCGGTGGTTGCAGTCGCAGCGCGCCATACCTCGGTGATCTCCCGATCGAGCCGGTCGTCGCCATGCACGTGCTCGTCGATCACGTCCTGATTGAATTCACGCGCCAGCGTCGGATGCGCGAGCAGTTGCTGCAAGATGCTCAGCTTCAGATCGCTCACTTCCATGCGCGGCGTGTGACGTGCGGCCGACGCCATCCGCCGCACCGTGGCCTTGCGCAGGCCGTACAGCGCTTCGACCGAGTCGAGCGGCGTGCGCGCCGCTTCCGCCAGATCGCGCAGCAGTTGCAATCGCATCGCACCGGGTGCCATGGATAACAGCAGCGGTTTGGCCACCCCGAGCAGCGCGGCGCGGTCTTCGGCGCTCGCGGGTCGCCGTTCGGAGCTTCCGCTCAGCGTCGCGATAAAAAATTCCGAAAGAGGCAATGCCTGGCTCAGCGCCACCTCGAAACCTTTGGGGCCTGCGCTGCCGATCATGCTATCGGGGTCCTGCCCCTCTGGCAGTGCAATAAAGCTGGCGCGCTTGGTATCCGCAATTACCGGCAGCGCCGCTTCCAGCGCACGACGCGCCGCCTTCCGTCCAGCGGCGTCGCCATCGAAGGCGAAAATCACGTGGTCCGCTACCTTGAACAGCGCACTGACGTGGGCACTCGTGATGGCCGTGCCGAGCGCTGCCACCGATTCCGCGAACCCGGACTGTGCCAGCCGGATCACGTCCATGTAGCCCTCGGCGACGATTGCGCGCCCGCTTTGCCTGATCGCGTCGCGTGCTTCGTGCAGACCGTAGAGCTCCTGACTCTTGCGGAACACCGGCGTCTCGGGTGAGTTCAGATATTTCGGCGCGCCAGAATCGAGCACACGAGCACCGAATCCGACGACGTGGCCGCGGCTGTTGCGGATCGGAAACATCACGCGGCCGCGGAACCGGTCGTATCGCTTGCCTTCGTCCGCAATGACCAAGCCCGCTTCGACGAGTTGCGGCTCGTCATACTTGTCGAACGCAGCGCGCAGTGGCTGCCACGCATCGGGCGCGTACCCCAGCGCGAAACGCGCCGCCGTCTGGCCACTGACACCACGCCGCTTAAGGTAATCGATTGCCATGGGACTGTCCTTAAGCTGGCCGCGGTAGAAGTCGGCAGCGCGCAGCAAGACATCGGTCAGCGCACGCGTCTTTGAATGCACGTCGGCGGCGCGCTCGGTCTCCGGCACCTGCATCCCGGCCTGCTGTGCCAACTCGCGAATCGCGTCGACGTAGCCGAGCCCGCGATGCTCCATCACGAAGCCAATAGCGCTGCCATGCGCACCACAGCCGAAGCAATGAAAAAACTGCTTTGACGGGCTCACGGTGAACGACGGAGACTTTTCGGCGTGAAACGGACAAAGGCCGAGGAAGTTTTGACCGCCTTTCTTTAGCTGGACAGCACGGCCGACGACGTCGACGATGTCGACGCGAGCTAGAAGGTCCTGGATGAAGCTCTGGGGGATCATGTTGGCGTTGCCGAAGTCTACGCAAGTAGATGTTCTTACAGCAGCTCAGGTAAGAGCGGCAGTGGGAACTACGGTAGCCTTTTAGCCAAAACTTGGAAGGGTGCATCCGTTGCAACGCAAGCTTCCACAGTACTCGCGCAACTACGTCTCTGGAAACGCTGGTGGAATTAGAAACCGCTCATTCCGCTATTCCCTCGCAATGGAACGAGGATCCGTCGGAGCAACTGCGCGCTCTGCGGGACGAAGTTTCGAAGCAGAAGGACTTTCCGCGGAATAGGACCGCCGCATTCATGGCCAAGGCTTGGGCGGCGGTCGATCAATTGCCGCCCGACTGGTTCCCGCGCGAACGCACCGAGACGCTGGCGCTGATCTCTCGCTTCTACTACCTCGACGGGCAGACCCAGCCGGCGATTGAGTCGGCGGCAGAAGCGGTGGAGGCGGCAGTGCTCGGAAAGCACCGGGATCTCGAGATAGTCGCCCGATTGCGACACGGAGTCGCGCTCAGAACCGCCTACGACTTCAGCGGAGCGACGCGCGAGCTTGTCCTTGCGATCGAGATCGCACGCCAACAAGGTATGGCTGACTGGGAGGCGAAGTTACTGAACAGTCTCGGGAACACGTACAACGACGCCGGCTTGCAGCACGAGGCGCTTGCGCTTTTCGAGCGGGCAGCGGCCTTCTTCGAAAGTAGTGGAGATCCTGTCTCGGCGTGGATGGCTCTTGACAACGCGGCGCTCGCGGCAATGCGGCTGGGTGAGATCGGTCAGGCCAACACCTTCGCCGAGCGCGCAACGAGGAACTGGTGCGATGAACCTCGCAACGCCGATGAAAAGCTCTGGGTGGTTCAGAGTGCGCTGACGAACTGCCAGTTGCTAATCCAAGTCGGTCGCACCAAGGAAGCGGTCGAGCGCGCATGCCGCGCGCGCGCAGTCGCGGAGAATTCTGGAACTGCAACGGCGAGAGAGTTTGCAGCCCTTGCCGAAGCCATCTCGAGCTTTGGCGCCGGTACAGGCAACAGAGAAGCGATGGACCGAATCGTCGACGATGCAGACGGTCCGAGCTCCTACTGGATTGCGCTTGACGCGGTCATTCGGACCTTTGAAGCAACCGGTCATTTCGATGAGGGTCTGGCAATGCAGCAGCGGTTACTCGAATTTACAAGGAAGCAGAAATCTGAGGAAGTTCGCCGACTCTTTGGAGGAGGACCCTCGACCGAGGAGATCGAAGGCGCTGCCCGACTTACCAGATTCGGTCGAGAAATTCAAAAGCAGATTTCCGGCCTTGTGGACATTGCAATCAACCAATCGCTGCGCGCTGGCTATGACCATGCGCGCGTTTTTCGACTCGGTCGTTTGACGGAACTGTTCACGTCGTCGCTGCGGTGGTCCTCCAAGAAAACCGAACAGATTGCTTTGGCAGCAAAGCTGCTCGACATTGGAAGCATCGCTGTTTCGAGCGAGTTGCTAACAAAGCGTCGAAACCTGTTGGAGGGCGAACGCAGCATCGTTGCAGAGCACGCAAAGTTCGGCGCGGACCTCTTGGCGAATGGCCGGCTAGAACTGCTGCAGGCGTGCGTTCCCATCGTTCGTTGTCATCATGAACGCTGGGATGGTGGCGGGCCGGAAGGCCTCGCAGGCGAAGACATTCCGTTCGAGGCCCGCGTTGTTGCACTGTGCGACGCCTTTGATTCCTTGACGCATGAGCGCCCATGGCGGTCTAGCCAAGCGCCCCACGTTGCTTTACACACCATCGAGACGGACGCCGGCACGCAATTCGACCCTCAACTTGCACGGCGATTTGTCGAATGGCTGCGAGAAGAGCTGGCCAAGGCTAACGACTTCGTCGATTTGCTGGAGGCGGAAGCCTTCGACAATGAGTACATTCAGGTGCGGAAACGGCTCAGTCAGTTGATCCGGAACGCTGCGTGAGGAGCCGATTACGGGCTGCAACAAGGTCGCTACACTAAAGCCGTTGCTTGACAAGCACTGACACCCTGCCCAGATCGGCCCGTCCGGCGAGTCGCGGTTTCAATAACGCCATGACCTTCCCCATCGCCTGGGGCCCGCTGGCGCCGGACTCGGCAAGTGCTGCGTCGATGGCGGCGGACAATTCCGCGTCCGACATCTGTTGTGGCAGATAGCTGCGCAGTAACTCGCGCTCCTGTCTTTCCTTAGCGGCCAATTCCGCGCGGCCGGCCTTTTCAAACTGCTCGATCGAATCGGAGCGCTGCTTGATCAGCTTTTCGACGATGCCCAGCACCGCCGCGTCCTCTACAACAACACGCTCGTCGACCTCTTTTTGCTTGATCGCCGCCAGCAGCAGCCGGATCGCGCCCAGGCGCTCACTATCCCTGGCACGCATCGCGCCTTTCATGTCTTCGGTAATACGATCCGTCAACGAAGCCGCCATGGACTCCCCAAAAAGAAAACGCGCCGTCTGGCGCGCCGTGCAGGTCCCGCTGTGTGCGGATGAAATTAGTAAAGTTTTTTCGGCAACATCTGGCCGCGCAATCGCTTGAAGTGGCGCTTGATTGCCGCCGAGCGCTTGCGCTTGCGTTCCGCCGTCGGTTTTTCGTAGAACTCGCGTGCGCGAAGCTCGGTTAACAGGCCGCTTTTCTCGATCGTGCGTTTGAAGCGGCGCAGCGCGACTTCAAAGGGCTCATTTTCCTTCAGGCGAATCGTAGGCATCGTTGCTTGTAATCCTGGGTCAGAACGCGCACCCAGCGGGTCCGCAAAGCCGTTGATTCTATCCGAGAATCTGGGACGCCGACAACCCGCCCGATCGCGCGAAAGGTGCTCCGTACACTTGCCACATGCTGATCCTCGGAATCGAAACATCGTGCGACGAAACGGGGCTGGCACTGCTCGACAGCGACCATGGGCTGCTGGCGCAACAGCTGCACTCGCAAGTGGGAATGCATGTCGCTTATGGCGGCGTGGTGCCGGAACTGGCTTCACGCGATCACGTGCGCCGCGTCTTGCCGCTGCTCGAGCGGGTGCTCGCAGCCGCCGGGCGTGACATGACGCACATCGATGCGATCGCCGTCACCGCGGGCCCCGGCCTCGCAGGTGCATTACTGGTCGGCGCAAGCATCGGCTACGCGCTGGGCTACGCGCTAGAACGGCCCGTCTACCCGGTTCATCACCTGGAAGGCCATCTGCTGTCCCCCCTGCTGGCGCGCCCGGCGCCCGGATTCCCGTTTATCGCACTTTTGGTGTCGGGCGGTCATACGCAACTACTGCACGTGGAGGGTTGGGGCCGCTATCGGCTGTTGGGCGAGACGCTCGATGACGCAGCAGGTGAAGCCTTCGACAAGACAGCACAACTGCTCGGACTGGAGTATCCCGGCGGCCCCGCCGTGTCGCGCCTGGCCGAATTCGGCGCGCCCGATGCGCTCGATCTACCGCGCCCGATGTTGAACAGTGGCGACCTGAACTTCAGCTTCAGCGGTCTGAAAACTGCGGTCGCGGTGGCGGTTCGACGCGCAGGCGCCGGTAACTTGTGCGAGCAGGCACGCGCCGATATCGCGCGCGCGTTCGTCGAAGCTGCCGTCGACGTGCTGACGTCGAAGGCGCTGCGCGCACTCGATCAGACCGGGCTGA
Organism: Burkholderiales bacterium; assembly: GCA_038216465.1. Classification (GTDB taxonomy): domain Bacteria; phylum Pseudomonadota; class Gammaproteobacteria; order Burkholderiales; family Burkholderiaceae_F; genus JACCZX01. Next base: position 48,737 of record JBBQQC010000009.1, on the reverse strand, counting down.
ATACGCTGGTGGTAGCCGGTGGTGTCGGCGCCAACGCGCAACTGCGGGCGCGCTTGCAGCAAGAAATTTCGGCCCGCGGCGGCGCGCTTTTCTTTCCACCGCCTGATCTATGCACCGACAACGGCGCGATGATTGCGCTGGCTGGCCTGGCAAGCCACAAGCGTCAACAGGACGCTTCGGTCAGGGGTCGCGACCTGGCATTCTCGGTTCACCCGCGATGGTTACTGACCGACGCAACGGCCTAGCTTCGCACGAGGCGTCAGTTCGGGTCATCGCGCGCGCGCGTCGCCAATGCGTCGCTCGGTGCCAGCAAGCAGATGCCGAATATTGACCCGATGTCGGTACGTGGTGAAGGCAGCAATCACGACGAGCGCGATGAAACTCGCGTCGAAGCCCCAACCGAAGGCCGAATAAAACGGCGCGAAGATCGCCGCTGCAATCGATGCCAGCGATGAATAGCGAAAGAACACTGCAACGATAAGCCAGGTGATCGCCGTTGCTAAAGCGAGCCAAGGGTTCAGTGCAACGATGACTCCGGCGGCGGTCGCGATGCCCTTGCCACCACGGAGCCGCAAAAAGATCGGGTACAGATGGCCGAGCACGACGGCCACTGCGGCCACGGCTACGCCGGCATCACCGATCCCATACGCCGGACCAAAGCGCTGCGCGAGCCAAACCGCCAGCCAGCCCTTGAAACCATCACCGAGCAACGTAAGCAGCGCGGCCGCCTTACTGCCCGACCGCAGCACATTGGTCGCGCCGGGGTTGCCCGACCCGTAAGTGCGTGGATCGGCCAGACCCATTGTGCGGCTGACAATGACTGCGAACGGCACCGAACCGATCAGATACGCCAAGCAGGCAACCAGGCCCCCGTTGATGAGCGGCATCCTAACCGCGCGGATGATGCTGGGCGTGCAGCACCTTGAGTCGGGCGCGCGCCACGTGCGTGTAGATCTGCGTGGTCGAGATGTCGGCGTGTCCCAACAGCAACTGCACAACACGCAAATCCGCGCCGTGATTCAGCAGATGCGTCGCAAACGCGTGCCGTAATCCGTGCGGCGACAAGGGTGCCTCGATCGCGCCCCGCGCGGCGTAGCGCTTGATCAGCAGCCAGAACATTTGGCGGCTCATCGAATGCGCGCGCTGCGTCACGAACAGCGCGTCGGCGACGCGCTGGCCCAGCATCGCGCCGCGTGCCTCCTTCAGGTAGCGCTCGATCCACACGCGGGCCTCTTCGCCGAGCGGAACGATGCGCTCTTTTCCTCCCTTGCCAAATACGCGCACCAGTCCTTCGGTCAGCGACAGTTGGGACAGCGTCAGTCCAACTAGCTCCGATACGCGCAATCCTGTAGCGTACAAAAGCTCCAGCATCGCGCGATCACGCAATCCGAGTACGGTACTCGTATCAGGTGTGCGCAGCAGTGTCTCGACCTGATCCTCGTTCAGCGCCGTTGGAAAACGTGGCGGTTTTCTGGCACCTTTCAAGCGCAAGGTCGGGTCGTGCTTTGCGCACCCATCGCGCACTGCCCAGCGATAGAAGCGTCGCAACACAGCGAGGCGCCGGTTAGCGGTCGACGCCAACGTCGTGGCGTGCTTGTCAGCAAAATATTGCGCGAGATCCGCTTCGCTGGCTGACGCGAGCGTTACGCCACGCGGGCCCAGCCATCCTGAAAGGCCGCGCAAGTCGCGCCGGTATGCGACGAGTGTGTTGAAAGCAAGGCCGTCCTCCAGCCAGACCGCATCGGCAAACGTGTCGATCAGCGCATCGGAGCCCGCGGGTGGATTTGGAACAACGGCTTGCGCGGATGCGCGCGACGGCATCGTCAAAAGCGCTCGGCGACCTGATTCATAAGCGGTCACGCCAGACGCAGTTCGCCACCCAATTCATGCATCAAAAGCCAGCGCTTGATTCCGCCGTACACGCCGCCGCGATGGTGCGCGAAACCGCCCAGCCCGGCAGCCGAAATCACTCGATGACACGGAATCGCAAGCGGCAGGCGGTTATCTCCGCAGGCCTGCCCGACCGCGCGCGCCGCACTGTTCAAGCGGCGCGCGAGTTCGCCGTAGGTCGCGGTGGAGCCCGCCGGAATGCCGCGGATTTCGTTCCAGACGCGCCGTTGAAAATCAGTTCCTTCGATGATCAGCGGTACGTCGATTTCAGTCGATGCGTTGACGCAGTACAAGCGCAGTTGTTCGACGACGCGTCGCGCGAGCGCGGTCGCTGGCGGTAACGCCTGCGGCTCTCCGTCGAGAAAGCAGATTTCCTGTAGCGCTGCGTCAAGGGTTCGTACACCGACAAACCCGAATGGCAGCCGCACGACGGCATCGAAAAACTTAGCACCTACGCTGTGGCGCTTCACCGGCGCACTTAACATCGCACTCAACATCGGTCACGCGCCGAGCATGCCTTTCTTTAACGCCTCGTCCGAAGGCTTCTCGCCCAGCCAGATGCGCAACACCGCCGAGAAAAACGCAGCGCCAGGAATCGGCTCACCGCGCGGCTGGCCGTTGACGCTAATGCGAGTCCCGCCTTCGGGCGTGTAATCAAAATCAATCGTGTCGCCTTTCTTGGCTTCGCCGATCGACTTCATCGTAGCCGTCAGCGCGTCGGTCTGCGATTTCAGTGCAGACAGCTGCGCCTCGGATACGTTGTTCTTCAGCCCGTCGTTGAACGCGTCGATGAAGCTGCCCGAATCAACGTCGCGCAGCATTCGCAGAGATACCCGGCGCGCGCCTTTGTCGTTGATCAGCGTCGTTGCATCGGTACTTTTCTGCGGCACATACAGGCCCGCGACATAGACCTTGAAGAAAGCGCGCTTGCGCAATCCGACGCCGTTCAGATTCAGGGTCTGCCCACCGACATTGACGGTAGGCTCGAACTTCTGCCCTTCGACTTCCACCGGCTGCGCCGCCACCGACACCGCGGCCGTTATCCCGACCAGTGCAACCGTCAAACTAATCAACCGCGCTGTCATCGCTGTCTCCTGCAAATGGAACTGCCTGTCTAAGCCGCCGCCTGATTCAATCCCTTTGGCAACGGAAACACAACCTTCTCCTGCACACCATCCAGCGGCCGCACGCTGGTGGCACCCAGCTGCTGCAGTCGATCGATTAACGCACTCACCAGCACTTCGGGCGCGGACGCTCCCGCCGTGACGCCGATTCTGCGCCGACCCTCGAGCCATGCCGGATCAAGCTCATCCGCACTATCGACCAGATACGCCGGCACACCAAACCTCTGCGCGACTTCGCGCAAACGGTTTGAATTGGAGCTGTTCTCACTGCCGACGACGATAACGACATCCACCTGCGGCGCCATGAATTTGACGGCATCCTGCCGGTTCTGAGTCGCGTAGCAGATGTCAGCCTTCTTTGGCTCGACGATCAATGGAAAGCGCACCTTCAGCGCGGTGATGATCGCGGCAGCATCGTCCAGCGACAGCGTTGTTTGCGTGACGTAGGCCAACGAGTCAGGCGACCGCACCTGCAGACTCAGCACGTCTTCGACGCTTTCGACCAGATGCATGCCGTCGTCGGACTGACCCATCGTGCCATCTACTTCGGGGTGACCGAGATGCCCGACCATCACGATCTCACGCCCCGCAGCCCGCAGCTTTGCGACCTCAACATGGACCTTGGTCACCAGCGGACAGGTGGCATCGAACACCCGCAGCCCGCGCTGCTGCGCCTCGCGCTGCACGGTCTTGGAGACGCCGTGCGCGGAGAACACCACGATCGCATCGCGCGGCACCTCACCTAGATCGTCGATGAAAACCGCGCCCTTGGCGCGCAAGTCGTCGACCACGTACTTGTTGTGCACAATCTCGTGACGCACATAGATCGGCGCCCCGTGCAAAGCCAGCGCGCGCTCGACGATCTCGATTGCGCGATCAACGCCGGCGCAGAAACCTCGCGGCTGCGCGAGCACGACTTCCATCGCATCACGCCGGCCACTCTCAACTATCGCGCTACGATCGTTCAATTTCATCGGCGTCAAGTTTAGTCGAGGTCGGCTCGATGGCGATCAAGGATTGGCCCGAAGGCGAGCGTCCGCGCGAGCGTTTACTCGCCGGCGGCGCGCGCGTTTTGTCAGATGCCGAATTGCTCGCGGTGTTCCTGCGCACGGGGACCGCGGGACGCTCGGCGATCGACCTCGGGCGCGACGCGCTGGCACGCTTTGGCGGGTTGAACGGCTTGTTCGCGGCCGCCGCCTCCGACTTGGCCAAAGTCGGTGGCTTCGGCCCCGCCAAGTGCAGCCAGTTGCAAGCTGTGCTCGAACTCGCACGCCGCGCATTACAGGAAGACGTAAAACGCGACACCCTGCTTTCCTCGCCGGGCAAGGTGCGCGACTATCTGCGGCTGACATTGGCGCGCCTCGAACACGAGGTGTTCGTTGCGCTTTACCTGGACGCACAAAATCGGCTGCTCATCACCGACGAATTGTTCCGCGGAACGTTGACGCAGACCAGCGTGTATCCCCGCGAAGTCGTCAAGAGCGCGCTGAAGCACAACGCCGCGGCCGTGATTTTCGCGCACAATCACCCATCGGGCGTCGCCGAACCCAGCCGCGCCGACGAATTGCTGACGGCCAACCTCAAGCAGGCGCTGGCAATCGTAGATGTGAAGGTCCTGGATCACTTGATCGTCGCCGGCCAGTCCACAGTTTCGTTTGCCGAACGTGGGCTGCTGTAGTTCGGGCGGCGGCAAACCCTTATAATGTGCGGCTTTGCAGAATTCGCATTAGGTAATCGTTACAGGAGTCAGCGATGGCACGCGTGTGTCAAGTAACAGGCAAGCGGCCGATGACCGGCAACAACGTTTCGCACGCCAACAATCGGACCAAGCGCCGGTTCATGCCGAATCTGCAATACCGGCGCTTCTGGATAGAAGGTGAAAGTCGTTGGGTGCGTCTGCGCGTAACCAACGCAGCGCTGCGGACAATCGACAAGCTCGGCATCGACGTCGTTCTGGCCGATCTGCGCGCGCGCGGCGAAATCTAAGCTGAAGGGGAGCCATCATGGCCAAAGGCGCTCGCGAAAAGATCAAGCTCGAATCGACGGCCGGTACGGGCCACTTTTACACGACCACGAAGAACAAGAAGACGACGCCGGACAAGCTGCAGTTCAGCAAATTCGATCCAGTCGCGCGCAAGCACGTGGCGTACAAGGAGATCAAGCTGAAGTAACGCTCACAGAAAAGCGCCATAAAAAAGCCCGGCATGCCGGGCTTTTTGTTGCTTGTTGAGTTACGCCGCTGCTTGTCGGTAGCTGCGCATCCTCAGCGCGGCTTCCTGCAACGCGTGAATCCCACTCGCCTCTGCCCGATGGATCCAGTCCTGCAAGTGCGTCAGCATCTGCTCGCGCGAGGCCGACGAGCGCTCCCAGGTCGAAAGCAACTCGGTCCGCATCTCGACCAGCGTCTTCATCACGCGGCTGCGCTTCATCATGTCAGAAAGCGAATGTTGCTCGGCGGTGGGCAGCTGAGATACGTCGCCCTTGCGCAATACGCGTCTTAACCGGGCGAAACGCGCATGTTCGTCGCCGGACAAGGCGAGCTTATGCAACTCGTCGCGGTGCGCGATCTTCAGCGAGCGCGCGTATTTGGCCAACAGATCGTAGCGATTCGAGATCACCGCCTGCAGTGTCTCGAGATCAATCGACCGCTTGGGTTCCGCAACCTGCGGCCGGGGCGCAACTCTCAGCACGCGCGCCAAGCCCAGCGCTTGCAAGCCCCGGATGTAAACCCACCCAATGTCGAACTCGTGCCACTTGCTCGAAAACTTGGCCGACGTGGGATAGGTGTGATGGTTGTTGTGCAGTTCTTCACCGCCAATCCATATGCCCCACGGAACGATGTTGTTGCTGGCATCAGGCGAATCGTAATTGCGATAACCCCACCAGTGGCCGATCCCGTTGATGACGCCGGCGGCGTGAAACGGTATCCACAACATCTGAATGCCCCAGACCGCAAGACCGGCGAAGCCGAACAGGATCAGATCGAGACCGACCATCAAGCCAACGCCTTGCCACGTGAAGCGTGAAAACACGGTGCGCTCCATCCAGTCGTCCGGGGTACCCTGCCCGAAGCGGGTCAATGTGTCGACGTTCTTGGCCTCTTCCATGTAAAGCTCGGAACCCTGCCAGAGCACCTTCTTGATGCCGCGGGTTTGCGGGCTGTGCGGGTCTTCTGCGGTCTCGACGCGCGCGTGGTGCTTGCGGTGGATCGAAACCCACTCCTTGGTCACCATGCCGGTGGTGAGCCACAGCCAGATTCTGAAAAACATCTGCGCCGCCGGATGCAGATCGAGCGCGCGGTGTGCCTGCGAGCGATGCAGAAAGATCGTCACACTGGCGATTGTGATGTGCGTCAGCAACAACGTCGCCAAGATCAGCTGCCACCAACTCAATTGCAGCAGACCACCGTCCAAGAATTCAAGCAGATACATGCACTTTCCTTATGTGACGCTCAGTCAGACCGTCAGTGCACGGATCGTTCAGCCGCGCAGAGGGCATATTGTACGCGGCACACCGCTCCAAAGCCCCGCCAATCGGCGTTTGCGAGCCGTTTTTCAGGCAATCGGTCATGGCTGGCCAGTGCGCGCTGGGCCCGGGGCAGCAAAGACGGGCGCGCCGGTAACTGACATGATCCGAACATCTCGCTTCGGTGCCGGGATTTCAATCCCCTCGGCATGAAATCGTCCAAGCACCGTGCGTGCAATCTCCGACCGGATCGGTAGGCTTCCCGCTTCCGGATCACGAATCCAGAAACCGATCTGCATCTCGATGCCATCGGCGCCAAAGCCGGTGATGTACGCGGTCGGCGGCGGGTCGACCAGCACCCGCGGCTGTGATGCAGCCGCTTCGACCAAGATCTGCAGCGCACGGTCAACATCGGCGCTGTACGCGATCGATAACTTGACGACCACCTGTACCGAAGTATTGCTGTACGAATGATTGACCACTGGGTTACTGACCAGCATTTCATTCGGCAGGATCGTTTCGGTGCCATCCAGTGCCTTGATCACCGTGTACCGCGCATTGATCTGCGATACCGCGCCGTAAAACTTGTCGACCGTAATCATGTCCCCGATCGACAGGCTGCGGTCGAGCAGGATGATGTAGCCGCTGACATAGTGGCTGGCGATCCGCTGCAATCCCAAACCGAGTCCGACCCCGAGTGCGCCGCCGAAAACCGACAGCACCGTCAGATCGATTCCCACCAACGACAGCGCCAGCAATATCGCAAACACCGTCAGTACCGCCTTGACCAGCCGCGCCAACACCAAGCGCGAGTTGGGCGCGAGCGATTTGGCGCCCATTAAGCGCGCCTCGATCACCGATCCGGCCCACAGTGCCGCCAGCACGGTCAGAATGACGCTGACGATGCCGGCAAAAATGTCCCATAGGGTGAGCGGTGGCTTGCCCACGGGGAATTGGACAGCGTCGAGATAACCGACCATGTCATCGAGCAGGCCGGTTACGTACAACGCCACAACGATCCAGATCGCGAAGGCGATGGCGAGTTCGAAGGTGCCGATCCAGGCAGCCCGTCGGAACGAGCGCCGCAGTACGTACACGAAAAGCCGGATTACTGCCATCGCGCCGAGCAACAGCAATGCCAGTCGCAACAGATGCACTTCGCCTGCTCTGACGGCGCCCGCGAAGTACAGCGCAAACCCGCCGAGCAACAGCACCGTCATCGCGGCAACCGGAAACGCGAGGCGGCGAAAGCCGGCGATCGAAAACTGCAGCACATCGATGCGCACGCTATGGTCGGCGGTTGCGGCGAGCGCCAGCCGCTCGCGGGCGCGGCGTTCGACGCGGCGCACGTAAAACCAGCCCGCCAGCAGTGCAGCTCCGATCAGCGCCAGTTGCAATGCCTGCGCCGGCTGCACCAGCTCCTCCCGCAAGATGTGAACGACTTCTTCGAACAGTGTGTGCCGGTGCATGCTTATCGCCGCTCGAATACGGCTGCAAAGAACCCGTCGGTGCCGTGCAGGTGCGGCAGCATGACAAAGTACGGCGCGAAACGCGCCGCGTGCGTCACATCGATCGACTGGGCGCGCAGCACGGTAGCGGCCGGTACCAGCTCGTACCCCGGATGCTCGGCCAGAAAGGCATCGACCACGTCCTGATTCTCGCGCGTCAGCAAGGAGCACGTTGCGTAAACCAGCCGTCCGCCCGGTTTCAACAACCGCGCCGCAGCATGCAAAACAGAGCGCTGCACATCGTTGACGCGCTCCAGCTCCGCTTCACTGAAGCGCCACTTCAAGTCGGGGTTGCGCCGCAGCGTGCCGCTGCCCGAACACGGTGCGTCGACCAGCACGCGGTCGCACTTGCCATTCAAGCGCTTGACGCGGATGTCCGACTCGTTGCGAATCACCACCGGATGCACATTCGACAGCCCGCTGCGCTTCAGGCGCGGACCGAGCCCGCTCAGTCGCTTCTCGTTGACGTCGAACGCATACAGACGCCCGCTCGATCGCATCAACGCGCCGAGCGCCAGCGTCTTGCCGCCAGCACCGGCACAAAAATCGACCACCATGTGTCCGCGGCGCGGCTGCACCAGACGGGCGATCAGCTGACTGCCTTCATCCTGCACCTCGATGCGACCTTCGCGATACGCGGGCCATTGGGTCAACGCCGGCTTGCCCGATAGGCGGATCGCATCGGGCGAGTACGGCGTGATCACCGCGCCGACGTGGTGGGCGGCGAGTTCTTCGAGTACTGCCCCGCGTTCGGCCTTGATCGAGTTCACCCGCAGGTCGAGCGGTGCGCCTTCTTTCAACGCGTCGACCAGCGGCGCCGCATCCGGATACTGCCGCTCGATGTGAGCAAACAGCCAATGCGGCAGCTCCGCCTGCACCGAGCTCGGAGCCTGCGCCAGATCGATGGTCAACGCCTGCTTGACCGCGTTTGCATCGTTGCGCAGCGCGCGCGCATCCATCCCGTCGACGCCGTGCTGTCGCGCCAGTGTCAACAGGGCGGCAAAGCGCGGCGCGCGCGCCGGATGGGCCGGCTGCATCATCCAGCCGAGCGTCGCATAGCGGCGAAGCGCAAAGAACACGGCCTCCGCAGTCAGGCCGCGGTCACGTTGTCCCAGCGCCGGATGCAACCGAAAATAGCGTGACAGCAGAACATCCGACGGTCCGTCAAATTTCAGGATGACCGCCAGCGCGGCCGCCAGAGAATCAACCACTAGCGACGTAATGCGGCTGCCTGCTGAATGCAGCGCCTCACTATGCACGGTGCGCCGCGGCGCCCGCGCGGGTGCCTGATCGGGCCAAGGCCGCGGCGCGCCGCGCGCCTGGTTTGGTTTGCGAGGCCGAACGCGTTCGGCGCCCGACGGCTTACGAGCCTCGCGCTTCGCGTGCTTCGATGATCCGGCCTTCATGTAGCGAGAAGCGAAAGCTCGCCTTGCGCAATGTCCTTGAACACCGCACGCCGGTCGACGTACCTAACGCGACCTTCGAGCACTTGGCGCACGGCGCGCGGCAGCAGGCGATGCTCCTGCTGCAGCACCCGCTCGGCCAGCGACGCTTCATCGTCGTCCGCATGCACGGCCACCGCCGCCTGCGCGATGATCGGCCCCGCATCGACCTGGTCGGATACGAAATGCACGGTCGCGCCGTGTACGCGCACGCCGGCTTCGAGTGCGCGCCGATGCGTGGCCAATCCCGGAAACGACGGTAGCAATGACGGATGAATGTTGATCAAGCGTCCCGCGAAGCGGCGCACGAACGCCGGTGTCAGCAAGCGCATGAATCCGGCCAGCACGATCAACTCCGGCGCGTACGGTTCGATCGCGGTTGCCAGCGCTGCATCGAACGCAGCGCGCGAAGAAAATTCCTCGGGCGCCACCACGTGCACCGGGATGCTTTGCGAACGTGCCACATCGAGCGCTGCGGCGCTCGCGCGACTGCTGACAACCGCTGCAATCGTGGCGCCGAGTGACGTCTGCCAGTGCTCCACATCGGCTCGTTCCAACAGCGCCTGCAGATTGCTGCCGCGCCCGGAAACGAGAACAACCACTGGCTTAAGGGCGATCGCGCTCATCCGGCGGCATTGTACCGGCCGCGCCTGCGCCGCTCGTCGCAAACGCTCGACAAATCAAGATGATGCGCCAACTCGACCGTATACTTCGCGGTCGCTTTCGCATCGCATCAAGCGTGTCGTTATGACCGTATTTCGCGGTACCCCGCGCAGCGTCGATCGCGTCCCGACCGCGCTGACGATCGGCAACTTTGACGGCGTCCACCGCGGCCACCAGGCGCTGCTAAGGCGCGTGGTCGAGGCGGCGCGTGCACGGCAGCTGGTGCCGGCCGTGATGACCTTCGAGCCGCACCCACGCGAGTTCTTTGCGGCCGCACAGGCGCCAGCGCGCGTTGCAAACCTGCGCGACAAACTGGCGGTGATGAAGCAGTGCGGCGTCGAACGCATTTTCGTGCAGCACTTCAATCGCCGCTTTTCGCTGCTGTCACCCGCCGCGTTCGTGCAGGATGTGCTGATCGACGGCTGCGCCGTCCGCTGGCTGGTGGTTGGCGACGATTTCCGCTTCGGCGCCCGGCGCGCTGGTGATGTTTCGCTGCTGCGCGAATACGCGGCGCGCGGTGCGTTTGAGTTCGAGGTGATGCAGACGATTGCCGACAATGGCGAGCGCATTTCAAGCACCGCGGTCCGCGCCGCGCTGGCTGGCGGTGACTTGGCTCGCGCATCCGCGCTGCTGGATCGTCCGTACGCCATCAGCGGCCGCGTGCTGCACGGTCGCAGGCTTGGACGATCGCTAGGTTTTCCAACGCTAAACCTGAAGATCGACCCCGCCCGGCCGGCACTGCGTGGAATTTTTGCCGTGCGCGTGCACGGCCTGGACGCGCACGCCGTTGCCGGCGTCGCCAGCATCGGCCTGCGACCGACCATCGATGATGATGGGCGCTGGCTGCTCGAGGTGCACTTGTTCGACTTCACCGAGGTTGTCTACGGAAAATTGGTAACGGTCGAATTCGTCCAGAAACTGCGCGACGAGCAAAAGTACGAGACACTTGACGACCTGTCGGCCGCAATCGGCGACGATGCGGTGCGCGCGCGCGCCGTATTGAACGCTGCCACGGCGTCCTGAGATAAGCAACATGCCCGACGAAAAACGAAAACCTGCCGCTGATCCAGCAACCCGCAAATACCCGCTCAATTTGCTGGAAACGCCATTTCCAATGCGGGGCGACCTCGCCAAGCGCGAGCCGCAATGGGTGCGCGAATGGGACGAGCAGGATGTCTACGGACAGATTCGCGCCGCATCGATCGGCCGGCCGAAATGGATCCTGCACGACGGGCCGCCGTACGCGAACAACGACATTCATATGGGACAGGCGCTGAACAAGACGTTGAAGGACTTCGTCGTCAAGAGCCGGCAGATGGCGGGCTTCGACGCGCAGTATGTCCCGGGATGGGACTGCCACGGCATGCCGATCGAAATCCTGATTGAGAAAAAATACGGCCGCAACCTGCCGACGCGCGACGTACAAGCGCGCTCCCGCGCCCATGCCTCGGAGCAGATCGAGCGCCAGAAAAAAGACTTCAAGCGCCTCGGCGTGCTCGGGCTTTGGGACCGTCCGTATAAGACGATGGATTTCAAGAACGAGGCGGACGAGTTGCGTGCGCTGGGCTGCATCATGGCCAAGGGCTTTGTGTTTCGCGGCCTGAAGCCGGTCAACTGGTGCTTCGACTGTGGCTCGGCGCTGGCGGAAGCCGAAGTCGAATATCAGGACAAGGACGATCTCGCCGTCGATGTCGCTTTCCCTTTGCGCGACGACGAGCGCGTCAAGCTGGCAACTGCGTTTGCCATATCGTCGCTGCCCGACAAGCCAGTGTTGGCGGTGATCTGGACGACGACGCCGTGGACGATTCCGGCCAATCAGGCGCTGAACGTTCACCCTGAAGCAAGCTACGACTTGGTCGATACCGAACGCGGCCTGCTGGTGCTGGCGACCGAGCGCAAGGCCGCATGCCTGGCGAGCTACGAGCTGAACGGCGCGACCATCGCCCAGACCGCCGGCAAGAATCTCGCGCTGCTTCGATTTCGCCATCCGTTTTACGACCGCGACGCGCCGGTGTACCTGGGCGACTATGTCGCGCTCGATACCGGCACCGGCATCGTGCACTCGGCACCGGCCTATGGCATCGAAGACTTCGTGTCGTGCAAGGCGCATGGCATGGCCGACAAGGACATCCTAAATCCGGTGCAGGGCGACGGCGTGTACGCCTCCTCGCTGCCGCTGTTCGGTGGTTTGAAAATCTGGGACGCGAATCCGAAGATCGTCGGAGTCATCCGCGAGCGTGGGCATCTGCTGCATCTGCAGAAGATCAGCCATAGCTACATGCATTGCTGGCGCCACCGAACGCCGGTTATCTATCGCGCGACCTCGCAGTGGTTCGCCGGCATGGATATCGCACCGAGTGAAGGCGGCGCGACATTGCGCGAGCTGGCGCTGCAAGGCATCGAAGCGACGCAGTTCTATCCGCAATGGGGCAAAGCGCGGCTGCACGGGATGATCGCCAATCGGCCCGACTGGACGCTGTCACGCCAGCGACAATGGGGCGTGCCGATGGCTTTCTTCGTGCATAAGGAGACTGGCGCTCTGCATCCACGCACACAGGAACTGTTGCAGCAGGTTGCGCAGCGCATCGAGCAGGGTGGCATCGAATCATGGCAGGACCTGGACCCGCGTGAGCTGCTGGGCGCCGATGCCGATGACTACGTAAAGAACCGCGACACGCTCGACGTGTGGTTCGACTCCGGCGTAACGCATCAAACGGTGCTGCGCGGCTCGCATTCAGCCGAATCCCACTTTCCGGCTGAGATGTATCTCGAGGGCTCCGACCAGCATCGCGGCTGGTTTCATTCATCGCTTCTGACTTCGTGCATGCTGAACGGCGTGCCGCCGTACAAGGCGCTCTTGACGCACGGCTTCGTCGTCGACGGTAACGGCCGCAAGATGAGCAAGTCACTCGGCAACGTGATCGGCCCGCAAAAGGTAGCCGACACACTGGGCGCCGAAATTATCCGGCTCTGGGTCGCGAGCACCGATTATTCGGGGGAGCTCACGCTGTCCGACGAAATCCTGAAGCGGGTCGTCGAGAGCTACCGCCGGCTGCGCAACACGCTGCGATTTCTGCTGGCAAATATCAGCGATTTCGACGCTTCGCGCGACATGCTGCCGCCCGATCAATGGTTCGAGATCGACCGCTACGCCCTGACGCTGACGCGCGACTTGTCGACTCGCACGCAAGCCGATTACGGGCGCTACGAGTATCACCCGATCGTTGCCCGCTTGCAGACGTTCGCGTCGGAGGACCTGGGCGCCTTTTACCTCGATATCCTGAAAGACCGGCTCTACACCGCTAAACCGGATTCGAAGGCCCGGCGTTCCGCGCAAAGCGCGCTGTACGTGATCACCGAAACCCTGTTGAAGCTGATGGCGCCACTGCTGTCCTTCACCGCCGAGGAAGCATGGAAAGTGCTGAAGAAGAAAAGTGGCGGAACGATTTTCACCGAAACGTTCGGCACGCTGCCGGTCGCGCCCGATGCCGCCGCGCTGAGCGACAAGTGGACTCGAATCCGCGCCGTGCGCGCCGATGTGCAGAGGCGACTTGAAACGCTGCGTGAACAGGGCGCGATCGGATCCTCGTTGCAGGCCGAAGTCGAGATTCGCGCTGACGCCGAAACGGCCGCATTACTGCGCTCGCTGGCGAATGATTTGCGGTTCGTGTTGATCACCTCGGCGGCCCGTGCTGTTCCGGTCGCAAGCGGCGACGTGGAGCAAATCACCGTCACGCCTTCGGTCAACTCGAAGTGCGAGCGCTGCTGGCATTGGCGCGCCGATGTCGGCAGCGACGCTGCCCATCCGACGCTTTGCGACCGTTGCGTCAGCAATCTGTTCGGCGCCGGTGAGCACCGGGTATTCGCCTGATGTCTTTCGTCAAGCAACCCACCTGGCCGCAACGCATGCTGCCGTGGATTGGCGTCGCGATCGGAATCATCCTGATCGATCAAGTGACGAAGATCACGATCGAAAAGCGATTCGAATTCGGCGACGTGGTAACGGTCACCGATTTCTTCAATCTGGTATTGACCTACAACAAGGGCGCCGCCTTTTCATTCCTCGCGACCGCATCGGGCTGGCAGGGAGGGTTCCTGATCCTGGTGGCGCTTGCCGCCTCTGTCTTCATTCTGTATCTGCTTGCGCGCCACGGTCATCAAAGATTGTTCGCGCTGGCCCTCGCGATGATTCTTGGCGGCGCGATCGGCAACGTGATCGACCGCATCACGTACGGCCACGTGATCGACTTTCTCGATTTTCACTGGGCGGGCTGGCACTGGCCCGCATTCAATCTGGCCGACAGTGCCATCGTCGGCGGCGCCGCGCTGCTGATCGTCGACGAGCTTCGCCGCGTACGAGGCGCGAAATAGCGATGCAGCTCGACGGTAAACATCTGGTCGTCGGGATAACCGGTGGCATCGCGGCTTATAAAGTGTGCGAGCTGGTGCGACGCGTGCAGGATGAAGGCGCGACCGCGCAAGTGGTAATGACGGCGGGCGCGCAGCAATTCGTTACCGCGACGACGATGCAAGCTTTGAGCGGTAGGCCCGTGCAGACCGATCAGTGGAAGGACTCGACTGGCAACGCGATGCCGCATATCGAGTTGACGCGCCATGCAGACGCAGTCGTCGTGGCGCCGGCGACCGCCGATTTCCTGGCCAAGATCGCGTACGGGCTAGCCGACGATCTGTTGACGACGCTGGCGCTGGCGCGCGACCGGACTCGCACGCCGCTACTGGTGGCGCCGGCTATGAACGTCGAAATGTGGCAGAACCCGGCCACGCAACGAAATGTCGCGCAGTTGCGCGCCGACGGCATTGCAATCTTGGGGCCTGCCAGCGGCGCGCAGGCATGCGGTGAAACCGGCTTCGGCCGCATGCTCGAAGCCCATGAGTTGCTGGAGGAAATAATTTCTTTTTTTCAACCGAAGCCACTCTCGGGCAAGAAGGTACTGCTGACCGCGGGGCCGACGTTCGAGCCGATCGACCCAGTGCGGGGAATCACTAATTTGTCGTCTGGTAAGACCGGTTTCGCGTTGGCGCGTGCCGCCCGCGACGCCGGCGCAAACGTGAAACTGATCGCCGGACCGACCGCGCTCGCAACCCCACGCGGTGTACAACGGACCGACGTCACGACGGCGCGCGAAATGATGGCTGCGGTGATGCGCGAGCTTCCGGCCGACATTTTTATTGCAGTGGCCGCTGTCGCTGACTGGCACGTCATCAATCAAAGTGCGAGCAAGTTCAAGAAAACAGCCGGGGCACCTGCGCTGCAGTTCGCGGCGAATCCCGATATTCTCGCGACCGTGGCGGCGCTGCCATCGGCGCCCTACTGCGTCGGCTTCGCCGCCGAGAGCGATGACATCATCGAAAACGCGCGCCGCAAGCGCGCCGGAAAGAGGGTGCCGTTAATGGTGGCTAACCGCGCGCAAGATTCCCTCGGTACCGACCGCAGCGAGCTGTCGCTGATCGATCAAGACGGCGTGACGATCTTGCCGACCGACGACAAACTTGCGCAGGCAAGAAGGCTGATCAGCGCGATCGCCACCAAGCTCAGATGATCGATACGCACGAGCCCAAAGACGGCGACTTCATCGCCTACATCGAACAGCTGCAACGAGAGTCGGCCGCGCGGCTGCTGGCCAGCACGCAGCACCGGGTTACGCAACTCGACAAGACAAAGACAGGCGATGCCGGCCACTTTTTCGCCGGTCGCAAGCCTGCTGATCTGCGCAGCGCTTCACAGCTGCAGGCAACGCTGGCGCAAGTCGCCGCCGTGCCTTCGGTCGGTCCAGTGCTGGCTTCCGTGCTGTCAATTCTGATTGGCGCGTTGCTCGCGCTTTACTGGGTGGTGGCTTCTGTCAGCGTGGTACCACTGATCATTGCCGTCGCGTTGATCGTCTGGGGCGTGCGGATGTTCCAGCGCGCCGTGCGTCGCTTTTCCCCGCGGGACAACAAGCAGGCGCAAGCGCTGATCGCGAAGGTGTTTACGCCGCCACCCAACGCTAAGTAAATGCGCGTCGACGTTCGCATCCTGGACGAAAGGTTGCGAGATCAGATGCCCGCCTACGCGACGGCGGGCGCTGCGGGCCTCGACTTGCGCGCATGCGTCGACGCTCCGCTCGTGGTTGAGCCGGGCACAACCCACCTGGTAAAAACCGGGCTGGCAATTCACATTGCAGATGCCGGTTATGCGGCGATGATCCTGCCGCGCTCCGGACTGGGACACAAACACGGCATCGTGCTCGGCAACCTGGTCGGCCTGATCGACTCCGACTACCAGGGCGAATTGATGGTGTCGACGTGGAACCGCGGCCACGCAGCATTCACGCTGAATCCGCTCGAGCGGCTGGCGCAGTTGGTGATCGTTCCCGTCGTGCAGGCCGAGTTCAATGTGGTGCCCGAATTCGCATCGAGTGAGCGTGGGGCTGGCGGCTTCGGCAGTACAGGACGCTGATTGCCGCCCCTAACCCAGCATGTCGCTCCAAATCGTCGTCGCCCAGCTCTGCGCGTACGCGCCTTCGAGCGCCCACGATGCGCGGTCCTGCGACGAGATACCGCCGGCGCCCGCGACCGGTTCTAGCGTTTTCTTTTCCGGGACCCAGCGATGAACGCTGTCGACGTGCACCGCGTTGCGATCGTCGACGAAGCTGTAGCAGGTGTTGGCCATCGTCGGCGGCACGACGGCGCGGCCGTTCAGTAATTCCATGATCGCTGCGGCGGCGGCCTTGCCGTGCTGGTTCGCCATATGACCCGACTTCGGCATCGCTGGCGCCGACAGCGTCGAGTCGCCGAGCACATGCACGGCGGGCACCCTGATCGATTCCATCGACGTCCAATCGACCTCGCACCAGCGATTATTGGCGGTGATCACTCCGGCGTCACGCGCGATGTTGGCGGCGCGCTGTGGCGGAATGTAGTTGACCACGTCGCCGCGCACCTTGTCGCCGATCTCCGTGACGAACGTGCCTGACTTAATGTCTATCTCGTTGACCGGCGCGCCGACCCGATATTCCACAATCCCTTTGTAGTCCTCGCCGAATACGCGCGAGAACAGCGGCTTCTTGGAAACGTAGTCCGGATTCGCATCCAGCACGATCAGCTTGCTCTTCGGCTTCGACTGTTTCAGATACCACGAGATCTGGCACGCCCGCTCGTACGGTCCCGGTGGGCAGCGGTATGGCGCCAGCGGAATGCTCATCACGACCACGCCGCCGTCCTTCATCTCGGTCAACTGCCGGCGCAGAGCGATGGTCTGCGCGCCGGCTTTCCAAGCGTGCAAGACCGACGCTTCGCCCGCAGCCGACCATCCCTGCAACCTGTCGTACATGAACTCCACGCCCGGCGACAAGACCAACCGGTCATAGGGCAGCGTCGCACCCGACGCGAGGCGCACCTGTTTCTTGTCGACGTCAACCGCGCTGACGGTGTCACGTACGCGCTTCACACCGTATTTATCGAGCCCGGAATAACTGACGGTGAGGTCGGCAAGCGTCTTGCTGCCGCCGATCAGTAAGTTCGACATCGGGCACGAAACGAACGCTTCGTTGGGTTCGACCAACGTTACGTCGACGCCGCCATCTGACCACTGACGTAGATACTTGGCCGCGGTAGCGCCCCCGTAGCCTCCGCCCACCACCACGACTCTGCCGACACTTCTTTGCCCGATGGTTGCGCACGCCGACAAGCCGGATGCAATCACGCCCGCCGAGAATGCCTTCAGAGCGTCGCGCCGCGTAATTCCTGTTGTGCTCATCGGTGTCTCCTAGCGCGCCGGCTTCTGCCGAGAAAAGAATTCTGCGATCAACTCAGTCTGCTGATCGGTATAGCCCTTGGACAGCTGATGCATGATTGTCGCCGGCCGCTTGCCGTCGCGGAACGCGCGCATCTGAGCGACGATGTAGGTTTTTTGTTGACCCGCCAGGCTCGGCATCGCGCCTTGCGCGTTTCCCGATGTGCCGTGACAGTTCGCGCAGTTCGAAGCGAGCATTGCAGCCGACCTCATGTCGGCATCAGATACCTGCTGCGCGTGCGCTGTACTCGTCAGCAGCAGGCACGCCATTGTCATGGCTGTTTTCATGATCCCCCCGTGCAGAGAAATGGCCCGACAAGCGGGCCATTGTGGGGACAATCCAGCGACGCCGTCAACCGACGGCTACGAAACGTTGGCGATCAGCCTGTTCCGAAAGCTATTCAGACAAGACCGGCTCGCCCTGTACCGGCTGCGGCGCATCGCCGCTATCGCTCGGTGGAAAGTCGAGCTTGATCTCGCCTTTGTCGTCGACATCGACGTCGACCCGGCCGCCGGTCAGCAGCTTGCCGAACAGCAGCTCGTCGGCGAGTGCGCGGCGAATCGTGTCTTGTATCAAACGTGCCATCGGACGCGCGCCCATGACCGGGTCGAAGCCTCTCTTGGCGAGATGCTTGCGCAATGCGTCAGTGAAATGAATATCGACCTTCTTTTCATGCAGCTGGTCTTCGAGCTGCATCAGGAACTTGTCGACGACCCGCAGGATGACCTCTTCGTTCAGTGACTTGAACGAAATCACAGCATCGAGCCGATTACGAAACTCGGGCGTGAACATCCGTTTGATGTCGGCCATCTCGTCGCCCGATTCGCGCGCGTTCGAGAAACCGATCGATGCCCGCTGCAATAGCTCGGCGCCCGCGTTGGTCGTCATCACGATAATCACGTTGCGAAAGTCGGCCTTGCGACCGTTGTTATCGGTCAGCGTGCCGTGGTCCATCACCTGCAGCAGGATGTTGAAGATGTCCGGATGCGCTTTTTCGATCTCATCGAGCAGAAGCACCGCGTGCGGCTTCTTCGCGATCGCTTCGGTCAGCAACCCACCTTGATCGAAGCCGACGTAGCCTGGCGGCGCGCCGATCAGACGACTCACTGCATGGCGCTCCATGTATTCCGACATGTCGAAGCGGATCAACTCGAGACCCAGCGTAAATGCGAGCTGCTTCGCCACCTCGGTCTTGCCGACGCCGGTCGGCCCCGAAAACAGGAATGAGCCGATCGGCTTGTCCGGCTTGCCCAATCCCGAGCGGGCCATCTTGATCGCCGCGGACAGCGCCTCAATCGCGGGGTCTTGCCCGAACACGACATTTTTCAGGTTACGGTCGAGGTTCTTCAATTGCGCACGGTCATCGCTCGAAACCGTCTGCGGCGGGATACGCGCGATCTTCGCGATGATTTCTTCGACTTCCACTTTGCCGATCGTCTTCTTCTGCTTGGACTTCGGCAGGATGCGCTGCGCAGCGCCTGCTTCGTCGATCACGTCGATCGCTTTGTCGGGCAAATGGCGGTCGTTGATGAACTTCGCCGACAGCTCCGCAGCCGCAGCGATCGCGCTCGAGGTGTACTTGACGCCGTGATGCTCTTCGAAGCGAGACTTCAGCCCTTTAAGAATCTCGATCGTCTGTTGAATCGTCGGCTCGATGACGTCGATTTTCTGGAAACGACGCGACAGCGCGTGATCCTTCTCGAAGATGCCGCGATATTCGTTGTAGGTGGTGGCGCCGATGCACTTAAGTTGCCCGCTCGCGAGCGCGGGCTTCAACAGGTTCGACGCATCGAGCGTGCCGCCCGACGCGGAGCCGGCACCAATTAAGGTATGGATCTCATCGATGAAGAGAATTGCGTGGGCATTGGATTTCAGCTGTTTCAGTACTGCTTTTAACCGCTGCTCGAAGTCACCGCGATACTTGGTGCCGGCCAGCAAGGCGCCCATGTCGAGCGAATACACGCTCGACTTCTCAAGAATCTCGGGCACGTCACCTTTAAAGATGCGCCACGCCAAGCCCTCGGCAATCGCAGTCTTGCCCACACCGGCTTCACCCACCAGTAGCGGATTGTTCTTCCTGCGCCGACACAGGATCTGGATTACGCGTTCGACTTCGGGTTCGCGACCGATTAGCGGATCGATCTTTCCGTCCTTGGCGAGCGCGTTCAGATTCTGTGTGTACTGCTCGAGCGCAGACGGTTGGTCCTTGCCCTCGCCTTCGGCAACCTCCTCGGCGCCGGGTTTGGCCTTTTCTTCACCCTGCCCCGCCTTGGTGATGCCGTGCGAAATGAAGTTGACCACATCGAGCCGTGTCACGCCCTGCTGGTGCAGGTAGTACACCGCGTGCGAGTCTTTCTCACCGAAAATTGCGACCAGCACGTTGGCGCCGGTGACTTCCTTCTTGCCGTTGCTGGTGCTTTGCACATGCATGATCGCGCGCTGGATAACGCGCTGGAATCCAAGTGTCGGTTGCGTGTCCGCTTCCGAGTTCGGCGGCAGAATTGGGGTGTTGTCAGCGATGAAGTTCTGCAGATTTTTTCGCAGGTCATCGATATTGCATGCGCATGCGCGGAGCACCTCGGCGGCCGACGGATTGTCCAGCAGAGCCAACAAAAGGTGTTCTACGGTGATGAATTCATGCCGGGCCTGCCGCGCCTCGACGAAGGCCATGTGCAGACTGACTTCGAGTTCCTGGGCGATCATGCTTCCTCCATCACGCACTGCAGCGGATGCTGATGCTGGCGTGAATAACTGCAGACTTGCTCGACCTTGGTCGCTGCGATATCGCGCGGATAGACGCCGCAGACACCGCGTCCTTCGTGATGAACCTTCAGCATGATCTGAGTTGCTTGCTCTCTCCCTTTGCCGAAGAACTTCTGCAGAACTCCGACTACGAACTCCATCGGTGTGTAGTCGTCATTCAACAGAACCACTTGATAAATGGGCGGTGGCTTGACGCGAGAAGCCTGCTTCTCAACGACGGTGCCTTCGCCCAACCGCTCACTCATCTGAGCCGCATTCTATGCAAATCGACCATCCAGCACAGGATACAAATAGCGTACCAATCATACGGTAAATCGGTGCGCATCCTGCGTATTCAACTCGTACAAGCTTCGAATTGGCGAGGGAAAACAAGCGTGCTTTCACGTACCGCCGCTTGCGAAAGCAACGCCGACTCAGCGCGCGCTCGAAGTCACCAACTCGACTCTGTGCGTATTAAACCCGCCACCTTTTAACCGGCGCAGATCGGTTTGCGATGACAGCTGGGGTAAAAATAGGTGGGAAAGGGCATCCGCGATCGTTCGAACGTTGTGCGCAGCGCTATTGACCGCCGCCGGATTTACTCGAACAATCGCGGCGTCAGCGCTGGAGCGTTAAGTCGCCCTGGCATGGCGGCACCGGCGAAAATCGTTGGGTGAGGGTGCAGGTGGGCGCACGGCAGTTAGCGCGCAGGCGCGAGCGGCCGAGTTGCCTTGTCTTTGTTGTGGGAGGGGTGAGGGAATGTCGACTGGAACGGTTAAGTGGTTTAACGATGCCAAGGGCTTCGGCTTTATTACGCCGGACGACGGAGGTGAGGACTTGTTCGCTCACTTCTCGGCTATCAATATGAATGGGTTTAAGACGCTTAAAGAAGGTCAGAAGGTAAATTTTGAAGTCGTGCAGGGCCCAAAAGGCAAGCAGGCGTCGAACATTACCGGCGGATAATCAGCCGCTGTAAAAGCCCCGCTGCAGCGGGGCTTTTGTTTCTGTCGTTCTTCTGCTGCTCGCGACTTGCGAGCCGCTACATGTTTGCGATCATCACGTCACCAAAGCCGGAGCAGCTAACTTGAGTTGCGCCGGGCATCTGACGCGCGAAGTCGTACGTCACTTTCTTGCTCAATATCGCTTTTTCCATTGAGCTGATGATCCGATCGGCCGCTTCAACCCAGCCCATGTGCCGCAGCATCATCTCGGCCGACAGGATTTCCGAACCCGGATTGACGTAGTCCTTGCCGGCATATTTCGGCGCCGTGCCGTGCGTCGCTTCGAACACCGCCACTGTGTCGGACATGTTGGCGCCGGGCGCGATACCGATCCCACCCACCTGCGCAGCGAGCGCATCTGATATGTAGTCACCGTTCAGATTCATCGTCGCGATCACGTCATATTCAGCCGGTCGCAGCAGGATTTGTTGCAAGAAAGCATCGGCGATCACATCCTTGACGACGACGTCGCCGTGGGCGGCCTTGAATTTCATCCACGGTCCCCCATCTAGCAGTTCGGCACCGAATTCCTTTTGCGCAAGCGCGTAGCCCCATTTGGCAAATGCGCCCTCGGTGTACTTCATGATGTTGCCTTTGTGCACCAGCGTGACGCTCTTGCGCTTGTTATCGATCGCGTACTGAAACGCTCGGCGCACCAGACGCTCGGTCCCCTCGCTTGACACGGGCTTGATGCCAATTCCCGAGGTGTTCGGGAACCGGATTTTCTTGACGCCCATCTCGGTCTGCAGAAAGGCGATCAGCTTCTTGGCCTTGTCGCTTTCGGCCTCGTATTCGATTCCGGCATAAATGTCTTCCGAGTTCTCGCGGAAGATCACCATATCGGTTTTTTCAGGTTCTTTGACTGGACTCGGCACGCCCTTGAAGTAACGCACCGGGCGCAAGCAGACGTACAAATCGAGCTCCTGCCGGAGCGCGACGTTGATCGAGCGGATTCCGCCGCCTACCGGTGTGGTCAACGGGCCTTTGATCGAAACGACGTAATCGCGCAACACGGCGAGTGTCTCGTCTGGCAGCCAGACGTCGGGGCCGTAGACCTTGGTTGCTTTTTCGCCTGCGAAAACCTCCATCCAGACGATCTTCTTCTTGCCGCCATACGCTTTGGCGACAGCGGCATCAACCACCTTCATCATCACCGGCGTGATGTCGACGCCGGTGCCGTCGCCCTCGATGTACGGAACGACCGGGTGATCAGGAACATTGAGCGTGAAGTTTTTGTTGACGGTGATCTTCTGCCCGGTCGCGGGCACCGCAATGTGAACCATGGTGTCTCCAAGTGCGCTTGTTTGTTGCGAGTTTACCCAGCCGTCCATCGGCAGCGTCTGTGAGTGTCAACCGCTTGCGAATGAAGCCGTTCTTGCCACTGACCCCATTAGGTCACTACAACTTTAGGGAGTAACACATGAAGAAGCAGATCGCTTTACTGATCGGCGCAACAATCGCGGGCATCGCGTTCGCGCAAACGCCGGCACCGAGCGCGCCCGTGCAGACACCACGCGCGACACCACCGGTGGAAGTAAAACCGGCCTCACCGAACGCATCGCCGAAGGCAGTTGAGAAGGCCGGAAATGCAACGGCAGCTGCTGCGGTCAAGACCGACAAAGTTGCCACGGTAAAGACATCCAAAACGCACAAGAAGGCCAAAGGTCCGAAAGCCGTCACCACCGGTGATGTCAAAGGCGAAATGAAGGGCGATGTGAAGGCCAACGTCAAAGCCGACGAAAAGAAAGCTGACAAGAAGTCCTAATCAGCAATGGCTTGACGAAGAAGGCAGGGTCGCAGACCCTGCCTTTTCTTTGCGCGCTTACATTAGCGCTCGGGACGGTCGGACGCGTGACATGAAACGAATCCTTGTGGTGGTGATTTGCTCCTTGTTGGCGCCGTCCGTGCTGCTTGCTCAACAAGCGCCGCAACCTGCGCTGCGGACCACGAAAATAACTGCCGGAATTCACGTGATTACGGCCGAGATTGCGGCCACACCGCAATCGCGCATGATCGGACTGATGATGCGCGAGCGCCTTGCACCCAATCACGGCATGGTGTTCGTATTCGAAGACAAATCGCAGCACTGCTTTTGGATGCGCAACACGCTGATTCCGCTTTCAATTGCCTTCATCGATGACGACGGAACGATCGTCAACATCGCAGACATGGCACCGAAGAGCGAAGCGTCAATCTGCCCCCAACGCCCGGTGGCCTATGCGCTCGAAATGGACCAGGGCTGGTTTGCGAAGCGCGGCGTGACAGCCGGCAAGAAAATTAGCGGGCTGCCACCGCGCTGAGCGACCTCTGATAATTGCGTGTGGCGAAGTTCCAATTGACCAGGTTCTTCAGAAACGCTTCGAGGAACTTAGGCCGTTCATTGCGGTGATCGATGTAATAGGCATGTTCCCATACATCGAGCACCAACAACGGTTCATTGCCCTTCGTCAATGGGTTGTCAGCATCGTGCGTGTTGACAATGTCGATACCGTTCGACTTGGTCACGAGCCAAGTCCATCCCGAGCCGAAGTTGCCGACCGCGCTCTTCGAGAACGATTCTTTGAAGGCGGCGTACGAACCCCACTTTTGGCTAATCGCCTCAGCCAGTGCCCCACTGGGCTCGCCACCTCCGCTTGGCGCCATGCAATTCCAGAAGAATGTGTGGTTCCATGTCTGCGCGGCATTGTTGAACAGCGGGCCGGACGCACTGCGAATGATCTGCTCCAGCGTCGCATCCTCGAACTCGGTTCCTTTAATTAGATTGTTGAGTTCCTTTACGTAGGCTCGATGGTGCTTGCCGTAGTGGTACTCCAGTGTTTCCTTCGACATCGCCGGTTCAAGCGCGTCCATCGCATATGGCAGGGGCGGGAGTTTGTGTTCCATTCAGATCCTCCATCATGACAAGCCGTTTTGAGGAAGATGTTGAGCAATCATTGAGCCCGCCAAACGAAAGTGGGGCCGCACGGGCCCCACTTTTGTCACGAATCAGACAGCCTAGAAAATCGCACCACCTCGGTTTTGCTGAATCACCATCATGTACAGCAGCGGAATTGAGGACATCGTGTTGAAGCGCGAGGCCAGCATCGCCAGGCGAGCGGCTTTCGGTTTCTCCTCGGGCGCGACTTGCACGATACCCAGCGCTTTTTTCTGATTTGGCCAGATGATGAACCAGACATTAAACGCCATGATCAGCCCGAGCCACATGCCGATGCCGATCGGGACAACTGGAGCTTGCAGCGTCAGCGCCTGTACTAAGTAGCCTTGCATCCAGGCTAGCAATGCGCCCGTAACAACGGTCGCGAGCGCTGCCCAACGGAACCAAAACAGAGCGGTGGGTGCGATCACCTTGCCAATCGCCGGCTTCTGTTCATCCGGGATCTTCGGCATCGACGGCATCTGCACGAAGTTGAAGTACCAGAGCAGTCCGATCCACATCACACCAGATAGAACGTGCAACCAACGCATGAAAAACGTCGTCCACGCGTGATCGACCCGAACCGGGGTGCCGGTGATACCTACAACGATCGCCACCAGCACGAGCAGCAGCACGACCCCGGCCGCAACCGTGCGTCCCAGCGATTGGAAGATTGCGCCCATAGTCCCTCCTTGCTTGTTATTCGCTCAGTCGCTCGAGCGTGCAGCAATCTAGCATGCGTATCGACGCGCTGGCGCTTTACCGCCGGTGTTCAACGCGCGTGCTTGCACCGCCACGCGCGAATTCGATTTCAAGCGTCTGACCGATGGCGACCTGATCTGAATCGCGCACCAGCGCACCGCTCGCATCGCGCACCAGGCTGAAGCCGCGCGCCAGAGTTTGTCCCGGGTCGAGATGCGCGAGCGCCGCCAATCCGCTTTCGACGCGCGCCTGATGATGCTTCAGTTGCGCGAAAATCGCCGCGCGCCGCGCTGCCGACAACGCATCGATCCGAACCGAAGCCGCGTTTGCACTCGGCCGTGCGACTAGCAGCCGGTGAACGCGGGAGCCGATTCGACCGCGCGCTTCCGTCAGCGCGTCGACCAACGCACTGCCACTGCGCAGGCGCAGCGCTTCCAACCGCCCGGCCAGCGCCTTCCACGGTGCTCGTCGTGCCGTAGCGAGCCGTTGCACATAATCGATTCGTTGCTGAGCCCTTTCGATCAGTCGCCGCAGCGAATGCGAAAGCGCAGCCCGGTGCGCATCGATGGTGGCGACCAAAACCGCTGCCGCCGGTGCGACCAGCTCCGCCGCTGCGGTGGGCGTCGGAGCGCGAAGATCGGCCGCAAAGTCGGCAATCGTGAAGTCGCTTTCGTGCCCAACACCGACAACGACCGGGATCGTGCACGACACGATCGCGCGCGCGACCGCTTCCTCGTTGAATGCCCAAAGATCTTCGATCGAACCGCCGCCACGCACTAACAAAACGACATCGACCAGGTCGACGGCTGCCCGACCAGATACTTTCCTGAGCATCGCGGCGATATGACCACCCGCACCCGCGCCCTGCACCGGCACCGGATAAATAATGACGCCCACATAGGGCGCGCGACGACACAGCGCCGTGACCACATCCGCGAGCGCGGCCGCTTGCATTGACGTCACCACCGCCACCCGACGCGGCACGTGCGGCAGCGATCGCTTGCGCTCGCCGGCAAACAGCCCCTCGGCTGCCAGCCGGGCTTTAAGCTTCAGGAACTCTTCGTACAGCTGGCCCTGCCCCGCGCGGCGCATCGACTCGACGCACAATTGGAACTCGCCGCGCGCTTCGTACAGCGCAACGACGGCGCTGACTTCTACCTCGTCGCCATCGCGCGGCACCCAGTCGAGCAACTGATTGCGGGCACGGAACATTACGCAGCGCGCCTGCGCCTGATCGTCTTTCAAGGCAAAGTACCAATGCCCGCTTGCGGCGCGCGTTACATTGGCAATCTCCCCGCGAACCCGCACCAACGGGAAACTTCGTTGCAGCAAGCCTGAAACCGCGCGGTTTAGCGCGGAAACTGTCAGCGCACCCCGCGCGTTTTCTGCATCGGGCCGGTCGAAGTCAAGCGCCATGCGGGTTTCCGGCCAAAACCTTTCCACAGGCCGAGTAAGTGAGCGGATCGCGCTGATGCGTGAGGGTTCTTGTAATCATGACTAAAGTTAACGTGTTGAAATCCATCAGCTTTCAAACACTGCCTAACCCATGTGCAAGGCGTACAAACTAAATTGCAACAAAGGCTTACGGCATCCTGCCCCGACTTGTTCACATACTTATCCACAGTAACTGTGGAAACTTGCTGCGCGTGTCCGGCATCTCTACAGTGCGCGCTCGCGCAAGTGCTCACACCACGAAGGATTCCCGTTGTTTGCCATCCTCGCTGAACTCGGTTGGCCTATTTGGCCCCTTATCCTGGCCTCGATATTCGCACTCGGGCTGATCATCGAACGTGCAATTGCTCTGCAGCGGAAAATCATAATCCCGCCCACGCTGCTGTCCGACGTCATCGGCCTGTGGAAAAAACGGCAGATCTCGCCCGACGTACTCACCAAACTCGAAGCCAATTCCCCACTCGGTCGAGTGCTGGCTGCGGGCTTGCGGAATGAGCGCGCCGGTCGAGAAGGAGCGATGCAGCAGATCGAGGCTGCTGGCTCGGTTGTCGCCAACCGGCTCACCAAGAATTTGACGCTGCTCGGATCGATCGGCTCGATTGCACCTCTTCTCGGTCTACTCGGGACCGTGGTCGGCATGATCGCCATCTTTGCCTCGCAGCAGGCGGGCTCGAATCCGCAGGACCTGGCGCGCGGCATCTCAGTAGCGCTGTACAGTACCGCGCTCGGCATCATCATTGCGGTGCCGGCCGTGCTTTCGTATCGATACTTCAAACGGCTGGTCGACGATTATCTGGTCGACATGGAGGAGCAGGCCGAGCGGCTACTTGAGACTGTGTTTGCGGCGGCCCGGGCCGAAAGAGCAGAGCGCTGATGCGGTTTCGACGCGCGCTCGACGAGGAGCCCGAGCTCAATTTGATCCCGCTGATCGATGTGCTGCTGATCGTGCTGATCTTTCTCGCGGTGAGCACAACCTATTCGCGTTTCGCGGAGCTGCAGATCACGCTGCCCTCGGCCGACGCTGCACAGCCGACGGTGCAGCCGAACGAGATCAACGTAGCGGTCACAGCGGACGGCCGCTATGCGATCGAACGTCAGTTGCTCCCCTCGAACGACGTGCGGGCGTTCGCGACCGCCCTGCGCGCCACGGGCAAGACGTCGGATACGACGCTGCTGATCATCAATGCCGATGCGCAGGCGCCGCATCAGGCGGTCATTGGAGTGATGGAAGCGGCGCGGCAGGCCGGCATTGTGCGCATAAGTTTCGCGACGCAGCGCACCGACGGCGGCAAGTAGCCTCTGAAACGGCCGTATCGCAAATCGTTGTGCTGCTGCGCACCCGGTTAGAGCTTGCACTCGTAGAAGCGTGGCAGCGTCGCGGCGCCATTGCCTGGTTACTGCTGCCATTGGCCGCGCTGCATTACGTCGTCTACCGCTGCCGCGAAGCGCTTTACGCGTGCCGTCTGCTACAGCCAACGCAGCTCGATGTGCCGGTCGTGGTGGTCGGCAACCTTTACGTCGGCGGCACCGGCAAGACGCCGTTGACGGTGGAGCTGGTCCGTGCGTTGACCGAACGCGGCTGGCGCCCCGGCATTGTGTCGCGGGGCTATGGTGCACGCGATTCGGCGCCGCGCCTGGTGCACGCGGGTGATACAGCACATCAGGTGGGCGACGAGCCGCTGTTAATCGTGCGTGCCACGACCGCACCGGTGGCCATCGCGAAGCGGCGCGTCGCAGCAGCGGACTTGCTGCGCAAGCAGCATCCCGAGTGCGACGTAATCATCGCCGACGATGGTCTGCAGCACCGTGCGCTGGCGCGCGATATGGAAATTGCGTTGCTGAATTACCGCGGTCTCGGCAATGGTTGGATGCTGCCGGCGGGGCCGCTGCGCGAGCCGCGGCGGCGCCTCGATCGGGTCGACGCGGTCGTATTGAACGGCGACGCGCCGGCAATCGCCGCGGCCGTCCCCTGCTATCGAATGCGAACGCACCTCGCCAGCGCGTTTGCGATGCATGACCCGAAGCTGCGCATCGAACTGGGATCACTCGCGGCGGAGCAGCGATTGCACGGCTGGCGCCTGGCGGCGGCCGCCGGCATTGGCGCACCTGACCGATTCTTTGCCATGCTGCGCGCCGCCGGGCTTACGATCGAAGAGCTTGCGCTGGCCGATCACTTCGACTACAGCGTGAATCCGTTTGCCGGCTGCGCCGCCGACCGTATCCTGCTCACTGAAAAGGACGCCGTAAAATGTCTCGACAATTCATCGCTGGCGAATGACGCACGACTATGGGTCGTGCCGCTGGTAACCGAGGTCGATCCGGAGCTGATTGAAGCAGTCATCGTACGGATCTCGTCGAGGAAGACTGATGGACCATCGCCTGCTTGACATATTGGTGTGCCCGATCTGCAAGGGTCTGCTTGACTACCGCAAGGGTTCGCAGGAGCTGGTGTGCAAGGCCGACGCGCTCGCCTATCCGATTCGCAATGGAATTCCGGTGATGCTCGAGTCGGATGCGCGCAAAGTCGAGCCGGCCGAACTCGGCCGCTGACTTGAGCTTTGTCATCATTGTGCCGGCGCGCTTGGCGTCGACACGTCTGCCGCGCAAACCGCTGGCAGATATCGGCGGCGTACCGATGGTGGTGCGAGTGGCGCGTAACGCAGCACGCAGCGCAGCGAATAGAGTAGTCGTGGCCGCCGACAACCTGGAGATCGTTGCCAGCTGCCGCATGCATCAGGTCGAATGCATCCTAACCTCGTCGGACCATCCGACCGGAACTGACCGACTGGCAGAAGCGACGCACCAGCTCGCGCTGCCGCCCGAAGCGATTGTCGTCAACGTGCAGAGCGACGAGCCGCTGTTGCCCCCCGAAGTAATGAACCGTGTCGCGCGTGAGCTTGCCACGCGTCAGGATTGCGAGATCGCCACAGCGGCCCACGCGATCAGCGACACCGCGGAGTTCTTTAGCCCCGACGTGGTCAAGGTCGTGCTGGATGCGACTGGGCGCGCGATCACCTTCTCGCGCGCTCCGATCCCTTGGTCGCGTGACGCTTTCGCCGCCGGGCGCGTACTTCCGCCCGATCTGCCCGCCTTGCGACACATCGGGCTGTATGCCTATCGCGCCGGATTTCTAGGGAAGTATCCGGCCCTGCCGAAGTCGGCCATCGAAGAGCACGAGCGCCTCGAACAGCTACGCGCGATCACGCACCGTATCGGCATTGCGGTGCTGCTGCTCGACGATGCATTGCCGCCCGGTGTCGACACGCCAGAGGACCTGCAGCGGGTGCGTCAGCTGATCGGCGCTGAATGACGCAGGTCGGCCTGCGCTGCCCCTACACTTCGCCCTTAGGACTGTCCGTTCCTCCGGAGGGCACATGAACACTCGCCATTTCGCACTGCTTTTTTCTGCCGCGCTGGCGTTCGGCGCCGCTGACGCCAAGACGTTGCGCTGGGCATCGCAAGGCGATCCGCAGACCGCGGACCCGTTTTCGCAGAACGAAGGCCTGACCAACCTGTTCTCGCAATCGGTGCACGACACACTGGTGATGCGCGACAACGCATTGAAGCTGGTGCCGGGGCTGGCGACCAGCTGGCAGCAGGTGAATCCGACCACGTGGCGTTTCACACTGAGACAAGGCATCAAATTCCATGACGGTTCGCCGTTTACGGCCGACGACATTGTTTTCTCGTATGAGCGTGCCAGTCACCCCAATTCGCAGCTGCGGCAATACGCGATTCCGGTCGGCAAGCCGCGCAAGATCGACGACTTCACCGTTGAGTTCGTACAGGACAAGCCGAACCCGATCACGCTGGAGCATGCCACCACCATCTACATCATGAGCAAGGCGTGGGCGATCAAGAACAAAGTCGAGAAGCCGCTCGACTTCAAGTCGAAGGAAGAAACGTTCGCCTCGCGCAACGCCAACGGCACCGGTGCCTGGATCCTGGTATCGCGTGAGCCCGGCATCAAGACGGTGCTCAAGCGCAACCCCGACTGGTGGGGCGTCAAGGACGGTCGCGCACCGGGCAACGTCACCGAAGTGATCTACACACAAGTCAGTGCTGACGCGACGCGTACTGCGGCGCTGCTTTCGGGTCAGGTCGATTTCATCCTCGACCCACCGCCGCAGGACGTGCGCAGAGTCGAGGAGAACAAGGGCACGAAGGTCGTACGCGGTCCCGAAAACAGGGTCGTGTTCTTCGGCTTCGATCAAGCGCGCGATGAACTGCTGTATTCGAACGTCAAAGGTAAAAATCCGTTCAAGGACATTCGTGTGCGGCAGGCCGTTTATCACGCGATCGACATCGAAGCGATTAAGTCCCGCACGATGCGCGGCTCGGCACTCCCCACCGGTGGCATCACGCCGTCGATCACAGCGTCGAATCCTGACGCCGAAAAGCGGCTTCCGTACGATGTAAACCGCTCGAAGCAGCTGCTAGCCGAGGCCGGCTACCCGACGGGGTTCGAGGTCACCCTCGACTGTCCGAACAATCGGTATGTGAATGACGAAGAGATCTGCATCGCAGTCGCATCGATGCTGGCTAAGGTCGGCATCAGCACCAAGATAGCGGCGCTGCCGCGCTCCACATACTTTCCGAAGCTCGAAAAATACGACACCAGCATGTACATGCTGGGCTGGGGAGGCGCGATTACGGATGCACAGACGATGTTGTCGCCGGTGCTGCGCTCGAAAGACGAGAAGACCGGCAACGGGTCGTTCAACTACGGTCGCTACGTCAACCCGAAGCTCGACGCGTTGATCGATAGCGCCGCAATCGAACCCAACCCCGAGAAGCGGCGTGAAACTATCCGCCAGGCGATTGCGGAGCACAACGCGCAGGTGCACCATGTTCCGCTGCACCGGCAGATGATCCCATGGGCGATGCGCAGCAACGTCACGGTCGTGCACCGCCCTGATAACGTGTTGAACATGGAATCGGTCACGATCGGCAGCAACGAGTAATACGGTGCAACATCGCAGGGCCGGTCCGCCGGCCCTTTTTTATTTGGCCAGTTCAATTCGGTAAACTCGCGCGCTTGCCGCGTAGTCGCACATAACTAGAAGATCAAGTTTCAAGAGTGGGGACAGACGATGCGACTGATACTGCTCGGCCCGCCGGGCGCCGGTAAAGGCACGCAGGCAGCGTTTATCAAGGAGCATTACAAAATTCCGCAGATTTCGACCGGGGACATGCTGCGTGCCGCAATCAGCGCGGGCACGCCACTGGGCCTCGCCGCCAAGAAGGTGATGGACACCGGTGCGCTGGTGTCCGACGACATCATCATCGGCCTGGTCAAGGAGCGCCTGCGGTCGCCCGACACGGCCGCCGGCTATCTGTTCGACGGGTTCCCCCGCACGCTACCGCAGGCAGAAGCGTTGAGCGACGCCGGCGTCAAGCTCGATTACGTTTTGGAAATGGACGTTGCGCACGGCGACATCATCGAGCGGATGAGCGGGCGTCGCGTGCACCCCGGCAGTGGCCGCGTGTATCACGTGAAATTCAACCCACCGCGAATCGAAGGAAAGGACGACGTCAGCGGGGAGCCGTTGATTCAGCGCGACGACGACAAGGAAGACACCGTGCGCAAGCGGCTGGGCGTGTATCGGGACCAAACCAGCGCGTTAGTCGGCTATTACTCTAACCTCGCGGCCAGCGGCCGAGCGGCCGCGCCGAAATACAGGCGCATTTCCGGCGTCGGCAGCGTCGACGAGATCAAGCAGCGCATCGCGACAGCGTTGTCTTCGTGAATTGTTTTCAAGAATAACGGTTACTAACTAGGAGAACAGCATGTCTGGATTGGCACTCGCGCTCGCCTGCGGCTTCGCGGCCCTGGGCTTCGGCGTGTGGTCCATTCTCTGGATTCTGAAGCAGCCCGCGGGTAATGCTCGAATGCAGGAGATCGCGGCCGCGATACAACAAGGCGCGCAGGCGTATTTGAATCGCCAGTATCGAACCATCGCAATTGTCGGAGTGGTGTTGGCGATCATCATTGCCATCGTGCCGCAGCTCGGAACCTGGACCGCCATCGGCTTTGTGCTCGGCGCCGTGTTGTCGGGCGCCGCCGGCTACGTCGGTATGAACGTGTCGGTGCGCGCCAACGTGCGCACCGCACAGGCGGCGACGCTGGGACTGAATCCAGCGCTCAACGTAGCGTTTCGCGGCGGTGCAATCACGGGCCTGCTGGTGGTGGGGCTGGGGTTGATCGGCGTTGCCGGCTTCTACTGGGTTTTGCGTACCACGCACGCTGCATCGAACGTGCGCGAACTGCTGCATCCGATGATCGGTTTTGCATTCGGTGCCTCGTTGATCTCGATCTTCGCGCGCCTTGGCGGCGGGATTTTTACCAAGGGCGCGGATGTCGGAGCCGATCTCGTGGGGAAAGTCGAGGCCGGGATTCCGGAGGACGATCCGCGCAATCCGGCCGTGATCGCCGACAACGTCGGCGACAATGTGGGCGATTGCGCCGGCATGGCTGCGGATTTGTTCGAGACCTTCGCAGTGACGGTGATCGCGACCATGCTGGTCGGTGGCTTCGTTTTCCGCGGCGCCGGTGACGCGGGCATCATTTATCCGCTCGTCATTTCAGGCGTGTCGATCTTGGCGTCGATCGTCGGCTGCATGTTCGTCAAAGCCCGCCCTGGCGGCAAGATCATGAACGCGCTGTATCGCGGACTGCTGGTGGCCGGCGTAATTTCGCTGGTGCTGTTCTATCCGGTGACCGACTGGATCCTCGGGCCGGTCATCGCGACAGCGGTTTTGGGCAAAGTAACCGTGATGAGCTTGTATCTGTGCGCCGTCGTCGGGCTGGTGCTGACTGCTGCGCTGGTCTACATCACCGAGTACTACACCGGCACTCAGTTCAAGCCGGTCAAGTATGTGGCGCAGGCATCGACCACCGGGCACGCGACCAACATCATCGCGGGCCTCGCGGTTTCGATGAAGTCGTGCGCGTGGCCGGTGCTTGCAATTTGCGCGGCGATTCTGACCTCGTATTGGCTCGCCGGGCTGTACGGTATCGCTGTCGCTGCGACGGCCATGCTATCGATGACGGGCATCATCGTCGCGCTCGATGCGTACGGCCCGATTACCGACAACGCCGGCGGCATCGCCGAGATGGCGGGATTGCCGAAACAAGTACGCGATGTCACCGATCCGCTCGACGCGGTCGGCAACACGACGAAGGCAGTCACCAAGGGGTACGCGATCGGATCCGCCGCACTGGCGGCACTGGTGCTGTTCGCCGATTACACCGGCGGGCTCGCGGCGGCCGGGCTGAATGTGACCTTCGACTTGTCGAACCCGAACGTGATCATTGGGCTTTTCATCGGCGGCCTGATTCCGTTCCTGTTCGGCGCAATGGCGATGGAAGCTGTCGGGCGCGCGGCCGGTGCGGTGGTCGAGGAAGTGCGGCGCCAGTTTCGAGACATCAAGGGAATCATGGAAGGCACCGCGAAGCCCGATTACAGCCGCGCGGTCGACATGCTGACCAGCTCGGCGATCAAGGAGATGATGATTCCGTCGCTGCTACCGGTGCTGGTGCCGATCATCGTCGGATTGTTGCTCGGGCCCGCGGCGCTCGGTGGGGTTCTGATGGGAACGATCGTCACCGGACTGTTCGTCGCGATCTCGATGACCACCGGCGGCGGCGCGTGGGACAACGCGAAGAAGTACATTGAAGAGGGGCATCACGGTGGCAAGGGATCCGACGCGCACAAGGCTGCGGTGACCGGCGACACCGTCGGCGACCCGTACAAGGACACCGCCGGCCCGGCGGTCAACCCGCTGATCAAGATCATCAACATCGTCGCGCTGCTGATCGTGCCGATCATTGCAAGCGTGTACGGGGGGAACCCGATGGTGGGAAGCCCGACTCCGATCGTGGTACCGGCAATTAAAGAGGGCGTGCCGATAGGCGCGCCCGCAAATCCAGCGCCCGTTGTGGCGCCGGCCAAGTAACGCAGCGACGGTCGCAATGCGCGTGCGCGCGACCGTCGACGACGATTTGCCGGCTATTCAAGCGATCTATGCGCATCATGTGCTGAACAGTCTCGGCACCTTCGAGACTGCGCCACCCGACCTGGTGCAAATGCGCGCGCGTCATGCCGACGTCGTGCAAGGCGGCCTTCCGCACTTGGTGGCGGAGCGTGGCGGGCGTGTCGCCGGCTATGCGTACGCCAACCAATTTCGTCCGCGCGCGGCCTATCGCAGCACGGTCGAAGACTCGGTCTACGTGGCAGCCGACACGATCGGCCTGGGCATCGGCCAGGCTTTGCTTAACGAGTTGATCGAACGCTGTGCAGCGATGGGACTGCGGCAGATGCTGGCCGTGATCGGAGATTCCCACAACGCCGCCTCGATCGGCGCGCATCGCGCGTGCGGTTTTTCGTATGTCGGCGTGATGACGTCGGTCGGTCGCAAGTTTGACCGCTGGGTGGACGTTGTCATCATGCAGCGCGCCCTCGGCGCTGGCGACGCGTCACCGCCGGCGTGACGATGAAAGAGTGCTGATCTGGCTCGTAAATTGCTCTATCGCTCTGTATCCGTCATCCAATCGGATACTTGCCATCGATGGTTGAAAAGGTCAGATTGCTTCTTACGGATCGCTAGCGATCGAGGGACTGCGTGCCGCGTTTCCGCCCATTGAAACCGCTGATTGCTCGACTGGCCGGCCTAGCACTGGTCGTGACAGCGCTGCCATGCGCGGCGCAATTGCGGCTGGATGTACCGCCGGACAAGACGACCGCGGTCCATCGCACCGACGCCAGCTCGAGCGCGCTTTTCGTTCCGGCCACGCCAGCACGAGCCTCGGCACGCTCATTCTCACCGTCGTCCGGCTCGAATTGGATTGACACTGCGGTTCAGCTGGAAGAACCGCGCGCCACCAGCACCGGCGAATACACGCGTCCGAAGTTTCGCGTCGGCGTGCCTTCGGAGACGATGCGTGGCTTTATGAACTCAGCCGGGTTCAGCGCCGACAAGTGTCAGTTGCCGATGGTGCGTGCCCGCACCAAATCGAGCGGCGACAGCGGAATTAACGGCACCCTCTGGCTGTTCGCGAGTTGCACGTTCCGCTGATCACAGCCTGACTCTAGAATCCTGCGTCCGCGGGAGGAGTCGTGCAAGTCAACAACAACGCGTTTGTCGTCACTGGCGGTGCATCCGGACTAGGTGGCGCTGTGTCGCGCATGATCGTTGCCGGCGGCGGACGCGCCATCATTGCCGACGTGCAGGCCGACAAGGGCGAAGCGCTGGCACGCGAGCTCGGCGCCGCTGCGCGCTTCGTCCGCTGTGATGTCACGCGCGAAGAGGACGC
Organism: Burkholderiales bacterium; assembly: GCA_038216465.1. GTDB lineage: Bacteria > Pseudomonadota > Gammaproteobacteria > Burkholderiales > Burkholderiaceae_F > JACCZX01. The sequence goes on along the minus strand of JBBQQC010000009.1, from coordinate 12,725 downwards.
CCGGTCCGCGGTCTCAGCGGCGCAGTCGCTCGGCGCGCTGCGTGGGTTGGTCAACTGCGCGGGTATCGCGATTGCCGAAAAAACGGTAGGCAAGGAAGGCCCGCATGCGCTTGCCGCCTTTGCGCGCGTGATCGGCATCAACCTGATCGGTACGTTCAACATGATTCGTGTCGCGGCCGACGCGATGTCGAAGCTTGATCCGACCGCGGACGGCGAGCGCGGCGTGCTGGTCAACACGGCGTCGGTCGCGGCCTACGACGGGCAGATCGGCCAGGCGGCCTACGCGGCCTCAAAGGGCGGCGTGGTCGGCATGACGCTGCCGATTGCGCGCGATCTCGCGCGCCAGGGCATTCGCTGCATGACGATCGCACCCGGCCTTTTCGCGACGCCGATGTTGCTTGGCATGCCACAGGAGGTGCAAGATGCGCTCGCTAAACAGCCGCCGTTTCCATCGCGCCTGGGCAGTCCCGATGAATACGCCGCACTCGCCAAACATATCATCGAGAATGTGATGCTCAATGGCGAAACGATTCGCCTCGACGGCGCGATTCGCCTGGCGCCAAAGTGACGCGAGAGGCGATGCGCATCGAAAACAAGCTCGGATTGCTGATTGCCGCGGTGTTGCTCGCGGCGTGCGCGGCGCCGGATGACCGTCCGTCACAGCCGGAAGCTTCGTCGGCATTCAGGGCGGGGCTGAACAGCGTCACCGCGACGCGACACATGGCCGCTTCGGCCAATCCGCTAGCCACCGAGGCGGGCCGTGAGATCTTGCGCGCCGGTGGCAGCGCAGTCGATGCGGCAATTGCAATTCAAATGGTGCTGACGCTGGTGGAACCGCAAAGCTCGGGTGTCGGCGGCGGCGCCTTTCTGATGCACTGGGATGGCCGTCGTGTCGCCGCGTATGACGGCCGTGAAACCGCACCGATGGCAGCCGACGAAAAGCTGTTTCTGCTCCCCGATGGCAAAGCAATGCCGTTCTACGACGCTGTCGTTGGCGGCCGTTCGGTGGGTACACCGGGCGCCGTGCGGATGCTCGAGGTCGCGCACCAGCAGCACGGGAAATTGCCGTGGGCGCGCTTGTTCGAGCCCGCGATCCGGTTGGCGGAAAACGGTTTTGCAATGTCGACGCGGGTCAACATGCAGCTTGCCGGCGAGAAATATCTGAAGAACGACGCCGCGGCGGCCGCCTATTTCTACAACGCCGACGGTACTGCGAAGGCAGTCGGCACGCCGATGAAAAATCCGGCACTGGCCGCAACGTTGCGTGCAATCGCAGCCAATCCGAACGCGCTTTACAGCGGTGATATACCGGCGGACATCGTTAAGGCCGTTCGTTCGCATCCCAACGCGGGTCTGCTTGCAGTCAGTGACTTTGCCTCGTACCAGGTCAAGCAGCGCGAGCCGATATGCACCGACTACAAGCAATGGCGAGTATGCGGTTTTCCGCCACCTTCGTCGGGCGGCATCGCCATCGCGCAAATGCTAGGCATTTTCGCGTCGCGCAATATTTCGGTGGTGCCACCAGCTACCGTGAACGGCAAACCAGAACCGCAGCCCGATGCGGTGCACCTGTTTGCCGAAGCCGGCCGCCTGGCGTTCGCCGATCGCGCGCTGTACGTCGCCGACGGCGACTTTGTCAAAGTCAACGTTGCCGGCCTGCTCGACGCCGCGTATCTGAAGCAGCGCGCGCAGCTGATCAGCGACCGCAGCATGGGTGTTGCAAAGCCGGGCGTGCCGCCAGGTACGCAGGCATCCGCCGCGGAGGACACGTCGCCGCACAAGACCGCCACATCGCACATCTCGGTGGTCGACAGTTTCGGCAATGCATTGTCGATGACGACGACGATCGAAGACGTGTTCGGTTCCCGCTTGATGGTGCGCGGTTTCCTGTTGAACAACGAACTGACCGACTTTTCCTTTGCGCCGACAGCCGCTGGATTGCCGATCGCCAACCGGGTACAGGCAGGCAAGCGGCCGCGCAGCTCGATGGCACCGTCACTGATCTTCGATCGCGCCAGCGGTCAGCTGGTCGGTACGGTTGGTTCCCCCGGCGGGTCGCAGATCATCGGATACGTAGCCAAGGTACTGGTCGGCGTGCTCGATTGGAATCTTGATGTGCAGCAGGCGATTTCGCTGCCGAACTTCGGTTCACGTAATGGCCCCACCGAGCTGGAGCGCGGAATGTTCGCCCCGCAGCTGGTCGAAGCTCTGAAGGCGCGCGGCCACGATGTACGCGAGGTCGATATGGGGAGCGGCTTGCAAGGAATCGTGCGCGTGCGGCTGCCGACCGGTGCGTGGGCTTGGGCTGGCGGCGCGGATCCGCGCCGCGAAGGCATTGCGTTGGGAGACTGAGCCAGCGTGCGCGGTAGACTTTCTAATTAACCGCTCTTACAGGAAGCAAAACTATGACAATTAAAGTCGGCGACAAACTGCCCGACGGCGAACTGCAGGAATTCGTTGAGACCGAAACCGAAGGCTGTTCGCTCGGACCCAACACGTTCAAAGTCCAGGACATGACCAAGGGCAAGAAGATCGTCATCTTCGGCCTGCCGGGTGCGTTCACCCCGACCTGCTCAGCCAAACACGTGCCGGGTTACGTGCAGCAACTCGGCGCGCTGAAAGCCAAGGGCGTGGACGAAGTGTGGTGTGTGTCGGTCAACGACCCGTTCGTGATGGGTGCCTGGGGACGCGACCAGAAAACCGGCGGCAAGGTGCGCATGATGGCCGACGGGTCCGCGGCGTACACGAAAAAACTCGGACTCGACTTCGATCTGACAGCGCGCGGAATGGGCGTACGCAGCCAGCGTTTCTCGATGCTGGTCGACAATGGGGTCGTCAAGTCGCTGAACGTCGAGGGCGCCGGCAAATTTGAAGTGAGCGATGCCGATACGATGCTGAAACAGATGAACTGACGACCACCATCAGCGGAGGTTTCATGAAAACGCTCGAAGAGCAAATGTCGGTCTACCTGCGCTATCACCGCAATCCAAAGAACCGGCTTACGCATTTTGTCGGCGTTCCGCTAATCATGTTTTCGCTGTTCGTACTACTCGCCCTATTGCGGGTCGAGCTCGGCGGGTTCTCAATCTCGGCAGCGACGGTGCTTGCGATCGCGGTGCTGGTCTATTACTTCCGGCTCGACGCCGTGCTGGCCGCCGCAATGACGCTGTTCGTTGCGGTGCTGCTGGTGGTAGCACACGGCGTGGCGAGCGAAGGGGCGCGGCCGGCGCTGGTTATTTTTGCCGCGACTTTTATTGGCGGCTGGGCGCTGCAACTGGTGGGGCATGTATTCGAAGGCAAAAAACCGGCGCTGACGGACAATTTCTTTCAGGTGTTCATCGCACCGATCTTCCTGATGGCCGAAGTGTTCTTCGCATTCGGCTACAAGCGCGACGTCGCCGAGCGCATGGAGCAATTGGCCGCGCGCTCCGAGCCTGGCTAGCCGCGGCGTACGCGAAAATCGCGCATCCGGAATCCGAGCGCAAGCAGAGCAGCGAAGTAGCCCAGCGTTGCGACACTGATTACTGCAGCTAGCCATCCGGCGCGCTGCCACGGCGCGCCCTGCATCGCAGGCCAATCGAAAGGCAGCTGCGCCGCCCACAGGATGCCGGCGAGCACGACGAGCGCGATCGCGAGTCGCGCAACAAACCAAGCCCAACCGGAAGCTGGCTGATAAAGGTCTCGTCTCTTGAGCCCGAAGAAAAGCGCGAGTGCATTGGCACAAGCGCCGAGTCCGACCGATAACGCAAGCCCGGCGTGCGCGAACAGCGGGACCAGTAGCAGGTTCGCGACCTGCGTCGCGATCAGCACGACGATCGCGATTTTCACCGGCGTGCGAATGTTCTTCTGCGCGTAGAAACCGGGCGCAAGGATCTTTACTGCAATCAATCCCAGCAGGCCGACCGAGTAACCGACAACCGCCAAAGAAGTTTGACGTACGTCCAAAGCGGTGAACTCGCGCCCCTGAAACAACACTGAGACGATGCCCTGTGCGGTCAGGCCCAGGCCAACCGCCGCCGGCAGCGCGAGCAAGAACACCAGCCGCAGTCCCCAGTCGAGCAGGTGCGAATACTCTTCGACGCGTCGCGCTGCGAACGCCGCCGACAGGCTCGGCAACAGCACCGTGCCGAGCGCCACGCCAAGCAGCGCAGTCGGAAACTCCATCAATCGGTCGGCAAATGCAAGCCAGGTGACGCTGCCGGTCGCCAGGTGCGACGCGATGTTGGTGTTGATGATGATGCTGATCTGGGCCACCGATACGGCAAACAGCGCCGGCACCATCAGGCCGCCGACGCGACGCACGTCAGGATCGCGAAATGCAATCAGCGGCGACGACCAGCGAACGCCGAGGCCGATCGAGCGCAACGCCGCAAGCTGCATCGCCAGCTGCAGCACGCCGCCGATGACGACGGCAAACGCAAGTGCCATGATAGGCCGCTGCAGTTGCGGCGCCAGCAGAAGCGCACAAGCGATGAATGAAACATTGAGCAACACCGGCGTCACCGCCGGTACGGCAAAGCGGCGATGCGTGTTCAGTACTCCCGCCGCGAGCGCGACCAGCGACATGAATAGGATGTAAGGAAACATCCAGCGCGTCATCACGGTTGCCAGCTCGAAGGCACCGGGGTTGCGAGCCAGACCGGACGCAATCAACCACACGAGTGCGGGGGCCGCGATGACGCCCAGCATTGAGACCACAAGCAGCACCCAGAATAGTGCTGACGCCATTCGACCGACGAACGCCGGCGTCCCCGCGTCGTCGCGATTGCGAACGTCGGCTAGCATCGGCACGAACGCCTGCTGAAATGCGCCCTCGGCAAACATTCGGCGCAACAAGTTGGGGATGCGGAACGCGACGTTAAACGCGTCAGTCTCGGCGCTGACGCCGAAAATGCGCGAAATCAGCATGTCGCGCGCCAACCCGGTGACGCGGGACGCGAGAGTCAGGCCGCTGACGGTGACGAGGGCGCGGAGCAAGTCGTTGAGTTTGTCATGGCGAGTCGGACCCTAGCGGCGCGCGTTTGCTATAGTGCCGCCCCTTTCGCCGCACCCGCCAGACAACCGCTCGCCGGACACGAATCTTATGGCCAATACCAAACAAGCCCGTCACCGCGCCCGCCAGTCGACCGTGCGCAATGCGCACAACTCAGCGCAGCGCTCGCGCGTGCGCACGGCAGTGAAGACGGTCCGCAAGGCGATCGAGGCCGGCGATAAGAAGGTGGCAGCAGAAACGCTGAGCCAGGCCACGCGCGTAATCGACTCGATCGCCGACAAGAAGGTCGTTCACAAGAACACCGCATCGCGCAATAAAAGCCGACTCGCTGCCGCCATCAAGGCGATGAGATAGCACCACTTGTTGGGGCACGGCGTCCGTAGCCCGTTTCGCTGTTGCGTGCAGCAGGCGCTCGGCGGTTTGGCAGCCCCGCCTAACTACTCGTTGTGAGTGCACGTACGAGCGCGTAGCGTTCGCCGTACACGAACCGCGCTTATCTATGGCCAAGCCGTCTTCCAAAGTCCTGGTTATCAATGACGAGCCGCTCGTTCTGCGGGAGCTGCTCAAAGGTTTGAACGCCGCCGCGCGTTCGCTCGACAATCCCTTCGGCATTTCCTTTATCGGTGCGCTAACCGCCAAAGAGGGCCTAGCGCTGATCGAGCGCGACGGCGACATCCAAACCGCAATCGCGGACGACAAGCTGTACGCGGTGCCCGACGGCAAAGGCAACGGCAAGGCAGGCAGCCGCAAGAACGGCGACAGCAAGCGCAGCCTGCAGGTATCTGCATTGAAATTGGTGCAGAAAATCACGTCGCTGCGGCCTGAGATCGACATCTACATCCTTATCGCCAAGGAAAAGGAAGATCAGGTCGTCGATGCGCTGTTCACCGAAGCAGTCGATGGCTACTTTTACCGCGAAGAGCGCGACTACCGCGGGATGTACCGCATTCTGAATGCGCAGATCGCCGAGCGTGCCCGCACCCCTTTCTACGACGCGCTAAAAGCCTACGTTATGGCGGCCAAAGACGCCTGGCACACGCCCGGCCATTCGAGCGGGGACTCGATGCGCGGCAGTGCGTGGGCCAACGAGTTTTACGACTTCATGGGCGAGCACGTGTTCGACGCCGACTTGTCAGTATCGGTAAAGGCGCTCGATTCGCTGATGGAGCCAACCGGGGTGATCGCCGAGGCGCAGCAAATGGCCGCGCGCGCGTTCGGTGCGCGCCGGACGTTCTTCGCGACCAACGGTACATCGACCGCGAACAAGGTCATTTTGCAAACGATGATCGCACCCGGCGAAACGCTGCTGCTGGACCGCAACTGCCATAAGTCGGTGCACCACGGCGTTGTGCTTTCCGGTGCGCAGCCGATCTACATGAATTCGTCGGTGAACCGCAAGTACGGCGTGTTCGGGCCGGTGCCGAAGAAAACGATCCTGAAGGCCATCGAAGATCACCCCGACGCGGAGCTGCTCGTGCTGACGTCATGCACCTACGACGGGCTGCGCTACGACCTGCGCCCGATCATCGATGCAGCACATGCGCGCGACATCAAAGTGCTGATCGACGAAGCGTGGTTTGCGCACGCGCGATTTCATCCGGCGCTGCGTCCGACCGCGCTCGAAGCGGGCGCCGACTACGCGACGCAGTCGGCGCATAAGACGCTGTCGGCGTTGTCGCAGGCCGCCTATATCCACGTCAACGACCCGACGTTCAACGAGCACATCTTTCGTGAAAATTTCAACATGCATACATCGACCAGCCCGATGTACAGCATGATCGCGAGCCTCGATGTCAGTCGCAAGCAGGCGGTGCTCGAGGGCTACAAGCTGCTGCAGCGGACGCTGATGCTGGCCGACGAGCTGCGTGAGCAGATTAATTCGACAGGCGTCTTTCGCGTGCTCGAGCTAGACGATCTGCTGCCCGAGGAAGTCAAACAGGACGGCATCCGCCTCGACCCGACCAAGATTACCGTTGACGTCGCGTCGTGCGGTATGACGGTCGATGACCTGCAAAGCGAGCTGTTCACGCGCTTCAACATCACTGTCGAAAAATCAACGTTCAACACGCTGACCCTGCTGCTGACGATCGGCACCACGCGCTCGAAGTGTTCGCGCCTGTACGACGCGCTGATGCGCATCGCGCGCGAGAAGCGCGCGCCGCGCCGGCTGTATCGCACGCCTGATCTGCCACCGTTTACCGAGCTGGCATTCCTGCCGCGCGATGCCTACTACGCCACCGGCGAACTGGTGCCGCTGCTGGATGACAACGATCACGTCAATCGTAGTCTCGCTGGACGCATCAGTTGCGACCAGATCGTTCCGTACCCGCCCGGCATACCGGTACTGGTGCCCGGTCAGCGCATCACCGACAACATTGTCGAATATCTGGTGCGCTATCTGCGCGTTCAGAACAAGGTCGAGCTACACGGTGTCGTTTACCAAGGTTATGTCCCTTCGGTGCGGGTGCTGTCGTCCGACGAGGAGAATCAGCTGATCGCGCTGGTGGCGAGCCGGCCGCCGCGCCGCCGCGCCGCCTAGGGCACACACGCCAAGGCCGCGGCGAAAGGCGGGCGATCGCGGCAACAGGCTACTTCGACTTCGCGCCGGCGGCGGCACCTATAATCCTTCGAACGCGGCGCCGTCCCCGTGGACCGCCGCGTTTTTGTTTGGCCCGCAAGGAGTGCGGAAATGACGCACCTGATGAACACCTACAACCGGCTTCCGATTGCTTTCACGCACGGCAAGGGCGCCCGCCTGTTCGATGAACACGGCAACGAATACCTCGACGCGCTGGCGGGGATCGCAGTCAACGGGCTGGGCCACGCGCACCCGCGGCTGGTCGCGGCACTGACTGATCAGATTGGGCGCCTGATCCACACATCGAACGTTTATCGCGTGCGCGAACAGGAAGCGCTGGCCGACCGCATCTGCGCGCTGTCGGGAATGCAAGAGGTGTTTTTCGCAAATTCCGGCGCGGAGGCAAACGAAGCGGCATTGAAGCTGGTGCGTTTTCTGGGGCACCAGCGCGGCATCGAAGCGCAGACGATCGTAATGGAGCGTGCATGGCACGGCCGCACATTGGCAACGCTTGCCGCAACCGGCAGCGCCAAGGCGCGCCAGGGGTTCGAGCCGTTTCCCACAGGCTTCATATGCGTTCCGTACAACGATATCGGCGCCGTGACACGCGCAATCGATGCCGACAGCCGCGTGCTCGCTGTTTGGGTCGAAGTGCTGCAGGGCGAAGGCGGCATCTACGTGGCGGATGTCGACTACGTCAAGGCGCTGCGGCGATTGTGCGACGAGCGTCGCCTGTTGCTGATGATTGATGAGGTGCAAAGTGGCATTGGCCGCACCGGCAAGTGGTTCGCGCATCAATGGGCGGGCATCAAGCCCGACGTGATGACGCTGGCAAAGGGGCTCGGCTCAGGTGTTCCGATCGGCGCCTGCGTCGCGGCAGGGCCGGCGGCCGGCGTGTTCGGTCCCGGCAATCACGGCACCACGTTCGGTGGCGGACCGTTAGCCATGCGGGCGGGAATTGAAACACTCGACATCATCGAAAGCGAAGGCTTGATGGCCAACGCAGTGGCGCAAGGCGAGCGCATCGTCAACGGACTCAAGCGCGGCTTGCAAGGTGTCGGCGGCATCGTGCAGATTCGCGGCAAGGGGCTGATGATCGGCATCGAACTTGACCGGCCGTGCAGCCACCTGGTACGCCAGGCGCTCGCCGCGGGGTTGTTGATCAACGTCACGCACGACTCTGTGCTACGCCTGCTGCCGCCGCTGATCCTGAGCGCCGAGGATGCCGATCTGATCGTGCACCGTCTGGCGCCGCTGATCATTGCGTTCTTGCGCCCGCATTCGGCGTCTGGCTTGGGTGCGACTGCGAAGGCGGCTTGAGTTGCATGGCGGGCGGCATTCGCCACTTTCTGCAGTTTGCCGACTTCGACCGTACCGAGCTCGAGTGGGTCTTTGAACGCTCCCGCATCATCAAGGACCGCTTCAAGCGCTACCAGTTTTATCAGCCGCTAGCCGATCGCACGCTGGCGATGGTGTTCGAAAAGGCTTCAACGCGCACACGCGTGTCGTTCGAAGCCGGCATGTACCAAATGGGCGGGTCGGTGATCCACATCACCACCGGCGATTCGCAGCTGGGTCGCGCGGAGCCGATCGAAGACACGGCGCGCGTCATTTCGCGCATGGTCGACATCGTGATGATCCGCACCTATGAGCAGGCGAAGCTCGAACACTTTGCAGCGCATTCGCGTGTGCCGGTAATCAACGGGCTGACCAACGAGTATCACCCGTGCCAGATTCTGGCCGACATTTTCACGTTCATTGAACACCGCGGCCCGATCGCGGGTCGCACGGTCGCGTGGATCGGTGATGCCAACAACATGGCCTACACCTGGCTGCAAGCCGCTCGGACGCTGGGGTTCAAGCTGAATGTATCGACGCCGCCGGGCTATGCCCTCGACGCGGCGCACGCCGGCCAGCACCTGCAACTCTTTGCCGATCCGATGCAAGCGGCGCGCAGTGCCGACCTGGTGACCACCGACGTCTGGACCAGCATGGGCTATGAGGCCGAAAACGAAGCCCGCAGCGAGGCGTTCGCCGAATGGCAAGTCGATTCCGAGATGATGCACGCGGCGACAGCTGACGCCTTGTTCATGCACTGCCTGCCCGCGCACCGCGGCGAGGAAGTTGCCGCCGACGTGATCGACGGCTCACAATCCGTCGTGTGGGACGAGGCCGAAAATCGGCTGCACGTGCAAAAGGCGCTGATGGAATTCCTGTTGCTGGGCAGGAACGTGAACTAAGTCGGATGCATAAGACGCGACTCTTTTTGATTGCCAGCGCTTGTTTACTATCGACGCCGATGCAGGCGCAGGACAGCGGCCTCTGGGTCAATCCGAAGGAGTTTCGGGCTGCACCGCCCGAACCGGCCCAGCCCGCGGCCCCCGGCAACAAACCGGTGTACGCAATCGCATCCGCGATCGGCGGGCAGCTGAACTACATTGTCGCCAAGCAACAGGTCGGGTCGAACCTGGATCCCTACCAGCGCACGACGTTGCCGGTTCCTGATTACGCGCTGGACGCGATCGTGATGCGCGGGCTCGATCGCGTCGTCGCGCGCCGCTTTCCCGACACCGAACGCGTCTTCATGCGCTTGAATCCGAGCCAGCTGGACGGCGTGCCACCGCCCGATCGGGAGCGCGTTGCCCTCGAGCGCCTGACCGCCGAACTGCAGCAGATGCCCGCGCGAGTTCAGTGGGACCGCATCATCGTGGTCACACCGCACTATCGCGGTTTCGAGCGCGCGGGGCTGGGCAGCAAACTGCACGGCGTCGGTTTGTTCGTGCAGGATCTAAATGACGGTTCGAGCCGCGAAGGCGGGGCGTGGGAGGGCAAGTATGAAGTGGTGGAGCCCGACGGCACTCCCGGCGCGCAGCGCAGAAACCGCTACATCGCGCTCTACTACTACGCCAGCCTTTCTATCATCGATGCAAAAACCTTGCAGGTACTCGAGTCGGCGCCGTGGCTGATCGATGAAAAGATATACAACTCGAAGTCCGACGCCATCGACATCGCTCGCTCGCTGACAGTCGAGCAGCTGTCGGGCCGTCTCGAATTGTTTGCCGAGAAGGCGAGCGGCGAAGCGCTCACACGCACTCTGGGCGGCGCCGTTGTGCCGGGTGAAATCAAACCGGTCGTGCCGGGCCGCTAGCTTCACGCCTTATACTCGTCATTGCTGTGGTGGCTCACGGCATAAGCAAGATCCCGCGTCGCAAATTGATGGCATGCGATCCGGTGACCGACCGAGCAGACAGGAAAGTCGATGAGTAAATCGAAAAAAGCGGGCGCAGAGCGCGCCGGCAAGGTCGTGCTGGCCTATTCGGGCGGGCTCGACACGTCGGTCATCCTCAAATGGTTGCAGGACAACTACCGCGCCGAAGTCGTGACGTTCACTGCCGACATCGGCCAAGGCGAGGAGCTCGAACCGGCTCGCGCCAAAGCGCTGCAGCTCGGGATCAAGAAGAGCAACATTTTCATCGAAGACCTGCGCGAGGAATTCGTGCGCGACTTCGTGTTCCCGATGTTTCGCGCGAATGCCTTGTACGAAGGCGAGTATTTGCTCGGCACGTCGATCGCGCGGCCGCTGATTGCCAAGCACCTGATCGAGACGGCGCGCAAGACCGGTGCCGACACAATCTCGCACGGCGCCACTGGCAAGGGCAACGATCAGGTGCGTTTCGAACTTGGCGCCTACGCGTTGATGCCGAACGTCAAGGTGATCGCACCCTGGCGGCAGTGGGATCTGCTTTCGCGCGAGAAGCTGCTCGCGTACGCCGACAAGCACGGTATTCCGGTCGACTTCAAGAAGCGCAAGGGCGGAGCCCCGTATTCGATGGACGCCAACATGCTGCACATCAGCTACGAAGGGGGGATCCTGGAAGACCCGAACTTCGAGCCCGAGGAATCGATGTGGCGGATCACCGTGTCGCCCGAGAAAGCGCCGAACAAAGCGGAAGTTATCGAGCTGGCCTACGAGCGCGGCGATATCGTCGCCATCAACGGCAAGAAGCTTTCACCGGCGAACGTGCTGACGAAGTTAAACGAGATCGGCGGCAAGCACGGCATCGGCCGGCTCGATCTGGTCGAAAACCGCTACGTCGGCATGAAGTCGCGTGGGTGCTATGAAACGCCGGGCGGCACGATCATGCTGAAAGGCCATCGTGCAATCGAATCGGTCACGCTCGATCGCGAGGTCGTCGCGCTCAAAGATGACCTAATGCCTCGTTACGCACGCATGATCTACAACGGCTACTGGTTCAGTCCCGAGCGCGAGCTGCTGCAAACTTTGATCGACGAGTCGCAGAAGCGCGTTAATGGCAGCGTGCGGCTGAAGCTGTACAAGGGCACGATCCTTGTCACCGGCCGCGAATCAAAGTCCGACTCGCTGTTTGATACCGCGATCTCGACGTTCGATGATGACGACGGCGCCTACAACCAGGCCGACGCCGATGGCTTCATCAAGCTGAACGCGCTGCGCATGCGTATCGCAGCGAACGCGAAGGCACGGCACCGCATGTAACGAGTGCTACGGCGGGGTTGCGACCGACCGGTTGTCGGCAAGGCATACCAATTGGCCGTTTGGATGAATGCGCAAACGCACTTCGTTGCCTATATTTCGCGTGTCTGCTGTGCCGGTGCTCTCCCGCGTACTCCTCCGCACTCGAGCTCTCCGACCGGCACCTCAGGCACCGCACGCATGAACCTTGGCCCGCGCTCGCGGGCCTTTTTTTGTAGCGCTCGCACAGGGAAAGCCGTTAGCATTCCCGCCCATGGAAAAGCGCGTCCGCTTCCGCTCCACGTGGTTGCCTTGGGCGTTGCTGGCGCCGCAGCTGGCCGTGATAGCTATTTTCTTTTTCTGGCCGGCCACTCAGGCACTGCTGCAGTCGGTGCAGATCCAAGACGCTTTCGGCGCGACACGCGAATTTGTCGGGCTTGAAAACTTTCGGCGGTTGTTCGCCGACGAGACGTATGTCGATTCGTTCAAGACGACCGCGATTTTCTCGCTGCTGGTGGCCGGCTTCGGCATCTCGATCGCACTGATACTGGCGGTGTTTGCCGACCGCGTGCTGCGTGGCGCGGCGATCTATAAGACGCTTCTGGTCTGGCCCTATGCGGTGGCGCCGGCGGTGGCCGGCGTGCTGTGGCTATTCATGTTCG
>JBBQQC010000008.1:0-117609 GCA_038216465.1 Burkholderiales bacterium | reverse complement strand
CTGGTCAACCTCACGTATCTGATGAAGCGCCTGTGGCTGAAGGATGTAACGACCTCGGACGCCGAAGTGCAGCGCGTGTACGACATGATGGCGGCCGTTTACGCCGACCGCGCCAACCAGTCACCGATGCCGTTGAGCTGCGAGCTGAACGATGGCAACGACCCCACCTACGCAGGGCGCATGTGGAGTGCGGCTGTGATGTTCATGATCACCGACCCCCTATTCCTGACCTGGTAACCGGTTGACGAGCCAAATCAAAGGAGCAATTTAAATGGACCGCAGAGAATTTCTTTTGAATACGGCAAAAGCATCCGGGGTGGTCATACCTTGGTGGGGGCTGCTGCCGCTGGCAAACGCCCAGAGCAATACTGGCCCGATACTGATCGATATTCATGCCGACGGCGGCCACGACCACCAATCGTGGACCGACCCCGACGATCGTGACCCCGCCATGAATTTTTATGCTCAGAGAGGAACACCGGCAGTGGGTCCGAATATCCCGGGATGCCAGATTCAGATGGCACCAATGGGCAATCACCAGGCGTTCCTGGCCGCAAATTTCATGGACATGCTGGTTGTCAACGGCATCAACACGGAAACGAACAGCCACGATGGTGGGGACGTAGCGTCAGCCACGGGCAAGCTCGAGATGGGGTATGCCAGCCTGTGTGAGTTGCATGCGGCGAAGTACGGCGTCGGTCAGCCGATGGCCTGGCTTGCGTCGGGTGGCACTTTTCAGGTGAGTGCGGGTCTCGCCGTCCCGACACCGGTTCCAGGCCCGGATCAGCTGCGTTCGTCCATCGTGCCAAATGCTTCTTCCGCCACCAGCCTTTTCGTCAAGCAGGCGGATTTCGACAAGACACTGGCGGCGCGTGACGCGCGTCTGCAGGCGCTGAAGGCCAGCGGGATCACGCTGCCGCGTGAGCGCCTGATCAACGATCAGTTTATTCTCGCCAAGGAAGCGCGCGCGCGGTTGGCGGCGGTCGCGCAAAACATTCCGGCCACTATCAATCAAAACTTTCCCGCGGCCCAGGTTGCGCTGATCGCCGCCCAGTCTGGAATTACGTCTTCAGCGCTGCTACAAACCGGTGGGTTCGACGCCCACGGCAATCTGGAGAACGCCTACAACGGTGCGAACGGGTCGCTGACGCGGCTTACGAACCTGATCCAATTTCTACGTGACGAAGCGGCCGCGCGCGGGCTTATCAACCGCATGTACATCGTGGTTCGCTCAGAGTTCGGTCGTACGCCAATCAATAACGGTCTGGGCAAGGACCATGACAACAAGGGCGGCACGTATTTGATTGTGCTTCCACCGGGGTCCGGCCTGGGCAATCGTGTTGTTGGCGCTACGGGTATGCGTAGTCGGAATATGACTTTCAATCCGACTACGGGTGCGGTCGATCCGAATGGAGTGATGTTCAGACCGCGGCATGTCCATGAAGCGATTCGCACTCGTCTCGGAATTCAGGTCAGCAATCCGGCGCAGAGTCTTGGGGTGCCGGCTGCGGAGCGGATTGACCTGTTCAACCCGAACATGAGGACTGGATATCCGGTTCGCGCATAACGGTTCCGCAAACACGCGCCGGCGTGCCAATTTGGCCGCACGGCGCGTTTTTGCGTCTTGTGCACTGACGTTGCTGAGCGCCGGTGTAGCGGCTGCCGATCTTCGTGGGTTTATCAGCGAGGGTGGAGCTGGCGTCTTGCAGCTGCAGTTTTGCAACGGCGGTGTGTTGGGGCGCGAGCTGTTTCCGATCGACGACAAGACACCGAATGCGGCGCTCCGCGAAGGTGTCGGTGCCGTGCGTCAGATCATGCTGCATCGGTACCGTCCGTTGTATGCGGAGCTGCGCGGCGAGCGCGGAAAGACTAACTCATCCGCCTATCAGTTTCAGAGAACCCTCGGTACGGTCGAATCCTGTAAGTCCATGCCGCGCGACATCGCATCGAATGTGCGCTTGCTTGCGGCGGGAGACGGACCGGCATGGCGCCTGGTCGTCACTGACGCCACTGCTGTGCTCGAGCTGCCAGACAAATCGTCTTCGAAGCTTCCTGTTGCCGCTTTCAAGGCAGCCGGAACTGTCCAGACAGCGAAGGAAGCGATACCGCGCAGCTACGAGGCTCGGTTGTCGGACGGCAACGTTGTCCAGGTCGAGGTCAACCCGCAGATGTGCACCGACGGAAAGTCCGAGACCGCGTATGGCGCGCGCGTTGTGGTGCGGCTGCAGAAGCACGTATTGCAAGGGTGCGCAGCTCGCTTTTAGCAGTACTAAGAGTAGCCGCGGCCGAGCGCTCTGTTCGGCGTCACTTAAGCCAAGCGACTAGCTCGAAAGATGAGCGTTCCCGCCTCTCGTTAGAGCGGCACCACAACAGGGCAAGGGAATCGAGGCAAGTGGTCAAATCGTGGCACCCTAGCGATCAGATGTAGTCTTTAAGTTACAGCACACGACTATCGCTACGCATGAGCGTTGATAACGTTGCAAAGGTGACGGTGCACAGCCAAATAGGCGTGACGGCATTAATCGAAGCGCTGCTCAAGGGTTGGAATGAACAGCTTGCTCCTAATGTGATTGCTGCAATAGAAGCAGGTTGTCGAGATAACGCGAATGACGTACGTAGCCTAGTCGAAGCTTCTATTGTTGCTCTTAAAAATTTGCCTCTCGAAAGGGTAACAGGCGCCACACGAGAGACTCTGCAAAATATCTGCATCTACTATCTTCAAAAGTCTCAGTTTCCGGATGCATTGGACGTCGCGCAGCTGGGCATTGCCCACTCAACCGGCTCCGAATTTTGGGAGGGTCGATTCCTGCACAGCCAGGGGATTTTTTTCCTCGAAACGGGCAACTACGAAGCCGCATTAGAGAGTCACATGCGTGCTCTTGAAATCCAGAGCCGGCTTGGTGACGAGGAAAAGATTGGCTATGCCTGGCTGAGCATTGCCAATGTTTGTTTTTCCGCATCCTATTACTCGCTTGCAGAAAAGCTCTACGAGCAAGTTGTAGCGACGGCATCCGGCGTGGACCTTCGAATACTAGCCAACGGAAATTTAGCCGGTCTCGCTCTTGAAACTGGCGAACTTGAGCGCGGAATCAGGCTCGCGCGGACGGCGTTAGTGATGATGCCTAGCACCAATAACCCGAATAAGAGAATGTGGAACGCGGCGTACCTTTGTACGATTGTTCGCCTGTCCGCGGCTTTGGGAAAAGGCGATGAAGCCCTATACGTCGCTGAACAGACTCGCGAGTTTGCTGTTTCGGATCATTGCGATTCTTATATTGCTCAATTGGCTCAGTTTGCGCGAGGCACGGCTCTGTGCGCGACCGGTGACTTCGGCGAAGGAACAGCAATTTTGCAACAGCTGCTGGAGATAAATCGCTCCAAAGGAAATGTTGCGTCGGAGAGAAGTACGCTCAACGAACTTGTACGAGTTTACGAGCGCGGAGGACAGCCTGAAAAGGCACTCTCATATCTTAAGGAAACGCTGGATTTAAACAAAAGGGCCCGCCGGGCTCAAATTGAGTTGTGGCGGTTGTACGCGTCACCATCCCCATCAAAGGACGTTGGTTCCGATCGCTACTTGGCAACTCGTCAAGCAGCTTTGCAAAGCGACATGGGCCGACGCATCGATGCGTGTGTAGAGATGGCGCTTGTCGCTGGCTTTTTCGCTGGCTACGACGAGGGGCATATTTACCGCCGAAGCAGGCTAGGACGGCTCATCGCTGATGCGGCGGGCTGGGACCCTCAGAGGACGAACAACATAGAACTTGCTGCGCAGTTAATCGACATTGGAATGGCAGCAATCCCCGAGCAGCTTTTATCCAAACCGAGTTCGTTATCCGAAGATGAGCGTAGGCTAATCGGGGAGCACACATCGTTTGGAGCTGAAATGCTCCGTAGGGCGAACTTAAGTGTCCTTGAGGCCGCCGCTGTCGCCGCCACGCACCATCATGAACGCTGGGACGGTAGCGGAACTCCGTCTGGGTTATCTGGTACGGCAATTCCGCTGGAGGCCAGGTTAATCGCCTTATGTGATGTCTTCGAGGCTATGACTCACGATCGGCCATGGCGTAAGGCGATACCTTTTGAAGAAGCACTAAATGAAATCGAGCGTCTCCAGGGTACCTGGTTTGATCCCGTACTGACTGGGCTTTTTGTGAAGTCGCTGAGACAAGTCCTTTCTGTCACTCATGACTGGAACAGTTTCCTGGCGGGCGACACGCAATCTTCGGGTTTCGTTAAGGCAAGGCAGCTCTTAACGCGATTCGGATCCGTTCCCAATCACGGCACAGGTACCCGCGATTGCTAGCAGTGCTTCACAGGATTCGCCGAAACAGCGCCACACGTGCGCTTGGAGCCGTAGGGCAATGACTCGCAGACGCACGACTACAAGTGTTTCTGGCGGATGAAAATCGCCACATTCAACGTTAACGGCATCACCAGCCGCTTACCGCGTCTTCTCGAATGGCTCGAAGAATCCGCTCCCGATATCGCCTGCCTGCAAGAGTTGAAAACATCTGACGCAACGTTTCCTCAACTGGCGATCAAGAGCGCAGGCTATAGCGCGATATGGCACGGCCAGAAAGGGTTCAACGGCGTTGCGATCCTGGCTAAGGGCGCTGAGCCGCAGGAACGGCGACGTGGCCTACCGAACGATCCTGACGATACGCACAGTCGCTATCTGGAAGCGTCAGTGCATGGAATGATTGTCGCATCGATCTACTTGCCGAATGGCAATCCGCAGCCGGGTCCGAAATTCACTTACAAGCTTGCGTGGTTCGATCGCTTGATCGCGCACGCTGCTGAACTTTGCTGTGGCGCGACGGAGGTTGTGCTGGCCGGCGACTACAACGTCGTGGCCACGGACGAAGTGGGCGATATCTACTCTCCGCGTTCCTATAAGGACGATGCTTTGCTGCAACCGGAGACGCGCGCAGCGTATCGCCGGCTGCTCGAACAAGGCTGGACTGACGGGATTCGCCATCTGCATCCCGACGCTGCCATCTACACGTACTGGGACTACTTCAGGAATCGATGGTCGCGCGATGCCGGCCTCCGCATCGACCACCTGCTGCTGAACGCCAAGGCCGCCTCGCGAATCGAGGCTGCCGGCGTGGACAAGGCGGTACGCGGTCGCGAGAAACCGAGTGACCATGCGCCGGCGTGGGTGGTGCTGCGCTAGCCGCAGAATCGGCGTTTGCGGTTTAAAACGTTCCTGCGCCGAACGCGCGCGCAGGTGCTGCGATTTCCCTGAGGAGCAGAACCTATTTTCCCGAAGCTTCTCTTAGTGTCACCGCCAGATTGAACAGGGGCGTTTCGCTGGTGTGATCTTTTCGATCTGCTACGAAGTATCCATTCCGTTCAAACTGAAACTTGTCGTCGGGCTGCGCGTGCGCCAGCGCCGGCTCGACGTAGGCGCGCAGCACTTGTTTGCTGTTCGGATTGATCAGCGCGCGAAAGTCCTTGTCGCCGGCGTCCGGATACGGATCGGTGAACAGGCGATCGAACACGCGGACTTCGGCGGGGATGCTGTCGGCGACCGACAGCCAGTGAATCGCGGCGCGGGTCTTGACGCTATTGGCGCCTGCGGAGCCGCTCTTGGTTTCCGGCAAATATTCGGCGCGGACTTCTACGAGGTTCCCCGCCTTGTCTTTCACCACACTGTGCGCTCTGATCACGTAGCCATAGCGCAGACGCACCGGCTGCCCGGGCCCGCCGGGCCCGAGCGCGAGGCGGTAGTAGTCGGGCGGCGCTTTTTCCATGAAGTCGTCGGCCTCGATCCACATTTCGCGGGTGATGCGCAAGGTGCGCGTGCCGAGCTCGGGCTTGTGCGGGTGCACGGGCGCTTGCGTTTCTTCGGTCAGAGCGACCGGAAAGTTATCGAGCACTAGCTTGATCGGCCGCAGCACCGCAGTAGCGCGCGGCACCGTGGGCTCGAGGTCGTCGCGTAGCGCCTGTTCGAGCAGGGCGTAGTCGATCCACTGCGGCGATTTGCTGACACCCGTGCGCTCCATGAAAAGCTGCAGTGACGTCGGTGTGTAGCCGCGGCGTCGCAGGCCGACAATGGTTGGCATGCGCGGATCGTCCCAACCCTCGACCAGCTTCTCTTCGACCATTTGAATCAGCTTGCGCTTGCTGGTGACTACATAGGTCACAGCCAGGCGATTGAACTCGTGCTGGTGCGGCAGTAAAAACGGGTTGGCTTTACGCTCGTCGAGCGCGGCTTGCAGCAACGGCGTGAAGCATTGCGTCTGCTCGCGCAGCAGCTTGAAAAGTTCGCTCGCATCGTGCGCAGCCAGATCGGCGTTGTTACTCCACGACTCAAACATTGCATCGACGCGCCGCTCGTAGCGGCTGGACCCGAGCTTGTCTCGATAGCGAAGACACACCAGCGCAAATTCGCGGCGCGGTTCGGCGCCTGCGTCGTAGATCTCGCCGAGCTTGCGCCGAACGGCTTCGTATTGCGGCTGGCGCAGGAGCGGCACGATGCGCTCCAGCACCCAGTCGTACCACGGACGCTGGTCCTCGAACTCGAGCGTGCAGATCGAATGCGTGATGTTTTCCAGCGCGTCTTCGATAGGGTGTGCGTACGCGTACAGCGGATACACCACCCACTTAGTGCCGGTCATGTGGTGCTCGGCAAAGCGGATCCGATAGATGACCGGGTCGCGCATGTTGATGTTGGGCGACGTCATGTCGATCTTGGCCCGCAACACCATGCTGCCTTCGGCGTGCTTGCCGGCACGCATTTCATGGAACAGCCGCAGTGATTCGGCAATCGGCCGATCGCGGTATGGCGAATTCGTGCCCTCCTGCGTCAGCGTGCCGCGATTGGCACGAATGTCATCGGCGCTTTGCTGGTCGACGTACGCGTAGCCTGTTTCGATCAGGTACTCGGCAAAGCGAACCATGTCCTCGAAGTAATCACTGGCGTGGTACAGATTCGATTCGGTGCCGTGCTCCCAGTCGAATCCGAGCCAGCGCACTGATTCGAGGATCGAGTCGACGAACTCCTGGTCTTCCTTGACCGGGTTGGTGTCGTCGAACCGCATGTGACAACGCCCGCCGAAGTCGCGCGCCAGCCCGAAATTCAGGCAGATCGATTTCGCGTGGCCGATGTGCAGATAGCCGTTCGGCTCGGGTGGAAAACGGGTGCGGATTTTTGCCGGATCATGGGGAGCGTGCGCATGCACGTCGTAGGGGCCCGGATGGCCGGCCCACTGACGCGGTTCGTACGTGCCGCGCAACAGATCTTCGGTAATGATGTTGCGGATAAAGTTGGTGGCGTGGCCGGCGGGCTTGTTGTCCGTTGCCTTGCCTTTGCTGCTATTGCTTCTGCTGTCGCCGCCGCCGGCGGCCCGCTTATCCATTCAATGCCGCACCGCGCCGTTGGGAAGACGCGCGATTGTAGCGAGCGCTGGGGCGCTAGATCGGTTCGGTGCGCAGCCGCAGCCACTCGACTGCCGCTCCGCTGACATGCGCGCCGACTCTTCTCCGCACTTCGGCGTGATACGCGTTCAGCCATTTGACTTCATCGTCGCGCAACAGCGAACGCTCGATCACGCGCGTGTCGATCGGTGACAGCGTCAGTGTCTCGAATTGCAGGAACTCGCCGAACTCGCTCGGCTCCTCGAGAATCGCGGGCACGTTAAGCACCAGGTTTTCGATGCGCACGCCCCAGCGACCGGGCCGGTAGATGCCGGGCTCGTTCGATGTGACCATGCCGGGCTCCATTGCCGTCTGCGGCTCGGGCGGCAAGTGCGGTGTGATGCCGTGCGGCCCTTCGTGCACATTCAGGAAATAGCCGACGCCGTGTCCGGTGCCGTGGCCGAAGTCGACACCGGCGGCCCAGATCGGCGCGCGCGCGATCGTGTCCAGCATCGGGCTGCGCGTGCCGCGCGGAAATTTTGCCATCGACAGCGCGATCATTCCCTTCAGCACCAGCGTGTAGTCGCGCCGCTGCTCGACGGTCGTCTGACCGACCGGCACGACGCGCGTGATATCGGTGGTGCCGTATTCGTACTGGCCGCCGGAATCGATCAGCAGCAATCCGTTGCCTATGGTGCCGCGCATGCAGATCGTCGCATGCGATTCCTCGGTCGCGCGGTAGTGAGGCAGCGCGCCGTTGGCGTTGAAGCCCGCGATCGGGTGAAAGCTCGGGCACACGTAGCCGGGCCGGCGCGTCCGCGATTCGACCACTTTCTGGCCGACCGTCATCTCGGTGATCGTCTCGTGCCCGAGCGCAGCCTCGAACCAGGCGAAGAATTCGGCAAGGGCTGCGCCGTCCTGTTCCATCGCATGACGAATGTGATGCGCTTCGGCATCGGTCTTGCGGCTCTTGACCAGCGTCGAAGGATTGATCGCCTCGATGATGTGCAAGCCTTCCGGCACAGCCTGCTGCAGACCGAGCGTGATGCGGCGCGGATCAAGCAGCAGCTTTGCGTCGACCGGCAATGCCTGCAGCGTCGCAGTGGATTTGTCATAGGGTGCGAGTGAGATGCCATCGGCCGCCAGCTTCGACGCAAGCTTTGCATTCACCTTGCCGTCGGCGACGAACAGCGTTGCGCTTTTGGGATCGATCAGCAAGTGTGCAATGAACACCGGGTTGTAACTGACGTCGGCGCCGCGCAGGTTGGTCAGCCACGCAATGTCGTCGAGCGTCGAAATCCAGTGATGCGTCGCGCCGTGCTGCTTCATCTGCTGACGCACCGTCGCCAGCTTGTGGGCGCGCGGAGTGGCGGCGAAGGGAGCGAGGTGCTCGAACACCGGCTGCGACGGCAGTGCTGCGCGGTCGTCCCACACATCGTCCAGCAGATCGAGATCGGTTCGCAATTCGACACCGCGCTCACTGAGCGCGGCTTGCAGCGCGCGCGCGCCTGCCAATCCAAGCACCGCGCCATCGACCGCGACCTGGCCGCCGCGCGCTACGTGCTCGGCCAGCCAGTCGAGATGCGCCGAGTTGCCGGCGCCACCGATCTTCATCAGCTCGATGCCGGTGCCGGCGAGCTGGCCTTCCGCCTGCGTCCAGTAACGGCTGTCGGCCCACACGCCCGCGAAATCGTCGGTCACCACCAGCGTGCCAACCGAACCGGTGAAGCCCGAAAGCCATTCGCGCCCCTGCCAGCGCTCCGGCAAATATTCGGACAGATGCGGATCGCTCGACGGCACGACGACGGCAGCAACCCCGTGCCGCGCCATCGCGCGGCGCAGTTTTTCGATCCGTGAACGAACGGTGCCGCGGCGGGCGTCGATGGTGTCCATTGCAGGCTCTACGAAACGCAAAGCCGAAGTGTAGAGCGGCGCGTGCGATGGCTGCGCCTCAGCGTGCGCTCCAGCGCTGTGGCCAGCCCGGCACCCGACGCTGCATCGTGCGTACCAGGTGGTCGTGCACGCGTTGCCGAAACTCCGCATCGGGCTGTATGGCACCAGCCGCTGTCGCGCGAAACACGCGAGCGCCGCCGATGGCTGAAGCAGCCAGCGGCAAGGTGCGCATTGGCAGCGCGAATACGTCGGTGCGATTCGAAAGGTTGCCGCTATTGGTGCGCACGTAGACCGGAACGAAGACGTTGTTGGCGCTTGTAAGCGCCTGGTAATCGCCGAGAAACAGCCCGCGCGAAAACGGCGCGGTCGCGATGTCGAACGCCGCGGTCAATCGGTTCTCAACCCACACCACGCCATCGGTCGAACGCGCGAAAAGCAGCTCGGTCGGCAGCGTCGCCGGATCGGACGTGTTGGAGCGCAAGTCGTAGTAGGTGACGCCGATCGTTCCGTTGGCACGCACGTGCACGCTCGGAGTGAATGCCTGCGAGTCGGCAGCTGAATTGATTTGCACCGGCGTGCTCCATGTCAGGCCGCCATCGATCGAGCGTGACAGCGCAATCCCATCGCGTGCGCCGCCCGAAAATCGCGCGTCCTGCCAGACCACGAACAGGTTCCCATTCGGCGCTACCGCGATCTGCGCCACGCCGGCGCCGTCGCGGATCGGCGTCGCGGATTCAGGATCGCGCGCGCCGACAGAAAGCAGGTCGGCGATTCGGATTGGCCCGCTCCAGCTACCTCCCTTGTCGTTCGATCGCACAATGTTCAACGTGGAAGTGACTTGCCCACCCGCGCCCTCGTCGAGTTGCGAGAACAGATTGATCAGCGTGCCGGCCGGTAGAACGACGATCAGGTTGCCGAGGGTCTGGCTGCGCGGACCCGGATCAAAAATCGCGCGTGCAGCCTCCCATGTGGCGCCACCGTCGGTCGTGCGCGCAAATACAGCGGGCCCGCCGCCGCTCGCCGCCAGGCGATCCCAGACCGCGTAGACATAGTTTGCGTCGGTCGGATCGGCGGTCAGTGTGTTCTTGTCATTGAAGAACAGCGAGCCGTCGCGAATCAGCGTCGATGGGGTGCTCCAGGTGCGTCCGGAGTCGATCGAGCGGCTTACCAGCATCGCGCTGACCGAGCCCGGAGCCAGCGAAGCGCCCTGGCTGCCAAGCGCCATCTGAAACGCGTTGCCGGTCGGTGCAAACGTGACCCATGGATCAGTGGCGCGTTCGTAGTCGCCGTTGTTGCCGGCATTGCCGCCTGCGCAGCGCGTGAAAGGCACAGCGGTGCGCGACCACGTTGCGCCGCCATCGAGCGTGGTGGCGGTGACGATTCCGTTGGCCAGGCCGGTCGACCATCGATCTTGTTGCCAGACGGCAACGATATTCGCCGGATTGGTCGGATTGACCGCAGCGTACGGCTCGACTTCCGCGTTGCGATATTCGGTGCCACCGAGCGTCCCGCCGGTGCAGTTTGGAGCGAACGGGGTGTCGCCCGAGATGCGTACTTCGGTGTCGCCGATCAGTGGCGGCAAGGTTACGGCGGGCGACGGTGGTGGTGGGGGCGGCGCCGGCGGCGCCAGCGCCGGCGCTGAATCAGAGCCGCCGCCGCATGCTGCCAGCGACGCGCTGAATAAAGCTGCCCATAGGTTCCGGCGCGCGGTGGTGGCCTTTGTCATCGGTAAATCCCAAGCATCGTTATTCGTAGTGTGACAGTGCGAACGGATCGACTGAGGCGATTAGCCATCTCGCGGGATATAAACACGCTGGCGGTCATCCGGAAAAAGTGTGAATTCCGCGGCACGAGCGGTCGATCGCTGATGTTCATTTTGGCCGTGCGTGGGTTACGCTGCCACCATTGTCGCTGCGCATGGCGGTTTCATTCGAGTTTGTGAAATGGCCTCTGAACTGATCCGTAAAGCCAAGGTACCGACGCTGGCGGGCGCCGATACGGTAGGCATTGCGGCGGCGTGTGATCAGTGCGGCGATTCACTGGCGGGCCTGCGCGTTGTGCGACGCCCGGTCGGTGCCACGATGCGGGCGTTCTGCTGCAACGGCTGCGCGTTCATTGCCGAACAGTTGTTCCTGGCCCAGGCCGGCAGCCGCGATCGCGCCTTATTGAACGCCTCGATCGCGGCCGAAGCCGAAGCGAGCTCGGCTGCGATTGAAGCAGCGACCGCGGCCGGTTCGCATCTGCAACTTTCGATTCGCGGCATGGTGTGCAACGCGTGCGCGCTGATGATCGAGCAGAGTGTGCGTCGCGTTCCGGGCGTCGCCAAGGCGAGCGTCGAATTTGCCACGCACACCGCGTACATCGCATTTGATCCCAAGCAGGTCACGCGCGGCGAATTGCAGCGCGCGATAGAGCGCGCCGGCTACGACGCCGGGCGCGTGCCGCGCGACGACGCACGCATCGACGCGCAGGTCCGGCGCGTCGACTTGTTGCGGGTCGTGATTGCATGGCTGGCGGCAACGCAGGTGCTGATGCTGTCGCTGCCGCTGTACGTCGCCGCGCCGGGCGCTATCAGCGCTGAGGTCGCGCGCTTGTTGCAGGGCGCAGGCTTTGTGCTGATCCTGCCCGCGCTTCTTTTTTCGGCGCAGCCGCTCTATCGCGCGGCGTGGAGCCAGCTTCGGATGTGGCGCGTCAGCGCAATCGGACTCGAGCTGCCGACGGTCGTCGCGGTAAGCGCTGCGATGGCGGCCAGTGCGGTCGGGGCGATCTTTTCGCGCGGCCCTATTTACTTCGACGCCGTGGCACTGGTGATTGCGTTTGCGATTAGCTCGCGCTGGGTATTGGCGGGCGGCGTGTGCACCGCGCGCGCACACGTCGAAGCGGCGCGGCGCCAATCGACCAGCGCGTTGCGTCTGGTCGCTTTCCCTTCGTCGCTCGCGACCGAATCGGTCAATGGTCAGCAATTGAAGCCGGGTGCCAGAGTGCTGGTTCCGCCCGGGGAAATCGTTCCCGCCGATGGCGTGGTCGTGCACGGCCGTTCGAGCTCCTCGCAAGCATCGCTGACCGGGGAATCGTTGCCGGTCGAGAAATCAGCCGGTGCACCGGTGCTCGCGGGGTCGATCAATCTCGATCAGCCGCTGGTGATCGAGGTCGGACGCAGCGGCACCGAGTCAAGTTCGCTCGCACTGCAACGGATGGCCGAAGAAGCAGGCCGTGAGCGCCCGCGCACCGACGAGCTGGCGGCACGCTTTGCAGCACCGTATCTGTGGTTGATGGCGACCGCGACGTTGCTGACGTTGGTCGGATGGATGCTGGTCGATCCGTCGCGCGCCGTGCCGAGCGCGATCGCAGTTCTGATCGCCGCATGTCCGTGCGCGCTGCTGTTGGCATCGCCGGCGGCGGTGGCTGTGGCGCAAGCCGTGCTCGAACGGCGCGGTGTGCTGGTCGCGCGCAGTTGCGCTATCGAAGCGCTGGCCGGCGCCGATCTGCTGGCGTGTGACAAGACCGGGACGCTGACGACCGGCGATCCGCGTTTGCTGCGGCAACTGCTGCTGCGCACGGCCGACCCGGAGTACACGCTTGCGATTGCCGCTGCAATGGAAACGCTGTCGACCCATCCGTACGCGCGCGCATTGATCGGCGCGGTGCAGTCGCTTGGAAAATCGTTGCCGCCGCTGACTGACGGGCGCGTCGAGGCGTCGGCTGGAATCGAGGCGACCGTCAGTGGGCGTCGCTATAGGCTGGGCAAGATGGAATTCGCGCTGGTCGACAAGCAGGCGGCGCAGCGCGCCGACGTGGCGGCGATCGCGGCGCGCGAGGGCCTGCACGCGGCCAGCATGATCGTGCTGGCCGACGCCGAGGGGCCGGTGGCGATGTTTGTATTCGGAGAGCGCCTGCGCGATGACGCGGCGTCGCTGATCGACACCGTGGCGGAGTGCGGCGTCGAGCCAGTGCTGATCTCCGGCGACCGGCGGGCTCCGGTGCACGCGGTCGCGGCGACGCTCGGTATCGAGCGTGCGATGGCGCACCAGACCCCGCATAGCAAGTGTGAGTGGGTGGTTGGACAGCAGAGGGCGGGCCATCGGGTGGCGATGCTGGGCGATGGCATCAACGATGCACCGGCCTTGGCGCGCTCGGATGTGTCGATTGCGCTGGCGGACGGGTCTGCTACCGCACAGGCGCGAGCCGACTTGATCCTGCAGTCGTCACGGCTGTCGGATGTCGAGTACGCATTTAGAGTCGCGCGCCGCGCGATGCGCCTGGCGCACCAGAATCTCGGGCTCGCACTCGGGTGCAATGTCAGCTTCATCGCACTTGCCGCGTTCGGGGTTACATCACCGGCGGTCGCGTTCGCCGGCACCGCCGCCAGCGCACTGCTAGTGCTCGGCAATGCGGCTCGACTGCTGCGCAGCGAAAGCATCCGCCGCAGTGAAAGCAAGCGCCCGCGGGGCCGCTTGGGTATCAGCGGAACGGGCTGATCGCCGAAGTCCGCGCTCCGCGCACGTATCATTCGCGGTTGGTTGGAAAAACGGCGCGCTTCGGCGCCCGTCATCATGAAAAGCGCTGCAATCCGCGAAAATTTTCTGCGGTACTTCGAATCGAACGGCCACACGGTCGTGCGTGCGTCGAGTCTGCTCGCGCCGTCGGACGATCCGACGTTGCTATTCGTCAATTCGGGCATGGTGCAGTTCAAGGACGTGTTTACAGGCCGTGAACGAAGGCCATACACGCGGGCGACCACTGCACAAAAGTCGCTGCGTGCCGGCGGCAAGCACAATGATCTTGAAAACGTCGGCTACACCGCGCGGCATCACACGTTCTTCGAGATGCTCGGCAACTTCAGCTTTGGCGACTACTTCAAGCGCGATGCGATCCGCTTTGCCTGGCAGCTGCTGACCGAGGTTTACAGGCTGCCGAAAGAGAAGTTATGGGCGACGGTGTATGTCGACGACGACGAGGCGTACGACATCTGGACCAAGGAGATCGGCGTGCCGCCCGAGCGCTGCGTGCGTATCGGCGACAAGCCGGGCCAGCCGAAGTATGTGTCAGACAACTTCTGGCAAATGGCCGACACCGGCCCGTGCGGCCCTTGCAGCGAAATTTTCTACGACCATGGCGCCGAAGTCGAAGGCGGCCCGCCCGGCTCGCCCGACGCCGACGGCGATCGCTATATCGAAATATGGAATCTCGTTTTCATGCAGTTCGATCGCGATGCTGCTGGCACGCTGACGCCGCTGCCGCGCCCGTGTGTCGATACCGGCATGGGGCTCGAGCGGTTGGCTGCAGTGCTGCAGCACGTTCACTCGAACTACGACATCGATCTGTTTCAGAACCTGATCAAGGCAGCGGCGCGCGAGACGGCGGCGAAGGATCTCGGGAAAAACTCGCCGCTGTTGAATTCACTGCGGGTGATCGCCGATCACATCCGTGCGTGCTCGTTTCTGATCGCCGATGGCGTGATTCCGGGTAACGAAGGCCGCGGCTACGTATTGCGGCGGATCATTCGGCGCGCTTTGCGCCACGGCTACAAGCTGGGGCAGAACGAGCCGTTCTTTTTCAAGATCGCCAAGGATGTGACCGCGGAAATGGGGGCGGCGTATCCGGAGTTGGTCGAACAGCAGGCGCGCATAGAGTCGGTATTGAAGCAGGAAGAAGAGCGCTTCGGCGAGACGTTGGCCAACGGCATGAAAATTCTCGATGGTGCGCTGGGCCAGATGAAATCCGGCGACGCACGGATGCTCGATGGCGAGACGGTGTTCCTGCTGTACGACACCTACGGCTTTCCAGTGGATCTGACCGGCGATATTTGCCGCGAGCGCGGAGTCGCGATCGATCACGCAGGTTTTGGCGAGGCGATGGAGAGGCAGCGTGGCCAGGCGCGCGCGGCAGCCCGCTTCAAGCTTGCAGGCGGTTTCGAATACGCCGGCGACAAGACGCGCTTCACCGGATACTCGTCGCTGGTCGAAGACGCAAAGGTGATCGCGCTGTATCACGAAGGCGCACCGGTTCAACATTTACAAGCCGGCGCCGAAGGCATTGTGGTGCTGAACTCCACTCCGTTCTATTCGGAATCGGGTGGGCAGGTCGGCGATAAGGGCGTCCTTGAGTCAATCAGCGACCGGCGCGTGGTTCGTTTTGCAGTGTCGGATACGCAGAAGATTCAGGCCGATGTATTCGGCCATCACGGGACGCTTGAATCGGGCGCGTTAAGCGTCGGCGACACCGTGCAGGCAAAAGTCGATGGGCCAGCGCGCGAGCGCACCCGCAACAACCATTCGGCGACCCATCTGATGCACGCGGCGCTACGCGGTGTGCTGGGCAAACACGTGCAGCAGCGGGGCTCATTGGTCGATGCCGAGCGCACCCGCTTCGATTTTTCGCACGACAAGGCGATGACACCCGAAGAGATACGTAAAGTCGAAGACATGGTCAACACCGCAATCCGCGCGAACGCGCAGGTCTCGGCCAACGTGATGAAGTACGACGAAGCCATCAAGGCGGGGGCGTTGGCGTTCTTCGGCGACAAGTACGGTGACGAGGTACGCGTGCTGCAGATGGGCGATCACTCGATCGAGCTGTGCGGCGGCACGCACGTCTCGCGCACCGGCGACATCGGATTTTTCAAAATCGTGTCCGAAAGCGGCATCGCCGCCGGCGTGCGCCGGGTCGAGGCGGTCACCGGGCGTGGCGCTGTCGACTATGTCCAGGCGCTGGATCGCGATCTGCAACACGCGGCGTTTCTGCTGAAGGCACCAACGACGGAGGTGGTGCAGAAGATCACGCAGATTCAGGAGAACGTGAAGTCGCTCGAAAAGGAACTGGCGCGGCTGAAGAGTCGGCTCGCGGCTGCCAAGGGCGATGACCTCGCGTCGCAGGCGGTTGACGTCAATGGCGTGAAAGTGCTGGCGGTGTCGCTCGATGGCGCCGACGTGAAGTCGCTGCGCGAGACGATGGATCGGTTGAAGTCAAAGTTGAAAAGCGCCGTGATCGTGTTGGGAGCGATCGACGGCGAGCGGGTTCAACTCGCCGCCGGCGTCACCGCCGACGCGATCGCGAAGGTCAAGGCGGGCGATCTCGTCAATTACGTTGCGCAGCAGGTTGGCGGCAAGGGTGGGGGTCGCGCCGACATGGCGATGGCCGGCGGCAGCGACCCGAGCAAGCTGACGAGCGCACTTGCCAGCGTGCAGTCGTGGGCGCAGCAGCGCCTGTGATCGATGGCTGAGATCGAATACAGGCGTGCATCGCCGGACGACGCCGCCGAGCTCGCGCGTCTGATGAGCGATCCGGAAGTGTTCTCCGGTCTGATGCAAATGCCGTATCCGAGCATCGAGGCCTGGCGCAAAAGGCTCGAACAGCAGGCTGATCAGCAGGACGGCCTGCATCTGTTGGCTACTGAGCAGGAACGGGTCATTGCGAGCGGCGGGATCCACGGCGCGGGGTGGGGTGTGCGCCGCCGTCATGTGGCCTTCCTCGGCATCTGCATCGCGCGTGAGCGTCAAGGGCAGGGCATCGGTTCGGAGATGATGAAGAAGCTGCTTGACTGGTGCGACAACTGGGCTGGATATCTGCGTATCGAGCTCACTGTTTACGCCGACAACGAACGCGCCATCGCCTTGTATCGACGTTGCGGGTTCCAAATGGAAGGTACGCATCGCGCGCACGCGCTACGTAACGGCGTATACGTCGACACGCATGCGATGGCACGCTTCCATCCAAAACCGCCACAGGTGCCGCGCTAGCGGCGCCAAACTTCAGGAAATTCGATGCGAACGCTCACGCTTGTCTGTCTGATGCTTTCACTTTCCGGCTGTGCGGTCGTCGCTGTAACCACCGCAGTCGGCTCGGCTGCCGTAGCAGTGGGGTCGGCGGCGGTGTCGGTGGGAACCAGTGCGGCCGGTGTGGCGACCGACGCGGTGGTCGGCACCGCGAAAGTAATCGGTGGCGCGGTCACGCCGGGCGACAGCAAGCCCGCGTCGAAGTAGACCGATCAATCGCCCCGCGCGACGCATCGTAAGATCTGGACGAACACTGCGCCATCATCGTGCTGCAACCCGTTACCGCTGATAAGGAAATCGACACGCGCGGCCTCAACTGTCCGCTGCCGATCCTGCGCGCAAAGAGGGCGCTTTCTGACATGACGACCGGTCAGGTGCTGAAGATCGTTGCCACCGACCCCGGATCGATGCGCGATTTTCAGGCGTTCTGTAAGCAGACCGGCAACGAGTTGCTGGTACAGCAGACGGTTAATAAGGAATTCATTCACTTCCTCAAACGCAGATGAGCAGCCCCACGCCGACCGATACAACAGCCGCACCACGCCGTCGCACATCCGCGTTGAAGATGTTCTTCTGGCTGGTTCTGGTGCCGATTGCCTTGATCATCGGTTACTTCGCCGTCGTGCTCGGCTGGAACTATTCGACCGGCGAGCGGGCCGGGTGGGTGCAGAAACTCAGCCGCAAGGGCTGGCTGTGCAAGACGTGGGAAGGCGAGATGGCGATGGTGTCGATGCCCGGCGCCATTCCCGAGAAATTTCTTTTCACGGTGCGCGACAGCGCGGTGGCTGACAGTATCAATAAGGTGATGGGCAAGCGCGTCACTCTGCACTATGAAGAAAAAGTCGGGCTGCCCACCAGTTGCTTCGGAGAGACGCGCCACTTTGTGAATAGCGTCAGCCAGGTCGGCGAGATTTCCTTACCTCCGGGCGCCGTTGTGCCTTCACCGCAACCGGCATCGCCGACCCCAAACCGGCTCCCGCCGCATCGGCAACGCCGAAAAACTAGCACTCTTCGCGCTAGCCGCTGCAGTTGTCGGCGCCGCGAACCTTGCTAAAGTCGCGCTCGCTGTTCACGCATTTTGACCAGCGCCGCATCGAAACCCGCAACTCGCTCTCGTTCCTGCGCAACCACGGCGGGGGGAGCCCGCTCGACGAAGCTTGCGTTGCCTAGCTTCCCTTCGGCTTTACGAATCTCGTTTTCCAGCCGGTTGATTTCCTTGTCGAGTCTGTCGCGCTCGGCTTTGACATCGACTTCGATCTTCAGCAGCAGTCGATATTCGTCGACGACCTTGATCGGCGCTGCGTGGCCGTTGGCCGCTGCGTTAACGTCGGCGACGATTTCGACGTGCGACAAACGCGCCAACGCCTGCACGTATGGCGCCAGCGCCGAGAGCGTTGCCGCGTCCCCCGATGCGACCAGCGGCACCTTTAGCGAGGGCGACAAGCTCATCTCGCTGCGCAGATTTCTCAGCGAATCGACGATGCGCTTTAGCAGAGCCACCGTGGCGTCGGACGGCGCATCGATTTTCTCGGGCTGACTTTTCGGATACGGCTGAATCATCACCGACGTCTGTTGTTGCGCAGAGCGCTTTCCTGCCAGAAGCGACACCTTCTGCCACAGCTCCTCAGTAACGAACGGAATAACCGGATGCGCCAAGCGCAGCGCCGCTTCCAGCACCCGCACCAGCGTGCGGCGCGTGCCGCGCTGTATCGCCGCGTCAGTGCTGGCCAGTTGCACCTTGGCCAGCTCGACGTACCAGTCGCAGTATTCGTTCCACACGAATACATAGATGGCGTTGGCGACGTTGTCGAGACGGTATTCCGCGAATCCTTTCGCTACCTCGGCCTCGGTGCGTTGCAATTCGCCGATGATCCAGCGGTCTGCGAATGACAACTGCACCAATAGCGCTTGGTCCAACCCGCAATCGTGACCCTCGGTGTTCATCAGCACGAAACGGGTGGCGTTCCACAGCTTGTTGCCGAAGTTGCGGTAGCCCTCGCAGCGCTTGATGTCGAAGTTCACCGTGCGGCCGAGCGTCGCCGAGGCGGCCATCGTGAAGCGCAGCGCATCGGCGCCATACGGTGCGATGCCGTTTGGAAAGTTTTTGCGTACCTTTGCGGCGACTTTCGGCGCGTCTTCAGGCCGACGCAGGCCGCTGGTGTTCTTTGCCACCAGAGATTCGAGATCGATGCCGTCAACGATGTCGAGCGGGTCGAGTGTGTTGCCTTCGCTCTTCGACATCTTGGCGCCTTCGGCGTCGCGCACCATGCCGTGGATATAGACGTTGCGAAACGGTACGCGCCCGGTGAAATGCGTCGTCATCATCACCATCCGCGCGACCCAGAAAAAAATGATGTCGTAGCCGGTGACGAGTACCGTCGACGGCAGATACAGGTCGTATGCGCGTTTGTCTTGCGGCTCCGGCCATCCCAGCGTCGAAAACGGCAACATCGCCGACGACACCCAGGTATCCAGTACATCTGGATCGCGAGTCAGGCGCGCGTTCGCACCGGCTTGCGCGCGCGCGTCACCTTCGTTGCGCGCGACGAAGACGTTGCCGCGCTCGTCGTACCACGCCGGGATCTGGTGGCCCCACCAGAGCTGCCGCGAAATACACCAGTCCTGAATGTTCTCGAGCCACTGGTTGTAAATCGTCTTCCATTGCTCAGGAAAAATATTCACGTCGCCGCGTGCGACGACGTCGAGCGCGACCTGCGCGATCGATTGTCCCGGGTGCAGCGTCCCGGCCGGTGCGGGCCTGCTCATCGCCATGTACCACTGCTCTGACAGCATCGGCTCTACGACTTCGCCGGTGCGCTCGCAGCGCGGCACAGCCATCTTGTGCGGCTTCTCGGAGAGCACCAGGCCGGCTGCTCGCAGGTCGGCGAGCACGGCCTTGCGCGCAACGTAGCGATCCATGCCGCGATACTTGGCCGGCGCGTTGTCGTTGATCGTCGCGGTGAGAGTGAAAATCGAAAGCGGTTCTAGTCCGTGCCGCTGGCCGAGCGCGAAGTCGTTGAAGTCGTGCGCCGGCGTGATCTTCACCGCACCGGTACCGAACTCCTGATCGACATACTCGTCGGCGATCACCGGAATTCTTCGATCCGTCAGCGGCAGCGTCAGCATTTTGCCGACCAGATGGCGATAGCGCTCGTCTGCTGGATTCACCGCGACCGCAACGTCGCCCAGCATCGTCTCCGGCCGCGTGGTTGCGACACTGATCGTTTCTTTACCGTCGGCGGCCGGGTAACGAATCTCCCAGATACGACCGTCCTCTTCCTCGGTCTCGACCTCCAGATCGGCCACCGCGGTTTGCAGTTTCGGATCCCAGTTGACGAGCCGCTTACCTCGATAGATCAGCCCCTGCTCGTACAGACGCACGAACGTTTCGACGACGACGCGCGACAGGTCCTCATCCATCGTGAAGTATGCGCGGTCCCAGTCGACCGAGGCGCCGAGCCGGCGCATCTGCTGCAGGATCGCGGCGCCCGACACGTGTTGCCACTTCCATACCTCTTCGACAAATTTTTCGCGTCCAATCTGACGCCGGTCGATTCCTCTGGCTTCAAGCTGTCGCTCGACCACGATCTGTGTGGCAATGCCCGCATGATCGGTACCGGGTAGCCACAGCGTGTTGAACCCGAGCATGCGGTGGTAGCGCGTCAGCGCGTCCATGATGGTCTGATTGAACGCGTGACCCATGTGCAGGATGCCGGTCCGGTTCGGCGGCGGCAGCTGAATCGAGAACGCTGGCTTGGTCGAATCGGTGCCGGCGACGAAGTAGGCGCGCGATTCCCATAGCGGCGACCAACGCGCTTCGATCGCCGCAGGGTCGA
The DNA here is from genome assembly GCA_038216465.1 of Burkholderiales bacterium. Taxonomy (GTDB): domain Bacteria; phylum Pseudomonadota; class Gammaproteobacteria; order Burkholderiales; family Burkholderiaceae_F; genus JACCZX01. The sequence goes on along the minus strand of JBBQQC010000008.1, from coordinate 96,740 downwards.
AGCTTTTCGCCAGCTCGGGGCCGGGCGCGTTGGTCAAATCCGCAGCAGTCACTTCAAAGTCGAACGCTGGCGCTCGAGCTCCGCCGCGACCGCGCGTGCAATGGTTTCGCGCACGGTCGAATCGAGCGCCGGCCGCAGATCCGAAATCAATGCAGTCAGCGCCCGCACCAGCGTGGGTTGCAACCGCTCGCGCACCTGACGCTCGAGCTCCGCTGAAAGCTGCGGTTGCAATTCGAGCAGCAGGCTGTCGCGCAACTGGGCTTCTACTTTCTGCCAGTCGATTGCAGGCGGAGGGGGTGGGGGGGTAGGTGCCGACGGAAGTGCAGGCGCATACACGGGCGCTACCGATGCGACGGATCCGAACAGGCTCGATGGCGGCGGCGCCGGGCGCGCTGCGGCCGGTGACGGTTCAACTGCTGCTGCTGGTGGTGGCGGCGGTGCCGGCGATGCGATCGGCGCGACGATCGGTGGCGGCGGCTGCGGCAGCGAAATATCGAGGTCGAGCGACGGTAGCGTCAGCCGTTCGGTGAGCACGGGAATGGTGGCGTCGTCGGGCATCACCTTGCCGCCGGGCTGGGTGAGCCGTTCGAGGTCAGTCGCCTTGCGCGAGCTAGTCGCCATCTTTCACTTCGATCGCGTTTGGCTGGAACCCGCGCTCGCGGTAGGCCTTGAAACGTGTCCGTGCGCGCTGCCGATCGTCGTCATCGCACGAAACGACTTCGATGACGCGCTCGTAGCGAGAGAAGAATTTCTCGAAATCCGGCGGCGCATCGTCATCGAGCGTCAGCAGAACGTCGCTGTCGGGCGCGGAGGCGGCATCCGGCGCCAGGATCACGGGTGTGCCCGCCGCGAGCGGCGAGCCTGCGTAGACGTGCGGCACGAAATCGAGCGCCGAGAAAGTCCACAGAGCCTGGTTGAACTGCGCCAGGCGCTCGGCCTGGGCGGCGTATACGACGGCACGCATGTTGGTCTTGCGCGCTTTGCGAATCACACGGCACGCATAGTGCACGCGGTGGTTCACTCCGATATGGAAATCAATCCTGGTCACTCAACTACTTCGCGCGGTCGATCAGAAACTGGGACAGCAGCGGCACCGGGCGGCCGGTGGCGCCCTTCGCGGGCCCGCCCTTCCACGCCGTTCCCGCTATATCAAGATGCGCCCACGGATAGGCTTTCGTGAAGCGCGACAGGAAGCACGCGGCGATCACCGCGCCGGCGCCCGGCGTTCCGATGTTGGCCATGTCGGCGAAATTTGATTTCAATTGCTCCTGGTAGTCGTCGTCAATCGGCATGCGCCACGCCGGATCGCTCGCCTCGCGACTTGCCCTGATCAGCTGATCGGCAAGTGGGTCATTGTTCGAAAACAAACCCGAGTTGACGCCGCCGAGCGCCACGACACACGCACCTGTCAGCGTCGCAATGTTGATGACTGCTGCCGGATCAAAGCGCTCGCTGTAGGTGAGAGCATCACACAGGATCAAACGACCCTCGGCGTCCGTGTTCAGAATTTCAATCGTCTGTCCCGACATGGAGGTGACTATGTCGCCCGGTTTGACCGCAGCGCCCGACGGCATGTTCTCGCACGCGGCCACCACGCCCACAACGTTGATCTTCAGTTTCAACTCGGCCAGCGCACGCATCGTGCCGATCACGCTGGCAGCGCCGCACATGTCGAACTTCATCTCGTCCATCGCCGCGCCGGGCTTGATCGAAATTCCACCCGAGTCGAACGTGATGCCTTTGCCGACCAGCACGATCGGCGCGCCCTTGGTCGCACCTTTGTACTTCAGTACGATCAGCCGCGGTGGCTGCGCCGATCCCTTGGCGACCGACAGGAACGAACCCATTTTCAGCGCTTCAATCTGCTTCGTTTCAAGCACTTCGATATCGAGCTTCCACTGCTTCGCCATCTTGCGCGCCTCGTCGGCGAGAAAACTCGGCGTGCAGATATTGGGCGGCAAATTGCCCAGCCGTTTCGTCAGCTCCATGCCATTCGAAATCGCGCTGCCGTAACGAAGGCCGCGCTCGGCACCCGCGTTGCGTGCTTTCAACAGCAGCCCAACGGTGGCGGCGCCATTGACTTCGGGCTCGCGCTTGCTCTTCAATTCGTCGGTGCGAAACGATGTTTCGCGCGCGGCGATTGCCGTGCTGCACGCTTGCCATTCGGCATCACGACCCTTTACGTGCCAGTCGAGTGAAGCAACGGTCACGTTCTTGGCGGCGCCGTTGAAGGCCTTCACGCTAAAGCGCACCGCGTCGGTAAAGTGCCGCTCATTGAACTCCTCTTTGGCGCCCAGGCCCGTCAACAGTACGCGCGGTGACATGACCCCGGACAGACCCAACAGCGGCAAAACGGTGCCACGCTTGCCGGTCATGTCGCCGCTCTTGACCGCAGCCTTGATCGCACCCCGGCTGGCGCCGTCGAGCGCCTTTGCGGTCGGGGTCAACTCGCCACCGGCATGTACGCCGACCACGATGGCGTCCGTCTTGATAGCGTCGGGCCGGCCGACCGCTGTGATAAATTCCATCGGCGCTTCTCCCTTCGCCTCGTTGTTCTGTGTTTGCAACTGCCTAGCCGCTTTGCCCATCACGTGTCTCGCGATTGTGTGCAGCGCAGGGCCGCTTGCGGCGGGCGAGGCAGTATATAGCCCCAGGCCGCGTCTTTCCTTCAGCGACGCGTTGCCGCCACGATGATTTTCCGGCGCTCGCTCATCTCCGAGTTGACCAGCACCGCGAGCGCGGTTTTCACCGTTCTGTTTTCGATCCTATTTTCGGTCGGTCTGGTGCGCATCATCGGCCAAGCCGCCGGCGGCAGGGTCGACAACCAGGCGGTCTTCGAGCTGGTTGCGCTGACTGCGCTTACGTGGCTGCCGATCATTCTCACGCTGACCCTGTTCGTGTCGGTGCTGATGACGCTGACACGCTCCTACCGCGATTCCGAAATGGTCGTGTGGTTTACGGCCGGCTACAGCCTGACGGCGTGGATCACACCAGTGCTGCGCTTCGCGTGGCCCATCGTCGTATCAATCGCTTTACTGGCGTTGTTTGTCACCCCGTGGTCGAACTCGCAGATCGAAGAGAGCCGCGAGCGGTTCGAGAAGCGTGATGACGTAAGTCGCGTTGCACCCGGGCGTTTCATCGAGTCGGGCGACGCCGATCGTGTGTTCTTCGTCGAGTCGGTTGACGTGCTCGACGGCCACGTGCGCAACGTATTCGTCAGCATGCGGAGCCAGAACCGCGAGGGATTGATCGTCGCGTCGAGAGGCGTGATCGAAGTCGCCAAGAACGGCGATCGGTTCCTCGTGCTCGAACAGGGTCGACGTTATGAAGGTACACCGGGCAAACTCGAGTACCGAGCGATGGAGTTCGATCGGTATGCGGTGCGGCTCGAGAGCCGCGCCGATCAGCCTATCGGCGAGCGCCGCGCGAAAACGCTCACGTTGGCGCAGCTGTTGGCCGAGCCGACGCCATTGAATCTCGGCGAGATGTTGTGGCGCGTCGGGTTGCCGATCATGGCGCTGCTAGTCAGCCTGCTTGCGGTTCCGCTGGCCTACGTGAATCCGCGTGTCGGAAGATCGTTCAACCTGATTGTTGCTGTGCTGCTCTTTACTTTCTATCTGAACGTAATGAATACCGTGCAGGCGTATGTGCAGCAGGGCAGGCTGACGTTTTATATCGGCGTCTGGGTGGTGCACGCGTTGTTTCTCGCGCTTGTGGTCGCACTGTTTGCACGGCGCGTGTTCATGCAACGCTGGCTTCCGCAATGGCTGCGAGCATCGAAGGGTAAGCCGGAGCAAGTCCCGTGAAAACCATTCGCCGCTACTTGTGGCTCGAAATCGCAAGCGCAAGTTTGTTCGTTTTGTTCGCTTTATTGGCGCTGTTTCTGTTTTTCGACATGGTGGCGCAGCTAGACGAGATCGGGCGGCGCGGGTTTCGCTTTCGTGACGCGCTCTTCTATGTTGCGCTGACGCTGCCGTCGCGCACTTACGAATTGATGCCGATTGCGGCGCTGATCGGAACGATCTACGCGCTGTCGAAGCTCGCTGCCAATTCCGAGTTCACGATCATGCGGGTGTCTGGCATGAGCACGCGTCGGTTGATGAGCAGCCTGGTCGGCATCGGTCTGTTGATCGTGGCGTTGACCTATCTGCTCGGCGAGTTCATCTCGCCGCCGGCCGAGCAGCTGGCGCAGAGGGCACGCCTGCAGGCCACCGGCTCGGCGATCAGCGTGCGCGAGTTTCGCTCCGGCGTGTGGGTACGCGACGTTGTAAAGGAGCCGGGCGGCCGGATCGGCGCGTTTCGTTTCATCAACGTGCGGCAGGTGTCGCCTGATGGAAGTACCCGCGACTGGCGGGTGTTCGAATTCGATCGCGATTACAAGCTGCGTTCGATCATGACCGCCGAAGCCGGGCGTTATGAGTCCGGCAGTGGTTGGACCCTGTCCAACGTGGTCGAGACGCGCTTGCCGGGCCCGACTGCGGAGGCGTCAGTTCCGCAGGTGAAAGCCGCGCGCACCGAAGTCGTAAAGTCCGAGCAGCTTGCATGGTCATCTGAATTGAAGCCCGATATTTTCGGTGTGATGATCGTGCAGCCCGAGCGCATGGCCGGATGGGACCTCGCTCAGTACATCCAGCATCTGGCGGACAACCGCCAGCAGACCGAGCGCTACGAGATCGCGTTCTGGGGCAAGCTGTTTTATCCATGGGCGGTGCTGGTGATGATGGCGCTGGCACTGCCATTTGCGTTCATGCACGTGCGGTCGGGCGGGATGAGTCTGAAGATCTTCACCGGCGTAATGATCGGCGTGGCTTTCTACGGACTCAACAAATTGTTTGCGCACCTCGGATTGCTGAACACATGGCCACCGATCATCGTTGCTGCGTTGCCGAGCCTGGTTGTTCTGGCGGCAGCGATGAGTGCGTTGTATTGGATCGAGCGTCGATAGGTTTGCGCGTCAGCGATCTGCTGATGCGCGGTAGTTCAGATGCCTTATCCCGCGTGCAGCGGTGTGCCCGTCAGCGTTGCGGCGTGAACTCGCACCTCGACGTTATGCGGTCGTTGATCATCGATCAGCAGCAAGTAATCCGTATCGAGTGCGATGCCATCGACTGTAATGCGCGTCGGAGCGGGCTCCTCGTCGTGTTCTGGTTCAAACCGAAGCACGGTGATCCGGTATTCGGTTTCGCGGTAGCGATAGCGGAGCTTGAATTCATTCCACTCGGTGGGCAGGCAGGGTGTGATGTGCAGCCGATCACCTTCACGCTTCAGCCCCAGCAGCGATTCGACGATCAGCCGGTACATCCAGCCGGCCGAGCCGGTGTACCAGGTCCACCCGCCGCGCCCCGTATGCGGTGCGACCGCGTAGACGTCGGCGGCGACAACGTACGGCTCGACTTTGTAGATCGCCGTTGCCTCCGCGGTGCGGCCGTGGTTGACCGGGTTGATCATTGACGTCAGCTCCCACGCGCGGCGGCTGTCGCCCAGCGCGGCGAATGCCATCGCGGTCCATATTGCAGCGTGCGTGTACTGGCCGCCGTTTTCGCGCACGCCAGGCACGTAGCCACGGATGTATCCGGGATCCATGCCCGACTTGTCAAATGGTGGATCGAGCAGCTGGATCAGCGCGTGCTCGCGTCGCACCAGGCGCGCATAAACCGCGTCCATTGCGCGGCGCGAGCGCGCCGTGTCGCCTGCGCCCGACAGCACCGACCAGCTTTGCGAGATCGAATCGATCTGGCAGTCAGTGTTGCTCTTCGAGCCGAGCGGTGTGCCGTCGTCGAAGTAAGCACGGCGATACCAGTCGCCGTCCCATGCGTTCTGCTCGATCCGCGCCGAAAGCTGCGTGGCTTCGTGCTCGCAGCGCGCCGCAAACGAGGTGTCGCCGCGCAGCCGTGCCACCGGCGCGAATTGACGCAGCACGAAGCACAGGAAAAATGCGAGCCACACGCTTTCACCCTTGCCGCGCATACCGATCAGGTTCATGCCGTCGTTCCAGTCACCGGAACCGATCAGCGGCAGCCCGTGCTCCCCGAACGTGAGTCCGTGCAGGATCGCGCGCACGCAATGCTGATAAACATCGGCGCTCTCGTCGGATCGCACCGGCATGTCGTAGTACGAATCGTCTTCGGCATTGACCGGACGCCCTTCCAGAAAGCGCGACGTCTCGTCGAGAATCGACTTATCGCCCGTCGCGACAACATAGCGGCTGGTCGCCAGCGGTAGCCACAAGTAATCGTCCGAGCAGTGCGTGCGCACACCGCGCCCCGACGGTGGGTGCCACCAGTGCTGTACGTCGCCTTCGACGAACTGGCGGCTGGCGCACAGCGCGATCTGCGTGCGCATTGCACCGGGCTCGGTGTGCACCAGCGACATCACGTCCTGCAGCTGATCGCGGAATCCATAGGCGCCGCCCGACTGGTAGTAGCCGCTTCTCGCCCACAAGCGGCACGCCATCGTCTGATACACCAGCCAGCCGTTGGTCAGCACATTGAGCGCGGCGTCGGGCGTTTCGACCTGGACCGCCGCGAGCGTGTGCTGCCAGTGTTGCGTAACCGCTTCGAGCGCTTGATGGGCCACTGCGACGCCGCGGAAGCGCTGTACCAGCGCGGTGGCGGCCGCGGCGTTGTTGGCGGCACCAAGGCGGAATACGATTTCACGTTCCTGCTCCGGTGCGAGATCGAGCGTTACCTGCATCGCCGCGCACGGATCCAGCGCTGCGCCGACACGGCCCGATAGCCGCGTACGTCGCAGTGCCGCCGGCGCGAGCCACGTGCGATTGCGGCCGATGAACTCGGTGCGATCGCCGGTGACGGTGCGCGCGGGATCATCGACATCGAAGAAGCTGATCCATTCGGCGAACTCCGAGTTGTAGGGATTACGGGCGTAGAGGGCGCCTGTCCTCGCGTCGACCTCGGTCGTTATGTGCATCGCGGACTTCGTGCGCAGATCGCCCAATACCCATTCGACGTAACCGGTGGCCGACAGGCGGCGCGGACGCTCCGACCGATTCGATAATTTCAGCACCGAAAACTTGATCGAAGCGTCGAGCGCCACGAACACCGTCAGCTCGGAGTGAACGTCATCCTCGATGCGCTCGAATACGCTGTAGCCAAACCCGTGGCGTGTCACGGTGGGCGCGATGCCTTCAGAGGTCGAAAGATCCGATGAACTTGGTGACCAAACGTGGCCGTTGTCTTCGTCGCGGATGTAAAGCGCCTCGCCGTTCGCTTCACCAATCGCGTCGTTGTGCCACGGTGTCAACCGATACAGGTGTGCGTTGGTACCCCACGTGTACGCCTTGCCGCTTTCGGAGATGACGGTTCCGAAGTGCGGATTCGCTAGCACGTTGACCCAAGGCGCCGGCGTTGCTTCGCCCGCAGGCGGCGCGATCACGTACTCGCGCCCATCGGGCGTGAAACCGCCGCGCCCATTGAACAGGATCAGATCGTCGAGAACGGGCTCGAGCGGCGGCTCGGGGCGATAGCCGCGCGTTGGCGCTAGGCGCGGCACCCGCACGTCGACCGGCGCACGGCGGCTTACCTGTTCGGCCAGCGTGCCGCGCACGTCGGAGATGATCACACGCGCAACCGATTCGAACAGAAGACGATCTTCATTTGATATCTGTTCCGCCTGTCGCACGAAAATGCCTCCGGGGCGATCGACGAAGTGCGCCTCGACGCCGGCTGCGATCAGCCCGAGGATCTGCTCCTGCAATTGCTGGCGGTAGACATCGTGATCGTCGTTCCAGATCACCAGATCGACCGCAAGCCCTTTAAGTCGCCAGTACGCGTGGGCCTGGACGAGTTGGCGTACGAGATCGATGCTTTCTCCTTTCGCAATCTGCAGCAGCACGATCGGCAGGTCGCCCGAGATCGCGTAACCCCACAGTCCCGATTGACCGCGCCGGTTGCGCATCAATACCCCCGGTGCGCCGCGTAGCGCAGCATTGGCGTACAGCACCGAGCTCGCCAACCGGCCATACAACTGGGCGTCCGCTTCGGTGGCGTTCAGCTGCCGCAGCACGACCTGGCTATGAGTCCATGTAAGGTCGAAGACGCGATCGGCCAGCCGGCGGTCCTGATACTTTTCTATCAGTCCAAGTACGGCGTCGCGCGTGTCGGCCACACCGCAAACGATATCGACGGTGGCCGACTCGCCGCCGTCAATCGTCAACTGCTGACGAATCGCGGCGATTGGATCGAGTACGGAGCCGGCCGAACCTGACAGCCCACCTCGGCGCGTCAGCGCGTGCGGCGCAGCCACTGTCCCGCCGCGACCGACGAAGCGCACACGATCGGTCTCGAACGAAGGAACGCCGGTGTTTCCGTGCGCGGTCATCAGCTGAAACGAGATCGGCGTGTGCTCGTCGCGCGAGCGCGGCCGCCGCGTGCACAGGATCGCGGCGCGTCGCGCAATGACCTCCGTCTGCACGAACAGGTTGCTGAACGCGGCGTGCAGCGCGTCGGCCGCCGGCGGCGCGAGCACCATTTCGGCGTAGCTGGTGATTTCGATCGTGCGACGCGTCCGCCCACGGTTGGTGATGCGCACGCGCCGCAACTCGATATCGTCCTCGGGCGACACGACGATCTCGGTGTGGGTCTCGATATCGAGATCGCGCCGTCGAAATTCTGCGCGGCCCTCAGTGAAGATGGCTTCATAACGCTCGGCCACGCGCTGCGTCGGCTGGTATGCCAATGACCAAAACTCACCGCTGGCGACGTCGCGCAGGTAGCAGAACATGCCCCAGTTGTCGCACGTCGCGTCCTCGCGCCAGCGGGTGATCGCGAAATCCTTCCAGCGGCTGCTGCCGCCACCCGAGTTCGTTACCATCACGTGATAGCGACCGTTCGACAGCAGATGCACTTCCGGGACCGGCGTATGCGGTGTCGTCAGCACGCGCACCGGCGGCTCGGCGCTGGCGCTGCCGACGCGTAACTCCGGCGCAATCGTGGCAGTTGCGTAGAAAGGCGTCGCGCGCGGTATGCGTTCCTGCAGCAGAAGCAACGTGGCCTTGAACTGCGGGTCGGACTCGAAGCGTTTCTGCATCGGCCTGTGCAGCAGCGCGTGCGAAAAGGCAAGCAGGCTCATTCCGTGGTGATGTGCCATGAACGATTGCACGATGCTGCGCGATTCACCGCGCCGCTGACGCGACGGCGTGTAATCGACTGCTTCGAACAGGCCGAAGCGCGCGTACAACCCGTCGCCGGCGAGCCGCTGCAGATTCGCGCACGCCGCTTCGGGCGTGACCATCAGCGCCAGCGCGGAGGCGTAAGGGGCGATCACGAGATCGTCGGCCAGACCGCGCTTCAGTCCCAGTCCGGGCACGCCGAACGCACGGTACTGGTAATTGTCGAGCGCATCGACGGCGTTGTAGCCGCACTCCGAAACGCCCCAGGCAACGCCGCGTTGGCGGCCATATTCGATCTGCCTTTGCACCGCTGCGCTGTAGGTCTGATCGAGCAGCGTGTTCTCGTACGTCGGCATGATCAGCACCGGCATCAGGTACTCGAACATCGAGCCGCTCCACGACAGCAGCAGCGGCTCACCGCCTGCGGCGGTCAGCAGGCGGCCGAGCGCGAACCAGCTTTCCTGCGGCAGTCGGCCTTGCGCGATGGCGACGAAATTTGCGAGACGCGCTTCCGATGCCAGCAGATCGTAGTAGCTAGCATCGGTGCGCATGTCGCTGACGTTGTAGCCGATGACGAACTGCCGGCGCACCTTGTCGAACAAGAAGCTGTAATCCATCCGCGCAAACTCACTGGCCAGATGAGCGAGTTGATCGATCGCCTCGATGCGCTCGCGCGCTCTCGCCGCACCCTGCGCGTACAGCGCCGCGCATTCGGGCCGCGCCGCGTCGACCGGCGTGCCGGCAGTGGCTAGCGCGCGCAGCGTCGGAACCGTTGCATCGCCCCCCGCGCTGGCAGCCGTGTTGCCGGCGGGCTTCGGTACCGGCAGCCACGGAGCAAGCAGCAGCAACTCTTCGCGTAGGCCCACGCACTGGCGAGCCAGCGCCTGCGCCCACCCCTGGCCTTCAATCAGGCGCTGGTCAGCGCCATCGCTGACTTCGGGCCCGGCAAACACCGGCGGTGCGGGCGCTACCGCCGGCAACGCTGCGTAGTGCGCGGCAACGTCGACCGCGCGCGCGGCCAGGGCGTCGACGTGGCGCCACACCGAATCGAGCGAGACTTCACGCTCGGCGGCAGCGCCGTCGAGCGCCGCCATGAAGCGGACGATCACGCGCGGTGCCGGCGTTTCGATCGTTTCGCGCAGCACTTGCAGGGTGTCGTCGACACCGCGCAGCCAGCCCGGATGAACGATCGGCGCGTCGGCAAGTGCCGCCAATCCGACGCGAAGCGTCAGCAAATGGCCCGCGAGATTGCCGCTGTCGACCGTCGAAATGTAGCGCGGCGTCAGCGGCGCGAGCGTGTGGGTGTCGTACCAGTTGAAAAAGTGGCCGCGGTACCGGTCCAGCGATTGCATGGTCCGCAAAGCGTTGGTCGCGCGCGTCACCAGTTGCCCCGTCGATTGATAGCCGAAATCGTGCGCGGTCATATCGGCGAGCAGCGCGAGGCCCATATTGGTCGGCGACGTGCGGTGCGCGATGACGATTCCGTTCTTCTGTTGTACGTTGTCCGGCGGCAGCCAGTTTTCTTCGGCGTTGACGTAGGTTTCGAAATAACCCCACGTCCTGCGCGCCAGCCGCCGCAGAAACTGTATTTGCCCCAGCGCCAGCTCCTCGGTGCGGGGCGCAAGCGGCCGGCTAACCCACCACGCGAGCGCCGGTGAAACGAGCCACAACAACAAGATGGGTGCTGCAATCCGCAGTGCCGACACGTTCATCGCCGGCATTACCGTCCACGTCAGCACTGCGATCGCGGGCGCAATCCACATCGTGCGGTACACCACATCGAGGTTGGCGCCGTCGCCCTCTTCGAGCTGCCGTTCGACGATGTTTGACGGCTTCCAATCGAGCAGCCTGCGATGAGAGATCGCAACGCGCCACAGCGTCCGCAAGATTGCATCGAGCGAATAGAACGCCTCGTACGGAAGCCATGCGAGCGCCAGCAATGCCTGCATGAAGTGCACGCGCGCGGTGCGCGCGACTGCGATGACATGCTGCTCGAGCGGCGCGTGGGTGGGCTTGCGAATCAGATCAGTCAACGCAGTCGCAAGGGAGGGCACCAATAGAACACCGATCACCAACGCGGTCCACAGCAGAGGCTCACGCAGCGCCCAGCCACCGAGTAGCAGCAGCAACAATGCGGTGGGGACCAAGCTGCGGCGCAGGTTGTCGAAGATCTTCCAATGCGATAGCCACGACAGCGGGTTGCGCACCCGCTGCCCGTCGGCGGTCGGCACTCGGGCGCGCAGCCATCCAACGAGCTGCCAGTCGCCGCGAATCCAGCGATGTCGGCGCGCGACGTCGGCGCTGTAGCGCACCGGGAACTGCTCGTAGAGCTCGACGTCGCTCAGCAATCCCGAGCGTGCATAGCACCCTTCAAGCAGGTCGTGGCTCAGGATCCGGTTGTCAGGCAGGCGCGCAGCAAGCGCAGCTTCGAACGCATCGACGTCGTAAATACCCTTGCCGATAAAAGAGCCTTCGCCGGCAACGTCCTGATACACATCGGAGACCGTGCGTGTATACGGATCGAGGCCGGGCTCCCCGCTGTACAGCCGTGCGTACGGCGAGCGGCGAGTGCCAGGCAAACTGACCGCAACGCGCGGCTGCAGGATGCCGTAGCCGGTGGTGACGATGCGCTGCGGGACGGCTTGCGGGCGATCGGGCTGCTGCCGGTCGAATTGCGGGCGATTCAGCGGATGCGCCATCACACCGATCATCTGGCGCGCGCTGTCGCGAGGCAGCTGCGTATCGGTATCGAGCGTGATGACGTACTTGACCTGCCGCAACGGCTCGATGTTGCCGACAATCGATGAAAACGCATCACCAGGATTGCCACGCAGCAGGGAATTCAAGTCTTCCAGCTTGCCGCGCTTGCGCTCTTTGCCCATCCAGGCGCGCTGCTGCGGATTGAAGCGGCGCGGGCGATGCAGCAGGTAAAAGCGGTCGTCGGCTTCATCGCCGCCATACGTGCGATTGAGTGCGCTGACCCCGTCGCGCGCCAGCTGCAGTAGCGGCGCATCGGTCGGTAGGGTTTCTTCGGCGGCGTCCGGGAAATCCGTCAGCAGCGCAAAGTGCAGGCTCGGGTCGCGATTGGCGAGGAATCGGACTTCGATCCCTTCGACTAAATTTTCAACACCCTCGCGATCGGTCAACAGCGTCGGAACGACGACCAACGTGCGCGCATCGGGCACGATCCCCTCGCTGTAGTCCATTCTCGGCAGCGAATGCGGCGTGACCAGCAGCGTCGCAAGCCAGTTGACGATTGCAACCGCAAGCTGGCTGGTGGCCAGCAGCGTCAGCGCCACGACCACCACCAGCAGCACAATCGAACCATCGCTGTTCGGCGTGCCCAGCCCGGAAAAGGCGCGCGCGATCAACACGGCGGTCAGCGCGCCCGTGATCGCTGCAATTGTTCCCAGATAAACCGGTAGCGGGCGGCGACGCCCGAAGGCACGCAGCGATGCAAGCCCCGATCGCTTGACGCCGACAGCGCTTTCCAGCGCTGCTACGCCCTGATCGACCAGGTAGTAGCCGACGTGCGATGTGCGAGGGTCGGCCGTTGGGTCGCCTGTATTAGCGCCGGCACGCGCCAGTTCGATCACTCTCGCGGCGACTTCCGATTCCGACAATATGCTGTGGCGGGCGATCTGTTCGGTCGCATGCCGGTAGCTGTCGCGCGTCGCGAACTCCATCGACGCGTGAACGCCGGCCGGGTCCTCGCGCAGAATTTTTTCGACCACGCTCATCTGTTCGACGAATTCGCGCCAGTCGATCGCGCTCAGTAAGCGCAGGCTGCCGATGCTGTTGCTGATCGACACCTGATGCGACGCCTGCAGCTGCGCCTCCAGCTGCACCAGCTGGTCGATCGTCAAATGGGACTCCGCCAGCTGCTGCTCGATCCAGGTCAGCGCCAGAGCCAGCGCAGGGCTCTGTCCCTGCAAGCGGCGCGTCAGCTCGGCGACGAATGCGCTGCCGAGCGGCGGCGACGAGCGCGCCATGTCGGCGATCACCAGGATCAGGTTCTTCGGATCGCTCTCGGCGATGGCCATCATCTGGTCGGCCCAGACGGTCGCTAAATCGTGGTCGGCACGCCCGGCCGCCATTCGCACGCCGACGCGCCGCAGGTTCTCGATCAGCGCCAGACGCAACATGATCGGAATCGCCCACAGCTCGCCCAGCTTCAGCGCAGTCACTGTCTGGTACGCAGCCACGAATCGACTCAAACGGTGCGCGTCGACCAGGCCGTCACCGTGCGAGATCGTTTCGAGTGCGATGTCGTACACGCGCGGCAGTCCGGCCGACGGCCCGCCGGCCAGGCGCGGCAGCTCGCGGCTATAGCCGCGCGGCAGATGCCGCTTCGCAGTTGCGATCTGCTCTTCGATCAGATGGAAGTTATCGATCAGCCATTCGCCGGCCGGCGTGATCCGCTGATGCGCAGTCAATGACGCCGTCAACAGGTTGCACACTCCGACCAGCGCGGCTTCGTTGTCAGCCAGGCGCGCGAGCAGCGGATCGCGCGTCCGACGCGACGTCACCTTGTGCGCGGCCGCCAGCGTCTTGCCGTACTGCTCCATCTGGTCGGCGCTGAATAGCTCCGACCGCAGCGGCGCTTCCTCGACCGATGACGCAAGCGACAGGGCGCCGGTGGAAAAACGCGTCTTAAATTGGGTCAGATGCCCGAGGATGGAACTGCTGCTCGCCCTCAATTGCGACGTCCAACGCGTTGTTGCGGCATTGGGCAGGATACCAAGTTGCTACTGCGAGCGCAGATGCGCCGCGAAGCACTCGGCGTTCAACTATCCTGCTGCCGGTACAGACCTCACGGATTGAAATGCCACCGCCCCATTCTGATGCTTTTGTTTTCTTCGGCGCCACCGGCGATCTGGCCTACAAGAAGATATTTCCGGCGCTGCAGGCAATGATCCGTCACGGTGAGCTCGATATCCCGATCATCGGCATTGCACGTGCAGGATGGTCGCTCGATAAGCTGCGCCTGCGGGCGCGCGAATCGCTTCAGGAATATGGAGGGGTCGACGCGGCTGCGTATGCGAAACTCGTCGCGCAGCTGCGCTTTGTAGAAGGCAACTACGAGGACCCAGCCACTTACGATCGTTTGAAGCAGGCGCTCGACGGCGCGCAGCGGCCGCTGCACTATCTGGCGATCCCTCCCAGCATGTTCGGCACCGTCGTGCAGGGGCTCGCGAACGCCGGCTGCGCCCACCACGCGCGCGTGATCGTCGAAAAGCCCTTTGGGCGCGACCTCGAATCGGCGCAGGCGCTGAACCGCACGCTGCACCAGGTATTCCCCGAAGCGTCGGTGTTTCGGATCGACCACTACCTCGGCAAGGAGGCGGTGCAGAACCTGCTCTATTTTCGATTCGCCAATGCATTCCTGGAACCGATCTGGAATCGCAACTACATCGACAGCGTGCAGATCACGATGGCCGAGAGCTTCGGCGTGCAGGGCCGCGGCAGCTTCTACGAAGAAGTCGGCGCGATCCGCGACGTGGTGCAAAACCATCTGCTGCAGGTGATCGCACTGCTCGCGATGGATTCGCCAGTTGGGCGAGACCCCGAATCGATGCGCGCCGAAAAGCTGCGGTTGTTCCGCGCGATGCGGCCGCTCGATCCGCGCCAAGTCGTGCGCGGACAGTTTCGCGGCTACCGCGATGAAGCTGGCGTGGCGCCCGATTCGCAGGTCGAGACGTTTGCGGCCCTAAGGCTGCGGATCGAGACATGGCGCTGGGCCGGCGTGCCGTTCTACATTCGCGCCGGCAAGCGGCTACCGATTACGGCGACCGAAGTCAAGGTCGACCTGAAAATTCCGCCGCTCGCGATCTTCGACCGGACCGATCCGGCGCAATCGAACTACTTTCGATTCCGCCTCGGCCCGGAAGTCGTGATCTCCGCCGGCGCCCGGGTCAAGCGGCTTGGCGATGAAATGCTCGGCGAGCCGGTCGAGCTGGTCGCGCGCCGCTCGCTTGCCAGCGAAGACTTACCGTACGAGCGGTTGCTGGGCGACGCGCTGCGCGGCGATACATCGCTTTTCACGCGCGACGACAGCGTCGAGGCGGCGTGGCACGTGGTCGATCCAGTTCTGCGCCATCCGGCGCCGGTCGTCGAATACGAGCCCGGAACGTGGGGCCCTCCCTCGGCATCCAACGTCATCACCGGTCACGAAGGCTGGCACGATCCGAAGCCCGAGACCACACTTGCGTTAGAAACGGAGGCTGCATGAACAACACGCAACGCCTGCACGAGCTAGGCCAGAGTCTGTGGCTCGACAACATATCGCGCCGACTGTTGAGCGATGGCACGCTGCGCCGCTACATCGACCATTTTTCAGTCACGGGGCTGACATCCAATCCCACCATCTTCGATGAAGCGATCGGCGCGGGCGACGCCTACGACGAGGGCATTCGCACCAAGGCCGCGGCGGGTAAATCCGGCGAGGCGCTATTCGTCGAATTGGCACTCGAAGATCTGCGCCGGGCCGCGGAGCTGTTTCGCCCGATCTTCGATGCCACCGATCAGGTCGATGGCTGGGTGTCGATGGAGCTGTCGCCGCTGCTGGCCGACAACACCGCCAGCAGCATCGATGCGGCGGCGCGGATTTATCGGCAGGCCGAGAGGCCGAATTTGTTCGTCAAGATTCCCGGCACACCCGAAGGCGTTCCGGCGATCGAGGAATCGATCTTCGCCGGTGTGCCGATCAACGTCACGTTGCTGTTTTCGCGCGAGCAGTATCTCGCTTCGGCCGAGGCATACCTGCGCGGGATCGAGCGGCGCATCGCCGCCGGGCTCGATCCGAGAGTCGGCTCGGTCGCATCGGTGTTCGTCAGCCGCTGGGACAAGTCGGTGAGCGACAAGGTGCCGGCGCCATTGCGCAATCGGCTCGGCATCGCGATCGCCGCGCGCACTTATCGCGCGTATCGCGAGCTGCTTGCGTCGCCGCGCTGGCGCGCACTTGCAGCAGCCGGTGCTAGTCCGCAGCGGCTGTTGTGGGGCAGCACCGGCACCAAGGATCCGAACGCGTCGGACACGCTGTATGTCGAAGCATTGGCAGCGCCCGACACGATCAACACCATCCCAGAGAAAACCCTGCGCGCGTTTGCCGAACACGGCGAGTTAAAGGGGGTGATGGCCGAGGACGGCGGCGACGCCGAAGCAGTGCTGAAGAATTTCGCGCAGGCGGGTATCGACATCGACGCGCTCGCCACGCAATTGCAGAAAGAGGGCGCGCGGGCGTTCGTGAAGTCGTGGCAGGCGCTGCTGCAGCGTATTGCCGACAAGAGCGAGGCGCTCGCCGATGCCGGCGCGCGCAACGGGTAGATGTTGACGTGAGCCTCGGCTACACACAACCGCTGTACCTGCTGCCGTTCGATCATCGCCACTCGTATGTAAGCGGCATGTTTCACTATGAGCCGCCGCTCACTCCGGAACAGCATCGCAATGTCGCCGACAGCAAGCGTGTGATCTACGAAGGGTTCAGCCAATCGATCGGCGCCGATGCGCCGAAGCAAAGCGCCGGCATTTTGGTCGACGAGCAGTTCGGTGCCGACATTCTGCGCGACGCGAATGCGAGCGGCTACGTGACTGCGCTATCAACCGAGAAGAGCGGATCAGAGGAGTTTGAATTCGAATACGGCCCAGCGTTTGCGGAGCACATCGAAGCGTTCGACCCGACCTTCGCCAAGGTCCTGGTGCGTTACAACCCAGAGGGCGACGCGGCGCTCAATCGCCGCCAGACGGCGCGGTTAAAGCAGCTCTCGGAGTACTGCCGCAGCGCAAATCGGCGCTTCATGTTCGAGTTGCTGGTGCCGGCAACGACGACGCAAACAGCGGCCGTGCAATCGGACAAGCAGCAATACGATATCCGGCTTCGTCCCGGGTTGATGCTGCAGAGTATTCGCGCTTTGCAGGACGCGGGGGTCGAACCCGACGTGTGGAAGATCGAAGGGCTCGCTCGCAGCGATGAATGCGAACGCATCGTCGAAGCTGCGCAGCGCGATGGCCGGCGCGACGTTGCCTGCATCGTGCTGGGGCGTGGCGCGGACCAGGACAAAGTGGTGCACTGGCTTGAAATCGCCGCTGCCGTGCCGGGTTTCATCGGCTTCGCAATCGGGCGCACGACCTTCTGGGACGCGGTGGCCGACTATGTGGGCGGGAAAGCGACGCGGCAAGACGCCGCGTCACGCATCGCCGGGCGCTTCCGAGAATGGGTGGCGATCTTCGAAAAGGCGAGTGCCTCGCGCGTTTAGTCACCGCCCAAGTGATGCCTTGATGAACGTCAGTCCCTTGGCAGGCACGCCGGCAACGCCCGCGATGTTGATCGATGTTGCTCGACTCGTCGCCGCCTACTACTCCGAGGTGCCCGACCCGTCAGTGCCGGCGCAACGAGTCGCGTTCGGCACGTCGGGGCATCGCGGCTCCGCTCTGGAAAAAACCTTCAACGAGTGGCATGTGCTGGCCATCAGTCAGGCAATCTGCCTGTACCGCAAGCAGCATTCGATCGACGGACCGCTGTTTCTCGGCATCGACACGCACGCGCTGTCTGTGCCGGCGTTTGAAAGCGCGCTCGAGGTGCTCGCCGCCAACGGGGTTGAAGTGCGGATTGCACGAGGCGGCGAGTACACGCCGACGCCGGCAATATCGCACGCGATCCTCGTTTATAACCGCGGCCGCAGCAGCGGGCTCGCCGATGGCATTGTGATAACGCCGTCGCACAACCCGCCCGAGGATGGCGGCTTCAAGTACAACCCGCCCAGCGGCGGCCCGGCCGACACCGACGTGACCGGCTGGATCGAAGCCAGGGCGAACGCGCTGCTCGAAGGCAACTTGAAAGGCGTGCGGCGCATTCAGTTCGATCAGGCGCGGCGCGCTGAGACCACGCGCGAGCACGATTTCCTCAGCGCCTACGTTGCCGATCTCGAAAACGTAATCGACTTCGATGTGATCCGAGGCGCCGACATTCGCATAGGCGTCGATCCGCTCGGCGGCGCCGGCGTGCATTACTGGGCGCGCATTGCGGAGTGCTGCCAACTCAATCTGACTGTTGTCAGCGGCGAAGTCGACTCGACCTTCGGCTTCATGAGCCTCGACTGGGATGGCTGCATTCGGATGGACCCGTCGTCGGCGTACGCGATGCAGCGGCTGATCGGCCTGAAGGATCGCTACGACATTGCGTTCGCGTGCGACACCGACCACGACCGGCACGGCATCGTCACGCCGGGCGCCGGGCTGCTGCCTCCGAATCACTACCTGTCGGTGGCGATCGATTATCTGTTCCGCAATCGCGCGCGCTGGGGCAGCGCTGCTGCTGTCGGCAAGACGGTGGTCAGCAGCGCGCTGATCGACCGCGTGACTGCCCGAGCGAGTCGCAAACTGGTTGAAGTCCCGGTCGGCTTCAAATGGTTCGTCGAGGGCTTGCTTGACGGCTCGCTGGCATTCGGCGGCGAAGAAAGCGCCGGCGCATCGTTCAGCCGCATCGACGGTTCGGTGTGGACGACCGACAAGGACGGCATCGTGCCGGCGCTGCTGGCCGCCGAGATCACCGCGCGCACGTGCCGCGATCCCGGCGAGCTGTATCGTGATCTGACGCGCGACCTGGGCGATCCTACGGCCGACAGAGTCGAAGCGCCGGCCACGGCCGAGCAAAAGCGACGACTCGCAAGACTTTCACCGCTGCAGTTGCGCATCAAAGAATTAGGCGGGGAAAAAATAGAGCGCGTGCTCGACCGCGCCCCGGGCAACGACGCACTTATCGGCGGCATCAAGGTGGTCGCGGCAAGCGGCTGGTTCGCCGCGCGGCCGTCCGGCACCGAAGACATCTACAAGATTTACGCGGAAAGTTTTCGCGGCGAAGCCCATTTACGCGAGATTCTCGAACAGGCGCAACAGATTGTCGACGCCGCGCTTGTCACCGGTTGACGGGGCGAATCTTGCCCTGCGTTCGGCAAGCGCTGTAATGCGGAGTCACCATGTCGGACCCACTTGATCAGCTTTGCACTGGGTCGAGCATAACCGGCGGTCACGAGAAGACCGACTTGCGGGTCAGAAGAGCTCATTCCTTCTTGATCTCGTGCCCGCCGAACTGATTTCGCATCGCCGATAGCAGTTTGTCGGAGAATGAATCTGCATCGCGCGAGGCGAGACGCGTGAGCAGCGACAGCGTGATCACCGGCGCTGCAACGTCCAGATCAATCGCCTCGGCAACTGTCCAGCGCCCCTCGCCGGAGTCGGGCACATACGGCGCGATGCCGTCGAGACTGGGGTTGTCCCGCAGCGCGATCGACGTCAAGTCAAGCAACCACGAACGCACCACGCTGCCAGAGCGCCAAATTTCGGCGATCTGGTGTAGATCGAGCGCAAATTCCGATTTGCGCTGCATGATCGAAAAGCCCTCGGCATAAGCTTGCATCAGGCCGTATTCGATGCCGTTGTGGACCATCTTCGTGAAGTGGCCGGCGCCGATCGGGCCTACGCGACCCCAGCCTCGATCCGGCGCCGGTGCCAGCGTCTCGAAGATCGGCCGCAAGCGTTCGACTACGGACTCGTTGCCGCCGATCATCATGCTGTAGCCCTCGGCGAGTCCCCACACGCCGCCGCTGGTGCCGCAGTCGACGTAGTGAACTCGCGCGTCGGCAAGAATTCCGGCTCGACGCTGCGTGTCCTTGTAGTTCGAATTGCCGCCGTCGATGACGGTATCGCCTGCTGCCAGCAGCGGCAGCAGCGCGGTGATGGTCGCTTCGGTGATATCCCCGGCAGGCACCATCAGCCAAATTGTGCGCGGGGGCGCGAGTTTCGCCGCCAACGCATCGAGCGCAGCGGCAGACTCAGCTCCTTTTTTCTCGACGCGTTTGCGCGCTTCCGGTTTCGGATCGAAGCCGATCACGCGATGGCCGCCGCGCACCAGTCGCTCCGACATGTTGGCGCCCATGCGCCCCAGTCCAATCATGCCGAGTTCCATCAGAAGTCATCTCCCAAATTACTGCGCGACCCGATCTTGCCACCGCGGTGCTCGCCGTAACTCTGGTACGGGGGCGCTCCTCGGGGCAACCGCGGGCTGTTTGCTACATTTTTGCGATGGCTACTCACATTCACCGAGCGAGCCAACGCCGCAGCAGCGATCGGATCGTTGGTGTCAAGCGCGTTCGGCTGTAGGCGTCCGCCGCCATTCTGATCGCTTCTGCTTGCGTCGGGTACGCGTGAATCACGCGGGCCAGCGTGGTGAGGCCGATGCCCGCAACCATCGCCAATGTGATCTCGTTGATCATCTCGCCGGCATGGCGCGCCACGATCGTTGCGCCGAGGATGCGGTCGGTGCGCTCCTTGACGTGGATCTTCACGAAGCCCTCTTCCTCGCTATCGGTAATCGCGCGGTCCACCTCGTGCATCGGGATCGTGAAGGTTTTCACCGGGATTTCGCGCTCACGCGCCTGCCGTACGTACAGGCCGACGTGCGCGATTTCCGGATCGGTGTACGTGCACCAGGGAATCGTCAGCGCGCTGAGTCTCTGGCGTCCGGGGAACAACGCGTTGCGCACGACGATGCGCGCGGAAGCGTCGGCCGTATGCGTGAATTTGTGTTCGAGGCAGACGTCGCCGGCGGCATAGATGCGCGGGTTGCTGGTTTGCAGGAAGTCATTGACGCGAACGCCGGTGGTGGCGTCGCAATGGACTCCCGCGCTTTCAAGTCCGAGACCTTCGACATTCGGCAGCCGGCCGGTGCCGGTCAAAATGGCGTCGACCGCGACGGTGCTCTCGTAATCGTCGCTGACTAGATTGATCAGCTTCACACCGTTTTCCACGCGCACGCTAACCGCCTTGGTATTCAGCCGCACCTCGATGCCGTCGCGAGCAAACGCATCCGACAAAATCTGCGCGGCGTCGCGTTCTTCCTTCGGCAGAAACATCGGCATGTCCTGCGTAATCGTGACCTGCGAGCCGAAGCGGCAAAATGCCTGCGCCAGTTCGCAGCCGAGAGGTCCGCCGCCGATCACCAGCAGGCGGCGCGGCAGCTCGGTCAAATCGAACACGCTCTCGTTGGTCAGGAAGCCGGCTTCGATCAGGCCGGGAATCGAAGGTGTATCCGGCCGCGCGCCGGTGGCGACCATCGCCTTGTTGAATCGCAAATTCACGCCGTCGACCGCGACCGTATCGGCGCCGGTAAAACGCCCGTCGCCGAAAAAAACATCGACACCCGCTGCGGTTAACCTGCGCACCGAGTCGACGCGACTGAGGCGCGCGCGAATCGCGCGCATGCGCCGCATGACCGCGGCAAAATCGACGCGGATATCGGCCGCGACTTGATCGGGAAACGCTTGCGCGCCATAGCGCTCGGCAGTGCGCATCTCTTCAACCAACCGCGCGGTGCGGATGATGGCCTTCGACGGCACGCAACCGATATTCAGACAATCGCCGCCGAGCAACTCGCGCTCGACCAACGCCACCTTCGCTCCGAGCGCCGCCGCGCCATGCGCAGCGATCAATCCAGCCGGGCCCGCGCCAACGATGACGAGTCGGTACCGATCAGCAGGACGCGGGTTACGCCAATCGGGCGGCCGCACATTGTCCAGCCGCTCGCCCTCGTAGGCGTCGCTGATAGGCCGCATCTACAACCAGCCGCCGCGAAACCCGGCGCGCCGCAAACCGGTTGTTATGTAAGAGCAGCCCCGCATCAGTCGCCAGATCAGTTGCGTGCGATAGTTTTCGATCATCATCATCACGATGCCCTGGTCGAGCCCAAAATGCCCCGCTGAAACCCACGCACGTCGATCGGCAGCGGCAAGCGTTGGATTGAAGCTGCTCGCGTATTGCCGCGCAGATCGCATTTCGGGATAACGTCGAGCCATTTTGCGTGCGGCGCTTAGCGCGATCTCCGGCGCGAACGGCAGCGACGCCAGCGCGGCCCATCCGGCGAGCGTTCCGTCGTCGGGGCCATGGGGCACGCCGCGCGCGGCGTATCCGAAGAGTTTGCGCTGCTCGTTGGTAGTCATCGGATCATCGTCGCTCGGGCCGTCGCAAGCGGTGAGCCCCCAGCAATCTTCGTCGTAACCGGTGAAGCTGCGCGGATTGCGGCGCGCATATTCACGCTGAATTTCGGTCGCGCGCCGGCTGTTCTCGAAATAGTCGCAGCGCTTTTCGCGCATGAAGCGATCGGCAATGCCGCGAAAATCGATCCACGCGTGCGAGAACTGGTGCACGAACAGCGGTCCCGCGTAGAGATAATCGTGACCGTACAGATTCTCCCACTGATACGTTGCGGTCCACGCGTGATAACAATCCTGGTCGAGCGGATGCGTCGGCGACCCGAGCGCCAGCGCATACAGCACGATCGCTTCGCTGTAGCCGTCCCAGCAGTAGTTCAGGTATCCGCTTTCGGGCTTCCAGCCTTGGCTGATCGTGGGGCGGCCGTTCTGCGCCCAATGCCAGTCGATGCGGCGATACAGCGCGTCGGCCAGCGTGCGCAGCTCGGTTTCTAGCGGCGTGTCCGAGTTGAAGTACATGGCGGCGGTCAGCACGCCGGCGATCAACAGCGCGGTGTCGATCATCGACAGTTCCGAGCGCCACACGCGCGTGCCGGTTTGCATGTCGAGAAAGTGAAAATAGAAACCCTTGTATCCGGTCGACTCCGCAGTTCCGCTTTGATCACTGTCGTGGAAAAAGCGCAGCGCGGCGCGGCTGCACGCCAGCGCGTCGGCGCGCGCCATCCATCCGCGCTCGACCGCGATTGGGTACACCGACAGCGCGAATCCAACCACTGCGATGCTGCACGGCGAATTTGCGCGTGAGGTGTCGGCCACCAACCCGTTGGCAGGGTTGACCGCTTGCTGAAAGTAGCCGAACGCAGCGCACTGCAGATCGTCCAGCAGCGCTTCATCGGTCGGAGTGCAGTCGTCAGCCACAGTTCATACTATCTCGATGCATGCGCAGCTGTTGTCCAACGGCCGCTACACGGTAATGCTGACCGGCGCCAGCTCGGGCTTCAGTCGCTGGCGCGACCTGGCGATTACACGCTGGCGCGAAGATCCTACCGGCGACGGTTGGGGCAGCTACTTGCTGCTGCGCGATGCCGACAGTGGTGCGGTCTGGTCGGCCGGCATGCAGCCGTGTGGCAACGCTCCGACCGAATACGCCGCGACGCTGTCCGACACGTGCGCGCGAATCGTCCGCCGCGACGGTACGCTCACCACCACGCTTGAAGTGGCGGTTGCGAGTGACGCCGACGCTGAAGTGCGCGTGGTCACGGTGATCAATGAGGGCGGCTCGACGCGCGCGATCGAACTGACCTCGTATGCCGAACTGGTGCTCGGCTCGGCCGCGGCCGACGCTTCGCATCCGGCGTTTTCGAAGCTCTTCGTGCAAACCGAAGCGACGCGGGATGGCGCGGATGGCGGCCTCTTGTTGGCGACGCGGCGGCCTCGCAGTCCCGACGATCCGCAGGTATGGGCCGCGCACTTCGCGATCCCAAGAGAGGCGGGCACGGGCACGCTCGAGTTTGAATCCGATCGCGCACGCTTCCTAGGGCGCGGCCGGACACTGCGCACCGCAGCGGCCATGCAGCGCGGCGCGGCGCTGTCTAATACCGCCGGCACGGTGCTCGATCCGATCTTCAGCCTGCGCCGCCGCGCCCGCATCGCACCCGGCGCCAGCGTGCAGATTGCGTTCGTGACGCTGGTCGCCGATTCGCGCGCAGCAGCGCTCGCTGTTGCCGAACCGCTGCGCGCGTTCGGTGCCTGCGCAAACGTGCTCGACTCAGCTGCCGAACAGGCATCGATTGCACATGCGCGGCTCGGCATCGATGCAGATCAGGCCGGGCGCTATGCGCGCATGGTCGGTCCGCTGCTATACGCCGATTCAGCCTGGCGGTCGCCGCCGGACGTGCTCGAGCGCGGCAGCGGCGGTGCGCCGGTCCTGTGGGCCAGCGGCATTTCCGGCGACCGGCCGATTGTGCTGATGCGTATCTCAGACGGCGCCGGACTCGACCAAGTCCGCGACATGCTGAAAGCGCAGCGGTATTGGCAATCGAAATGTCTGAACGTTGATATCGTGCTGCTCAACACGGCCGACCGTACTGCCGCGCTCGATGCGTTGCTGAAGACACAGCAGCAGTCCGAGGGCAGCCAGACCGGCGTTTTCGCACTGCGCGACAGTGAGATTTCAGATGCGCTGCGCGCCGGACTCGCCACCGCTGCGCGCATCGTTGTCGACGCGAACGATGGCAAGCTGAAACGACCCATCGAGTGCACTGCCATCCTCGATTCAGCCGCGGCCTTGCAACCTGCACCGACTGCAGCGCAAGCGCGTGCACCGGATGCCGAACCTCTCGAATTTCCCAACGGCATCGGCGGTTTCGCGCAAGGCGGCCGTGAATATGCGATCACGCTGGACGATGAGCGCTGCACACCGCTGCCGTGGATCAACGTGATCGCTAATCCGTCGTTCGGATTTATCGTCTCGGCCGAAGGTGGCGGCTACACATGGTCGATCAACAGCCAGCAGAATCCGCTGACACCATGGCCGAACGATCCGGTAGGCGACAGCCCGCACCAGGTGCTCTATGTGCGCGATGACGACAGCGGCGCGGCGTGGAGCGCCACCGCATCGCCGATCCGCGTGCCGGGTGCGACGTATGCGGTGCGTCACGGCAAGGGCTACAGCCGCTTCGCGCACGCCGCGCACGGCATCGAACTCGAACTGCTGCAATACGTGCCGGTCGACGATTCGGTCAAGCTGTCGCGATTGCGGCTCTCCAACCGTTCGGGGCGTGCGCGGCGACTGTCGATAACCGGCTACGTCGAATGGGCGCTCGGGCCGAACGGAACGGTGCCGGCGCCGTTTGTCGTGACCTCGATCGACGCCGGCACCGGCGCGCTGTTCGCGCGCAACGCCTGGCGCGCCGAGTTTGGTGAACGCATCGCGTTCATCGATCTCGGTGGCGCACAGACTTCATGCACCGGCGATCGCGCCGAATTCCTCGGCCGTCACGGCGCGGTCGATTCTCCCTCTGCGCTAAGCGGCAATGCACACCTATCGGGACGCGTCGGCGCGGGCATCGATCCGTGCGGCGCGCTGCAGACGCGAGTCGAGCTCGCTCCCGATGTCGAAATCGAGATCTTGTTCTTGCTTGGCGACGCCGAATCGCACGCGCAAGCGCGGGCGCTGGTCGAAAAATACCGCGCAGCCGATCTCGACGCGGTGTTACGCGAAGTGACCGCGCAATGGGCCGATGCGCTCAATACCGTGCAAGTACGCACGCCCGACCGCGCGCTCGACATTCTGCTGAACGACTGGTTGCTCTACCAAACGCTGGCGTGCCGCATATGGGCGCGCTCGGCGTATTACCAGTCGAGCGGGGCCTACGGCTTCCGCGATCAACTGCAGGACGTAATGGCGCTTTGCGTTTCGAGGCCGGATGTCGCGCGTGAGCATCTGCTGCGGTCGGCGTCCCACCAGTTTGTCGAAGGCGATGTGCAGCACTGGTGGTTGCCGCCGGCCGGGCAGGGCATTCGCACCCGGATGACCGATGACAGGGTGTGGCTGCCGTACGTCGCCGCGCACTACATCGAGGTCACAGGTGATGTTGCGCTGTTCGACGAAATGGTTTCCTCCATCGAGGGCGCGCCGCTGAAGGAGGATCAGCGCGAAGCATTTTTCCTGCCGACTGTTGCGCGTGAGCAGGCGAGTTTTTACGAGCACTGCGCGCGCGCTCTCGACGTCAGCCTGGCGCTGGGAACTCATGACCTGCCGCTGATCGGTACCGGCGACTGGAATGACGGCATGAACCGCGTCGGTGAAGAAGGCCGCGGCGAAAGCGTCTGGCTCGCATGGTTCCTGCTGGCGACGATCGATGCGTTCGCGCCGCACGCGCAGGCGCGCAACGACAAAGCGCGCGGCGCACGCTGGCGCGAATTCGCCGCGACGATGCGCACCACGCTCGAAGGCGCAGGCTGGGATGGCCAATGGTATCGGCGCGGCTATTACGACGACGGCACGCCGCTCGGCTCGAGCCAAAGCAAGGAGTGCAGGATCGACACGATCGCGCAATCGTGGAGCGTAATCGCCGGCGCCGCAGACGCATCGCACGCCGCGCAGGCGATGGCAGCGGTCGACGAGCATCTGATCCGCGACGATGACAAACTCGCGTTGCTGTTCACGCCGCCGTTCGATCAAACACCACTCGAGCCCGGCTATATCAAGGGTTACCCGCCCGGAGTCCGCGAAAACGGCGGCCAATACACGCACGGCGCAATCTGGTCGGTGTTCGCCTACGCGATGCTCGGTCAGGGCGACCGCGCGGCAAGTCTGTTCGCAATCCTCAATCCGATCTGCCACAGCAGCACGCCCGATGCCGTAGCGCGCTACCAGGTCGAACCCTACGCTGCTTGCGCCGATGTCTATTCGGTCGCGCCGCACGTCGGCCGTGGCGGCTGGACCTGGTACACGGGCTCGGCCGGTTGGTTGTATCGCGCGGGGCTCGAAGCCATCCTCGGTTTTCGACTGCAAGGCGATGTGCTGACGATCGATCCCTGTGTTTCGCGTGCGTGGCCCCGCTACGAAATCACGTTTCTATATCGCGGGGCGCGCAATGCGATTACGAGCTATCAGATCGCGGTCGAGAATCCGCGCCATATAAGTCGCGGCGTCGCCAGCACTGAGCTCGATGGTGTGGCGATAGGCAAGGGTGCCACGCAAATTCCGCTGACCGACGATGGCCGCAGCCATCGCGTGCGTGTGTTGCTTGGATGAGTGGGTAAGGGCCGGCGGAGTGCGGCAGCGCAAGACCCGTGCACTCGGGAAGCACCGGCATTAGGATGCGATAGATAGGCACTTCATCGGAACTTCTACCGGCAACGGGTAAATGTTAGACGTGAGCACACCGGATCGCGCCAGTCAGGCACTCTTACTCAACCAGCGTCCGCAGTGGCGCGCGCTGTTGCGCCATTTGCGGCAGATCGAACCGCGACATCTGCGCGAGCTCTTCGCTGAAGATTCGAAGCGCGGCGAGCGATTCACCGCCGAAGCCGCCGGCCTGTATCTGGACTACTCGAAGAACCGCATCACCGGCGAGACGATCCGCCTGTTGCTCGAACTCGCCGAAGCCTGTGGTCTGCGCGCGCGCATCGGAGCGATGTTTCACGGCGACCGGATCAATGTCACCGAGCAGCGCGCGGTGCTGCACGTTGCTCTACGCGCGCCGGCGGACGAACGCATCGTCGTCGATGGTAAGAACGTCGTGCCGGAGGTGCATGCGGTGCTCGACCGCATGGCAGCGTTCGCGGATCGCGTGCGCGGCGGGGAATCGAAAGGCGCGAGCGGCAAGCGGATCCGCAACGTGATTAACATCGGGATCGGCGGCTCCGACCTCGGGCCCGTGATGGCTTACGAAGCGCTGCGCCACTACAGCGATCGCGATATCACGTTCCGCTTTGTCTCGAATGTCGACGGCACCGATTTCGTCGAAGCCGTGCGCGACCTCGAACCCGATGAAACGCTGTTCGTCGTCTGTTCCAAGACCTTTACGACGTCGGAGACGCTCAGCAACGCGCGTGCCGCGCGAGCATGGTGTTTGAATGCGCTTGGCGATCAGGCAGCGATAGCCAAGCACTTCGTTGCGGTCTCGACCAACGCCGAGGAGGTTGTCAAATTCGGCATCGACATCGACAACATGTTCGGCTTCTGGGACTGGATCGGCGGCCGTTATTCGATGGATTCTGCGGTCGGCCTGTCCACCATGATCGCGATCGGCGCGGATAACTTCCGTGCGATGCTCGCTGGCTTTCGCGCGATGGACGAACACTTTCGCGATGCGCCACCCGAGCACAGTCTGCCCTGGCTCCACGGACTGCTATCCGTCTGGAACACGAATTTTCTCAGCGCATCGACCGTCGCGGTGCTGCCGTACGAGCAATACTTGAAGCGCTTTCCGGCTTATCTGCAGCAGCTGATGATGGAGAGCAACGGCAAGCATGTGACGATCGACGGCGCAGCGGTCGAGTATCAGACCGCGCCGATTGTGTGGGGCGAACCCGGCACCAACGGCCAGCACTCGTTCTATCAGCTGCTGCATCAGGGAACGCGCCTGGTCGCGTGCGACTTCATAGGTTTCTGCCGCACCAACAATTCGCTCGCCGACCAGCACGATCTGTTGATGGCGAATCTGTTCGCGCAAAGCGAGGCGTTGGCGTTCGGCAAGACCGCCGATCAAGTCCGCGCGGAAGGCATCCCCGCGGCGCTGGTGCCGCACCGCTCATTCGCGGGCAATCAGCCGAGCAATACTATTCTCGCCGAGTCGCTGACGCCGCACACACTGGGCGCGCTGGTCGCGCTGTATGAGCACAGCGTGTTGGTGCAGGGTGCAATTTGGGATATCGATTCGTTCGATCAGTGGGGAGTTGAGCTCGGCAAGGCGCTCGCCAAACGCACCGCGGCCGAGCTTGCCGCTGTCGCGGAGCCTCAGCTCGCACACGACAGCTCGACCAACGCGTTGATACGTCGCTATCGCACGCTGCGTTCGACGCGCGCCTAAGGCTGCAGCGACAGAACCCGGTCGATCTCGGCGGACCAGGTAACCGCCAGCTTGTTGTAGCCGCCGCGATTCGGATGGATTTCGTTTTCCCAGTCGTTCGAATCGCCGGTTGTACCCGCGGCCGCTGGAATCAGCGCCATCGTCGTGTTCAGCGTATCGATCACGTGAAAATTCGGCAGCGTGATCGACTGCAGGCAATCGGCCAGCGTCTGCAACAGCAGCCGGCTTAGGTGCAGCCATAACGACGGATGTATTCCGAGCCATACGCACGCGGGATAGAGCCACGGCCCCTGATTGAAGATCGGCACCGGTGCGTTGCGCGGCTGCACCAGCGCATAGGTATGCATGAACAGCGGGACGTCGCGGCTGTTGCTGCCGGCGGCATCGCGGCCCTCGACCACGATCTGCGCAACGTTCAGCTTGATGTAACTCAGCAATGCGTTCATTGCGTCCTCATTGATGATCGAACGCAGACTGGTCTGATCGATCTGCTCGGGCCGGTCGGGCTTGACCAGAATCTCCGAGCTTTGAATCCTCGGGTTCCATACCGCGTCGATCAGATCGTTGCCGCCGCCCGAAAGAAAAATCGCACCCCACCGGCGGCCGCCGCGGTTTTCCAGGTAGCGGAAGAAATCGGGATTGCGCGTCGTCTCGTGCATGCGCCGTAGCGTGTCGCCCGGTTCGGCAATGTTCAGCACGCACGCCTTGTACGGCAGCTTGAGTGCGGAAGGCACGTTGCGGAACTTGGTCGATCCGTAGCTGAACCACGAGTCACCTTCCGCCAGAAAGACGCGTGAATAGTCGTTCAGACCGGTACGCCAGTCTTCGTCTTCGAAAGTGGTGGCGTCGACCTCGGTGATTTTCTGCAACGCATTGGGCATGACCGCTCCGATCCAATCAGCGCGACAATGGCGCAGACAATACGACAGCCGTGCCGTGAGCGCTTGATCTACAGCCGCTCGACGATCGTCACGTTCGCCAACCCGCCGCCTTCACACATCGACTGCATGCCGTAGCGCTTGCCGGTACGGCGCAGCGCGTGCACCAGTGTCGTCATCAGCTTGGCGCCCGAGGCGCCGAGCGGATGGCCCAACGCAATCGCGCCGCCGGATGCATTGAGTCGCGTGGACTCTGCGCCCGTCGCCTTCAGCCACGCCAGTGGTACCGAGGCGAACGCTTCGTTGATTTCGAAGAGATCGATGTCCTGCAATCGCAGCCCGGCCTTGCGCAGTGCAACTGGCGTCGCGGGAATCGGCGCTTCGAGCATGATCACCGGGTCATGACCGAGCACCGTCATCTGGCGAATGCGCGCCATCGGCCGCGCAGCAGCGCCGATCCGCTTCAGTCCGCGCTCGTTGACCACCAGCAGCGCCGCGGCGCCGTCGCAGATCTGGCTCGCGGTGGCCGCCGTATGGCGGCCGTTCTCATGCAGCAACTTGACGGCGCCGATGCCTGCGCGCGTTGCGTCGAAGCGAATGCCCTCGTCGGCTCCGTGCACCTGATCGGTTGCAGCGCCGTCGGCGGTGCGCAGCGGTAGCGGCAGTATCTCTGCTTCGAAGTAGCCGCCGCGCGCTGCTTCGCCGGCGCGGCGATGACTGCCAAGCGCGTATTCGTCGAGTTCCTCTTTGGTCAGCTCGTACTTGACTGCCAGCATTTCGGCCCCGGCGAACTGACTGAACTGCACGCTCGGATAGCGCGCCTGCATCGCCGGGCTCATGTAGCTGCCGTATCCATGCTTGAACGCCAACGTTGCCGGCAAGCCCATCGGCACGCGCGTCATGCTTTCGACGCCGGCAGCAACCACGATATCCATGCTGCCTGCCATCACTGCCTGCGCCGCGAAGTGCAGCGCCTGCTGCGATGAGCCGCATTGCCGGTCGATCGACGTCGCCGGTACCGATTCGGGCAGGCGGGAAGCGAGCACCGCGTTGCGCGCAATGTTGTTCGACTGTTCGCCGGCTTGCCCGACGCATCCCATGATGACATCGTCGATCGCCGCCGGGTCGACGCCGGTGCGCACGACCAGCGCATCCAGCACTGCAGCGGCGAGATCGGCCGGATGCCATCCGCTCAAGCGGCCGCCCTTGCGGCCGCCAGCGGTGCGAACCGCGTCGAAGATGAATGCTTCCATCATTGAAACTCCTCAGTGAGTCCTGACCGCGGCGCGGATACTTTCGGAACGACTTCCAACTCTATCAATTCGCCGGCGCCCACTGGACAGGCTATCGTGGTCCGGTGGAAGATCGCTTCGCTATGACTGTCAAACGCCCTGTGTCGCCGGTGCAGACCTTCGACCCAGCTTCTGTGGTTCGCGGTGTGATCATTGCCTACGGCATCGGTGCCTACGCGCTGATCTCGCACAAGCTGGGCACCACTGCCGGATCGGATGCGGGCTCATTCGGCGAGAGCGCGCTTTACCTGATCGTGATCGGGCTTGGGCTGCAGGTGATTCGATGGCTGGTGATGCGAGCCGTTGGCCGTTACGAGAAATCACGCGGGCTCGAAGGCGCGTTGTCGCCGACCGCGGCGCAAGCCATTGACCTGTTGATCGATGGAGTAACGGTGCTGCTGTTTGCGGTGGCGACGTTTCGGGGCATCGGCGGTGCAGGCGCGTACTGATATTGACGTTTTGATCGTAGGAGCGGGCCCGACCGGTTTGATGCTGGCAAATCAGCTCGCTCGCAGAGGCGTAACCGCACTGATCATCGATCGTCACGCGGGTCCGTCTCTGCAGACCAGGGCCCTCGGCGTACAGGCGCGCACGCTCGAGATCTACGCGCACCTCGGCATCGTCGAGCGGGCTCTTGAACTCGGCAAACGCGCCACCGGCGCCAACCTGTGGGCCGAAGGGCGGCGCACCGCGCGCATCCCGATAGGCGACATCGGCCGCGATCTGAGCCCGTATCCGTTCCTGCTGATCCTCGGCCAGGACGATAACGAACGATTGATGGGTGACGTACTTCGCGACCGCGGAATCACCGTGCGCTGGAACACGGAACTGGTGAGCCTTGCGCAGGACACCGCTCAAGTCAGGGCTACGTTGAAGCATCCGGACGGCTCGCTGGCCGAAATGACGGTCGCGTGGGTTGCGGGCTGCGACGGTGCGCACAGTGCGGTGCGTGAGCTGAACGGGATCGCGTTCGAAGGCGCGCCGTACGAGCATGTGTTCTTCGTCGCCGACACGGAAGTGACCGGAGCGATGGTGCCGGACGAGCTAAACGTCTATCTGTGGCGCGAAGGGTTTCATCTGTTCTTCCCGATGCGTGGAGCCGATCACTGGCGCGTGGTCGGCATTCTGCCGCCGCAACTGCGCGGCAGAGATGATCTGACGTTCGAAGAAGTGATTCCGTCGATACGCCAACAAGCGGGCACCGAGCTGTCGTGCAAGGCATGCAGCTGGTATTCGACGTACCGCATACATCATCGGTGTGCCGGCCGCTTCCGCGATCGACGTTGCTTCCTGCTGGGTGATGCAGCACACATCCACAGCCCGGTCGGTGCGCAAGGAATGAACACCGGTTTGCAGGATGCGTACAACCTGGCGTGGAAGCTCGCGCTCGTCACGTCGGGCCGTGCGGATTCGGCTTTGCTCGATTCCTACCAGGATGAGCGCCTTCCGGTCGCCAAGCGGCTGTTGAGTACGACCGACCGGGCTTTCTCGCTGCTGGTTTCGGATAGCTGGTGGGGCGGGCTGGTTCGCACGCGCGTGCTGGCGAGAATGGCCGCGTTTGCGATGCGCCGCGACCGAATACGAACGCTCGCGTTTCGCACCATCTCACAGACCGGTATCCAATACTGCGATGGCCCGTTGTCCGAAACGCTGGCGGGTCTGCCTGACACCGCGCCGTGCGCAGGTGATCGATTTCCGTGGCTGCGGGTGAAGCTGCAGCCGAACGGCCCCATTGAGGACATGTTCGCAAAGCTCGACGACACCCGATTCAACCTGATCGTGATCGGGCAAGGTGCGGCATCAACCGAAGTACCGAAGCTCGGCGACCTGTTGCGCATCTACTCCATTCCCGACGATCCTGCTAACGAAGCCGAACTCGTACGTGCGCACATCCCGCGACCGTCGGTTTACCTACTTCGTCCCGACGGCCATATCGGGCTTGCCAGTACTAATCTCGACGCCGCCGCGGTGAACCGGTATCTCGACGAGCGACTGCGTTTGATGATCGGCGAATAATTTGCGGCATCGCGTTACCGCGGTCTAGTGCTGAACTGCGGCTAGGCGATCGCTGACTGTAGCAGCGAGGTTTCGAAGAGCACATCGACGCCGCCAGCGGGACGTATCGCTGCCGCCGGCAACGGTTCTCCAGCGCGCCAGCGCGTAACCGCAGCGAGCTTGGATGCGCCCGCCACCAGGAACAAGACCTGACGTGCGCGACTCAGTCGTGCCGCACTCAGCGACACGCGCTCCGGCGGGGGCTTCGGTGCGTCGAAGACGGCCAGCACATCGGGTGCACTTGGCGCGGCGCCCCACTCGTGATTTGGAAATAGGCTGGCGGTGTGCGCGTCCTCGCCCAGCCCGAGCAAAACAAGATCGAACTCGCCGACGTTGCGTAGTGTGTCGGCGTAGGCGAGGGCGGCCACCTTGGCGCCGCGCTCGGCGGGAATTGGGTGTACTCGATGCTTCGGAATCGGCACATGATCGAGCCACTCAGTGGCTGCCATCGTGCTGTTGCGTTCGACGTTGTCGACCGGGAGGCAGCGCTCGTCACCGAAATACACGCTGCAGCGCGACCACTCGACGTTTTCTGCGCGCAGCAATTGATAGACGCCGCGCGGAGTGTTGCCTCCGGCAAGCACGATCAAGAATTCGCCGCGCTGCTTGATTGCGCGCGCGGCGGCTTCGACGATGCGCCGGCACGCAGTCCGCTGCAGCTCGTCAGCATCGGCGACGCGGAGCCAGCGAGCCGGCGTCATAAATGCTGCTTGCTCATTTCTTCTTCACTAGCGATGCATTTCCTCTACGTGGTGTATCCGCGAACCGCCCAGGCGCGGGCGATCAGTGCAATCGAGCCGTCGCCGGCAACTGGAAGCGTCGCGCGAATCCGATCGCGCAGCGCGCCGCGGCGTTCTTCGTTCAGCGACATCGCATACCCCGGCGCGGGTCCCTGGCCACCCAGAAACGGACTCCAGTAGTC
Organism: Burkholderiales bacterium; assembly: GCA_038216465.1. Classification (GTDB taxonomy): domain Bacteria; phylum Pseudomonadota; class Gammaproteobacteria; order Burkholderiales; family Burkholderiaceae_F; genus JACCZX01. The sequence goes on along the minus strand of JBBQQC010000008.1, from coordinate 62,941 downwards.
ATCGAAGTTCCGAAATGGTGTGTCGACATCGATGGTTCGTGTTTCGACATCGCGCAGCCCCGCCTCACCGAACAACGCCGTCAGAGGGGCCGGTTGGCACAGCGGAAAGCGGCGGCCTTCGTCGAGCTCGAGAGCATCCGCATCCAATTCCACCGCGGCGTCCCAGAAGTGGCGCATCAGCTCCATCTTGCCGGCGTATTCCCACACGTACGCTGCAACGACTCCGCCCGGTCGCACGACGCGCGCCATCTGCTGCAGTGCCAGCGATGGCTTGGGTACGAAGTTAAGTACCAGGCCGGACACGGCGTTGTCGAAGCGCGCCGACTCGAACGGAAGCGCCTGTGCGTCGGCGACCTCAAATGTGACTCGCGGATCGCTGACGCGTGCTGTTGCATACTCGACAAAGCCGGCCGACGGATCGATCCCAATCACGCTGCGCGGTTGCATCTGCTGCATGATGGTTTCGGTAAGAGCGCCGGTACCGCATCCGACGTCCAGCCAATCGAGTCGTGCTGGCGCGGCAAGCCACTGCAGAAATTCCTTCGCGACAAGCTGGCTCCAGCGACCCACGTACGGCTCGTAATGCTTGCCGGCGGCCCACTTGTCCCTGTGCTGCTCTGACGTCACCACATTTTGATCCATGCCGCGGTTTGATCGCGCCGCTAACCGTTCACAGAGGACACTTCCTCGGTGGTGAACTCCGCCGGCAGAACAACCTCGAGCATTTCCAGGTCGTCGCTGTGGCCTAGTTCGCGATGGCGAATCTCGGGCGGTTGATGAACACATGATCCGGCCTCGAGGCGAACCGCACCGTTGCCTTCGTATTCGAACTCGATCCAGCCCTTCAGCACATAGACAAGCTGAAACGTAGTCTTGTGGCGGTGGGGCTCACTCAAAAACTCCCTTCCCGCTGCGGCACGGATGACGTGAGCCTCAACCCGTCCTTCCGTTGCTTTCTTGATTCCGAGATCGCGGTACTCGTAGAACGAGCGCAAACCTCGCACGAACTCAGCATCCTTCGCGTGCGAAGCAACAAAGCCTTGGGTTGTCATGTAGAAGCCCTCTGGGTTGGCAATGCGACGAGAGTTGAAGAAGTGACCTTTCGCACAACTCTTCATCCTAGTCTGGCGCGATGCCCTTCACAGCCCAGGCGAGCGCCGCGTAAGAGCGCGGGCCGTCGGGTTCGCCGTCGATGTACGCGAGCCGTACAGCGTCGCGAAGCCGGGCTTGGTCGGCGCTACTCAGCGTCGCGACGTATTCCGCCTGCGGTCCTTCCTTGCCGATGTAGGGTGCCCAATAGTCATCGAACGATGCGAACTCCATGCGGATCATCAGCGTCGTCTCCACCACAGCCGTGAGGCCGGCGGCGTGACACGCTTTCGCCAGCTCGCCGGGTCGCGTCATTGGGCGCGTGTAATTGCGAGCCCGCCTCTCGGCTGCCTTAGGGTCCAACGCGGCAGCGGTATCGAAGAACATTCGACTGGCAACAAAACCCCCGCGCGCGTCCCACACGGCAGCAGCCACGACGGCGCGCGGCCGGGCGACCCGCCGCATCTCGGCAATGGCCTGATCCGCCCTTGGGACGAAGTGCAGCATCAGCAAAGATAGAACACGGTCGAAACTTCGATCCGGAAACGCAAGCGCGCAGGCGTCGCCGACCTCGAAGGTAATTCGGGGATCATGAATGTGACGCTTGGCGTGTTCGATGTAGGCGGGTGCGAAATCGACACCACGCAGTTGCTTGATCTGGCATCTCGCAGCCAGGGCCACGGCGAGGCAGCCGGTGCCGCAGCCGACATCGAGAACACTCTCGCCGTGTGTGGTGCCGACAAAATCCAGAAAGGGCTCGGCTAGGCGTCGGCTCCAGCGGCCCATCAACAACTCGTAGCCGTCGCCGTCAGCTGCAGTGAACGTGGAGGAAGTGGTCATGACGATTTCCGCTTAGTCATTTCGCAGTCATTTTCCTTAAGTCGCAGATGCCTTCGAAAGGATGTCGACGTCACCAGCCGCCTGGTGCTAACTCGTTGTGCTCTCTCGCTGGGCCCGACGCTTTGCTGAGCGGCGGGCGTCGATGACCGTTGGGCCGGCATGACACCAGCGGCACGTTCGTTCGCGCAAGAGTCAGGCATTGACGCTCAGGGAAAAGTCGCCGGCGACGAAAACGGTTTCGTGGCGTCCACTACGAACATCACCAGCGCGTGCAGGTCCGTGGAGCCGCTGCTCGAGACCTGCATCGGAGTGTCGGCACCATGCCCCGCTTCGGGCTGCCCAACCTTGACGCGCATCGTTCCGTGCGGACTACGGATGCTCTGTTCCCCGGCCAGCACAAAGAATGCCTCGGAGCCTGGATGTGTGTGCACGGGCGTGATGCTGCCCGGAGCGCCCCTGGCTTCGTTGATCCGAAGCAGATACTGAGATGCAACGACGCGCGGGATGGGTCCGAATTCCGCGACCTTGATGGCGCCCGTTGAGGATGCACCCGCTGAGCCGAGGGTGAAGAGCCAGACTTTGCCAGCCGACTCGGCGACGAGCGCGGAGGGGCCGGCGACGGCCTGCGCCTGCGCGAGGGTCTCGAAGTTTTCTATCCGCCAGAACAGAGGTCCGGCCGGCAACTCCGCGATCTTCTTTTCCACCAGCGGCTTGATGACCAGCGGTTGCTGCGCCATCGCCGTCGATGACAGGGACAATAACCCCGATGTAAGAACCACGATCGCACCGATGAAAATCCGTTTCATAGGAACACGTCCTTCGGTTATTTGCTTTGCCGAACTTAATACTACGCAACAGTCTGTGCACAGGCCGCTATTCGCGACAGTCAATGGGGCTCATGGCAGCGAGATGCAGGATCACAAAATGAAGAGCCAGCACGATGCCAACGGCTCCAACATACGGTCGACGTAGTGGGATGGTGATCGATCCGACGCCGGGCTGAACGCGGGTGCCATCGCTTGTAGCAAGGGCGGGGCGCTGAAATGGAAGGGTTGTTCGTACCCGCGGCCTAGTGTGTCGTAGAGAGCCATTTAATTTGCTGTTTCAGTCAGCGAAACGCACGCCGTGCCGCTGCGCGCGCAGGCGCGGATCGTGCGACTTCACGTGCGTCGGGCGACCCGCGAGGATCTCGAAGCAGCGTTCGAGCGTCTGCTGTTCCAGCCGCTGCATCGCCTCGCGCGTGAAGAACGTCAGATGCGGGAAGACGATCGCGTTATCCATCGCGTACAGCGCGCTCAACGGGTGTCCTGCCTTGACCAGCGGCTCCTGCGAATAGACGTCGAGCGCCGCCCCGGCGATCCGCCGCTGCTGCAACGCGCGCAACAGCGCGGCCTCGTCGACGATCGCACCGCGCGAGACGTTGATCAGAAACGCCGACGGCTTCATTGCGGCAAACTCGTTCGCTCCGATCAGACCACGCGTTGCGGCATTCAGCACGCAGTGCACGGAAACAAAATCGCTGTCGGCGAGAAGCTCGCGTAGCTCGGCGCAACGTCGCACGCCGGCTTGCGCGAAGTGCTCTGCATCGGCGTGCGGATCGAAGCCGAGCACGCACATCCGAAAACCCTGGCCCGCCATCCGCGCCACTTTGGTCCCGATTCGTCCCAGGCCCACGAGGCCAAGCGTCTTTCCCGCGAGGTCGAGCCCCAGCCATTGCGCCGCCGGCCAGATCCAGCCGTGTTCGTCCAGCGCGCGCTGGATCGGCTTCAGCTTCTTCGCGAGTGCCAGCATCAACGTCATCGCGCCTTCGGCGACCGTTTCCTCTGCGTATTCGGGAACGTTAACTACAGGAATGCCGCGCGCCTTGGCCGCCTCGATGTCGATCGCGTCGATGCCGACGCCGTACTTGACGATGCCCTTCAGCCGCGGCGCCGATTCGATGACGCGCGCCGTGACCGGCGTGTAGCACATCAACAGAAGCTCGGCGTCGTGCAGCGCGCTCGCCAGCGCTTCCTCGCTGACGCCGTCGGGCAGCAGCACAAGCTCGTGGCCGGCAGCGCGCAACGCCGCATCAACGTGCGGTACTTCGAGCTCGCAATCGGTGCGGACGATCCTACTCAATGGAGGCTTGGGGGGCGGCCGAAGCGTAGAGCGGCGGGAACCTGAGATGTCATTGAGCACGATGCGAGAATCATCAGACCTACGACTCCGATAGCGATCCCGAATATTTTCATCGAGGGGTCATGTGTCTCAGCGGGCAACGGACGAGCACTTTGACCGAGCATGCACAAAGTTAGATGACGCATGAAGCTTTCGAATCATGGGTTAGTCATTTTTGAAGTTGCTCAGGCAGGGGCGGCGATGCCACTGGCTTTGTCGTGCTCGGCCGCTCGTACAGTATTCGCGGCGTCGGTTCGAACGCCGGCACCATGATTTCAAGATACCAGTTGGGAGGCACGCCAAGCGCGCGCTCCATGCCATCAAACAGGTCCGCGAACCCCGGCCATTCCTCCGACAGCTCTAGCGCGGCTGGTCCGGGCGCGTCCAGCTCAAGTGCCAACATGATTGCATCGGTGGCGTAGAGGTCGCGCTTGTAAGCGGCGGCGCGCCGGACGCTCGCCCACTGCACGTTGACGATCCCGTCATCCGCGTGCAGTACGAATCCGTCGGCCTTAACTTCGATAGTGGGCGGTTTGGCGGTGCGACGCAGGCGTCGCAGGATCAGGGAGCGGAGGCGTGCGAGCATGCGAGCGAAGCGAGAGGGCGACGCTGACTGTGCCCACTACGGCGTTCGCCGCAACGGCACGGCAAAGCCGCGGACGACTGCTGGCCGCGCCATCATCGTCTCGTACCAGCGCCGCACGTGCGCATACTCCGCCAGATCGATGCGGTGCCGCTCGTGGCGCCAGGCCCAGCCGAGGATCGCGAAGTCGGCGATCGACATCGCATCGCCGGCGAAGTACTGGTGCTCGGCAAGCCGCCGGTCCATCACGCCGTAGAGCCGCCTGGTCTCAGCCATGAAGCGCTCGAGGCCGTACCGGCGTTCGCTTTCGTCCGTGAGTGCGACGAAGTGATGAACTTGCCCGGGGATCGGCCCGAAGCTGCCCATCTGAAACATCAGCCACTCGAGTACGGGAACGCGCGCGGCCAGATCACGCGGCCAGAAGAGTCCCGTCTTCTCACCCAGATAAATCAGGATCGCACCCGATTCGAAGACGCTGATCGGTACACCCGCCGGCCCTTCGGGATCGACGATGGCCGGAATCTTGTTGTTCGGGCTGATCTTCAGGAACGCCGGATCGTGCTGCTCATCCTTCGTGATGTCGACCACATGCACATCGTAGGCGAGCCCCATCTCCTCAAGGGCCACGCTGACCTTGCGACCGTTGGGCGTGTCGAAGGCATACAGCTGAATACTCACGCGCTCTCCTTTGCGCGACGCGCCGACGTGCTTGGCCGCACCCAGCGCTGGCTGGCCGCGACCACGGCGATCAGCACGAGGCCCAGCACATCGGTCTGCCAGCCGGGCTCTATCAGCACGATCGCGGCGACGAACAGTATTACGCGCTCCCAGCTGCGCGCCCGGCCCCAGAAGAAGTGCTCGTGCAGGGCACCCGCCAGGCAAGTCACGCCGATCGTCGCCGTGACCACTGCCAGCGACACCGTCGCCCAGTCACCCTTGAGCAGCAGCGCCGGTGCGAACACGAACATGAACGGGATGATGTAGCCGGTCAGGCCGAGCTTGACGGCAGCCCAGCTCGTTTCCATCAGCCTCGCGTGCGAGATGCCATTGGCTGCATACACCGCCATCGCCACCGGCGGCGTGATCGCCGATAGCACGGCGAAATAAAGCACGAACAGGTGCGCCGCCTCGATCTGCACGCCGAGCTTGACCAGCGCCGGCACCAGCAGCGCCACCTGGACGATGTAGGCCGGGGTGGTCGGCAATCCCATGCCGAGCAGGATGCCGGCGAGCATCGTCAAGATCAGCGCCAGAATCTGCGAGTTCTGCGATAGCGCCAGCACGACGCCGGTGAAGCTCAGGCCCAGCCCGGTCAGCGTGATGGTGCCGATGACGATGCCGGCCGATGCGCACGCGAGCGCGACGACGACCGTGTTGCGGGCGCCCGACTCGAGCGCTTCGCCGATAGCGCGCCAGGTGAACGTGCGGCGCGTGCTCGCGCGCAGCCACGTCGTCGGCACCACCGAGGCGATGCCGCAGAGTGCCGAGAACGCTGCGCTGCGCCCGGCCAGCAACACGGTGACGATGACTACCAGCGGCAGGAACAGATGGCCGCGTTCGAGCAGCACACCCTTCAGGCGCGGCAGGTCCGCCTTCGGTACGCCGACCAGGCCGATCCGCTTGGCCTCGAAGTGCACCGCCATGAAGACGGCGACGTAGTAGAGCACCGCCGGCAGCACCGCGAACCCGGTGACCGTGAGATACGAAACGCCAAGGAACTCAGCCATCACGAAGGCCGCGGCGCCCATGATCGGCGGCATCAGCTGGCCGCCCGTTGACGCGACCGCTTCGACCGCGCCCGCGAATGCCGGTCGGTAGCCGGTGCGCTTCATCAGCGGGATCGTGAACGTGCCGGTGGTCATCACGTTGGCTACGGCGCTTCCCGACACCGTGCCGAACAAACTGCTGGTGATCACCGCCACCTTGGCCGGACCGCCGGAGGAGCTGCCAGTCAGAGCGAGTGCGAAATCCATGAACAGCTGGCCCGCGCCGCTGCGCTCGACAAACGAGCCGAAGAGGATGAAGAGCATCACGTACGTGGCCGACACGTAAATCGGAATGCCGAAAATGCCTTCGGTCGTCAGATAGAGCTGGTCGAGCATGATGCCGACCGACTGGTTTCCGAGCGTCAGGCCGTACGCAAGGAAGATGATCGCCGTAATTGGCAGCGCCCAGCCGGTGGCGCGCCGTGTCGCCTCGAGAATCAAAACGATCAGCGCACCGCCAAAGATGTAGTCGGCGATGCGCGGATCGTCGACGTAGTAGATGCGATTGAGGATGTAGTCGCCGCTCGCGGCCGGGTAGAGCGCTCCTGCTGCGGCGACGACCACGAGCGCCATGTCGATCCAGCCGACACGCTCGTTGTTGCCGCGCCAGCCAGGTTGAAGCAGGAAAGCGAGCACCAGTGCGAACGCAAGGTGTCCACCGCGGAACAGGTACGCGTCAGGCGGGCCGACGAATGCCACCCACAGATGGAACAACGACATGCCGACCGCGACCACGGAGATCAATCGGCGCGTGAAGATCACGGGGATCGCTGGCATGGACGTTTCAGCGCACGGTGGCGCCGTAAGGGTGGTGGGCGGCGCGGTGCTCGGAGAGCCTCACGCCGTCAGTTGCAACTAGAGCGCGCCGACCTCCTTGTAGTAACGCATCGCACCCTTGTGCATCGGCACGCCGATGTCCTCGGCCATCATCTTCGGTGTGACTTTCGCCATGTCCTTGGTAATCGCCGCCAGGTCAGCCTTGTTGTCGACCAACCCTTTGAGTACCTTGTAGACGACTTCGGGATCGAGATCGCAGCGCGCGATCACGTGGGTTGCGTAGCCGATCGTCTGCACGTCCTTGGTCTGCTTGGGGTAGCTTCCCGCTGGAATGACGAGCTTCGTGTATCCGGGGTTCAGCTTGCGCATCGCCTGGAACTTGTCGTCGGGAATCTCGAGCAGCTTGATGTCGCGCGCCGACGCCAGGTCCATGATCGCCGAGGCCGGCACCGTCGTGCCGAGCGTAAACGCCTGCGCGTTGTTGTCCTTCATCAGCGAGACCGCGTCGGTGTATGAGACATTGCTCACCCGCCCAAGGTCGGAAGGTTTGAGCCCATACACCTCGAATGCCTGCAGGCTGATGAACTCCGCCGTGTTGCCCTTGGGCTGCAACGCAACCGGTTTGCCCTTCAGATCGGCCAGCGAGTTGATCCCGGCGTCGGCGTTAACTACGACCTGGAAATACTGCGGGTAGAGCGTGGCGACGTTGCAGACATTGTCGGTCTTGGTGTCGAAGGGAGCACGCCCGGCGACGCCATCGACCGTCGAGATCGAGTTGCCGAAACCGAAATCGGCCTTGCCGGCCTGCACCGCTTTGACATTGGCGATGCCAGCGCCCGGCAGTACCTGCACCTTGAGCCCCGCCTTGTCGCCGATGTTGGCGATCGCGCCGCCGAGCGGATACCACGAGCCGCCCTGCGGGCCGGTCATCAGTTTGACCTGCTGCGCCTGCGCGCCCGCGCAAAGGAACAGCGCGCCGGCGAGCACGGCAGCCCGCTTCATTTGAATTGTCATGACTTGTCTCCTTCACAAACTGCAAAGAGCTGATCCTAGGCCAAAGGGCTAGCGCCGGCTATGTCGGTACAAACACGCAGGAGTGGGCGATCCGAGCGGTGGCCGGATCATGGCTCCGATCCGGACTCGATCGGATAGCCCGCTTCGCGCCAAGCTGTCATGCCGCCGTCCAAGGCCACGGCGCGCTGATAACCCAGTTCGCGCAGCGTCGCCGTAGCCAGCGTCGAAATACGGCCGAACTCGCAACACGCGACGATGCGCTTGGTCGGGTCGGGCAGGTCATCCTTGACGCGCAGCTCGAGCTGGCCGCGTGGCAGCAGCCGGGCCCCTGGGATGTGTCCGTATTCGTAGGCGTCGCGTTCGCGCACATCCAGCACGATGAGACTCTCATCCGCGGCCTCGACGCGCGCCTTTAGCTCGGCCAGTGACATGAACGGCACGACGGAAGTCGCTTCCGCGAGCAGCTGCGCGACGGTCTTTCCTCCGCTCATGTTGCTGCGTAGCGCCTCGGTGATGTGCGTCGGCATGCTCAGATTCAGACCGCGCATCATGTCGATAAACGCGGCGCGGTCGCGCTTCTGCAGGCGTGGGTTTTCGGCGATTTCACGTGCGATCGTCGACTCGATGCCGCCCTTGTAGTCGTGCGCCGGATGCACCTTGAGTGCCGCGTCCAGCCGCAGGATGCTGCCGAACAGGCTGTCGTAAAGCGCCTCAGGATCGCCAGTGGGCAGATCGGTGCGGCCGGTGGCGCCGAACAGCAACGTGTCGCCGGTGAACAAACGGTCTTCCACCTGCAGACACATCGAGTCGCGCGTGTGGCCCGGCGTGTGGATCACCTGCAGACGCAGGCGGCCGACGAGAACCATGTCGCCGTCATCGAGGCGCATGTCCACGAACGGCGCCGGACTCTCGCGATGCATCACCACGGGAACGCCAAGTTGCTTCGCGAGTTGCCGTGTTCCGGAAAAGTGGTCGGCGTGCGTGTGGGTATCAATCAGGTAACGGATGCGCAGCCCGTCGCGCGCGGCAAGGCCAAGATAGCGGTCAATCTGGCTGGCCTCCGGATCGATCACTACGGCCGCGCATGTCTCGCTGCAGCCGAGCAGATAGGATTGACAACCGCCGGTAGCAATCTGCTCGTAGATCATCAAGGCGCCTAGGCAGTTGCGCGTTTGCGAGTCACCGCCAAAGCGGGTGGATTCGCCAGCGTTTGGTAGACGACGCAGTACCGCTCCGTCAGGCGCAACAGAGTGGCGAGTTGCTCCTCCGATGCGTCGGTGTCGAGCGTGAACTGCAGCCGTATGTTCTGGAAGCCGACTGGAGCATCCTTCGCCACGCCCAGCGTCCCACGGAAGTCGAGATCGCCTTCGGCTTGCAGCCAAGCGTCTCGCAGTTCAATGCCAAGCGCCGTAGCCACCGCGTTCAGGGTTACCCCGGCGCAGGCAACCAAGGCCTCGAGCAGCATGTCGCCCGAGCACGCGTCCTGTCCGCTGCCACCGGTGGCCGGATGCAACCCGGCAACGACAAGTGCTTTGCCTGTTTCGATCTTGCAGCTGACACCTTCACCGATGCGACCCTGCGCACGCAAAGTGATCAGCGCCGCATCTGGAGTTTCACGATAGCGCTCCTTCAGCGGAGCCTGGACAGACCGTAAGTCTTCGGCGTTCATGACGGAGGTCTCCTCGTGATCGTTGTGTGGCCCAACAACGGGCTTGCGCGACGCCTTTTCGGCTGGACCGCCTCGTTAGGCCTGCTCGTCAAGTTGTTTGAGCGTCGTTCCATTCTCTGTTTTCCAAGCCGTGAGCCCATTCGCGCTGCCACCATGAATGACGACTGCTGCCGCAGATGGACTAGAAAACTCCACGTCTTTCGTAAATGTCAGAAAGCCGGACTTTTCCACAAGTGTGCCGTCTGTAGTGAGCTGCTTACGCTGTACTAGGGTCCACGGATAGTCTTCAGCCGAAGGTCGGTCTTCTAAGACTGCTGTTGAGCCGTGAAACACCACGAAGCCATTTGCCGCGCGTTGGCCACGCGCTTCAGCCCCCTTAATTCGGCAGAACAAAACACCACCGGGCTGAGGTTTTGAAGCCGACTGAATTGGAGTTAGGAGATCAGACCCAAGAACCGGAAGCAACTGTTGGATGCGTGACAAGAAAACCTCCATGTCTTCCCGATCCGACTCTGGAAGTCTAGAGCCACCCGCCTGGTTTTGTTCCAGCGCGAACCTTCCAATGCGGGTGGCCTCGCTGAGAAGACGATTCTCCAAGTGCCTTACGTGAGCTTTCGTAAGATTTTCGTCCTTACTTACGAACACAATCGCAGACACCCAAAACTCCTTCGATTTGTGCTGCTTGAGGCGCTCGCGAATTACTTCAGCTTCACCAATGTATGCACGCGGGGCGTTGCTCTGCGGATCGCTGCCGATTAGGATATAGACGCCAGCCCTGTTTAGCTCTTCACGAGCCAAAAGCTCTTCGAGTTCAGTACGCGGAGCCGCAATAGCTTTGCCAGTCCAGTTTGATATCTCCGCGGTCCGCAAGCTTTTGGCGTCGCCGCGTGGGAGAAAGAGCCTAATGGTTGCGGAGGTCACGGTGTCTTTACAGGGTTGGCGTTGAGCGTTACCGCTGGTGTGGCGGTGGCCGGCAGCTCGAACAATAAGTTATGCACTGGTCCGCGAGGCGGGCCTCCCTCAAACGGTCAGGCAGAAGGTTTTTTGAAGGGCGGCCATTGGTTGTAGCCAATGCTCGGGTCGTTTGCGCGGTACTGCAGAATGAATTCCAGTTCCTTCTTTGCGACTTCTGAACGCGACGCTACTTCCGACTCCCACAAGATCTCCCGTTTGATTGAAAACGCACGGCGCTCGTCGCGAGTGAAGTCCGCCGCGATGAGTGCGCTCGATGCGCTACCAAAGTAGTTGATGCTGTTGGTCCGGTCTTGCCCAATGTAAATCTTGCCATTGGGGTACGTGATTCGGTATACGACATTCATAGGCGCAGTACGCGCACTGTTGCTAGCGTGCCTCTGCAAGATACGTCATCTACCGAGCCGCCTCAGCGACCTCCTGATGCAGTAGATAGGCCAGGCCTGTTAGCGGATTGCCTCATTTCAATTTTGGCCATTGGTTGTAACCAATGGCAGGATCGTTGGACCGGTACTCACGGATCAATTCAACTTCTTTTGCAGAGAGCTCCGCTTCAGTAGCGGTTTCAGACTCCCATAGAATTTGTTTTCTTACCGTGTAGTCGAGGCGTTTCTCCGGTGGCAATGTCCCATGGTCCGTGTTGATCAAGTCGATGCAGGGGCTGCCAAAGTACCTTGCACTGCCATAGCTATCTTTCCCGATATAGATCTTTCCTGTTGGGTAGGTAACTTTGTAAACCTGCTTCATCTCACATGACGTTCGAGCTCAGGTTCGAGCGCATTGGTTAGTCAACAGGTGTGCAAAGCTCGAGCAGGAGCGCCGCGTGGTCCGACGCGCCAACGGAACGCTCGATGTCGGAATACTCGCATGACACCAGCCGCTCGCGGAGTCGCTTAGATAGGAATGCGTGGTCGATGCGGAAGCCGTTCATGTTGGGGCCGCCGCGTCGACTGTACCAAGAGAATGTACGCTGGTGCGGGTGGAGTAGCCGCCACGCCTCGACGAACCCATGCTCAGGCATGGCAGCGAAGTGCTCACAGCAGCTGAATCCTCTACCTTCCGGCTCGGCATCACCGATCGGGGCACCAGTGTTCCAATCTCCGACGAAAAGGAACGACGCGTCTCGCCTCGCTACGGCTGCTTCCAGTACGCCGCGCCAGTAGGAGTCCTTCCTCGTCACATCTCGGCCCCGGACCGGAACGTAGACTGCGGCGAGCGCCAATCCGTACGCGGGCACTTCGACCTCGACCCACCTGTCCGGCGGCACGGAGCTAGGCGGGCGGCGCACGATGAGTGGCTCACTCGACAGGACGGCTACGCCATTCCGGCCAGGCGCCGGATCTGACGACGCAAAGTGCGGCCACCCCGCGGACGCAAGGCGCTCGCGAAGGGATGCGCCGGGTCGGGACCGATACTCGATGAGGATAATGACGTCCGGCGCGTGGCCGATAAGTGCGTCATAGATGGCACGTGTCCGTCCCCCTCCGCCGTGTCGAATATTCCACGAGACGAGCCGCATGCTTGGCGACCTTTGTCAGCCCATATCAGCACGCACGACGGTAGCTCTTGCACGAGGCCGTTGTTGTCTAGCTAGGCGAATGCGTGCGTTTGACTGATAACCCGTTGTCAGATTACCCCGCCGGCACTTCGGATCGCGCAGTCTCGGTTGCTTCATGCTCAACAGGGATTGACCGCACCGATAGGACACCGTTGATCGCTGCAATCGCGTCGATCACGTTTTGCTCGACCGGGCTGTCGACGTCGACCATCGTGTATGCCATTTCGGCGCGCGATTTGTTGAGCATGTTGTGAATATTCAGCCCGGCTTTCGCCATCGCGGTTGAAATCTGTCCGAGCATGTTGGGCACATTGGAGTTGGCGATACCGATGCGATACGCCGATTCGCGGGCCATTTCGACTTGCGGGAAATTGACGGCGTTGGTGATGCCGCCGTTCTCCAGAAACTCACGCAGCTGCTCGACCACCATCACCGCGCAGTTTTCCTCCGCTTCAGCGGTCGACGCACCCAGATGCGGTAGCGCGATCACACCGCGCACGCCGGACAGCGCCGGCGACGGAAAGTCAGTCAGATAGGCCTTCAGTCGGTCGGCGTGCAGCGCCTCGACGACCGCGGCTTCGTCGACGATCGCGTCGCGCGCAAAGTTCAGCAGCACGGCACCCGGCTTCATCAGCGCCAGTCGCTTGCCATCGATCAGTCCGCGCGTGGACGCTAGCAGCGGCACATGCAGCGTGACGAAGTCCGCCTGCTTCAGCACTTCGTCGATCGACTGCGCCTTGCGCACCGCCGACTGCAGCCGCCACGCGGCATCGACCGTGATTTCCGGGTCGTAGCCGACGACCTTCATGCCGAGCTTCAGCGCGGTGTCCGCCACCAGCGCGCCGACTGCGCCCAGACCGATGATGCCCAGCGTGCGGTGCGGCAGCTCGATGCCGGCGAATTGCTTCTTGCCTTCCTCGACGTGCGCCTCGAAGTCGGCGTCGCGCGGTAGCCCGGCGACAAACTGCAGCGCCGGCACCAGATTGCGCGCGCCGATCAGCAGCGCGGCGAGCACCAGTTCTCTAACTGCGTTCGCGTTGGCGCCGGGTGCGTTGAACACCGGCACGCCGCGGTCGGACATCGCGGCCACCGGAATGTTGTTGGTGCCGGTGCCGGCACGGCCGATCGCCCGAACGCTCGCGGGAATGTTCATCGTGTGCATGTCTTGCGAACGCACTAGGATCGCATCGGGCTGGTCGATCTGCTTGCCGACGATGTAGCGGTCGGGCGTGAGCCGCACCAGTGCCTGGTGCGAGATGTTGTTAAGCGTAAGGATTCGGAACTGCGTCATTTCGCTGGATTGCGCTCGAACTCATGTAGATAGTCGACCAGCGCCTGCACGCCTTCGATCGGCATCGCGTTGTAGATCGACGCGCGCATGCCGCCGACCGAGCGATGCCCCTTCAACTGCAGCAGTTCGCGCTGTTGCGCGCCCTTCAGGAATGCGGCGTCCAGCGATTCGTCGCGCAGCTTGAACGGAACGTTCATGCGCGAGCGATCCTCCTTGCGGACCGGGTTGAAGTAGAGCTGGCTCGCATCGAGCGCGTCGTACAGCAGCTTTGCCTTGGCGATGTTCTTCTGTTCGATCGCAGTCAGCCCGCCCTGCGCCAGCAACCATTCGAACACCAGTCCCGCGATATAGATGGCATACGTCGGCGGCGTATTCACCATCGAGTCGCTCGCCGCCTGTTCCTTCCAATGAAATGCCGAAGGCGTGATCGCGAGTGCCCGATCGAGCAGGTCCTTGCGCACGATCACCAGCGTCAGTCCGGCCGGGCCGACGTTCTTCTGCGCGCCGCCGTAGATCACGCCGTACTTGGACACGTCGACCGGGCGCGACAGGATGTGCGACGACATGTCGGCCACCAGCGGCAGCGCGCCGACATCAGGTACCCACTGGTATTCGATGCCGCCGATCGTCTCGTTGGTGCACACGTGCACGTAAGCGGCGTCGGACGAAAGCTTCCAGCTCGCGCGCGCTGGCACGTACGTGAAGTTCTTGTCTTCGCTCGAAGCGGCGATGCGCACCTGCGCGTACTTCTGCGCTTCCTTGATCGACCGCTTCGACCATTCGCCGGTGTTGACGAAGTCGATCGACTTGCGATCGCCGAGCAGGTTCATCGGCACGATCGCGTTTTCGCCGATCGCACCGCCCTGCAGGAACAGAACCTCGTAGCCGTCGCCGATCGACATCAGCGTGCGCAGGTCGGCCTCCGCCTGGTCCGCGATCGAGATGAACTCGGGGCCGCGGTGGCTCATCTCCATCACCGACATGCCGGTGCCGTGCCAGTCGAGCATCTCCGCGGCTGCGCGCTGTAGAACCTCTTTCGGGAGCACCGCCGGGCCGGCGCTGAAATTGAAGACGTTCATTGGTTCTCGGAAAGGTACCGAGAACAGTGTACGTGCGCGCGAAGCGCGGAGCAGTCGGGTGCGACTACTTACTGCTTTCGGCAAGCCTCGCCATCACGTTGGCGACGAGGCGGTCGCAGCGCTCGCCGTCGAATGAGAATGCGTCGCTGATCACCAGATCAACGTCGCGCGACAGGCCTTCGCGTAACAGGCTGCGAGCGCGAAAGAAGCGCGAGCGCACCGTGGCCTCGGGAATTTCCAGCGCAACTGCAACTTCTTCGACGCTCAATTCCTCCACCGCGCGCAGCATGAAAACGGTTCGGAATGCCTCCGGAAGCAAGTCGATCCGGGTTTCCATCAGCCCACGTACCTGCGATCGCATCGCGGCGCGATCGGGCTCTCGGTCGGGGTTGTCTGCCTCCATGGAGTCCTGCGTATCGATCGGTTCCATGACGGACTCCAGAGGAATGACTTGCGCGCTACGGCGGCGTATCCGCCCCAGCGCTTCGTTGATGACAATGCGCACCAGCCAGGTCGAGAGCTTGGCCTCGGCGCGAAAAGTCTTCAGCGCGCGCCACGCGCGTAGATAAGCCTCTTGCAACGCGTCTTCGGCTTCGGCGTCGCTCTTCAGAATGCTGCGTGCGGTGCGAAACAGCAGCTGGTTGTTCTGGCGCATGATGCGTTCGAAGGCCGCTTCGTCGCCATTTGCTGCGCGCTCGACCAGCTCGGCGTCGGTTGCCGCGCCTGGCAACGATGCCAGTTTCAAGGTTGGTGCGGTTTGCATATCTGCTGTCTTGTCATCAGATGCGGTGCGGAGACGCTGCGTTCCCGCTTTCTTCAGCCGCTACGGCTTAAATCACGAAATTGATCGCACCGAGCCGCGCCGAACCTTCGTTAGCGCGGGAAATCGGCAGCTAATTGCCGCGTCAATTCGGCGGCAGGAATTTCCTTGCAGCCGCTGACGTTCTGGCCCGCCCACAACGGCGAGAAATCGCCGCTGCCCTGGCTTTCGGCTTTGGCGCGTAACGGTGCAATAGCTGCGGGCGCCAATGGAAAAGCCGGCGCAGCGGAACTGATTGGTCCCAGCTCTTTGATCGCGCGATTCAAGATTCCACGCGCCGGTCGGCCGGTGAAAACATTCGTCAGCACCGTGTGGCGCGCGGCATCGCTCTTCAGCGCCGCGCGATGCGGCGCGGTCGTGGTCGCTTCGGGGCAGAGCAGATACGCTGTTCCAATCTGCACGCCGGTGGCACCCAGTGCCAGCGCCGCCGCAACGCCCTTGGCATCGGCAATGCCGCCGGCGGCGATGACCGGCAGCTTCACTTCACGCACGATTTGCGGCAGCAGTGCAAACGTGCCGACCTGCGTGCTCAAGTCGTCCGACAGGAATATCCCGCGATGGCCGCCCGCTTCCAGACCCTGCGCGATGATCGCGTCGACGCCATGCGCTTCGAGCCAGCGCGCTTCTTCGACGGTGGTTGCCGAGGACAGTATCTTCGCGCCCCAGCTTTTTATCTGCGCCAGCAATTCGGGTGAGGGAAGGCCGAAATGAAAGCTCACCACGGCCGGCTTGAATTCGCTTAGCACCTGTGCGGCTTCCGCGCTGAACGGGTTGCGGCCGGGTCCTGCCGGGATTGTGTTCGCGTCGATTCCGAATTCCGCGTAGTACGGCGACAGTGCATCTCGCCAACGCGATTCGCGCGCGGCGTCTGCCACCGGCGGCAAGTGGCAGAAGAAATTCACGTTAAACGGCTTGGTGGTTTGCGCCTTGATCGCCGCGAGTTCGGCGCGCATCGCGTCCGGGCTCAGCATGGCGCACGGCACTGAACCAAGCCCACCGGCATTCGACACCGCGATGGCGAGCGCGCTGAGTTGCACACCCGCCATCGGCGCTTGAATGATCGGTAGTTCGATCCCAAGCAGTTGTTGCAGTGTTGAATGCCGCATAGGGTGGAATGGGCGCCGTTCAAAAAACCAAGCTGTAGCTTAAGGTGTAATGCGCTGTTCAAGAGCCGGCGCTCTTGCGGCGCGGTCAACTTTTACACTTGATTTGCAGCGTGTGCGCGAGACCCATTGGGCGCTCTAGCCGCCGGCCATGCGCTTGTCGCTACTGGTCGTGATGCTGCGAAGGTCGCGGCCGCGGTCGGAGATCACGACAATCTGCTGGCAATGAAACTTGACGTCACTTGCCCCGAGGGTGCGCAGGCAGTAGCCGAGGCGGCCGTCGCGAAGTTCGGTCGAATCGACGTCTTGGTCAACAACGCGGGCAACTTCTTCGCCGAGACGCTGCTGTTCGGCCGGATGAACGTCACTCGCGCTGTCTTGCCGTGATGCGCTAACAGCGTTCAGGCCTGGTACTGACCATCTCGTCGACCGCCCGACTCAACTGCAGTGTCCCGTGAAGCCGCACGCCGTGCAGAACTCGCAGCCGTCGCGCTTGATCATCGCCGCGGCGCTGCAGCTCGGGCACACCTTGCCCTTGATCGGTACGGTCTCGTGACCGATCAGCTTGACCGCGTCCGGCAGAGCCAGAATTCCGGCCGACTGGATCGCGCGGCCGTCGTCGTCGAGGATGCCGAGCACCTTGTATCGGTGCAGCAGCAGCGTGGCGATGTAGGCGACGGTGCTTGGGTATTGCGTCGAGCGCTCCGCTCCCGGCATCGGCGCCCAGAACTCGCCGTTTTGCTCGCCGAAGTTCAGCAGCTTCTTCAGCTTCAGTCCGATCCAGTTCGCATCGACGACGCGCATGTCGAGCGAGATCAGCTTGCACAAGCCGTCGAGCACCTTCGGATACGCGCCCGCCAGCCAGATCGAATACGGACGCCGGCTGCCGTCGGGCAGATGCAGCTCCTTGACGCCGAGCACGAAATCATCGCCGGTGTTGGCGTTGGAAATGTCGACTGTCCAGCTCATCGTGCCGAGCGGGCCAGCCTTCGGCTCTTTCTTGGAGAACAGTGCGTTCAGCATCGGCGTCGGATGCTGGTCGAGATCGTCGAACACGCCGAGCTGCTCGCAGCGCAGGCTCACGATCTTCGCGAACGCCGAGACGACACCGCTTTGCCATTGGCGCTCCCCGTTGGGCGGCATCGGAATCGCAAAGCCCTGTTCGTCGCGCGCGCGTGCCAGCGCGTCGAGTTTCATCTTCAGCCACGCACGGTCCTCGCTACGCATGTCCATCGACAGCGCCTTGGCAATCGCGCCCAGGCCGCGCGGCTGCTCGGCACCGTTGACCCACACTTCGAACGGCACTGGAGGCTCGCCGACTTGCCCGATGAAGATCGCGAATGATTCCTTGCGCTCCGGAATCTCGACCATGTAAGTCCACGCAAGATTGCCGCCGGCGAGATCCGGACGGCCCGGCCACTTGAGACTTTCAAGCGCAGGCTGGGGTGTCGAGTCGAGCCGCACGCGGCGGTCGGGATCGTCCTTCAGGTCCTGCGGCTCCCGTGCATGCAAGTCTTTTGTGATCTCCAGCACCGAGCCGATGACGTTGTTCGGCCGATAGGTCGTGATGCCCTTCAGCCCAGCGTGCCACGCTTCGAGATAAAGACTCTTGAATTCCTCGAACGGATAGTCTTCCGGCACATTGACCGTCTTGCTGATCGCGGCGTCGATGTACGGTTGCACCGTCGCGCTCATCCGCATGTGATCGCGCGCCGACATCTGCATTGCGCTGACAAACGCATCTGGCAGATCGCGCTCGTTGCCGCCCATGCGCCGGTACAGCCGATAGGCGTAGTCCTCGACCGCGTATTCCTGCTTGGTGCCGTCGGGCATGCGCTTCTTGCGCACGTAAGTCCATGAGAACGTTGGTTCGATGCCGCCCGACGCGTTGCTCGCGAACGCGAGCGAAATCGTGCCGGTCGGTGCGATCGACAGAAGATGCGAGTTGCGAATGCCGCTCACGCGAATCTCGCTCTTCAGCTGCTCCGGCAGACGAGAAGCGCAGTGAGGAGCGGCCAGGAATTTTTCGGCGTCGAGCCACGGGAACGCGCCTTTTTCGCGCGCCAGCTCCGCCGACGCTTTGTAGGCCGCGTCGCGCATCTCGCGCGCGATGTCTGCGGCCATGCTGCGGCCGGCATCGCTGTCGTAGCGCACGCCGAGCATCGTCAGCGCGTTGCCGAGTCCGGTAAAGCCAAGCCCGATGCGGCGCTTGTTCGCAGCCTCGTCGGCCTGTTCCTGCAGCGGCCACAACGTCGCGTCGAGCACGTTGTCGAGCGCGCGCGTCGAGACTTTGGATACGTCGCGAAACTTGTCGAAGTCGAACGACGCCTGCTCGCCGAACGGATCGTTGACGAACTTCGTCAGGTTGATCGAACCGAGACAGCAACAGCCGTAGGCGGGGAGGGCCTGTTCCCCGCACGGGTTGGTCGCAACGATCGTCTCGCAGTACGACAGATTGTTGTCTTGATTGACGCGGTCGATGAAGATCACGCCCGGCTCGGCGTGGTTGTACGTCGACTGCATGATCTGGTCGAACAGCTCGCGTGCATTCGCCTTGCGATACATCCACGAGCCGTCCTGACGCTGATAACTGTTCGACGTGTCGAATGGCTCGGCCGCGTGCCATAGCTCGATCTCGCCGTCGGTCTCGACCGCGCGCATGAACGGATCGGTGACCGTTACCGACATGTTGAAGTTGGCGAGCGAGCCGTCGCGCTTCGCGTTGATGAATTCCTCGATGTCAGGATGGTCGCAGCGCAGTACGCCCATCTGCGCGCCGCGCCGCGCGCCCGCCGATTCGAGCGTCTCGCAGCTCTTGTCGAACACGCGCATGTACGAGATCGGGCCGCTGGCGCGTGAATGCGTGCCGTGCACGCGCGCAGTCTTCGGGCGGATCGGCGAGAAGTCGTAACCGACGCCGCCGCCGCGGCGCATCGTTTCCGCCGCCTGGTTCAGCGCGAGATAAATCGAAGGCGCGCCGTTTGCGACGCCGCTGATCGCGTCGCCGACCGGCTGCACGAAGCAGTTGATCAACGTGGCGGCGATTCCGGTTCCGGCTGCCGAGTTGACGCGGCCGCCCGGAATGAAGCCGTCGACCATCGCGTCGTAGAAACGCTTTTCCCAGATGTCGCGTAACTCGGGTTTTTCCACCTGCGCGAGGCCGCGCGCAACGCGGCGGCGCACTTCGTCGACCGTCTGCTCGTTACCCTTTGCGTACTTTTCCAGCAGCACGTCGATCGAGATGGGTTGCTCGTCGAGCAGCAGCTGTGCTTTATCAATTTTCATGGCGAAATTTTCTCACAATGCTGGCCGTATAAACTTGCTTTCGTCCTCCCGACTGGAAAGTTTTCGCGTGAACTTGCAGCAGTTTCGTTTCCTGCGCGAGGCGGCGCGCCACAAGTTCAGCCTGACCGAGGCGGCGCGTGCATTGCACACGTCGCAGCCCGGCATATCGAAAGCAATTATCGATCTCGAAGCCGAGCTCGGCGTGCCGATTTTCGCGCGTCATGGCAAGCGCGTGAAGGGGCTGACCGCTCCCGGCCAGATGGTGCTCGACGCCGCCGAGCGCATCATGCAGGACATTGACAACCTAAAAAAGCTGGCGCGCGACTATGCGGGCAGCCCGGAAGGAACGCTGCGCGTAGCGACCACGCACACGCAGGCGCGTTACGTCCTGCCCGACGTGGTGCAGAAGTTTGTTGCCAACTATCCGCAGGTTCGCCTGAAGCTGCTGCAGGCCAATCCGCCGCAGATCGCGTCGATGCTGAAACACGGGCAGGCGGACATCGGCGTCGCGACCGAGTCATTGGCGGACCAGCCCGGCCTGCTGTCGATTCCAGTGTACGACTGGCAGCATGTCGCAATCGTCCCGCGCGGCCACGCGCTGGCGAAGTTCGCGACCACACCTGGCAAGCTGACGTTGAAGGATCTGGCGCGCCACCCGCTGATCACGTACGAGCAGCAGTTCGCGGGCCGCGCGAAGATCGACGCGGCGTTCGAGGCGGCCGGCATTGCACCGTCGATCGTGCTGGAGGCAATCGACGCCGATGTGATCAAAACCTACGTGCAGATCGGCATGGGGGTGGGCATCATGGCCGGCGTGGCGGCCGACTCGCAGCGCGACGGACTGGTCGTGCTTCCCTGCGGCCACCTGTTCGGGCGCAATGTGACGCGGCTCGCAGTCAAGGAGGGTGCGTACCTGCGCGGGTTCGTCTACTCATTCATCGAGACGCTGGTGCCTGGGTGGGACAAGCGGCGCATCGAAGAGGCGTTCAAGCCGCAGGGCCAGGATCGCTAAACTTGCATCGATGACGGAGGCTTGTATGGCAACAGTTCCCGCGGTTGTTCCTGACGCCGCGCCGATCAACGGACTGCATCATTTCGCATACCGCTGCAAAGACGCTGAAGAAACGCGGCACTTCTACGAGGACATCCTCGGGCTGCCGCTGTACCACATCATTCAAAGCGATGTCGTGCCGTCGACCGGCGAGTACTGCCCGTACACGCACATCTTTTTCCGCATGACCGACGGCTCGTGCATCGCGTTCTTCGATCTGGGTGACGACGTCGCCGCCGAGAAGTCGCCGAACACGCCCGACTGGGTCAACCACATTGCGTTGCGGGTCGACAGCGTCGAAGAGCTCGCGCGTTTGAAGGCGCGACTCGAGGCGCACGGCCACGAAGTGCTGGGTGTGACCGATCACCATATCTTCAAGTCGATTTATTTTTTCGATCCGAACGGCATCCGGGTCGAGTTGACCGCTCAGCTCGCTTCCGAAATGGAAATGCAGGAAGAGGGCAAGACCGCGCGGGCCCGACTCGACGAGTGGACGCAGCGCAAGGTTCAGTGGCGGCGCGAGCGCGCCACACGCGTCCCGAGTTGATGCGGGTTGCGGTCGTCGGCGCCGGCTCGATCGGCGCCGTGCTCGGTGCCAAGCTCGCCGCGACCGGCCATGACGTCACCCTGATCGCGCGCGGCCCGCATCTGGCCGCCATTCGCCGCAACGGCTTGACGCTCGTTGATCACGTCGGCAAGTACACCGGCACCTATCGCCTGAATGCCGGCGACGATCCCGCCGCTTTCGGCGCGCACGAGCTGATAATCATCGGATTAAAAGCGCACGCGATCGGTGCGATGCTGCCGCGCATGCGAACACTGGTTGCTGATGACACGATCGTGGTCCCCGCGATCAACGGCCTGCCTTGGTGGTATTTCCACGGCGCGGGCGGTGAGCTGGAAGGAACAACTTTGCGCGCGCTCGATCCTGATCGCTCGATGTTCGCAGCGTTGTCGCCGCAGCACATTCTGGGATGCGTGGTTCACATTGCGGCCGAAGTGCGCGCGCCTGGTGAAGTGCATCACACCAACGGGAAAAGAATCATCCTTGGTGAGCCCGCGGGTCGTATCAGTGAACGACTGCAGCGGGTATGCGCTGCGCTCGACGCGGCGGGCTTCGATGCCGTTCGTTCCGGCGATATCAGGCTCGATGTGTGGACCAAGCTGGTCGGCAATCTGTCGTTCAACCCGATTGCCGCACTGACCGGCTATCTGATGAGCGACATTGTTGCCGACGAAGACGTGCTCGACGTCATCCGGGCGATGATGCGCGAAGGCATGCAGGTGGCCGAGCATTACGGCGTGCTCATTCCGATGACGGTCGAACAGCGAATCGATCTCGCTCGTCAGCTCGGCGCAGCCAAGATCTCGATGCTGCAGGACCTGGAGCAGCGCCGGCCGCTGGAGCTCGACGCGATCGTCGGCAGTGTGATCGAGCTGGCCGAGCGGGCGTCGATTGTCGTGCCAACGATTCGACATGTTCACGCATTGACGCAGGCACGCGTGCGGGCGCTGCGAATCGGCGCCAGCTGAGCGCCTTTTGACAGCTATTCGGCAGACGCTCGAGCTGCGCTGGAGCGTCTGGCAGCGGGGGCGTGTTTCTTCGCCGGCACCCTCGCGTCGGGACGAGTTGCCTTGCGGCCTTTCAACCAGGTCGCGAACGCAGGTACCTCCGGATCGCCGCCAAGGGTTCGGGTCAATGCGTGCGCGTTCTTGAACAACACCGGCAGAACGCGCTTGACTCCGAGGGCTTCGATTCGATACCTGGGACCCGAAACACTCAAGGCGCCGATAAACTTCTGGTCGAGACCGAACACGGGGCATGCGATGGCCGCTGTCTCGGGATCGCGTTCACCATACGACGCGTCATACATGTTCTTGCGAATCTCGTCGTAGCGTTGGCCGGTTCGGCCACTGAACGCTAGGATGACGTGGCCGGCGGCTCCGACTGTGAGCGGAAGGCGATCGCCCTCGTGGACCGAATCGCGCACTGCACGGTGCGCATCGATTCGGTGCAGGCAGACGCGCTTGTCCTCATCCCGCACGTAAAACGACGCCCCTTCATGCAACTCCTCGACAATTTGTCGAAGCACGTGCGGAACGAACTCCGATGTCCGAAAGTTGCGTTGATATAACGAGCCCAGGAACAAAACCTTGGAGCCCAGGTGGTACGACCCGTCCTCGGCCCGAACGAGATAGCCGAATTTCTCCAATGATTTTGCAAGGCGTAGCAAGGTGCTCTTGTAAAGCCCGGTTCGCTTCGCAAGCTCCGCCAGTCCAAGTTTCTGATCGTTTTCGGTGAATGCGTCAAGAATCGACAGTGCGCGATGTACTGCTGCTACCCCACCTTCGCCTGCCATTCGGTCACTCCGAAAGATGATCACTCCGCGATGAGTGTAGCAAAGCGGAGGGCTGCGCGGCTTCAAAAATAGAATCATGTTACGCTAGACAGCACGGGTGGCTTCTCTCGTCTTGAAGCCTCGTCCGCCTGCCAGCGAGAAAACAATGTCATCTTCCGTTCAGACACCGCCCGTTCGATCGTCAGCCATTCACTCTTCGTCGGTCGAGCTTCCGCGTTACCAGCATTACATCGACGGCGTGTTTGTCGCTCCCTCTTCAGGCCAGTATCTCGAAACCGAAAGCCCCTATTCGGGCAAGACCTGGGCGTTCATCGCGCGCGGTACCCAACACGACGCGAACGCAGCTGTCGAGGCTGCAGAACGGGCCTTCAGCGGCGGACCGTGGCCGGAGCTGACGCCATCGGAACGTGGACGGCGATTGTGGAAGCTTGGCGATCTCGTCATCGCAAATGCGAATCGACTCGCCGAGATCGAGCAGCGCGATAACGGCAAGCTAGCCACCGAAGTCGTCGCGCAGATCAAGTACATGGGCGATTACTTCAAGTACTACGCCGGCCTCGCCGACAAAGTTCAAAGCTCGGTCATTCCAACTGACAAGAAAGGTGTCTTCGCCTACACGCGATACGAGCCGAAAGGAGTGGTCGCGATCATCACTCCCTGGAACTCGCCGCTGACGCTTACCAGCTGGAAACTTGCGCCGGCGCTGGCGGCCGGCTGCACCGCGGTGATCAAGCCGTCGGAATTCACTTCGGCATCGATGATCGAGCTCGCAGCTCTGTTCGCCGAGGCAGGTTTTCCGAACGGTGTCGTTAACGTGGTGACCGGGCTTGGTCCCGAGGTCGGTGAAGCGCTAGTCACGCATCCGAAAGTCGCACACATCGGTTTCACCGGAGGCGCCGCAGCAGGCCGCAAGATCCATGAGCTGGCAGCGCGCAACTTCAAGACCGTCACCCTGGAGCTCGGTGGCAAATCACCCAACATCGTGTTCGATGATGCTGATCTTGACCAGGCCGTTAAGGGTGTGGTCTCGGGCATCTTCGCGGCGTCGGGGCAGAGCTGTCAGGCGGGATCGAGGCTGCTTGTTCAGCAGAACATTCACGACATGTTTGTGCAGAAGCTGATTGCGTTCGTGCGCGACGCCAAGATCGGCGATCCATCGCTGCCGGAAACGCAAATTGGTCCGATTTCAACGCGGCCGCAGTTTGAAAAAATTCTCGAGTACATCAACATTGCAAAGGCGGAAGGCGCGAAGTGCGTCCTCGGTGGAAAAAGTCGGCCCGATCTCGGCGCCGGCTTGTTCATCGAGCCGACGATTTTCACCGGCGTGCGCAACGAGATGCGGATTGCACAGGAAGAAGTGTTCGGCCCTGTGCTTTCGGTTATTCCATTTTCCGATGAGGCCGATGCGATCCGAATCGGAAACGACGTGGTGTACGGCCTGGCGGCTGGCGTGTGGACCAAGAGCCTGCACCGCGCGATGCTGCTTACAGAAAAGCTGAAGGCCGGCACCGTGTGGGTCAACAACTATCGCGCGACCAGCTTCACTTCGCCGTTCGGCGGCTACAAGGACTCGGGGATCGGGCGCGAATCGGGTACGGAAACGATCAAGGAGTACCTGCATACGAAATGCGTATGGGTATCGACTGATTTGGACGTTCCGAACCCATTCGTGCGTCGCTGAGTCGCAGAAGTTGAACATAGCCGTGAAAAGCGTGACTCTGACGGATAGCCTCGCTCAGCCCGCTCAGGGCAACAACGGGTCGAGTCATGCGGCAGCCTCTCCGGCGCAAAGCACCGTCAGTCGTCCGCTGGCGCAGATCCGTGTCCTCGATCTGACGAACGTACTGGCCGGTCCCTTCTGCGCTTATCAATTGGGTTTGCTGGGCGCGGACGTAATCAAAGTCGAAATGCCAGGCAGCGGCGATCTGGCGCGTCAGCTTGGAGCCGATGCAGATCTGAATGAGCAGTTAATGGGAGCCTCCTTTCTTGCACAGAACGGCGGCAAGAAATCGCTCACCATAAATCTCAAATCCGCGGACGGCAGAGCCGTCATGCGGCGCCTGGTCAAGACAGCGGACGTGTTGGTTGAAAATTTCCGTCCCGGCGTGATGAAGCGCCTGGGTGTCGGATACGACGAATTGCAGGTTGTAAACCCTGCGCTGATCTACTGCGCGATCTCGGGTTTCGGACAGGACGGTCCGATGAAGGACGCGCCCGCCTACGATCAGATCATTCAAGGTCTTTCCGGGATGATGAGTATTACCGGCGATGAGCGTTCGGCGCCTCTGCGCGTCGGCTACCCGGTCGCGGATACGATCGGCGGCATTACTGCGGCGTTGGCGATCACCAGCGCATTGGTGCGAAGAGCAAACACCGGTGAGGGTGCGTTCATCGATGTATCAATGCTCGATTCCACCCTTGTGACGATGGGTTGGGTGGTGTCGAATTTCCTGATCGCGGGTCAAGAACCGCATCCAATCGGCAACGACAATTTTACTGCCGCGCCTTCTGGAACATTCAAGACAGGTAGCGGGCTGCTCAACATTGCCGCGAACAAGAAGGAACAGTTCGAGGCTCTAGCGAGTGCGATTGGACGCAACGATTTGATCGACGACATTCGCTTCAGTGGGCGCCAAGCCAGAAAGAAGAATCGTGCGGCTTTGACGGTCGAGCTGGAAGATGCGCTGCGTGCCAAGACCGCGGGGCAATGGGAAATTATCTTGACGCGCGTCGGCATTCCGGCGGGGCGTGTGCTGAAGGTGCCGGAGGCGCTCGATGCACCTCAGGTAAAGCACCGGGAGCTGCTGCAAACGTTCGACGACACGCTGGGGCTTGGGCGCTCTCTGACATTAGCCCGAGCTGGATTCAAGATGTCCAAAGGGGACCCGCACGTTACGTCGCCGCCACCGCGACTCGGTCAGCACACGACCGAGGTGCTGACCGAACTCGGGTTTGCCGATTCCGAGATTGAACGCCTGAAGAGCGAAGGGGCCGTATGAAGCAGAGCGAGCCGCCCACGGCAGACCAACTGCTGCAACAGGCGACATCGTGGTGGTCGACGTCGATCATCGACATACACCCCGGTGAGATCGCCATACGGGGTTATCCGATTCAAGAACTCATCGGCGAGCTCACCTTTCCACAGATGGTGTGGCTGATGCTCAGGGGCGAAGTACCAAGCCGTGAACAAGCCAAATTGCTGGAGGCAGCACTGGTTGCGGCGGTGGACCATGGTCCGCAGGCGCCGTCGATCGCGATCTCGCGGATGGCAGTCACCTGCGGCCTGCCCATCAACGGCGCGATGGCCTCAGCCATCAATGCGCTGGACGACATTCATGGTGGTGCGGGCCAGCAGTGCATGGAGCTTTATCAATCGATTGCTCGGCGCGTCGATGCCGAAGACGCAGAGGCCAACGCAGTGGAGCTTGAGCTCGACCGCTTCGTTGCCGAGCGCGGAAAGATCGTTGCAGGATTTGGCCATCGGTTTCATCGGATCGATCCGCGGGCGGTGAGGCTGCTCGACCTGGTTCGCCGTGCGCAGACCGATGGTGTGGTGTCGGGCCGTTTTGCGCGCATCGGAACCTCGATCGAGCAATCGCTTGAACGCCGCAAGGGCAGCCGAATCCCGATGAACATCGATGGCGCTACGGCAGTTATCTACTCGGAACTGGGGTTTGCGCCGCCGCTCGGTCGAGGCCTGTTCGTGTTGTCGCGCTCCGTTGGCATTCTGGCGCACGCGTGGGAACAGACACAGCAGGGCGGACGGATCAAGGGTCCGATGCCGCCGAAGATTCCCTTTCAATACATCGGACCGCCGGTGCGGCGATTTGAACCAAAGCAGACGGAGACCTCATGAACCAAGAGCTGAAAGAACGCCCCGCGGTGAAGACTGCGGCGACACCGACGACCGATCTGATTTCGCATCAGCTCGTGAAGTATCTCGAAGACCGCGGCGTCGAATACATATTCGGCCTGTGTGGTCACACCAACATCGCGGTCCTTGCAGCGTTGGCCAACAGCAGTGTCAGGTTCATCAATACACGGCACGAACAGGTCGCGGCGCACATGGCCGATGGCTATGCGCGTGCAAAGAAAACAACCGCCGTTGTGCTATCGCACCTGGGTCCTGGCTTGACCAACGCATCGACCGGCGTCGCCAATGCCGCGCTCGATTCGATCCCGATGGTGGTCATCGCCGGTGATGTGCCAAGCCATTACTACGGCAAGCATCCGCATCAGGAAGTCAATCTGCACTCCGATGCTGCGCAGTACGAGATCTACAAGCCGTTCGTCAAGCGGGCATGGCGTGTGGAGCGTCCTGAGCTCTTTGCGGAAATTCTCGAAAAGGCTTTCCAACTCGCGGAGAGCGGCAGGCCCGGCCCGGTGCTCGTCTCGGTGCCAATGGACATCTTCTCTATGCGAGTCGATGTCGCGCTCTTCGAACGGTTAAGGAACAACACCAAGAAGCTGCATAAACCGTCGATCGACGAAGAGGTCGCCGAAAAGATCGTTCGAACGCTCGCGGACGCGAAGACTCCCGTCGTTTATGCAGGCGGCGGCGTCATCCTGGCCGACGCTGCAAAGGAACTGAAGGATTTCGTCAATCATCTTTCACTTCCGGTCGCGCACAGCCTGATGGGCAAGGGTGTCGTGCCGGATGATCATCCGCTGGTTCTTGGAATGACCGGTTTCTGGGGCACCAAATTCATCAATGAAAAGTGTCGCGCCGCGGATTACATCTTCGCGGTCGGTACGCGGTTCGCCGAAGCCGATTGCAGCTCGTGGGAGAACGAGTACACGTTCAGCATGCCGCCGACGCGGCTGATCCATATCGATATCGATTCAAACGAGATCGGACGCAACTATCCGGTCGAGATCGGTGTGGTCACCGACCTGAAGCAGGCGCTGACGGTTTTGCTGAAGGTGGCGAAGCGACTCTATCCGTCGGGTCGCAAAAACGACAAGCTCGTCAAAGAAATCGCGGACTATCGAAAAGGATTTCGCCAGGCGAACGAGAATTACGTTCAAAGCGCCGCGTATCCGATGCGCCCCGAACGCATACTCGCCGCAGTGCGCGAGGTCCTGCCGCGCGATGCGTTGATCACGACTGATGTGGGCTGGAACAAGAATGGCGTCGGGCAACAGTTTCCGGTGTACACGCCCGGCAGCATCCTGACGCCGGGAGGCTTCGCGACGATGGGCTTTGGTGCGCCTGCTGCATTGGGAGCGAAACTCGCGTGCCCTGACAAAGTGGTGGTCGCACTCGTCGGCGACGGTGGCTTTGGCCAAAACCCCGCCATGCTGGCAACTGCGTTTGAGGAAGATATCGCCGTCGTTTGGATCGTGATGAACAACTGCGCGTACGGAACGATCGCCGGGCTGGAGATGGCTCACTATGGGACAGCATTTGGCTGCGTCTTTCGCAAAGACGGCAAACCCTATTCGCCCGATTTCGCCGCGATTGCTCGCGGCTACGGCGTCGAGGGCGTGCAAATCAAATCGGCGGACGAGTTCAAGCCCACCCTCGAGCGTGCGATCAAAGCCGGCCGGCCGTTTGTTATCGACGTCGCGATGATGAACGAACCCGTCCCGACTGGCGGACACTGGAACATCAACGAGATCTACTCCCCCGACCGCAAAGTCGATCACGTAGCGATTCCATAGGCGTTCTATGCAAGAGAACGCCGTTTTGTTATATTGATTTGCAGAAGCGAACTCGATTAGTTCGATAACAGCTCGACGGTCCGTGGGCCGGTTTCACGAGCGCTAAGGAGATACACATGAAGAGTCGTGCAACCCAACTGGCGCTGCTGTTGGTCGCTGGTCTGATCAGCGGCGTTGGGGCAGCCAATGCTCAAGATATTCAGGAGCGGACGATTCGCTTCGGGCACTTGAACAACCCGGATCACCCGGTGAGCATGGGTGTCAAGAAATTTGCAGAACTAGTCGCAGCCAAGAGCGGCGGCAAGCTCACCGTCAAAGAGTTTCCATCGATGCAGCTCGGCAGCGAGATGCAGCAGCAGTCGGCGCTGCAAGGGGGCATCCAGGAAATGTCAGCCCCCGCGCCGACTTCTTTGGCAGGCCTCGTCAAAGAGTTTGGCTTGCTGGACTTCCCTTTTATCGTGAGTAACTTTCAGCAGGCCGATGCGTTGATCGATGGGCCGGTCGGCAAGATGCTGTTGGCCAAGCTGCCCGAGAAGGGTTTGGTTGGACTGACGTTCTGGGATCTGGGTTTCCGCAACGTTACGAACAGCAAGCACCCGGTTACCAAAGCGGAGGACCTTGCGGGCTTGAAGCTTCGTGTGATTCCGAACCCCGTTTTCTTGGAAACGTTTCGCACCTTCAAGGCGAATCCGGTGCCGATGCCTTTCTCCGAACTGTATGCGGCGCTTGAAACGAAAGCAGTTGACGGTCAGGAAAATCCATACTCCGTCATCCTTTCGAACAAGTTCTTCGAGGTTCAGAAATTCCTTAGTTCCACCAACCACGTGTACGCGACGAACATCATCCTGATCAGCAAGCGATTTTGGGACAAGCTGTCGCCGACCGAGCAGAAAATCCTCCAGGATTCAGCGGTTGAAGCGCAGAGCTACCAGCGCACTGTGAGTCGCGCAGCGGCGCAAAAGTCGCTGGCCGATCTGAAGGCCAAGGGAATGCAGATCAATGAACTGGCTCCGGCCGAGGTTGCTCGTATGCGGCAGTCGGTCACGCCGGTATATGACAAGTTCACCGGCGAGTACGACCCGGCAATGGTCAAGACGTTCAAATCGGAACTCGCCCGTATCCAGAAACTATAGACACTTCGCTATCGAACAATGTGCGGGTGTGGCTCGCAAGCCCGCGTTCATCTTTGCCGTGGCCGCTCCGAGGTTGATAGTGTGTCCCTATTTGAACCGCGGCCACGGGTCAGGTTGGAGGGTCGATGGGCAAGTTGGTTGAAGGCTACCTTCATTTGCTGAAGTTCCTGATCGTGCTTTGCCTTGCACTGATGGTGGTTCTGGTGTTCGGCAACGTGGTGCTGCGCTACGGTTTCAATACAGGCATCAGCATCTCCGAGGAGCTCTCGCGCTGGCTCTTCGTGTATGTGACGTTCCTCGGTGCCATCATCGCGATGCGGGAGCATGCGCACCTCGGCGTCGACAGCCTCGTGCGGCGCTTGTCGCCGAACGGCAAGAAAATCTGCTTCATCGTCAGTCAACTGCTGATGCTGTTTGCTACCTGGCTGTTTCTGCAAGGCAGCTGGTTGCAGACGAACATCAATTTGCACAACTCCGCTCCAGTGTCCGGCCTATCGGTGGGGATCGTCTACGCCGCGGGGATCGTTTTCAGCGTTTCGGTCGGATTCATTCTGCTTGCCGATCTGTATCGCGTCGCCTCCGGCAAGGCCAGTGAACAGGACCTGGTGATGGTCAAGGACTCTGAGGAGCAGGAACAACTCGAAGAGCTGCAAAAGGAGCTGGCTCGACCCGGCAAAGACGCGCGTGCGGTGCCGCCCAAGACCGACTAGAAATTCCGATGACCATCGCCGTATTTCTGCTGTCACTGCTCGGTGCGATGGCGCTGGGCATGCCCATCGCGTACGCGTTGATCGTGTGCGGCATCGCGCTGATGGTGCACATGGATATTTTCGATTCGCAGATCATCGCGCAGAACATCATCAACGGTGCCGACAGTTTTCCTCTGATGGCCGTGCCGTTTTTTCTGTTGGCTGGCGAGATCATGAATGTCGGCGGTCTGTCAAAGCGCATCGTCGACATGTGCCTCGCGCTTGTCGGTCATATCAAAGGGGGACTGGGCTACGTGACCATCGTGGCCGGCGTGATCCTGTCGGCCCTTTCCGGGTCCGCAGTTGCGGATGCCGCCGCGCTTTCCGCGTTGCTGGTGCCTTTGATGGTCGCCGCGGGACACTACAACAAAAAAGCGGCCGGGCTGGTGGCTGCCACCGGAATCATCGGGCCAATTATTCCGCCGAGTATCGCGTTCGTCATCTTCGGCGTGGCGGCCAACCTGTCAATAACGAAGCTATTCTTGGCAGGCATCATGCCGGGCATCTACATCGCGGTCGGCTTGTGGTTTGCGTGGTGGTGGGAGGTGCGCAAGGAGGACATCGTCCCACCGCAGCGGAAGTCTGCAAAGGAGCTGGGGCGTGCGGTGGTGGATGCTTTCTGGGCGCTCGTGCTGCCTTTCATCATCATCTTCGGGCTTCGATTCGGCATCTTCACTCCCACCGAAGCCGCGGTCGTAGCCGCGGTCTACGCAATGATCGTGGCAGTTTTTGTCTATCGTGAACTGACTCTGCGGCAGCTGTACGCGGTGTTCCTGACGTCTGCGAAGACGACGAGCGTGGTGATGTTCCTGGTGGCTGCGGCGCTCGTATCCGCGTGGCTGATCACTGTGGCCGACCTGCCCGCAAAAGTGGTGGTACTGCTGCAGCCATTTCTCGACAGCAAGATACTTCTGATGTTTGCGATCATGATCCTGGTCGTCATCGTCGGTACCGCGCTGGACATGACGCCGACGATATTGATCTTGACGCCGATACTGATGCCGTTGGTCAACGCCGCCGGCATCGACCCGATTTACTTTGGCGTGCTGTTCGTGATCAACAACTCGATCGGATTGATAACGCCGCCAGTGGGTGTAGTGCTGAACGTCGTGGCGGGCGTTACGCGAACCAGCATGGAAGATGTGATGAAGGGTGTGTGGCCGTTCCTGCTTGCCGAACTCTTGGTGCTGCTGTTATTGATTATTTTCCCGCCGCTGGTTACGGTGCCAGCGCGGTGGCTGATCGGCTCTCACTAGCACGTTTCCACGGTCACGCTGCAATTCACAGGATCTTCAGGATTGCGCTGGCTCGCCGCTGCGCCGCGCACCGATTGCGTGCCGGCATCCGCCACGCGCACGCTCTGACGCAGGCGCGCGTGCGCGCGCTGGGGATCGGCGCACGCTAGGCGCGGCGAATCAATTCGAGCAGGGCGTCGAACAATGGCGAACCGGGGTTCGCGAGCTCATCGCACACCGTCAAATGGTTCGCATGCGGCAGCTCGAGGTGACGCACCAGATTCTTGGACCACGCTGCACCGAATTCCGTCGATTGCCGTTTGAATTCGCTCGATTCCAGCGCGCCCAGTGCGGTGATTAGCGAGGCAGTGGTCGCGCATGGCATGTGTATAGGCGATAGCGCTCTTGCCCGCTTATCGTCCAGTTTCAGATCGGAATTGATGAAAGGTGCCCGTACCAGCGGCTTCAGATCAAACAACCCGCTGATCGCGAGGCCGGCTTTCACCAGGCTGCTCGGCAGCGTCGAATCGAACTGTTGCCAAAGCGCGGCCATCATCATCGCGGTCAGGTGCCCGCCCGCGGAATGACCGGCGACGATGATGCGGTTCGGGTCGAATCGCAGCCGCTCGGCATTGCGATACAACCAGGCGATCGCTTTCAATTGCTGGCGCACCATGTCCTCGACAGGAGTCTTCGGCGACAATCCGTAGTTAGGTAGCGCGACGGCGACACCGTGCTGCAACAGAGGCGGCGCAACCCACGAGAAATCCGATTTGTCGAGCGATCGCCAGTAGCCGCCGTGAATAAATACCAGCAACGGCGCATCGGCCTGGTGCGCATGAAAAAGGTCGAGCCGCTCAATGTCGAGCAACCCGTATTGCAGGTCCGGCGTGAAGGCACGCAGCCGCCGTGCGGCGGCTCCCTGCTCGGCCCAGCGCGCAAAGATCTGTGGATGTTCACGAATCGCGGCGCGGGCGTTGTATTCGCGTTCGAGAAAGGCGGTGTCCGGTTCCATGCGCGATCAGTCTAGCGCCCGCTTGGACAATGATTTACGCGACGTATAACATTCGCCGTCGCGCTGCGGTTCAATGGCTGCGAGCAGGACCGGGGAAGTAGCTCAGCTGGGAGAGCGCTGCGTTCGCAATGCAGAGGTCGGGAGTTCGATCCTCCTCTTCTCCACCATCACAAGGGGCGATTGTGCGGACGGGCGCCCGAACGTTAAGTCGCTAATGCCACGTGGGGTGCTGATTTGTTTTTCGTGATCGTCTCATGTGTGCTGCTTATAGCCGTAACGACTCTTATTCACTACGAGGTTCTTCGCGGCTTGCATCTGGGCCTTCCCCAACTCCGCATACCGGTCCGCACGAAGCTATTGGTCGCAATTTACGTGGCGTTCGTAGCGCACGCGGTGGAAATCGTCCTCTATGCGGTAATGCAATTCGCTCTGATCCGGTATCTGGACGCGGGAAGTCTCAACAGCTCGGGCGAAGCAAGCCTGCTCGATTGCCTTTTCTTCTCGGCGGAGACGTATACGGCGCTGGGCGTGGGGGACATAGCTCCGTCCGGTCCGGTGCGACTTCTAGCAGGGGTGGAAGCGCTTAACGGACTGCTGCTGATCGCGTGGTCTGCGTCATTCGTTTACCTTTCGATGGAGAAATTCTGGCAGTCTGGTTTGAGCAATCGCAGCGATCAAGAAACCAGATAGAGCGCATCCAACCTTGTGATTGGATTTACTCCGCCACCGCCTCTACCCTGGTGCCTTGTTGACAAAGCTGTTGAGGTAGTCATGCAGGGTCACCATCTTCTGGACGACGTTAGCCTGACCGCGATCGCTCGCGCGCGCGCCGAGGCGCAAATGCGGAGGGCCGAGTTTGTCGTTGCCCTGGTTGCCCGGGGTGCGACGAAAACGCGCTTGCTCGGTAGGGCAATACAGCGACGTGCGGTCGGACTGGCTCGGCACGTGCAATCCGCATTGCGTTATCGCGATTCCGCCCTCAGCAAATAGAGAATTGCGCTGCGAACACTATGGAAAACGTAGTGGGAGTACGTGGAACGCAGTCGCCAGTAGTGAAGCAGCGCCGTCATTTGCAATGATCAAGTTGCTGATGCTGAAGCAACTTAGCCAGAGTTTCGACGCGGGTCCAAGCGTTTTTCTTGATGCAGTCGATCGGCCGGCGTGATGACTCCTATTTCCGCTGGCGACGGAGCCGATACCGGACGCCAGACTATCGAAAGCCGTACAGCCCCGCCGGATTGTCGACCAGTATCTTCCTGCGGGTGTTTGCGTCCGGTGCCCAATCCAATAACAGATCGAGCAGATCGACATCGTCCGGAACGCGATCCTTCGGTGCCGATGGATGTGGCCAGTTGCTGGCCCATAGCATTCGATCCGGAGCGTGCTTGACCAGCGCTTTCGCGAGGCGGCCGACATCTTCGTATTTCGGTGCGCCGTTTTTCGAAGTCTCATAGGGCGCAGACAGTTTCACCCAGCAGCGACCGGTATCCAGCAGGCGCAGCAGCGATTGGAAGGATTCGTGCTCTGGGGGCACGGGTTCGAGAAACTTGCCGTTGTGATCGATCACGAATCTGCCGGGGAGCTTCCTCAAGGTGTCTTCCCATCGCGGTAGCTCGCGGCCGTCGAGCTGCACGTTCGCGTGCCACCCGAATGGGTGCACTCGCGACATCACTTCGTGCATGCGATCAAACCCAACCGCGCCCCAAGGTAGCTGGAAGATGCGCTGCGCGACGATGCCGCCCTTGGTTAGCCGCTCTATTTCGGCATCGGGTACGCCCGGCTTGATGACGGCCACGCCCCTGGCGCCGGGCCCGAGCGCGAGAATGGCTGCCAGCGTGACGCGGTTGTCATCTTGGTAAGCATTCGGTTGCACCACGATTACTCGCGACAGCCCTAAGCGCTGCTGCACTTCGCGATAGTTGTCTTCACGGAAGTTTCCAGGCAATGGTGGGCCTCCCGGCGCGGGCGGTACCTGGCTGTCGTAGATGTGCATGTGGGTGTCTGTCGCGCCGTACGGTGCCGCGAGTCTCGGTTTGTGGGTGCTCATTTTTTTTTCTTCTTCTTCGGCAGCGGCGCCGGGTTCGGAATGTCTTCCGCTACAGTGAAAATGCCGCCTTGATACGTTTCCACAGTCGGCTCACTGCCCGGTTTCTCGCGCTCCAAGATTTCCTTCGCGTAATGCTCGGCGTCGTCCAGGGGTTTATAGCCGAGCCGGTAGGCGTTCGAGTTGTCGTACCAGCTGCGCTTGTTGCCGGAGACTCCGTAGACAATCTCGAAACGAATGTCGGGATGTTCGATGCCGATAGTGACGAGCTGCGCCAAATCACGCGGCGAGAACCAAAGCGACAGACGCCGCTTGTCGAGCGGGGCGGGGTTCACGTTGCCGATCCGTATGCAGAGCACCTGCATGGCGTACTTGTCCGCATACAGACTACCGAGCGCTTCGCCGAAAACTTTGGACACGCCGTACCGGCCGTCGGGCTTCGGATAAGCATGATGGTCGATGGTCTGGTCGCGCTGATAAAAGCCCATCGCGTGATTCGAGGTCGGAAAGATAATTCGCCTGACCCCATTCCGGCGCGTCGCTTCGAATATGTTGTAGCAACCGATGATGTTGGCGTTGAGGATTCCAGCCCATGGGCCCTCGACCGAATACCCACCCAGATGGATAACCGCGTCCACTCCTTTTGTGATCCGAAGCGCATCGGCGAACTTCGAGAAATCCGCGCGGACGAACTTCTCTTCCTTGTTTATTTTCTTAAACGAACGAAGGTCGGAAACCCGCAGCACATACTTGCCGGCCAATTCCCGGCGCAGGTGCGTGCCGACGTCACCCGCGGCGCCAGTGATAAGGATCGTCTTCATCAGTTGTCTGTCATGTTGTTACAGTTTCACCGGCAAGTGTAGTTCTCAGAAAGCCTTCCAACATCTCTTAGAACAGGAGCGAAGCTTCACCGGGTGTCCGTCGATGCGGAGCTCTAACTCACCGTTCAAGACTCGGCGCCCTGCGAGCGCAGCTCAAACACTGTGCGACTTAGCCCGTGGCTTTTACTTGCGGAACTGAGCTCCTGCAGCAATCTTTACGGCTAAACGATTGCCGGCCGGAGTTACGGGACACAGGACGTAAGAATTGAACGCACAGTACGGATTGAAAGCCTTGTTGAAATCCAGCGTCGTAAGACCATTTTCCGGTAGCGGGGCAGAGAGAAATCTCCCTCCGCCATAGGTCTCAACGCCATTCGTCTGGTCCTGAAATATCAAGAAGAGCTCGTCTCCCAAAATGAACGTCTTTAGCTTCATCGACTGACCGCTCGCGTGAAAAACGACGTCGCCCGTTGAAGTAAAAGTCTTGCTTGCATTCTCGAAGCTCAGCGCCAGAGGCACCTCTTGTGGCTTCTGATACGGCAGGAACTTGGCTACCACTCGATACGTGGGATCAATACCGAACCAAGTTGAACCCTTGAACTCAGCGATGGCCGGGTTGTTTGGATACTCGATGTTTAGGTAATAGTCGTCAGCGATCCGACGCACTGCGAGCGATAGATCGCCCGCCGTGATCTTCCCGGTCCCTTGCTGTGTTGACAATTCCGTTCGGCTTGTCACGGCACGATCGTCGATGAAGACGTTGGTTTTGTACGCCGGCTCAAATTCGAAGTGGTCGCCGCGGCGAATCAGAGTTCCGACGCGCAGAGGCGAGGGGGCCGGCAGAACAATGCCCGACTCGGGACTGGCACCGAGAGCCCACGTCCCCTCACGGATTTTTTCACGCCCGATGGTGATCAGCCAGCCGCCGGTGCGAATGTCCGCATCAAACTCCTGCCGCCACTTCGCTACCTCTTCGACGTATTGCGTGTCCGTCGCCATGGCTGAGGCGCCGAGAAGGAGCGAAATGAGTAACGCAAGTCGAACTGCTTGTGACATGAAGTGCGTCATGGCGACAACCTCTCTACGCCGGATTTGGATCGCGGGCAATCCCTGCAAGGAGCCCTTCGTTTGCTATTGTAAAAATAGCTCGGCGAGCGCGTGATCCGCACTGTGTGCGCGTCCAACGTAGCCCCAGACGGAGAGGGAAACCATGCCGATTAAAATGTTTTTTGCCGCCGTCTCGCTCGCGGCCCTTGCCGCCTGCTCGAGTTTTGACGTCGTGGAGCCCAAAGATGGCAGCATCGTCACGCTCCCCGCCAAAGCAAGGGTGTCGATGCAGGCAAACCCGCGCCTTTCGGCAGTGCAGGTAACAGTCGACGGGACAGACGTCAGCAACCAGATGACTAGCACGTCGACCCACAGCGAGGGCGAGCTTAGCCTGCCGCTAGGGCGGCACAAGGTTTTCGTCGCGGCCGATGTCGACTGCTCGTACTGCTCGGGAGGGAAGTATCGCCCCGCGGAGGAGAGGAAGATTTGCGTAGTTGCGGCGGGTCCTAGCCAGGCAGCCTTTAAGACGCCTTTCGCGCAGGGCGACAACTTAAGCTGGGCGAGCATCAACAACCCGAATGTTTCGGTCGCCCAGAACCTTGGAACAACCAGTACACGCTGGCACTTTATCCTTTTGGGAGGAATTGGCAGCAATGTCGGACAGCTCGAGTCAATCGAGTTGCCCTGTCGGTGTTTGCGTTCGACACAAGATGCACAGAATGCTCAGATCGGCTTGTCGCTCTGCGATGTCACGGACACTCGGCAACAATGGAGGAGCTTTCGTATGCAGTTGTCGGGTGGCAAGGGGTTTTACCGATTCGAGAACAGCGCGCTCGGACTCGGCGACGCCTGCTTGACCGAGGGCCCGAACAACCAACTGATACAGCGTTCGTGCAACGACACGGATAAACAGCTATGGGCTGTTCAGAACAATACGACCAACCAGTTCGAAACGGGCCAACATCCCTGGTTCCAGTGAGCGCGGACCGCTCTCAGCGCTTATGGCTTGTTCATTAGCGCCTTCAGACGGTGGACTCCTTCACCGTGATGCGCCACAGGGTGCGGGCATCATTGGGATCGATCAGTGTCGCCGAATGCAGCAGCGATGCGTTGTCCCAAATTACCAGATCGCCGACGGTGTACCTGAGCCGATAAAGGTACTTCGGCTGCGTCGCGTGTGCCTTCAGCTCGTCGAGCAGCGCGATTGCCTCGTCGTCGGGCATGCCTTCAATGCCGAACGAGCTGCCCGCCACCGCATACAGCGCCTTCCGGCCGGTCACCGGGTGCGCACGCGCGAGCGGATGCCTGACCCAGTTCATTCGGTTTTTCTGCTCGTCGGTCAATACCGAGGCGACGGTGCGCGACGCTTCGTTCAGGTCGTCACGGTTGCCGTAATGGTGCAGGCCGACCAGCTTCTCGATGCGCGCCTTCATCGATGCGGAGAGATCGTCGTAGGCGGTGTACTGGTTGGCGAATAGGGTGTCGCCGCCGACCTTCGGCACGACAACCGAGTACAGCATCGTGCACCGTGCGGGCACATCGAGATAGGAGTAGTCGGTGTGGAAGTAGGTGCCGGCGTCCGCAAGGCCGGTCGGCACGCCATCCTTCACCACGTTCGACAGAATCAGAATGTCAGCGCACTCCGGATGGTGGAACTGATCGATCACGTGCGGTTCGGGCGGACCAAAGCGCCGCGCAAATGCGTGAAACTGCGCGGGCGTCAGTCGCTGGCCCCGAAGCACCAGCACCTGGCCGGCGAAGAACGCGCTCTCTATCTCTTTGAACGCACCATTGTTCAGAGGTAAGGCGAGATCGATGCCTTCAGCCTCGACGCCGAACCCGTCGGATAGCTTGTTCAAAGCAAGCATCAAAGCCCGTTCGCGAGGAATCCACCGTCCACGGAAATAGTCGCCCCTGTCGTATAGCCTGCGGCGGGCGATGCGAGGTATACGGCCGCGCCCACAAGTTCAGACAACTGCCCGAAGCGCCCCATCGGGGTACGCGCTATCGCAAGCGCCTTGCGCGCATCGGACATTTTCTTCTCATTGAGTGGCGTCATGAAAAATCCCGGTGCGATTGCGTTGACGCGTACTCCGGTGTTCGCCCACTCCGCAGCGATTGACTGCGTCAGTGATACCACCGCTGCCTTGGTCATCGCGTAAACGCTGCTTCCGGGCCAACCACGAAACGACGAAAGCGAGCCGATGTTGATGATGCTGCCACTGCCGCGCTCTACCATACGGCGGCCGAATTCGGTGCAAGCCCAGAACACGCCGTCGATATTCGTACGCATTACCGTCGCATATTCATCTTCGCTGAAATCGAGCGCCGGCTTAATCACCGTGGTGCCCTGCGCGTTGAGCAGGATATCGATCGGACCCTTATCGGCCCACACCTGCGCGGCAAAGCGGCGCATATCGGCGGGCTCGCCGGCATCGACGCTATAACCCACGCAGTCCGGATCTTGGTGCTTTAACTTGGCGACACTGGTTTCGATCTTGCTTGCGTCGCGGCTTGCCACAATCACGCGTGCACCCGCGGCCTGGAAGCCGAGCGCGATTTCGAGTCCGATGCCGCTGGTACCGCCAATCACCAGCGCGGTGCAATCATCGAGACGAAAGTCAGCGCCGCTCATTTAAGCAATTCAGGCGCGATCAGCTTCGGCAGAATCAGCGGGATCTCGGGCCAGATGATGATCGCCGCCAGCATCAGCAGCATCGGCGCCAGCATGATCAGCGTGTCCTTCAAGGCGAAACGCACGGGCACCTTGGCGACCGAGCAGGCGATCATCAGACACAGTCCGTAAGGCGGCGTCACCAGCCCGAAGGCGAGTGCGACAATGCCGATCATCGCAAAATGGATCGGATGCATGCCTACCGATTGCACGAGCGGCTGCAGGATAGTTCCGAAGATAATGATTGCCGGTATCGCGTCGAGGAAGCATCCAACCACCAGGAACACGAAGGCGATGAAGAACCCCGCCTCGGTAATGCCCATGCCCCAGCCGGCAACGTTGGCAAGAAGTGCCTTCGGAATCTGATAGTAGGCGAGCAGCCAGCCAAAGGCTGACGCCGTACCCACGCAGAAGAGTGCTACCGCCGAAAGGCGGCCGGTTTCCCTCAGCGCTTCCCAGAGCTTCTTGCTGTCCATTTCGCGGTAAACGAAGATCGACAGGATTGCTGCGTAGATCACTGCGACCGCCGCCGACTCCGTCGGCGTGAACCATCCGAGCAATACGCCGCCCACGATGATGAACATGGAGAAAAGCGCGGGCACTGAGATCCACGCCGAGTAGAGAAATTCTTTCAGCGTCGCGCGCGGGTAAACCGGATAGTTGTAGATTTTTGCGTAGACATGCACCGTCACCATCTGTGCTGCGGCGATCAGCAGGCCGGGCAGGATGCCTGCCAAGTACATCGCCCCGATCGATGTCGAGATCACGCCACCCCAGACGATCATCAGTATCGAGGGCGGAATGATGACGGCGAGTACCGCGGACACGGCGGTAATGGCGATCGAAAACGACAGTCCATAGCCCTCCTTGACCTGCGCGTCGATGAAGATCTTGCTCTGGCTGGCTGCATCCGCGGTCGATGAGCCGGAGATGCCGGCAAAAAAGGCCGAGAGGATCACATTGATCTGCGCGAGCGCGCCGGGGAAGTTGCCCACCATCGCGCGCGACAGACGCACCAGCCGGTCCGTGATACCGCCCACGTTCATCAGGTTCGCAGTGAGCAGAAAAAACGGCACTGCCAGCAGGATGAATGAGTTGTAGGCCTTGAAGGTTTCGTTGAACAGCATCATCGGCGACAGGCGCGGCTCGATGACGAGGATCGGCAGGCAGGCCAGCCCCAGTGCGAACGCCACCGGCACACGCACCAGGATCAGCACGAGGAAAACACCAAACAACAGGAGCGCCGCGAAGTGCGGCGAAAGTGCGGCCGAAGTCATTCGCCGTTCTTTGCGGTCAGCAATCGAAAATTCGTGAGCAGCGATTCTCCGAGGAAGAGCGCCCATGTGATGCCGGCAACCGGCCACGCAATGAAGATGAAGGTCATCGGCAGCTCGGCGAGCTCGGAATGCTGATCCCAGCCGAAGCGCACGAACTGAATCCCCCAGCCGATGAACACCAATGCAAAAACCAGCACGAAGAGCGCGCTAACTATGCCCACAAGCGCATTGGCGCGTGGTCGCAGCGGCGGCAGCACATCCACCACGAAGTGGGTGCCTTCGCGCACGGCGATCATCGCGCCCAGCATGATCATCCAGATGAAGAGGAACCTCGACAGCTCCTCAGTCCAGATCCACGACGGAATGAGTGCGGTGTAGCGCGAAACGACCTGCAGCGTCACCGGGACAATCAGGATTGCCACGGTGGCTACCATCAGCCACGTCAGCAGCCGATGGTAGCCGTCGAGAAGCTTCTTCAAGTTATTGGATGGCGTTGATCTTCTGAAAGATCGCGTCGGCGCCAATTTCCTTTGCGTAGTCCGCCATTACCGGATCGACCAGCTTCTTCATTTGCGCGCGGTCGGTGAACGGGACACGCTTCAACTTTCCCGCCTTCTCCAGCACTTCGAGCTTAGCTGCATCCTCCGAAGACTCGACTTGGCGGCCGTAGGCTCCGGCTTCCTTGCCTGCCTTGATGACGGCGGCCTGCAGGTCGGGCGGAAGGGTCTTGAAGGTCTTGCCGGAAAAGCAGATCGGCCGGATTGTTATGGCGTGCTCAGTCATCGACAGGTTGGGGGCGACCTCGAAGAACTTCATCTGCTCGACGCCCGCCGCCTCGTTCTCGCCTGCCGCGATCACGCCGTTCTGGATCGCGTTGTAGACCTCGTTATAGGCGATGACGGTAGGCGACATCCCAACCGCACTGAACGTACGGCTCCAGATCGGCGCACCCTGCACACGCACTTTCAGGTTCTTCATCTCGGCCAGATTCCGAACCGGTTTGTTGACGAAGATGTTGCGCGTGCCGCCCCCGGCGTAGCCGATCAACATCACGTCGGCCTTCTGCGCAATCTCGTCGGCGATCGGCTTCAGCAGGTCAGCGTCGAGCACCTTGTTCCAATGACTGAGATCGCGAAACAGGAACGGCGCATCGATGAATGGCGCGGCTTTCGAAAAGGTCGACATGTGAGCCGGCGACACGATCGCGTAATCCACCGCCTTGCCCTGGTTCATGTAGGCGAAATAGTCCTTTTCCAGGCCGAGCTCGCTGTTCTTGTGCAGCACAAAATTGATCGGCTTGCCGTAGTACTTCTTAACCAGCTCTTCGAACCGAACCAGCGCTTTGGTGAATGCGTGATCGTCGTTGAATTGCGACGCACCGTGCAGCGTGATCGTCTGAGCGCCGGCCGGAAGCGCGATTGCGGCCGCGACCGCGGCCAAGAACAGTCTGCGTTTCATTTCTTGTCCCCTTTGACGGTAGTGCGCCACAAAGTGTGCGGATCTTGGATCGGTCAGCGTCGCCCGTGCGGCAACGCAATTGTCCCAGAGAACTTGGCTCCAGGCGCAATATTTTGGACTTCTAGGGGCGATGGACACTCCGGCGCGCCTTTCGGCGCTCCGGCGGCCGCCGGAGCGCGAGGCCGCGTTAGCGAGCGTCCCTATCCGTCAATCGCTTTCTGTGCCTTCACGCAACGGGCAAGCAGCGCGGGCGCCTGCATGCGATCGATCCACGAAGCAAACGCTGCAGTAGGCCCGTGCCACTTCAGATCCTGCACATCGTCGAAGAGTGGTGCGTCCGTACGCAGCGTCGCAAGATTCTTGAATAGCAGCGCCTGATCGTGGCGCTCGCCCAGCACGTCCGGTGGAAATTGTTCGATCGCGCCGTGCCGGTTCAGCAGTCGCGCAGCAGACACCGCTCCGATGCCCGTGATGCCGGGGTATCCATCGGCGGTGTCGCCGACCAGCGCCAGATAGTCCGGGATCAACGCCGGATCAACGCCGAACTTCTGCCGAACGCCGTCCGCGTCGCGGATCTTCTTTGCTTTGCGGTCGATCTGCACGACG
The DNA here is from genome assembly GCA_038216465.1 of Burkholderiales bacterium. Classification (GTDB taxonomy): domain Bacteria; phylum Pseudomonadota; class Gammaproteobacteria; order Burkholderiales; family Burkholderiaceae_F; genus JACCZX01. Next base: position 19,801 of record JBBQQC010000008.1, on the reverse strand, counting down.
CGGTCGCCGCGCACACACTGCGCGAGATCCTTGTCGGGTGTCCAGATGCAGATCTTTTCGACACGGGCGTCCGCGGCGGCGATCCGCGCGGCGGAAGCAAGTGCATCGTCAGCCTCCAACTCGATCATCGGCCACACAACAACGCCCATCGCGGCCATTGCCTCTTCGAGGGGGTGAAATTGCGCCCACAGTGCAGGGTCGATGCCGTCGCCCGTTTTGTAGCCGGGCCAGAGTCGGTTTCGAAATGACTCGATCACATGATCGGTTGCAACCCCGACGTGATGCGCGCCGCCCTCGATCATTTCCAGCAGCGTGTTCAGCACTCCCACAACAGCGCCGTAGCGGCGGTCCTGACCCTGATTAAAGCGGCGCAGACCATAGAAGTGCCGGAATAGCTCGTACGTCCCGTCCACGACGTGAACGACCATCTCAGCTGCGGCGTCCTGGTCGCTTCAACATGGGCGGGCGGCGGTGCGCGGGCCAACGGGCCAGACATGGCGTTCAGGCGCAACGGTCATTTCGCTTTGCCTTTCATTTGGGAGCATCGACGCACCCGATAGTATCGACCGCCGTTTGCGACGACGACTCTTCGTAAACTGTCCGGTGTTTGACAATGGGCAACACGGAAATGAATAGCGAACCCACATGAAAGCGGAAAACAAGCGGCAAAGACTGACGGCGCTGCTCGCCAGCGATAGGTGCGTGATGGCGGGTTCGGTCTTCGATCCGTTGTCGGCGCGCATCGCCGAAGAAGTCGGCTTCGAAGTCGGCATTCTGGGCGGATCGATCGCGTCATTCACGGTCCTCGGAGCGCCCGATCTGATGCTGCTGACGCTGACCGAGCTGGCCGAGCAGACGCGCCGCATTTGCCGCGCCAGCCAACTGCCGGTGCTGGTGGACGCCGATCACGGCTACGGGAATGCGTTGAGCGTGATGCGCACTGTCGAGGAGCTCGCCAGCGCCGGGGCGTCGGGCTTGTCGATTGAAGACACGCTGCTGCCGCGCGCGTTTGGGTCGACGCAGGACGCACGCCTGACTTCGCTGGAAGAGGGCGTCGGAAGAATGCGGGCGGCGGGCTCGGCAGCGCGGTTGCGGCATTTCGATTCTTGGCCGCACGGGCGCGCTGGCGATCACCGATGTCGAAGACGCCGTGCAAAGGCTGCTGGCGTATCAGCGAGCAGGCGTCGACGCGTTGTTCGTCCCCTATGTAAAGACCCGGGCGCAGCTGGACCGTATCTCGGCCGAGGTGACATTGCCGCTTATCCTCGGAGGCCCTGCGGCCGAGCTCATCGATCCGCAGTACCTTGCTGACCGCCGCGTTCGCATCTGCTTGCGCGGGCATCAGGGGTTTACCGCGGCGGTGCAGGCGCTATATGAAGCCGCGCAGGCGGCCTTTGCCGGCAGCATGCCGCACGATGCGCGCAACGTGGCCGCGGATGGGCTGATGGCGCGACTGACGAGGAGTGCGGACTATGACCGATTGAGCGATCAGTTTCTGCGGCCCTCGGGCGGCGGTAGCTTATGAATGAGGAATTGAAGGTAATCAACGACGGCATTGCGCATCGCTACCGATTGTTGTTGAATGGGACCCGATCAGAGCATCGAAGAGGTTCGCAAGGCTGCGGCCAGGCGCTGATTGCACCGCTTTCGGCTTAGCCGTTTCAAGTCATCCCTGTCAGGTCTCAAGCGCTTCATCTTTTGAGACTATCCCCGCTCCGATAAGTAACAGCGCCTGCGGCCGCACAGAGTCACTCGGCGCACTGGCGTATGACTCTTGCATTCCTTGGTCATCCAGTGAAAAGAAGCATCGGCTATCGAATCTTTCTCGTGCGCGGCGACGACGCGTCGCCGCTTTCGAAAACGATGTTCGAGGATTTCCTGTTCGGCCGGCGCGCGGTGTTGCAGCACTTTGCGGGCCAAACCGTCGACATCGCAACGGTTGTCTGTCGCATTGAGAACAAGAAGCCGAAAGAGATCGTGCGGTTTTACTGCCAGCGCTTCAAGGTTAAGACCGATGGTTCAATCGACGAAGCACATAACCAGAAACGCTCCTTGCCAGCGGCAACCCTGGAGCGCAACTTCGCGCGCAACACCGGCAGCCGGGAGAATGCTGCGGGCGCCGGTGAACCCGTGCCGGGGCGGCGCATCGCGCACAGCCTGGTGATGATCTCGCGCGGAGCGCAGAAGAAAATCCTCGACGTGTTGTGGCGTTAGTGCCGTGTGCTAAAAAAAGCGCGGCCGCGCGTCACAGCTGCACGGCCGCAATGCGAGCTACTAGTTCGTGCCGAGATTGCGCAGGAACTGCACCACGTCGCTGCGCTGCGCTGGGTCGGCCAGATAGAACGGGTGCGGCGCACTCGATCCGCGACTCGGGTTGAACAGCGAATCGAGCGAAGGCACCGAGTTGTCATGCAGGAATACAGGCTTGCGCGCTAGATCGAGCAGCAGCGGCATCGCGGTGCCGCGTTCCAGGCCGCGCAGGCTGGCGTTCACGACGGCCATTTTGTCGTCAAAAATGTTGCTCGGCGTATTGAGGATCGGATTCAGCGGTGGCGTGCGCGAAGCCAACAAAACAACCGGGTTATCGCCCGGGAATATCGTTTTCATCGGCACGATGAACGTCGGCACAAATGTCGCCTGACTGACGTTGTGGCAGTTGGTGCAGCCGACGGTACGGAACAACGTGCGGCCACTCGCGACCGCGATGGGGTCGGCCGCCGCACCCGCCGGCGCTTGCAGGCTGAACAGATAGGCGTTCATGTCGTTCAACTTCGTGTCGTCGACGCGCACTCCGAGCGGAAACTCCTCGGTACCGGCGAGGGCAGGGTTGCCCGGAGGCGCCGCCTGCACGAACGGAAACGGCCCCGCGACGCCGGTTGCAGCCAATACCTGCGCGTAGTCGTTGGCGATCTCGCTGCCGGCGGCAACGCCGCCCAGTTTTTGCAAGAAGGCGAGTCCGCCGGGCGTCAGGATCGTGGTCGGATCAAGCAGCGCGGTGTACACCAGGTTGCTGAAGTTATCGAGCTTCGCGAGCGCACCTTCGCTGCCATACGGGAACGCAAGGTCCTGCCTGAACAACGGCATGTTGTGCATCGGGTCGCCGTTACCATCGATCGTGTCGTCGAACATTCCAACCGGATAGAAATTCTTGTTGGTCAGATATGCATCGACTTCCGCCTCGGTCGAGTTCTCCGTCAGTCCGGTTGGCGCACGTCCGAGCGTCGCGCCGCCGTTGGCGGCCAACGCCAGCTGCAGGACCGGGTAATAGGCGCGCGAATTTGTTCCAAGCGATATCAGCGTGCCGAAGTCGAGCGTATGCGGAGCACGCCCGTCCTGTCGATGGCCAATCGAGCCGCCATTAGGCAGATTGAGTGCCGAGCCGTCGGTAATTGTGTGACACAGCGCGCAACTCGCGCCGACCTTGTCACCCGCCAGGATATCGATCGTGCCGTTGCCGTTGGTGTCCTTGGCCGGCAAACCGATGACCGCGTTCGCATTGATCAACGCCACGGTGACGGCGGGATTGTTCAGTAGCGACGAAGTTTGTCCGCTCGGATCGGCCGCGAGTTCGGCCATCAATTGCGTGCGTGTCGCCGCAGGGATTGCGTCGATGTCAACGCTCAAACCCAGTGCCAGCGCTTGCAGCGGAGTCACGCCCGCGGCGACCATGCCAGCGGGCAAGCGCAGCGCATCGGTCCAGAAGCGTTCGTTGCCGAACGTCTCGAAGCGAAACACCGTTTGCCCATTGGCGGCGTTTCCCAGTGTATGCACCGGTGGTGTGCCGGCGTTGGCCGGGCCGGTCGGCAAATCAGGCGGTGAACCGCCGTCGTTGGAGCTGCCGCAACCTGCGAGCATCCCGACGATGCCGGCGGCAGCGACGCATGCAAAGACTCTACGTTTCAATTGGCTTGCTGAATTCATGTTGTGTCCTGATGGTCAAGCGAGTTACTCGTCGAAAAACGGAGAACGGCCAAGGCAGGCGCCGCTCCCAATTCACGCCTTACTTGATTCGTTCTGCTGATTGACGTATTCGTGAAGCGTCTTAGTCAGTAAGCATGTCACCCCGTTACATCAATGCGTGGGATCAAAGGTCACATGTTTTTAACATCTGCGAGCGAGGCGAGAGGATTAGTGGCGGGCTGCGGCGGGAACACCGTTTGCCCATTGATGCGGTTTAACTCGAGCGACAAGAGCTGGCCACTCTCATGCAGCACAAAATTTTGGTAGTTGAGGACGATCAGGCGATTGCGCATCTGGTGCAGATGCACTTGCGTGACTGCGGCTTTGAGGTCGACGTCGTGCACGACGGTGCCGAGGCAGACCAGCGCATCTGCCGTGAGAGCTTTGGATTATTGATCCTTGACTTGTCGCTTCCAGGACTTGATGGTCTTGAACTTTGCCGCCGTGTGCGAAGTCGAGAGCCATACGTCCCGATATTGATGCTGACGGCTCACGCCGGCGAGCGCGATCGCGTTGCAGGCCTCGACATCGGCGCCGATGATTACCTGGGCAAGCCATTCAGTGTCCGAGAACTGCAGGCGCGCGTCAGAGCGATCTTCCGCAGAGCCGACGCAATGTCGAAGCGCCTGCCACAGCCAGGACCGCCGACCATCCGGCTCGGCGATCTGACGATCGATGTCGAGCGCAGGTTGGTGTCGCTCGACGGTAAGCCGATCAGTCTGCGTGCCAAGGAATTCGCGTTGCTACTCGAATTCGCGTCGCATCCCGGCAAGGTCTACTCGCGCGCCGAGTTGCTGGAGGCGGTGTGGAAGTATGGTCACGACGGCTACCGCCATACGGTCAACACGCATATCAATCGGCTTCGAACGAAGATCGAAAAGAATCCCGCGCAACCTGAATTCATCCGCACGATTTGGGGCATTGGTTATCAGCTCGCGGCCCAGTCCGCTCCCGCTTAGCGTACGAGCATGCTGCGTACGCTGTCGACGCGACTTGCCCTCACACTCTTTTTGTTTCTGTGCCTGATTGTCGGCACGTACGGTGTCCTGGCGTTTCGTGGCACTCAGCTGCACCTGGAAGAAGCTAACCAGAAACTTAATCGCGACCTGGCGCGCTACTTGATCACCGCGAACAAACTGGAGCGCGGCGATCCGGTCAATCACCGCGCGCTCGCCACGCTGTTTGCCCGGTTGATGTCGGTCAACCCTAACATCGAGATCTATTTGCTCGACGCCGATGGCACGATCCTGAGCTATTCGGCGGCTAATGAAAGAGTCAAGCGCAAATCGATCAGCGTTGAGCCGGTGCAAAGATTTATCGGGCAGGCAGTGGTGTTTCCGCTGCTCGGCGATGACCCGCGAGATTTGAGTCGCAAGAAAGTGTTCTCGGCCGCTCCGCTGCCGCTGACCGGGCCGACGGAGGCGTATCTGTACGTCATTCTGGGCGGTGAGGAGTACGACTCCGTAGCCAGCATGTGGCGGAGCAGCCGGCTGATGCGGTTGAATCTGGAAATGGCCGCGGTGCTCGTGTTGTTCCTGATTGCCACTTGGTGGCTGTTGTTCTGGTGGATCACGCGCCGGCTACGTCGACTGAACCTGCAGGTTGAGGAATTTCGCCGCGGACCACATGGCATGCCGGCCAGTGCGGCGGCAGCGAGCGGTGACGAGATCGATCAGCTGCAACTCGCGTTCGTGCAGATGTCGACCAGGATTGCGCAGCAGGTTGACGATCTGCAACAAAACGACGGGCGCCGGCGTGAGCTGATTGCCAACGTGTCGCACGATCTGCGCACGCCGCTGACGATATTGCACGGTTACTTGGAGACGCTGCTGATTAAAGGCGCCAGCATGTCCGACGCGGAGCGCCACGGGCACGTCGAAACAGCGGCACGCCATAGTGAGCGGCTCGGCAAGCTGGTGCAGGAGCTGTTCGAGCTGGCGAAACTCGAGTCGCAGGGCATATCGCTGCAGCTCGAATCTTTTTCGCTCGCGGATCTGGTGCAGGACACTGCGCAGGAGTTTCGGCAGCTTGCAGACCAGAAGGGCGCGCGCATTGAAACGACGCTGAATGGTGACGGTGAAACGGTGCGCGGCGACATCGCAATGATCGAGCGCGTCGTTGAGAATCTGTTGCAGAACGCCATCAATCACACATCCCCTGGCGGGAAGGTCGTAGTGACGTTCGGACGGCAGGACAACCATATGGTTGTATCGGTGGTTGACACCGGCAGCGGGATTCCGAACGAAGATCTGCCGCATGTGTTCCACCGGTTTTACCGCGCCAGGAATACTTCTGCCGATAACGCCCAGGGCGCCGGCCTCGGCCTTGCGATCTCCAAACGCATAATCGAGCTCCACGGCGGAGAAATTCGCGTCGAGAGCGTGATCGACGTCGGCACCACGCTGACGTTCAAACTGCCGGTTGCCGAAACCCCGTCGTAGTCGCAATAGCGTTCGATCGCGCTGCGGGACTTGAGGGCGCAGGGCGGGTGAAATAGGCCGGCGAGCCGGCCCGTAATCGACGCTTCCTTGGCAGTTGGCTGCGCCACACTCGCCGCCTGACAAACCGTCGCCATTCCTCTGACGAGCTGACTTCATGCGCGATACCGATGACGTTGTGATTGCGGCAGCACCGCACGAGGTCGAACGCCGGCTGCAGGAATACCGCGCACTGCTCGCCAACGATTCGGTCGGCATTCTGGTGGTCTGCGACGGCGATGTCGCTCAATGCAACTCGAGCGCAGCGCGGCTGTTCGGATGGGAAGCAGCGGATCTGATCGGCCGGTCGGCTGCTGTGTTCTTTGGTTCCGACGAAGAGTTTCAATCGTTTGCGTGCCGCATCGGTGATGCTTTAGCGGCCGACGGCTCGCCGGCGATCGAATGGCGCACAGTGCGCAGCGATGGCTCGCGCGTGTGGACGCGTCTGCTGGTCAAGAGCATCACGCCGGGCGGACCCGCGGGCGAAACCGTATGGCTGGTTGACGACATCAGCGCGCGCAAGGAAATGGAAGCGGCATTGGCGAAGGCGCGCGACGATCTGGAGCTCCGTGTGCGCGCAGCGCACGACGAGCTTGCGTGGTCCAATGAGCGCCTGGTCGCCGAGTTGTACGAGCGCAGCGAGGTCGAGGAGCGTGCGCGGCGTATTGCGCTGTATGACGAGCTGACCGGACTGCCGAATCGGCGCCTGCTGGAGTCGCGCCTGGACGAGGCGGTGCGCAATCATCAACTCGGCGGTGATCGCCTGGCCGTGCTGGTCGTCGACGTCGACGAATTCACCAAGCTCAATGATGCGCTCGGGCACCGCGTTGGTGACGCGCTGTTGCGGGCGACCGCCGCGCGCCTGGTCGATACCGTGCGAACCTCGGATCTGGTGGCGCGCACCGGAGCTGATGAATTTGCGATCGTCTTGGGCCGTCTGCGGCACGTCGACGATGCCGAGCACGTGGCCGGCAAGCTGGCCGAACTGCTGTCGGAGCCTTTCGAAATCGATGCGGAGCAGGTCAACGTCAGCGTCAGCGTCGGCGCTGCACTGTTTCCAAGCGACGGTGCGAGCCCGGAGATGCTGTTGCGAAACGCGGACGCAGCGTTGTCGTTCGCGAAATCGCGCGGGCGTGGAAACGTGCAGCTATTCGAGCCGCGCATGAATGCCGAAGTCGTGCGCCGGCTGCAAATTGAGGCAGGGCTGCGGCGCGCGCTCGAAGCCGGCGAGTTCGAGGCGTATTACCAGCCGCGCATCGATTTGAAAACACGCAAGCTGGTCGGCGCCGAAGCGCTGTTGCGCTGGCGTGACCCGAACCATGGATTGCAGGAGCCGGGCAGTTTCATCGCCGTCGCGGAAGATACCGGCTTGATCGTGCCGATCGGAGAGATCGTTTTGCGCGAGGCCTGTCGGGCGGCGATGCAATGGACCGCCGCCGGCCTGGGCGAACCGCTGGTGAGCGTCAATCTGTCGCCGCGTGAGTTTCGCGGCCGCTCGTTGCTGCCGATGGTGAGCCAGGCGCTGGTCGATTCGGGGCTCGACGCCGAGCGTTTGCAGGTCGAGATCACCGAAGCGAGCTTGATGCGAGACGGCACCAAGGCCGAGCAGGTGTTATCCGGCCTGCACGCGATGGGCGTCAAGATTGCGCTCGACAACTTCGGCACCGGCTATTCAAGTCTGAGCAATCTGCGTCGCTTTCCCGTCGATGTAATCAAGATCGACGGCCAGTTCGTGCGCGCCGGGCCGAGCGATCCGGCGGACTGCAAGATCGTCGCCGCACTGACGAGCCTTGCGCGCGGCCTTGGTCTGCACGTGGTCGCAGAAGGCGTAGAAACCCACGAGCAGCTGTCGTTCGTTACGGATTGTGGATGCAACGAGGCACAGGGCTACCTCCTTGGCCGCCCGCTTACGTCCACCGCATTCGTCGAGCTCGCGAAGTCGTTGCAAAAATAAAACGCGGCCGTCAGACGCGTCTGCGGCCGCGCTTGACGAAGCAAGACGTTAAGTCTTGTTCGCCTTCTCAAACCGCTCCAGCTGCTCATTGCCGCGCTTGACCGCCGTATCGAGCGCCTCTTTGGCGCTCTTCTTGCCCGACCAAACGCCCTCCAGCTCTTCATCGATGATCGTACGGATCTGGACGAAGTTGCCCAGGCGAATGCCGCGCGACTTATCGGTCGTCTTCCGAATCATCTGCGTGACTGCGACATCGGTGCCCGGATTCTGCTTATAGAACCCCGCCTTTTCGGTCATGTCATACGCCGCCGTGGTGATCGGCAAGTAACCGGTTCGCATATGGCTGGCTGACTGCACGTCGGGCTTTGACAAATAGTTGAAGAAAGCCGCGACGCCTTTGTACTCGGCGGGTTTCTTGCCGGACATCACCCACAGGCTCGCTCCGCCAATCACCGAATTTTGCGGAGCACCGACAACGTCGGGGTAGTAGGGCAAGGCTGAAATCCCGGAGGCGAACTTGGCGTTTTTCTTGATGTTGCCGTACAGCGCCGATGAGCCGGTCATCATCGCGCACTCGCCGGAGTAAAACACCGAATCGGCCGTGTTGCCTCGACCCTTGTAAACGAACAACCCCTGTTTCGACATGTTGGCAAGGTTTTCGATATGGCGCACATGCAACGGCGTATTAAACGCGAGCCGCGTTGCCATTCCGCCAAAACCATTTCGCAGCGTGGCGAACTCAACGTTGTGCCACGCTGAAAAACTTTCGAGCTGGGTCCAGCTGACCCAGCTCGTGGTGTACGGACACCTGTGGCCGGAGGCTTTCAGCTTTGCAGCGGCTAGCACCACTTCCGGCCACGTCTTCGGTGGATTTTCGGGATCGAGTCCGGCGGCCTTGAATGCGTCTTTGTTGTAATGAAAGACCGTAGTCGAGCTGTTAAACGGCATGCTCAACATCTGGCCGTTCGGCGCCGTGTAGTAACCGGCAACAGCCGGTACATAGAGAGCGGGGTCGAACTTGTAGCCGGCTTGTTTCATCAAATCGTGCACCGGCTTGATGGCACCCTTCGAGGCCATCATCGTCGCCGTGCCGACTTCGAACACCTGCAGGATGTGTGGGGCGTTGCCGGCCCGGTACGCGGCGATAGCGGCCGTCATAGACTCGTCATAGCTGCCCTTAAAGACCGGAACGACTTTGTATTCCTTCTGGCTCTCGTTGAATCCTTTGGCCAGGTCGTTTACCCAGTCGCCCAGTGCGCCGCCCATCGCATGCCACCATTGAATCTCGGTCTGTGCCAGTGCCGGAGTCATAAGGCCGATGGTCAGGCCCGAAGCCAGCGCGGCTGAAATCAGTGTTCTGCGAAGCATGCGGTCTCCTGGATCGTTGTAATGAATTGATGGCAGTCAAGCTAACGCGGCTGTTACGATAACCGCGCCGAGCGTACAGGGCAAAGAACTTGTCTACGCACTTTCCCGAGCAGGCACTTTCAGCATGACTTCCGTCGCGGCTCGTCTGCCTCTGTATGCGAGTTTGACCCGACTCGACAAGCCGGTCGGCACGCTGCTGCTGCTGTGGCCGACGCTAACCGCGCTCTGGATTGCAGCCGGCGGGCGGCCCGATGCGTTGCTGGTGGCGGTGTTTGTCGTAGGTACATTTCTGATGCGCTCGGCGGGATGCGCTGTCAACGATGCCGCCGACGCGCAATACGACGCACACGTCAAGCGCACCGCCAACCGCGTCGTTGCACGCGGCCTGATCACCCGGCGCGAAGCGATTGGTGTTGCCGTCGCTCTCGCCGCCTGCGCCGCGCTCTTACTGCCGCTACTGAACGCCGCCGCGGTGCGTCTGGCGTTTATTGCCGTCGCTATTGCGGCCACCTATCCGCTCGCGAAGCGGTTCATGCCGGTGCCGCAGCTGTATCTAGGCATTGCGTTTTCTTTCGGCATTCCAATGGCGTTTGCGGCCGTGACCGGGTCGGTACCGCCAATCGGTTGGCTGTTGATGCTGGCCAATGCATTCTGGGTGCTCGCGTACGACACGGAATACGCAATGGTCGATCGCGATGACGATGTGCGTCTCGGCATCCAGTCGTCGGCAATTTTCTTCCGCCGTTTCGATATCGGCGCGGTGATGGCGTCCTATGTCGCGTTTTTGGCGTTGCTGTGGCGCGTCGGCAGCGTAGCTGCAGCGGGCTGGCCGTTCTATGCGGGGTGCGCGGTCGCCGCGGGGTTGGCCGCTTACCACTTCGTGCTGATTCGCGATCGGTCGCGCGAAGGGTGCCTGCACGCGTTTCGCCATAACAACTGGGTCGGCGCCGCAATATTCGCAGGCACCGTCATCGATCACGCGCTGCGTTAACTGCCGAGCTCGCGCGCGCGGGCGGCGGCTGCGTTGATGGCGCGCGCGATTGCTTGATCGACCCTGTCGTGGTCGAAACTGGCGAGTGCAGCGGCAGTGGTTCCCCCTTTCGAGGTCACTTTCTCGCGCAAAACACCCGCTGACTCCTCCGACTGCGCCGCGAGCTGCGCGGCGCCGGTAAACGTGTGCACGGCGAGCGCGCGCGCCTGTGCTTCGTCAAAGCCCAGCGCGCGCGCGGCAACCTGCATCGCTTCGATGAAATAGAAAACGTACGCGGGCCCGCTGCCGGAGAGCGCCGTTACGCCGTCGAGCAAGGCCTCATTGTCGAGCCAGATGACGGCGCCGACCGCTCCGAGAATTCTGTCAGCGAAAGCCTTGTGCTCGGCGCTGACCTGCGGCAATGCAACGGCGCCGGTGATGCCGGCGCGGATCAGCGCCGGCAGATTGGGCATTGCACGCACGACCGTGAAGGTGTCGAGCCAGCCCGCGATGGTCCGTGCTTGCACGCCGGCGGCGATCGATAGCAACAACGGCTGCCGCAGGTGCGGGCGCAGCTCGATCGCCGCCTGCTTTATTTGCTGCGGCTTGACCGCCAGCACGACAACGTCGCTGGCCTGCAGCCAGGCGTCGCAGCTCGCATGGACGCTGACGCCAAATCGCCGGCCCAACTCGTCCGCGCGCTGCGAGTCAATCTCGATCACATCGATGTCCGAGGCATTGAATCCGGCTTGCAGCATGCCGCCGATCAGCGCACTTGCCATGTTGCCGCCGCCGACAAAGGCGACCTTCATTGCGCGGCTGCTCGCGCGCCGAAAATGGCGGTACCGATGCGAATCATCGTCGAGCCTTCGGTGATTGCCGCTTCGAGATCGTCGGACATCCCCATCGACAACACGTCCAGCTTCAGTCCATCTGCTCGCAGCCCGCGAAACAGATCGGTCGTGTAGGCGAACGCGACCCGTTGAAGTGCGACTTCGGTCGCCGGCGCGGGAATCGTCATCAATCCGCGTAAACGCAGGTGCGGCAGGCGGCCAACCGCCACAGCGAGCTCTCTAAGCTGTTCAGGTGCAACGCCGCCCTTGCTTGCTTCGCCGCTGACGTTGACTTGCAGCAGCACGTTCAGCAGCGGCATCGCGGCGGGCCGCTGCTCGGACAACCGCTCGGCCACTTTCAAGCGGTCGATCGATTGCACCCAGTCGAACCGCTCGGCGATCGCGCGTGTCTTGTTGCTTTGTATCGGCCCGATAAAGTGCCACTCCAGAGCATGGGCGAGCGAGGTGGCGAGCGCGTCCATTTTGGTCACGGCCTCCTGCACATAGTTCTCGCCGAAGGCCCGCTGCCCGACCTGCACCACCTGTGCAATTACCTTCGCTGGAAACGCTTTGCTGACCGCGAGCAACCGCACGGATGAGGGATCGCGCCCCGCGGCTCGCGCAGCCTTGGTAATGCGCTCGTGCAACGCGCGCAAATTGGCTTGCAAGTTCATGGGGGAAGTAGGCAAACTGAGCATCGTCGTTAGCAAACGACCCTAGAGGCTTGTGTTTTCAAGCTATTTCTAGCTTTTTTATGGGAACACCGGAATCATTGCGCGCGCTACGCTTCGCCCCTTAGCGCAGAAAGCCGAGGCCAACGCCGCCCGCCATGGATATCTCAGAACTGCTCGCATTTTCCGTCAAAAACAAGGCTTCCGACCTGCATTTGTCGGCCGGGCTGCCGCCGATGATCCGCGTGCATGGCGACGTACGCCGCATCAATCTGCCGCCGCTGGAGCACAAAGACGTGCACGGCATGATCTACGACATCATGAACGATGCGCAGCGCAAGCAGTATGACGAAAATCTGGAGACCGATTTTTCGTTCGACCTGCCGGGGCTGGCGCGTTTCCGTGTCAACGCTTTCAACCAGGATCGCGGCGCCGCCGCCGTACTGCGAACAATCCCCTCGCGCGTATTGTCGCTAGAGGAATTGCAGGCGCCGCGCGTGTTTGCCGATTTCGCCGGAAGGCCGCGCGGGTTGGTCCTCGTCACCGGCCCGACCGGCTCCGGCAAGTCGACCACGCTGGCGGCGATGGTCGATCACGTCAACAACAATTTGTACGGGCACATTCTGACGATCGAGGACCCGATCGAGTTCGTGCACGAGTCGCGCAAGTCGGTGATTAACCAGCGCGAAGTCGGGCCGCATACCCTGTCGTTCGCGAACGCCTTGCGCTCGGCGCTACGTGAGGATCCGGACATTGTGCTGGTCGGCGAGCTGCGCGACCTGGAAACGATTCGGCTGGCGCTGACCGCGGCGGAGACTGGTCACCTGGTGTTCGGGACTCTGCACACGTCGTCGGCCGCAAAGACGATCGACCGCGTGGTCGACGTGTTTCCGGCGGCGGAAAAAGAAATGGTGCGCGCGATGTTGTCCGAATCGGTGGTCGCCGTGATTTCTCAGACGCTGCTGAAGCTGAAAGACGGCAGCGGACGCGTCGCCGCGCACGAGATCATGGTCGGCACACCCGCCATCCGCAACCTGATTCGCGAGAACAAGATTGCTCAGATGTACTCGATGATTCAGACCGGCAGCCAGTTTGGCATGCAGACGCTCGACCATTGCATGACCGAGCTGGTACGCCGCAATGTGATTACCGTCGGCGAAGCGCGCCAGTACGCGAAGACGCCTGAGTCGTTTGTAGGCTAACCGAGAAAGCAGACATGGAACGCGATCAGGCAACCCGGTTCGTACACGATCTGCTGCGGCTGTTGATCAGCAAAAAAGGTTCGGACTTGTTTTTGACGGCGGAATTTCCGCCGGCATTCAAGATCGATGGCCGCGTGTTGCCGGTGTCGAACCAGCCGCTGACGTCGCAGCACACCGGCGAGTTGGTGCGCGCGATCATGAACGACCGGCAGGCGGCCGAGTTCGAGAAGACCAAGGAGTGCCAGTTCGCGATCAACCCGACCAGCATCGGACGGTTTCGCGTGTCTGCGTTCATTCAGCAGGGCAAAGTCGGCATCGTGTTCCGTACCATCGCCGACCACATTCCGACAAGCGACGAATTGAATCTACCAACAATCGTCAATGAGCTGGCAATGGCCAAGCGTGGCATCGTCCTGGTGGTCGGAGCCACGGGCTCCGGCAAGTCGACCACGCTGGCGGCGATGGTCGGCTACCGCAACGAGAACAGCAACGGTCACATCATTACGATCGAAGATCCGATCGAATACGTGCATCAGCACAAGAACTGCATCATTACGCAACGTGAAGTCGGGGTTGACTGCGAGAGCTGGGGCGTGGCGTTGAAGAACACGTTGCGTCAGGCGCCGGATGTGATCTTGATCGGCGAGATTCGCGATCGCGAAAGCATGGACCACGCGATCGCGTTTGCCGAAACAGGCCATCTGGTGATGTGCACGCTGCACGCGAACTCCACCAACCAGGCGCTTGATCGCATCATCAACTTCTTCCCTGAGGAGCGGCGTCAGCAGTTGCTAATGGATCTGTCGCTGAACTTGCGCGCGTCGATCTCGCAGCGGTTGATACCGTTCAAGGATCGCAAAGGACGGATTCCCGCGGTCGAGTTGATGCTGAACTCTCCGTTGATTGCGGACTTGATCTTCAAGCAAGAAATCCATGAGATCAAGGAAGTGATGAAGCGATCGCGCGAGCAGGGCATGCAGACGTTTGACCAGTCGCTGTACGACCTGCACGAGACCGAGCAGATTTCCTACGAAGACGCGTTGCGCAATGCCGATTCGGTCAACGACGTGCGCCTGAACATCAAGCTGAACAGCAAGCTCTACGGCGGCGTGGCCGGTATCCACAAGGGTATCGAGCACATGGGTCTGACGGGATAAAGAAGGGCACAGCAGCACCGGCAAGCGTGACGCACCGCACTGACGGTGATACTGGCTACGCCGGCATCGAAATGTCGCGTAGCGTTTCATCAACGTCGTCGTCCTCTTCCAACGCAATGTCGCCGAGGGCGACTATGCCGACTAGTTGGTGATCTTTATCGACGACTGGAATGCGGCGGACCTGAGCGTCCGACATTTGCTGCAGAACTTCGTCGACCGAGTCCGTATCGGTACACCACACCACATCATCCGTCATCACGTCGCGCACGGGGGTATCCGGGCCCTTGCCTTCGGCCACCCCTCGAATGGTGATATCGCGATCAGTAACCATTCCCAGCATGCGCCGGCCGTCGCACACCGGCAACGACCCAACATCCAGATCCGCCATGGCTCGGGCGGCGTCACGCAACGTTTCTTCGGGGCGTACTACTTCAACCTCGGTCGTCATTACTTCGGCAATTGTTTGCATTCTCGTCTCCGTTATCCAAATTCAAATCACGCGCCGCCGACGCCTTCGATCACCTTGCCGCTGCCCTCGCAGTCGGGACAAGTGTGACCATCAACACGGCCCGTGCCGCTGCACATCCGGCAGACATTTTCTCCGGTGCCCGGCGTGCCGGCAGGTGCTTCGTCGCCAGGCGACATTTCCGGCGGCAACTTGGGCGAGCCTGCAACGATGTTCGACCGTTTTGAGTTCATGGCGATGAATCGCAGCAAGCGGCGTTCCTCGTGGGGTGCCGGCTACACTGGTTTGCTTCAATGACGTGGCTTCCGGGAGGCACAGATGACTTCGGTCTACGATTTTTCTGCGCAAACGATCGACGGCAAGACCCGCACGCTGGCCGATTTCAAGGGCAAGGTGCTGCTGGTGGTCAACACTGCGAGCCAGTGCGGCTTTACGCCGCAGTACAAAGGGCTCGAAGCGCTGCACAAGAAGTATGCGAGCCGCGGCTTCGCAGTGCTCGGCTTCCCGAGCAATCAGTTCGGACAACAGGAGCCCGGGCCCGATACCGAAATTGCGGAATTCTGCAAAATGAATTTCGGCGTGACGTTTCCGATGTTCTCCAAGGTCGACGTAAACGGTGCCGACGCGCATCCGCTGTACAAGTATCTGACGTCGGAGAAGAAAGGATTGCTCGGATCGGAAGCGATCAAGTGGAACTTCACCAAGTTTTTGGTAGGCAAGGACGGCGCTGTGATCGATCGCTACGCGCCGACGACCAAGCCGGAAGACATTGAAGCCGACATCGAGAAGGCGCTTGCGGCATGACCGAGTAGCTGCCGAATGGGCGTGAATCGCAGCTCAACCGGTTACGGTCGTTGGTTGCGCAGCGGCGTGCCGACGTAAGGGCTGGCCGCCAGCAAACCTCCACCCACAACCTTTGGCTGAAGAGCAGGCGGCACAGCGGCCGGCGGCGGATTCAGCGGCGGCAACGCAGGAGCTCCCACAGCGACTTGATCCGCAACACAGCGCGTCATCTTGGGTGCGGCGACGCTGGTTCCGTTCATCGGGACCACACTTCCACTGCGAGTGCCCGCCGCCAAGATGCCCGGACACGTAAGCGAATCGTCGCCGGCGGCCAGAGCATCGGGTCCTTGTCTCGTGCCCGCTCCAGAGGCCGGCCCCATCGACGAATACGATGTGGGCATACTGGACTTGCGTTGGAATGCACCTATCACCAGCGGACTGACACCGGTGGCGATTCCACTCAGAGTGCCACTGCGTAAGACCTTCGATAAATTAGGCGCGGGATCGAACTCGAGCGCAACACCGGTCGCGTCGTATCGACCATAGGTCGCATCGTCGAAATAAGACTGGCGGCCGAGCGGACGGCGGCCGCCGATCGGCCCATCGCGGCCGATCCATCCTTCGACAGTCACTGCACTGGCTCCGCGATTGACAAGACTGATGATCCATTGACCCGCAGGCGCAAGCGGCCCGGCAGCGAGCGGAGGATCGGCGGCGGTCGGTGCAGTAATTACAGAGAATCGGCTACGACCGGGCGATATCGTGACCGGCTCGTACGTAGCGCGAAAGATTTCGGCGCCGGCGGCCGACGTGAACACGCTGTTGAGCTGTGCCGCACTCACAGTGCGCGTATCGCCACTGGGAGATGTGACGGTCATCACGAGGTCGACTGCTGATTTTCCCGCATCAGCCCAGAACTCGACGAAGCTCGGCGTTCGATCCTCTGGCTGCAGCCGCCAACCGATTTCAACTGCTGGACTGCCTCGCGGAATCACGCGGCGCGCATGTACGCGTGATTGCCTGAAATTGCCCGCTGCCAATACAACGGTTAGGGGGGTGTTACTCGGCTTGGCCAATGCGATCAGCATCTCGAGCAGAGATTCGAACAGACTCTGGCCGTCATGCGGTCCGTGATGCGGGCCGTAGCTCACGTTTACAACCACCGGAAGCCGCCCGCCACCAGCGAGTTGCTGGGCGCGCAACAGCACATAGACGATGCCGGACATGATGTGCGCATACAGCGGCGTGAGTGAAGGATCGGCGACCATCGCCGGAGGCAGCTCGACCGCAACGATCGGACGATTCTTCGGCGCCGCGCCGCTGCTTGCACCGGCAGCCAGGTCGAGCACGTGCGTGCCGTGCGAGCGGCGTCGCGCCAGTGCTTTGAACCCGTCGACCGAGTAGTCGATGTCACCGAGCGCTTGATACAGCCGCTCTTCGTCAGTACGGCCATTGACCGTGAACCTCGCCAACGCCTGATTGATGGCGACGGCATCAAGTTCGCTGCCAGAGTCCTGTCGCCACAGATATTCGATGCGCGTTGTGGGTCCGTCGCGAAAACGCTCATGCGCGTATGCGATACCCTCGTCGATAACCCCGATCAGCACGCGATCCGCGTCCACGATTTGGCTCACGTTGTTCGCCGTCATTGCTTGCAGCGGGTGCGTCGAAGGCGGACCAAGCTCCGCCTGCAAAATTGTCTTACGCCAACCGGCGTCGGCTACCACCCCGCGTATCCGTTCGCGCAGAACCGATAGCACACAGAAGTCAACGACTTTCGACTTCCGCAGAAAGTCGGGAGGATTCAGAAAAGGCTCGGCGATCTTGACTGCGTCCTTCCACTGAACGCCGAGCCAATCCAATCGCGCAAACTGCCGCAGCGGCTCATCGTCGGGCGTCAGTGTCGCGCGGTCGAATTGCACCAGAAGCGGCACCCACTTGCCGGGGCGGCAGTATCGAAAATTGGTGGCCAACGCCCAGTCGACGTAAATATTTACAGGCGGGCCGCTGCGAGGTATTGGCGGTTCGGATTGCGGCATCGTTCAGCGCCTCACGGCCATTCTTTCTTCGCTTCCGTCCACAGCCACGGGAGCATCGCCGTCGGCATGAAGTTGACTTGGTTCAATGCCGTCACGAAGTTCGGCAACGGATTGGGTGCGTTCAAGGCGGGGTCGAATAGTTCTCTGCCGCTAAAGTTCTGCGTGCCAGGATAAACGCCGCCATCGAAGTACCAGGCGTTCACGCTCGCGCCCGCGTTCGAACACATTTGTGCGAGCAGATCTGCCAGCGCCATGCCAAGAAGCTGTCCCGCCATGCTATCGACCGGGTAGTGCACACCCGCTACTTGGCGATTGATTGCGATCCGAGCCGCCTGCGCAATGAGCAACTGCCGGAGCTGCGTAAGCGCGACGGCGTGCGTGGGCGGCAGTGGCGGCGGCGGCGCTGTTTCAACCAGCTTCATCAGAACGTGCGCCACGGTGAAGGCCTCGGTCGAGTGGCCGCTCGGGAAGGAACCGTGAATCGGCGTTTGAATCATCGGCTGAATCTGCGGGGAGTATTCGTTCGGGCGTCGCACCGCCAGCGCATTCTTGAAATGCATTTCACCGTACTTGGCGAGTCGGAGCGCAACTCCGATCAGCTCGAGCGTGCGGGGGTGGCGTGCCGGATACAGCGGCACCACCGAGCCCCAGAACGCGTACTGCGGAGACATTTGCGCGACAATCTCGCGCGCACGATCGGCGCGCAGATCGGCATAGCCGTTGACGAGAACCGCCTGCTGTTTCAGTGTCGCTTCGGTCGGCCGCTTCATCGTGACCAATGCTTTCGGGGTCAATGCAGGCGCCACAGCCGCGGATTCGAGCACTGATAGCGTGGCCGAATCGCTAGCGGGATCGATAGTGAATCGCAAATTCGATAAAAGTTCTGACTCGAAGACAAAGCGCCGAATGCGTGGGTCCCAGCGCCCGAGGTTGGCCTGATTGCCGACAGTTAGCTCAGCTGATTGCCACGCGACACCGAGTGGGCTCCAGGAGCCGACAATGCCGTCACGGTGAGCAATTAGCGCGTATGCGTCAGCAGAGCGATTGGCGGCGCGGGCAGTTCCTTCTGTGCCTTCAATTCCTTCTGTACCTTCAGTTCCTTCGGTTCCTTCTGTTCCCTCCAATGCACTCATCGCTGTTCCCCATCTCTTGATGTACCGGTCGGAATGCCCGCTTCCTTTAGCGCATCTGCAATGTCTCGGCCAAACTCCGATCGTGCAGCTGGTGATCGCTCCAAATACCGAGCGACGGTAAAGTTAGGCTCAAGCGCAAGTAGCGTCGCAGCAAAACTGCGCGCCTCGCCTTGCCGATTTAAGCGGCAGAGCGCGGCAATCATCGTGCGCAAAGTAGAGGCGTGAGTTCGGTTCATGCGAAACGATCGATTGGCCATGTCGAAAGCCTTCTGATAGTTTCGAGTTGAAAGCGTTGCTGAAGCGGCTAACGACTCAAAGTAGTCCTGAAGCGGATCAAGCGGCGACAGCTTTAATGCGTGCTTAGTGTGACGCACGGCATCTTTCCCTTCATCACGAAACGCGTGCAGCGCGCCTTTCAGCAACCAGGCCAGTGCGTCATTCGGATTCGACTGCAGCGCTTCTTCGTAGCGCCGCTCAGCAACATCAAGCTGCTTCAGCACATACGTGTGGACCTGTCCTTCAACGGTCAACGCGAGTGACGAAGTGGCATCTCTATCAAGCGCGCGCTTCGTGTTGTCGAGTGCCAGGCGCCCGTCTTTTGCAGCATCGTCCGACCAGCCCTGCGTGACGCGCAGCACGTGCCACTTGCCCAGCCACGCATAGGGCGCCGCCAAGCGCGGCTTGCGCTCGATCAGCGCCTGCAGCATCTGATGCGCGCGTTGCGACGCGAGCGGCGAGATCCGGTGCATCAGCGTGATGCTGCTGAAGAGCAGCGTATGGCTTTCAAG
>JBBQQC010000007.1:0-120110 GCA_038216465.1 Burkholderiales bacterium | reverse complement strand
CAGGTTGCCGGGCGCACACGGCCGCAGGCCCATAGGACTCGGTAAGCCCGTACACATGGATCAGATCGAATCCCATTCTGTCCATGCCCTCGATCATCGACGCCGGTGGCGCCGCTGCGGCAACCATCGCGTGCACCTTGTGCGTAATCCCCTTCTTCATCGCTTCGGGCGCAGTCACCAGCAGCGCATGCACGATCGGCGCCCCGCAATAATGCGTGACCTTGTGCTCGCGGATCGCGTCCAACACGGTTTGCGCCTCAACCTTGCGCAGACACACGTGGGTGCCCACCATCGCGGCAATCGTCCACGGAAAGCACCAGCCGTTGCAGTGGAACATCGGCAGTGTCCACAGATACACGGGATGGTGGTGTATGGCCCATACCAGGACGTTGGACACCGCATTCGTGTACGCACCGCGGTGCGAATAAACCACGCCCTTGGGATTACCGGTTGTGCCCGAGGTGTAGTTCAGCGCAATCGCATCCCATTCGTCGGCGGGAGGGCTCCATGCGTAGTCCGGCGCGCCCTGCGCGAGAAACGCCTCGTAATCGAACGCACCAAGTCGCTCACCCGGACCGTCATACACCGGATCATCGACGTCGATGATCAACAGCTCCCGCTTGACGTCCGGGAGCGCCGCCTTGATCGTCGGCGCGAATTCGCGGTCGGTGATCAGCACCTTCGCTTCGCCGTGATTCAGCTGGAACGCGATCGACGCGGCGTCGAGCCGCGTATTCAACGCATTCAGCACAGCGCCGGTCATCGGAACCCCGAAGTGCGCCTCGACCATCGGTGGCGTGTTGGGCAGCATCACCGCGACCGTGTCGCCACGAACTACACCGCGCCGCGCAAGCGCCGACGCCAAGCGGCGACACCGCACATAGAGCTGTGCCCACGTTAGTCGCAGCTGATTCGCTCCACGCCCGTGAACCACCGCCGGCAGCGCAGGAAAGACCGTTGCTGCGCGCTCAAGAAATGGCAGCGGCGACAGCGGCGCGAAGTTGGCCGCGTTGCGCGCGAGGCCGGCATCAAACAGGTTCGGCGTCATAGACGCGCCAGCGCTTTGACGTGCGCCGCCGCACTGCGTGCCAGCGCGCTGAGGTTGTACCCGCCTTCCAGGGAGCTGACGATGCGGCCGCCCGCATGCTCGTCAGCTACCTGCATCAGGCGCTCGGTGATGTAAGCGTAATCGGCTTCGACCAGGCCCATCTGGCCCAGATCGTCCTCGCGGTGTGCGTCGAAGCCGGCCGACACGAAAAGCATCTGCGGTTCGAACTGGTTCAGGCGTGGCAGCCACACTTCGTCCACGACCTGCCTCGCCACGTCGCCCTTGGTTCCGGCCGGAAGGGGTACGTTCACCATGTTTTTCGCGAGGTTCCCGGTACCGCTGTACGGATAAAACGGATGCTGGAAAAAGCTGGCCATTAACACCTTGTCGTCGTCAGCAAAAATCTCTTCGGTCCCATTGCCATGATGGACGTCGAAATCGATGATCGCAATACGCTCGATACCGTGCGCATGCAATGCGTGCCGCGCGCCGACGGCAATATTGTTGAAGAAACAGAACCCCATTGCGGCCGACTGACATGCATGATGCCCCGGCGGACGCACCGCGCAAAATGCATTTGCAATCTCGCCGCCCGCAACGCGGTCGGTCGCGTCGACCACCGCGCCGGCCGCACGCAGCGCCGCGTTCAGCGTATGCGTATTCATCGTCGTGTCGGGATCCAGCGGGCGGTAGCCGTGGGTCGGTACACTAGAGTGCAAACGTTGAACATAAGAAGCGCTGTGCGCACGCTGCAGTACTTCGATCGACGCAAGCGGCGCATCGTGGTGCTTCAAATGCGGTGCGATGCCGGTCGCGATCAGGTGATCCGAAATTGCGGCCAGCCGCGCCGGACACTCCGGGTGCCACGAGCCCATCTCGTGTTTGGAACACTCGCGATGCGTGAACAGCCCGGTTTGCAGCATTCCTCGTTTCCTTGGCGAACGGCACCATGTTAGAGAAGTTTCGATCGACCGCTAACCAGATCGGCCAGATCATCGTCGGCAAGACGCTGCAGATCCGCCAGAGCCTGACGTGTCTGCTCGCCGGCGGTCATCTATTGATCGAAGACGCGCCGGGAGTCGGCAAGACGACGATGGCGCACGCGATCGCGCTCTCGATGGGCCTCCCGTTCCGGCGCATCCAATTCACCAGCGACCTGCTGCCGTCGGACGTGATCGGCGTGTCGGTCTACGAACGCAACAGCGGGCAGTTCGTGTTTCACCCGGGACCGATCTTCACCGAAGTGCTGCTTGCAGACGAGATCAACCGCGCCAGCCCGAAGACACAGAGTGCACTGCTTGAAGCGATGGAAGAAAGCCAGGTTTCGACGGATGGCTTGTCGCGCCCGTTGCCGCAACCGTTCTTCGTGATCGCAACGCAGAACCCTTTGCATCAGGTCGGAACGTTCCCACTGCCCGAATCCCAGCTCGATCGATTCCTGATGTGCATCAGTCTCGGCTATCCCGATCGCGCGGCCGAGCGCTCGCTGCTTGCGGGCGAATCGCGACGCGACATGCTGAAGTCGCTCGACGCCACCGCGCGCCCTGCCGACCTACTCGCCGCGCAGGCGGAAGCCAAGAAGGTTTATGTATCGTCGGCGCTGCTCGACTATGTGCAGGCACTGATTGCTCATACGCGCGCCTCAGGCAAGTACGCAGAAGGACTGAGCCCGCGCGGCGGCCTTGCGCTGCTTGCGGCGGCGCGCGCGTGGGCGTGGCTCGACGGGCGCGAGCACGTGATTCCTGAGGACGTGCAAAACATCATGCCGTGCGTGGCGGGCCATCGTCTGCATGCAACGAGCCGAGAAACCGGGCGTGCACTGCACGGCAAGGAGCTGGTGTCGCAGTTGATCGGCGCCGTTCCGATACCTTAGGCGGTAGCCAATGAGTATCGCCGCTCATCCGGCCGTCGTTCGTATTGCCGATTGGATCGCGGGCCGCCATGGACCCGAAGCCGGCGACGTCACGCTCGATCGGCGTCGCGTCTACATCCTGCCGACTGCGCCGGGCCTGGCATTCGGCGTCGTGACGCTGATTCTGCTGATTGGTTCAATCAACTACATGTTGCAGCTCGGCTATCTGCTGACGTTCCTGGTGGCGAGCATGGCGGTGGTCGGCATGCACCACACGCATTCGAACCTCGCGCAGATCGTGCTTCGTAGCGTGCAGGTCGAGCCGGTGTATGCGGGTGACGTCGCCGCATTCGAAATCACGATGACCAATCCCACGACGGTCGATCGCTTTGCATTGCGCTTCTCGTTCGCCCCACCATCAGAGCCGTTTCGGCTCTTTAGCCGCTCGTACGGAAGATCCGCGCACGAGCGCGAACAACCTGCCGTCAGCGTCGAGGTACCCGCGCGCGGCTTGCGCACGGTGGCGGTGCCTTTGCCCGCTCCGATTCGCGGCCGCCTGCCCGCACCTCGCATGACGATCGAGACGCGCTTTCCGTTCGGCCTCTGGCGCGCATGGGCCTACCTGACGCCCGCGCTGACCGCGATGGTGTATCCGGCGCCCGAGTTTGACGCACCGCCCTTGCCGTTCACCGGCGCGGGTGGTGGTGACACGGTCGGCATGGCATCGAGCGGCGACGACTTTGCGGGTGTACGCCCGTACCAGCCGGGCGACGCGCGCAAGATGATCGCGTGGAAGCTTGCCGCACGCTCGGACGAGTTGTCGGTCAAACAATTCGAGGCGGCCGGCGGCGGCGAGCTGATGCTCGATTACGATGACCTTCCGGGTGTGCTGGGCATCGAGGGAAAATTGTCACGCCTGACGCGCTGGGTGCTCGATGCCGATGCGTCGCACATGCACTACGGACTGAAACTGCCGGATTCGATGATTTTCATAGGCAGCGGGGCGGCGCACCGCGAACATTGCTTGACCGCACTCGCGGTTTGTATCGGCTAGCGACTCGATGTCTGCGGTCGCTCAACCTCCCCTCACGCTGCGCGGCAAACTGGCGCGGTTCTTTGCACCGCTCGCGTTGTTGTTCGCGCCGCAGATGTCAAGCGCTGCGCGGGAGCGGCGCGACATGCTGGTGCTGCTGTTGGCGGTGACGTTTGTCGTTGTCCCGCATTTCGAGCACTTGGTGTGGTGGGCAACGTCGGTGCTGGTGTTGCTGCTTGTGTGGCGAGCGTTCTTGACGGTCACCCAACGCCCGGTACCGAGCCGGTTGCTAATGCTGCCACTGCTGGCTGCCGCAAGCGTCGCCGTCTATCTGCAATACCGCACCCTTGTCGGCCAGCAGGCAGGCGTGACGTTCCTGCTATTGCTGATGGCGTTGAAGCTTCTTGAAATGCGCGCTCGACGCGATATTTTTGTTGTTATCTTCCTGTCTTTTTTCATTCTGTTGACGCAATTCCTGAACGGGCAGGAGATTCACGTCGCCGCGATGGCGCTGCTGGCCGTGGTCGCTTTGTTCTTCGTGCTGATCAGCACCAACCTCGACGAGACCGACCTGCCTGCAGGGCGCAAGTTCAAGATGGTCGGCATGACGCTGCTGAAGGCCGTTCCCCTGACCGCCGTGCTGTTCGTTCTGTTCCCGCGCATCTCAGGTCCGCTGTGGGGTACGCCGGGCGATACAGCCGCCGGCAGCACTGGCTTGTCGAACTCGATGGCGCCCGGCTCGATCAGCCGCCTGCTCGAATCAACCGAGATTGCGCTCCGCGTCAGATTCGACGGCACGACACCGGGCAACGACAAACTGTACTGGCGCGGCCCCGTATTTGGATCATTCGATGGGCGCAGGTGGACCCCGCTGCAGCGGTCAAGTGAGCCCGCATCTGCCTCGATCCAAGGCGACGCGCGCTCAATCGTTTCTTACACGGTAACGCTCGAGCCGCATAACCGCGACATGCTGTTCGCGCTCGAAGCGCCGGTCGCGCTTCCCGTAACAAGCGAATTCACGCCTCGTCTGACGTCCGACATGCGCATCGTTACCAGCGATCTGGTGCGGCAGCGGGTGCGCTATGCGATGCGTTCGTATACCAGCTACCGCTTCAATGCCGATGCCAGCGAGGCCGAACGGTCGAACTGGCTCGAGCTGCCGCCGACGTACAACCCACGCACTCGACAATTGGCGGAGGAAATTCGCAGCCGGTCGGGCAACGACGCCGATCGCGTGCGCGCAGCGCTCGATCATCTGCGGCGCGGCGGGTACGAGTACACGCTGTCGCCGCCGCTTCTCGGACGGAATTCGATCGACGAGTTTCTGTTCGACACCCGGCAAGGCTACTGCGAACACTACGCGTCGGCGTTCGTATTCTTGATGCGCGCGCTCGAGGTGCCTGCACGCGTCGTCACCGGGTACCAGGGTGGAGAGATCAACCCGGTCGATGGATTCATGACCATCCGGCAATCGGACGCGCATGCGTGGGCCGAAGTATGGCTGCCGCGCCGCGGCTGGGTGCGCGTCGATCCCACCGCCATCGTGGCTCCCGTGCGCATCGATCAAGGCGCCAGTGAAATTGCACGCCGATCGGGGATCTCGCTGCCGGGCGGCGGCAGCTCGTTCACCTGGCTGCGCTCGATGCGCTTCAACTGGGAAGCCGTACAAAATTCGTGGAATCAGTGGGTCCTGTCGTATTCACAGGAGCGCCAGCGCGATTTGATTAGTCTGCTCGGAATGACACCGAACTGGGAAAGTCTGACGCTTGCCCTGTCCGTCGTAGTAACCATCGTGCTCGCGGCGATGGCGCTGATGTCACTGCGCACACGGACCGAGCGTGACCCGCTGGGAGAGGCTTTCCGCGCATTACGAGAACGGCTGGAGCACGCCGGCGTCGCCGCCGCCGAGCATCTCGGCCCGCGCGAGCTGTATTCGCGTAGCAAGCGCACGCTGGTGCCGGACGATGCGAAGCGGGCGCGCAAGCTGCTGTCTCGCATCGAGCGCATGCGTTATGCGCGAATTTCCGAAGGCGTCGCGCGCGCCGATGTGCGTGCACTGCGGCGCGCGATCCGGGAGTTTCGTCCGCGTGGCGCGGGCTCATGAGCGCATGAATCGCGCATTGAATCAAATATCGCATCACCGGCGCGCATTGCTAACAGCAATCGCTTGCCTGCTGTCAACGCCGCGCGCGGGCGCCGAAACGCGGACCCCCTACCTGCAGCGCGCGGAGGTGCGGCAGTTCATCGACACCTTCATTGCGCAGCACTCTTTCGAGCGCGAACGTATCGAACACTGGTTCAGTCAGGCGCGCTACTCGTCGGCGGCTGAGCGCTACATGCAGCCGCCGATTGCCTTCGGCCAGCGCAACTGGTTTGATTACCGTGCACGTTATCTCGACGAGTCGCGCATCGAGGCTGGTACGGCTTTCATGCGCAACCAGCAGGCCACCCTCGCCCGCGCGGAGCAGCAGTTCGGAGTGCCGCCCGAAATCATCGCCGCGATCATCGGTGTCGAGACGTACTACGGCCGCATCACCGGCAATTTCCGCACGCTCGATGCGCTGGTGACGCTATCGTTTGACTACCTGCGGCGCGCCGAGTTTTACCGGCAGGAGTTGTCCGAGTTCTTTTTATTGATGCGCGAGCAGAACGCCGACCCGCTGGCGGTCAAGGGTTCGTTCGCCGGCGCGATCGGCTTGCCGCAATTCATGCCCGGATCTATCCGCCGCTACGCCGTCGATTTCGACGGCGACGGCCGCGTTGATCTCATCGGCAGCACGGCCGATTCAATCGGCTCGGTAGCGAGCTTTCTGGCTGCGCACGGCTGGCAACGCGATCAGCCAATCGCGTTCGACGTGCTGGCGAGCGAGGAAATCCTCGATGCCTTGGGGCGCGGTATCGAAGCAAGCACAACCTGGTCCCAAGCGCTCGCTGCCGGAGTCGAAGGTGACGTGCCACTGCCGCTCGATGCCAACGTCATCGTGATCGACCTGCCAATCGTCAACGCCGGCGAAGTCGGGCGGCTGTACCGGGTCGGTACCGTCAACTTCAGCGCGCTGCTGCACTACAACCGCAGCTACTTCTACGCGAACGCGGTGGTGGAGCTGGCGCAGGCGATCGTGCAGCGCAGGCGCTAGCACGCTGTACAGCTCATTCGGCATCGGGCTGCTTGGATGGCTGCGCGCCGTCGAACGCGCTCAGCGCCATGCAATTCTCGAAGATGCGCATCACGCAGGGCACATCGTCGAGCCGGCAGTTCATGCGCTGTGCGTTGAATATCTGCGGCACCAGGCACACATCAGCCAGCGTGACCGCATCACCAAGCGTGTAGCGACCGGCGCGATGTTCTGCTTCTAACCGCGCTTCGATGGCAGCCAGCCCCCGCTCGACCCAATGCCGGTACCACGCATTCTTCTGGTCTTCGGTTGCTCCGAGTGTCTTGACCAGATAGCGCAGCACACGCAGGTTGTCGAGCGGATGAATCTCGCACGCAATTGCCAGCGCGATGCTGCGGACGTACGCACGCTCGACGGTGTCGCGCGGCAGTAGCGGCGGCTCGGGATGTGTTTCTTCCAGGTATTCGATGATTGCAAGCGATTGCGTCAGTATTGCGCCGTTGTCATCGAGAACGGGAACCAACGCATCCGGATTCAACGTGCGGAACGCTGCCCCTAATTGTTGACCGCCGTCTTTCGATAGATGCACCGGCGCGTATTCGTACGGCAGATGTTTCAGATTGAGCGCAATGCGAACCCGGAACGACGCAGAGCTGCGAAAGTAGTTGTGGAGCTTCATCATTGCGGCCGAGACGCATCTAATTGATTGCGCTAAACGACTTTTACTTTCAGCGAACCGATCTTTTCGATGCCGCCATCCAGCTCGTCGCCGCGCTTGACCGGGCCGACGCCCTCTGGTGTCCCGCTGTAGATCAGGTCGCCGGGCCGCAGCTCGAAAAACTTCGACAGATGCTCGATCGTTTCGTTGACGCTCCAGATCAGCTTGGCAGTATCGCTGGCCTGGCGCCGCGCACCGTTGACGTTAAGCCAGATCTGCGCGTTAACCATTTCGCCGGTTGCGGCAAGCGGTTTGATCGGCGAGATCGGCGCTGCATGATCGAACGCCTTTCCCACTTCCCACGGACGACCTTTCTCTTTCGCGGCCGCCTGCAGGTCGCGGCGCGTCATATCCAGTCCCACTGCGTATCCGTAGATATGTCTGACCGCGTCCGCGGCAGCGATGTCGCGCCCACCCTTACCGATTGCAACGACGAGCTCGATTTCGTGATGGACGCTGCTTGTCTGGCTCGGATACGGAAACTCGCCGACCGCTCCAAACGCCACCGCCACCACAGCGTCGGCCGGCTTGCAGAAAAAAAACGGCTCTTCGCGCCCAGAAAACCCCATCTCCTTTGCGTGATCGGCGTAGTTGCGACCGACACAATAGATGCGATGCACCGGAAACAAGTCGCCGGTGCCGTCGACCGGCACCACTGCCTGCGGCGGCGCTGCGAACACATAGCCCATTCGGTAACCTCGAAGAATTCAGCGCGCGCAGTCTACGCGGGACGACGCGCTTCGGATGCACGGGAGACTGCCCGCGACAGCAGCGTTACCGGGATAACGCCCGCGCCAACGATCGTCAACGCAGGCAATGCTGCCTGGCCCAAACGCTCGTCGCTCGCCATCTGGTAGGCGATGACCGCCAGCGTGTCGAAATTGAATGGCCGCAGCACCAGCGTCGCCGGCAGTTCCTTCATCACGTCGACAAACACCAGCAGGCACGCAGCCAGAACGGAAGGCCGCAGTATCGGCAGATGAACGCGCACGAACGTGTCCAATGGCGTGCTACCCAGGCTGCGCGCGCTGGCGTCCATCGCCGGCGTGATGCGAGCCAATCCGGCCTCGACGGTCTGATACGCCACTGCGAAATAACGCACCAGATAACCGTAGAGCAGCGCGAACACCGAGCCGGTCAGCAGCAAGCCGGTGCCAACGCCGAGCACAGACTTCGTCACAGCGTCGAGGTGGTTATCGAAGGCGGCGAGCGGCACCAGGATGCCGACCGCAATCACCGCTCCCGGCACCGCATAACCGAGACTCATCACGCGCACTGCACTGCGCACCAACACGCTCGGCGCGCCGCGCGTCGTCGAGCGCGCGGTGTACGCCAACGCGAGCACGACGATCAATGCCAGCAGAGCAGCCGCAACACCAATCGACAACGTGTTGACAAACCAGCGCGCGTAGCGCGACCAATCGACTCCCTGCCACGCCGGCGCGAGCAATCGCAAAAGCAGTAGCACGGGCACCACGAAGCCGAGGGCGATGGGCACGGCGCACGCAGCGAACGCGGCCGCATTGCCCGTTCCTTGGAGCACTGTTCGCGTCGCGGGGCGCTGGCTCGCTGTCGGCGTAAAGAAACGCGCGCGTCCGCGCGCCCGATGCTCGACCAAGAACATCAGTAGCACGAGCACCAATAACACCGCGGCCAACTGACTCGCCGCCAGCCGGTCGCCGAGCGAAAACCACGCGCGATAAATCGAGGTCGTGAAGGTCTGCAGTCCAAAGTACGATGCTGCTCCATAATCGGCAATCGTTTCCATCAATGCCAGAAGTGCGCCGGCAGCGATCGCCGGCCGCGCCAGCGGCAGATTGACGCGCCACCACGTTTGCCACGGTGTCTGGCCGAGGCCGCGCGCCGCATCCATCATCGCGGCCGTGCGCGCGAGAAACGCCGTGCGTGCGAGTAGGTACACATAGGGATAGAGCACGACGATGAAAACAAACGCGGCGCCGGCCAGCGAGCGAATTTCCGGAAACCAGTAGTCGCTGCGCCGCCAATGGAAGTTATCACGCAAGAATTGCTGCAGCGGTCCGGCGTATTGCAAATAGTCCGTGTAGGCATAGGCGACGATGTACGCTGGCATCGCCAGTGGCAGCAGCAACGCCCACTCGAAGATTCGACGGCCTGCAAACTCGCAGGTAGCGACGAGCCACGCGGTGGCCGCGCCGACAGCGATCACACCGGCCACTACCCCGAGACCGAGCAGCGACGTTTCCAATAGCGCAGCCGGAATCACCGTCGAAATCAGGTGTCGCAGTGTTTCAGCCGACTCGCCCGTACTCCACAAACTGGCGAATACGCTGAGCACCGGCAACGCCACCAGCGCGCAACAAAAAACCGCAAGCGACAACGCGCGTCCGAGCCCATCGGGGCTGGCGAACAAGCGCAAGGGCCGTGAAGTCATCGCCTGAGCCACGTAAGGCATCTTCCAAATGCGAATGAGAATTATTGCACTTGACTTAGACTTACCCAATGCAAAGCGCCGAACGGCCTCTTTTGCTGATCGACCGTCTGCGCGTCGGTTATCCCGGCGGCGCGGCGCCCGTCATCGACGGCGCGTCGCTGACGCTCGAGCGCGGCGAGATCGGGTGCATTGTCGGCAGTTCGGGCTGTGGCAAGACCACCCTGCTGCGCGCGATCGCCGGCTTTATCAGTGTTGAAGAGGGCACGATCGAAATCGCCGGTGTAGTTGTTTCCGGTCCGCGTTTCATGGCAGCGACTGAGAAGCGCGGGATCGGTCTGGTGTTTCAGGACTACGCGCTGTTCCCTCATCTGCGTGCGGATGACAATATCGGCTTCGGGTTGCGCCATCTGGGGCCGACCGAGCGCATCGCGCGCGTGCAGGCCATGATCGATCTGGTCGGACTGAGCGCGTACGCGCAGGCCTATCCGCACGAGCTATCGGGTGGCCAGCAACAACGTGTGGCGCTCGCGCGCGCACTGGCGCCGCGCCCTGCACTGCTACTGATGGATGAGCCGTTCTCCAGCCTGGATGTCGATCTGCGCGCGCGGCTCGGCGCGGAAGTGCGCCAGATTCTGAAGACGAGCGGCACTACCGCGATGCTTGTTACGCATGATCAGCAGGAAGCGTTTGCGATGGCGGATAAAGTCGGAGTGATGCACGCGGGCCGCATCGAGCAATGGGACCGGCCGTACGAGCTGTACCACCGGCCGGCCACGCGGTACGTGGCGGATTTCATCGGCGAAGGCGTGTTCTTGCCTGCGAAAGTATTGGCATCGATGAACGTTGAGATCGAGTTGGGCGAGTTGCGCGGCAAATGGCCCCCGAGCTATGTCCCTCCCACCGATACGGCGCAGCATGAAGCGCGCTCCAACGGAACCAACGCGGTCGACGTTCTGCTGCGTCCGGACGATATCGTGCATGACGACGCCAGCCCCTTGAAGGCGGAGGTTGTTCGCAAGACGTTTCGCGGCGGCGATTTTGTCTACACACTGCGGCTCGACAGCGGGCGTGAAGTGCTGGCGCTGGTGCCGAGCCACCACGATCACGCGATCGGCGAGAGAATCGGGATCCGGCTCGATGCCGAACACGTGATCACGTTTCCGCAATCGCAATAGCTGCCGACAATGTACGTACCCGGTCATTTCGCCGAAACGCGCGTCGACGTCCTGCACCAGCTGATTCGCTCGAACACGCTTGGCGCGCTGGTCGTGATGAACGCTAACGGGCTCGATGCCAATCACATTCCGTTCGAGATCGATCCGCAACCGGCGCCGTTCGGAACACTGCGCGGCCACGTCGCGCGCGCCAATCCGGTGTGGCGCGATCACTTGAGCGAGGTCGATGCGCTGGTGATTTTTCAGGGCCCGCACACCTACATTTCGCCCGCGTGGTACCCGACGAAGCAGGAACACGGCAAGGTCGTGCCGACTTGGAATTACGCGGTCGTGCACGCGCGCGGACCGTTGTGCGTGGTCGACGACCGCGCCTGGCTGCGACAGTTCGTCCAGAAATTGACCAAGCATCATGAAGCACCGCGCACCGAGCCGTGGAAGGTCACCGACGCTCCTGCCGATTTCATCGACACCATGGTGGCGTCGATTGTCGGTATCGAGATTCCGATCGTGACGCTCACCGGCAAATGGAAAGTGAGCCAGAACCGGCCTGAAAAGGATCGAATCGGCGTGGCGGAAGGGTTGATGCAGGACCCCAGCGACGCGGCCGCGGCGATGGCTTCTTTGGTGATGCCGCCGAAAGGCAGCTAGCAAATCGCACCAACGCTTGCTTCACCAGTGCGGGCGCGCTTGCGAGCCTGCAAAAGGCGTACTGCCGCCTTTTCACCCCCAAACAAATGCATCGGCCGCGCCTCGCATATCGCGCCTTCGCCCGAGCGCAATACGACAATCATCAGGGCCTGTCATTCGCAATCGCGCACCATGCACCCGACCCCAACCTGGGCCGTTTACCGCGACGCCAAAACCGGCCGTTTAATCCGCAAGTACATCAAAGGCAGCGCACCGGGGACGTCGCAGAAAAAGGCGGAGCCTGCCAAAAATCAACGGCGGTGACGAGCGTTTTGTGTGCCGGGAAAGTGCTCGTCAGGTCGGTTCTCGCCACCGTCCGCGCCTTCAAAACCAACTGGACTTGTCGACCACGTTTAGCAGCGGCTGCCCGGCAATGAAGCGGCGACAATTATTCAAGACGATGTCGTAGCGTCGGTCGTCGAGATACGGCCCGTACCCGGCCGTGTGTGGAGTGATCAGCACGCCCGGTAGGGTCCACAGCGGATGGTCGCGTGGCAGCGGCTCCTGTTCGAAGACGTCAAGGGCAGCCCCGGCGATCTCACCCGCGCTAAGCGCAGCCACCAGATCGTCGAGACGCGTGGTCATGCCACGGCCGATGTTGATGAAGAAGGCGCCGCGCTTCATGCGCTGAAACCTTGCGCGATTCATCAAGCCCTCCGTTGACGGTGTATGCGGAACGGTAAGGATGACGAAATCGGCGCGCGGCAGCAGGGAATCAAGCGCCTCTTCTTCAAAGAGCTCCACCACACCGGGCGGGGCTTCGCGGCGACGAGCGTCGACCCCAAGTACTTGCATACCGAATGCAGCGGCAAGCCGAGCGGTCTCTGTACCGATCCCCCCGACGCCGACTATCAGCGCCGTCGCCTCAGGCAGGTGGATGATTCCGGTGTCGAGCGGCGCCGGACGCCACTCACGGCTCAGCTGCTGCGGCAGGTACTGATGCAGCCCGCGCGCAAAGGCGAGAACGAATGCCATGATGTGCGCGCCGATATGGTCATTGAAGATTTCGCGGAAATTTGTCACTACCACGCGGTGCGCGATCAGCTCGGGGTAGTACCAACCCGCAGGTGGAGCTGCTTGCGGTGCCTGAATCCAGCGCAGCTTTGAAGCCGCTCGCAGAAGGTTGGGCGCTAGCGTTCCAAACGCAGCGTCCGCTTTTGCAATGACGCGCGCGGCGTCGGTCTCATCCTCCGCGACGATGACGGACAGGTTCAGTTGCGCGGCGGCAAGGCGCTGGGCCCACTCGCGCGTGACGGAAGTCTGCGGCGGCAGCATAAGAAAGGTTGTAGCCATGGGCCCCTACGCGCTCTCATAACCGTGCTGAGCATTCTCGGTTGCCCAAGCACTGCTGGCGGAGAGAGTGGGATTCGAACCCACGATAGGCTTTAGACCTATACACACTTTCCAGGCGTGCGCCTTCGACCGCTCGGCCATCTCTCCGGTTACTTCACGAGCTACAGCGTGACCTTCAGCTGTTCGAGGATCGCGGGATTCTCCAGCGTCGAAACATCCTGCGTGATCTCTTCGCCTTTCGCGATCGAGCGCAGCAAGCGCCGCATGATTTTTCCAGAGCGCGTCTTCGGCAAATTGTCGCCGAATCGAATGTCCTTCGGCTTCGCGATCGGGCCGATTTCCTTGCCGACCCAGTCGCGTAGCTGCTTCGCAATCTCTTGCCCGTCCTTTCCGTTCGGCCGTGCCTGCTTCAGCACGACGAACGCGCAGATCGCTTCACCGGTGGTCGCATCGGGGCGGCCCACTACCGCCGCTTCGGCAACGAGCGAGTTCGATACCAGCGCCGATTCGATCTCCATCGTGCCAAGACGATGGCCCGCAACGTTTAGCACGTCGTCGATGCGGCCCATGATCGTGAAGTAGCCGGTGATCTTGTCGCGCACCGAGCCGTCGCCTGCCAGATAGAGCTTGCCGCCCAGCTCCTCCGGGTAATACGACTTGCAGTAACGATCCGGGTCACCCCAGATGGTGCGAATCATCGCCGGCCAAGGGCGCTTAATCACCAGCAATCCA
The DNA here is from genome assembly GCA_038216465.1 of Burkholderiales bacterium. Taxonomy (GTDB): domain Bacteria; phylum Pseudomonadota; class Gammaproteobacteria; order Burkholderiales; family Burkholderiaceae_F; genus JACCZX01. The sequence goes on along the minus strand of JBBQQC010000007.1, from coordinate 106,043 downwards.
CCCTGCCCGTTCTCGACGTCGTGCCCCGTCTCGTCGACGATCGCCGCCATTATTCCGGGCAGCGGCAACGTAGCCGAGCCGGGTACCGTCGGCGTCGCACCTGGCAGCGGCGTGATCATGTGGCCGCCGGTTTCGGTTTGCCACCACGTATCGACGATCGGGCAGCGGGCGCCGCCGACCGTCTCGTGATACCACATCCACGCTTCGGGATTGATCGGCTCACCGACGGTGCCGAGCACGCGCAGCTTCGACAGATCGTATTTTTTGGGCAACTCGCCGCCCGCCTTGATTAACGAACGGATCGCCGTCGGTGCGGTATAAAAAATCGTCACGCCGTGGTCTTCGCACAGCTTCCAGAACCGGCCCGCGTCAGGATAGGTCGGCACACCTTCGAAGATAACTTCGGTCGCGCCCACAGCGAGCGGCCCGTAGCACACGTAGGTGTGGCCGGTCACCCAGCCGACATCGGCTGTGCACCAGAAAACATCCGCCGGCTTGATGTCGAACGTCCATTTCATCGTCATCGCTGCCCACAGCAGATAGCCGCCGGTCGAATGCTGCACACCCTTCGGCTTTCCGGTCGACCCCGATGTGTACAGGATGAACAGCGGATGCTCTGCGTTCACCCCCACCGGCTCGCACGTGTTCGGCTGATTGGCCATCACCTCGTGCATCCACTTGTCGCGGCGGTCGCTCCACGCGACCTGGCCGCCGGTACGCCGGTACACAATGACGTGACGCACCTTGTCGCAGCCGCCCATCGCAAACGCCTCGTCGATCGCGACCTTCAACGGAATCACCTTGCCGCCGCGCATCTGCTCGTCGGCAGCAATAATCAACGTCGCGCCGGCGTCGATCACGCGCTCGTGGACGCTCTTCGCGGAAAAACCGCCGAACACTACGGAGTGTGTCAGGCCGAGCCGCGCACACGCCTGCATCGCAACTATTGCTTCGATCGACATCGGCATGTAGATGATCGCGCGCTCGCCCTTCGTGTAACCGAGCGCCTTGATGCCGTTGGCCAGCTGACACACCCTCGCGTGCAGCTCACGATAGGTGATCTTCGTGACCTTGCCGTCGTCGGCCTCGAAAATGATCGCGACCTTGTCGGCGTTGCCGTTGTGCAGATTGCGATCGAGGCAGTTGAACGACGCGTTCAGCTCGCCGTCGGCAAACCACTTGTAAAACGGAGCCTTCGATTCGTCGAGCACCTGTGTGAACGGCTTGGTCCACTCGAGATTCTCGCGCGCGAGTCGGCCCCAGAAGCCAGGGAAATCACGCTCCGCTTCTCCGCACAGCGCGCGATACGCCTCCATGCCCGAAACGTTCGCTTGCCGCACGAATTCCGCGCTCGGGGGGAACACGCGCCGTTCGTGCAGGACTGATTCAATGTTGCCCATGGTTGGCCTGTGTCCTTATCGAGAATTGAGGTTGCGGCACGCTCGCGGCGGGCGACAAGGTTAACGCTTTTGATGGTTCGGGGCGACCGGCGATCAGGCGCCGGTTAACCGCCGCGTCAAGCTCAGAGCGTTGCGCTGGCCCTGGTCTTCGAAGTTGTTGTTAAAGATCACATCCACCTGCGTCGCCTGGCGCGTCAGCTCATTGATCGGTCGTGCCAGTTCTGCCAGTTCCGCATCCGAGTAGTCGTAATTGAAACGATCCGATGCCGCACCGCTCCTGATGTTCCAAGTCGCCTTATTTCGTCCGTGCAGGCGAACCAGCGCGAGTTTCGGATGCGTGACCTCCCAGTGTGCATCCAAAGCATTGACAAATCCCCGCGGCGAGTCGACCACGGTATGCACCAGCTCGTGTTCGCGTTCGAAGGCGAGCGTGCGCTCGCGATGCGCATCGCTGAACCAGCTCTGATGCCGAAACTCGACCGATATAGCGAACTGCGACATCCGCTGCCGGCATTCGACGATGTGCTCGCGCGCGGCTGCCGTGCATGTCAGCGAAGGCGTGAACTGAAAGTGCACCAGCCCCAGCTTGCCGCGTTCGTGCAGCGGCGCGAGCGCCTCGATGAAAAATTGCCAGAGCAAATCGAGCAGCGGGTCCGGCACGTCCCGATACTTGATGCTCTTGTTACCCGCGATACCCGACGGCAGGCGATCACGCACCGGTGGCGGCAATACGTCGATGTTCGTTTGATGACCCGTGAACAAGCGAAACGCCTTGACGTTGAACGTGAACTCGGCCGGCGTGCGCTCGGCCCATACCTTGGAGTTGTCGATCGACGGCAGCGCGTAGTAGCTGCTGTTGACTTCGACCAACGGAAACAGGCTCGCGTAGTAACGCAGCCGGTCTTCCGCCGAGCTGCAACCCCGGGGATAAAACCGCCGCGACTTGATCAGCGTCGGATCGGTCCACGATGCGGTACCGACTAAAACCCGGTTCGCCGAGGGCACGGCGGCCGCCTCAGGCCGCGCGGTCATCGCGCGCGTCAGCGACGCCGACTGCTAATCGGTCAAGACGAAAGTCACCTTCATGTGCACTTTGAACCCCGTCACCTTGCCCTTATCGATCAATACTTCGTGATCCTCGACCCAGGCGCCTTTGACATTCTTCAATGTCTTATTTGCACGAGCGACCCCTTTAAGGATGGCGTCCTCAAAACTCTTCTTGCTGATGCTGCTGATTTCGCTGATTCGTGCGACGGTCATCGTTGGGTCCTTTTTGTTGGGGTGGCGGAGAGGGTGGGATTCGAACCCACGGTACGGTGAAACCGTACACCGGATTTCGAGTCCGGCGCATTCGACCACTCTGCCACCTCTCCGGTCGACGCGATCGAATGCGAATTATATCGGCGGGCCCCTTTAGACCGCACGCAGCACCGAGAGGCCGTCGATGTAGGGCCGCAATACAGCCGGGATATCGACGCAGCCGTCGGCCCGCTGATAGTTTTCAAGGACGGCGACCAAGGTGCGTCCGACCGCCAGGCCGGAGCCGTTCAACGTATGCACGAACTCGGTCTTGCCCTGCGCATTCTTAAACCGCGACTGCATGCGCCGCGCCTGAAACGCTTCAAAGTTTGAACACGAAGAAATCTCGCGATAAGCGTCCTGCCCAGGCAGCCACACCTCGAGGTCGTAGGTCTTGGCAGAGCCGAAGCCGGTGTCGCCGGTACACAGCAACATCACGCGGTACGGCAGCTCGAGTTTTTGCAGCACGGCTTCGGCATGGCCAACCAGTTCTGCATGTGCGTCGTACGACGCATCCGGGTGCACGATCTGCACCACCTCTACCTTCTCGAACTGGTGATTGCGGATCATCCCGCGCGTGTCCTTGCCGTAACTTCCCGCTTCCGAGCGAAAGCAGGGCGTGTGCGCGGTCAGCTTCAGCGGCAAATCCGATTCCCGCAGAATTTGTTCGCGCACGGTGTTGGTCAGCGAGATCTCGGAGGTCGAGATCAGATACATCTCTTCTTTTTCCGCGCCTCCTTTGGTGACCCCGAACATCTCGTCGCGGAACTTCGGCAGCTGCGTCGTGCCGATCAGGCAATCCGCATTAACGATGTAGGGCGTGTAGCACTCGGTGTATCCGTGCTCACGCGTCTGCACGTCGAGCATGAACTGGGCAAGCGCGCGCTGCAGACGCGCCAGCGGCCCACGGAGCAGCACGAAGCGCGAGCCCGATAACTTCGCAGCGGTATCGAAGTCGAGTCCCAGGGGGATACCGACATCGACGTGATCCTTTACCGGAAAATCAAACGTTCGCAGCATTCCCCATCGGCGCACTTCGATGTTCTGGTCAGCTGACATCCCGATCGGGACCGATGCGTGAGGCAAATTCGGAACCTCGAGCAGCCACTGCTGCATGTGCTGCTGGATATTCGACAGCTGCACTTCGAGCGCCTTCACCTGATCCGGAATGGCGGCGGCTTCGGCGAGCGGGTGTGATGCGTCCTGCCCCTTTGCCTTCAGCATGCCGATCTGTTTCGACAGTGCGTTGCGCTGCGCTTGCAGCTCTTCCGTTTTCGTCTGAACCGACTTGCGCTCAGTTTCCAGCGTATTGAAGCGCTGGACGTCGAATTCGTAGCCGCGCGTCTTCAGCCGCGCCGCGACACCTGCGACATCCTTTCGCAGTAGGCCTAGATCAAGCATGGCCCCATGCTACTTGCCCGCATTGATGCGGCGTAGCTCCGCCAGCCGCTCGGCGATCCGGGCCTCGACGCCGCGGTCCGTTGGCTGATACCAGCGTTGACCGGTAACGCCGTCCGGCAGATACGTCTCGCCTGCAGCCACCGCGCCATCTTCGTTATGCGCGTACCGATACCCTTCGCCGTAGCCGAGCTCCTTCATCAGCCGCGTCGGTGCGTTGCGCAGATGCATCGGCACCGGCCGCGACCCATCCTGTTCGATGAAGGCGCGCACCGCGCCGTAGGCGCGATAGACCGCGTTGGACTTCGGTGCGCAGGCCAGGTAAACAATCGCTTCCGCCAGGGCGAGTTCACCCTCGGGCGAGCCCAGCCGTTCGTAGGTATCGGCGGCTGCCAGCGAGATTTCAAGTGCACGCGGATCGGCCAGGCCGATGTCCTCGGCGGCCATTCGGATCGCGCGCCGCGCAACATAGCGCGGATCGACGCCGCCGTCGAACATGCGCACCATCCAGTACAGCGACGCATCCGGATCCGACCCGCGCACCGATTTGTGCAGCGCTGAAATTTGGTCGTAGAAATTCTCGCCGCCCTTGTCGAAGCGGCGCAGCGTTGCCGGCAGCGAATCGCGCAGGAAATCGGCGTCGATCGACGACAGATTCTTGTCGCGCGCCGCGTTGCCGACCACCTCGAGCGCGTTGAGCAAACGCCGCGCGTCACCGTCTGCGAGGTCGAACAGCATGCCCCGCGCGCGTTCGTCGATTGTCACACCGCGCAGTTCGGCCCGCAGTGCACGCTCGAGCAACTGCTGCAGTTCTTCGCGCGCCAGCGGCTGTAGCACGTAGACTGCCGCGCGCGACAGCAACGCACCAATCACTTCGAACGAAGGATTCTCGGTGGTCGCACCGACGAATACGAACAAGCCGGATTCGACATGCGGCAGGAACGCGTCCTGCTGCGCCTTGTTGAATCGGTGAACTTCGTCGACGAACACGACGGTCGGTTTGCCCGACTGCGCGCGCGTCACTTGTGCCCGCTCGACCGCGTCGCGAATGTCCTTGACTCCGCCCAATACGGCCGAGATCGCGATGAAGTTCAGGCCAAACGCGTCGGCCATCAGGCGCGCCAGCGTGGTCTTGCCGACGCCCGGCGGCCCCCACAGGATCATCGAGTGCGGGCGGCCGGATTCAAATGCAACCCGCAATGGCTTGCCGCGCCCAAGCAGATGCGACTGACCGACGACATCGTCGAGCGTTCGCGGACGCATGCGCTCAGCCAGCGGCACGCCCGACGCGGCAGTGGTAAACAGGTCTTGCATCGATTGGGGAAATGTCATCGACAGGCTAGCATCCGCCCGTGCGATATTCACATCGAGGAAATGCAAATGATCAAGCAGCTGGTTTCTATTGCTCTGGGCCTCGGCACAGCGGTGGCCCGCGCGCAGGGCGACGTGATCGAAAGGGCAGCGGCCGAAAAAGGCGCGCTAAAAACGCCGTCGGGCATGGTGTACCGGCCGCTGACCGAGGGCAAGGGTGCTCAACCGAAGGAGACTGATGTCGTGCGCGTGCACTACAAAGGCACGTTTCCGGACGGCAAGGAATTCGACAGCTCGTACCAACGCGGCCAGCCCACCGAGTTTCCATTGAACCGCGTAATCAAGTGCTGGACCGAGGGCGTGCAGCGAATGAAAGTGGGCGGCAAGGCGAAGCTCACTTGCCCGCCGGCGCTGGCATACGGCGACAAAGGTGCGGGCGGCGGCGCGATTCCGCCCAATGCAACCTTACTTGTTTGAAGTCGAGCTGATCGCGATCAAGCCGCAGTAGCCCCTCTCTGCATTCGACGTGGCAGCCGACAGCACCAAGGCGATCTTGTTTGCGCTCGGCGCGAACACCGCGATCGCGGCAACGAAATTCGGCGCAGCGTTCTACACCGGCTCGGGCGCGATGCTGGCCGAAGCGATCCACTCGGTCGCGGATGCAGGCAACCAGCTTTTGCTGCTGCTCGGGATGCGGCAGGCGCAACGACCTGCGACCGATGAACATCCGCTTGGCCAGCAGCGCGTTGTTTACTTCTGGTCGATGATGGTCGCGATCCTTCTCTTCTTCGTCGGCGGCCTTTTTTCGATCTACGAGGGCTATCACCGGCTGGCGCAGTCGGAGCCCCTGCAAAACGCGTTCGTTGCGCTGATCGTGCTCGGAATCGCGATCGTGCTCGAAATGGTTTCGCTGTGGGGTGCGCTGCGCGAAATTCGCAAGGTGCAGGCGGGCCGCACTTTCTGGCGCTGGTTTCGCGAGACGCGGCAATCGGAGCTGATGGTGGTCGCGGGCGAAGACCTCGCGGCGTTGGGTGGTTTGGTGTTCGCATTCGCCGCCGTGCTGTTGGCAATGTGGACCGGCAATCCGATGTTCGACGCGCTCGGGTCGATCGCGATCGGAGTGCTGCTGGTCATTGTCGCTGTCACCATCACCTGGGAAATCAAGGCGATGATCGTCGGCGAATCGGCTGAGCCGGCGTTGCGTAAGGCGATCGAGGGTCACATCCGCGCGCGACCGGAGGTGGAGCGTGTGCTGCGCATCATCACTCTGCAATGGGGCGACCGCTTGATTGTCGCCGTGCGCGCGAAAATGGCGCCGGTGGCCAATGCGGACCAGTTGATCGCGGCAATCCATACGGTCGAAAAGTCGTTGCAGGCAGCGTTTCCCGCCGCCCATTGGATCTTCTTTGAGCCCGATCAGCTCGAAAGCGCCTGAAAGATGGGCGAGGTTATCGGCGCCAGATCCGCGCGACTCACGGCAACGAGGAGAGCCCGGCTCGCACTTCCTGCATGAAGCGGTCAGGACGCACGGAAGCGCCAACCTGCGCCTCGATGGTGACTACTTGTCTTCCAGCACATCGGCGCCTTTCGGCGGCGTGAATTTGAAGGCATCGGCGTCCAGCTTCGGATTACGCTCGATCTTGCTGAAGGTCAGCTGCGTCGATTGACCGAAGCCATCTGCCAGCAGCATCGCCTGCGGCAAACCGTCACGAAAGCCGATCTCGATGCGCTCGAACGCGGTGTCCTTCGCGCGCGGCTTGGCAACGATCCATTCGAGTCCGTCGCGCACGCCGGCATCGCTGACTTCGAACTCCTTCTCGAACTCGTTGGAACCGAACAGGATCGACGCCGGGCTTGACGGCAGCGACGCTTGCAGCTTCTTGACCGTGACCTGATTCAAATCCTTGTCGAACAACACGAGTCGCTGGCCGTCGGCGACGATCAGCTGTTCATACGGCTTTTCATAGGTCCACCTGAACTTACCAGGGCGCTGAAAAACGAATTGCCCGGTAGCTGCCGGCGCCGACTTGGCACCCTGGCGCGGTGTTACCAGCTGAACAAAGTCACCGCGCGCAGTGCTGGTCTGCGTCAGAAAACTGCGCAACTGATCGAGCGAGGCAGCGTGCGCTTGCCCCGCAAAGATAGACGCGACGATCAACGCGGCGCGCAAATACTTCAAGATCGAACTCCCCTCAACTCTCGCGCACTGGCACCAGAATTTCGCGATTACCGTTACTCTGCATCGCCGACACCATGCCGGCGCGCTCCATGTCTTCAAGCAGCCGCGCCGCCCGGTTGTAGCCAATGCGCAGGTGCCGCTGCACCAGCGAGATCGACGCACGGCGATTCTTCAGAACGATCTCGACGGCCTGGTCGTATAACGGATCGGCCTCGTTTGCGTAGACACCGCCCCTGGCCCCGCCCTCGCCGGCCTCGCCGTTCTCACCGTTGGCCTCCGGCGCCTCGAGTAAACCCTCGACGTACTGCGGCGCCCCGCGCAACCTCAGCATGTCGACCACACGATGGACCTCGGCATCGGCGACAAACGCGCCGTGGACGCGCGCCGGCAGTCCGGTGCCAGGCGCCAGGTAGAGCATGTCGCCCTGACCCAGCAGCGATTCCGAACCCATCTGATCGAGAATCGTGCGCGAATCGACGCGGCTCGACACCTGATACGAAATACGCGCCGGAATATTGGCCTTGATCAGGCCGGTGATCACGTCAACCGACGGCCGCTGCGTCGCCAGGATCAGGTGCATGCCGGACGCGCGCGCCTTCTGCGCGATGCGCGCAATCAGCTCTTCGACTTTCTTACTGGACACCATCATCAGATCGGCCAGCTCGTCGATCACGACGACAATCATCGGCAGCGTGTCCAGCGGCTCGGGCTCCGCCGGCGTCAACGAAAACGGGTTGCCAATGAACTCACCCTTGCCGCGCGCATCGGCAATTTTCTGGTTGTAACTCGTCAGACTGCGTACACCAAGCTTGCTCAGCAACCGGTAGCGCTTGTCCATCTCAGTGACGCACCACTGCAGCGCATTGCCGGCTTCGCGCATATCGGTCACGACGGGTGCCAGAAGATGTGGAATGCCTTCATAGACCGAAAGCTCGAGCATCTTCGGGTCGATCAGGATCATGCGCACCTGCGACGGATCGGCTTTGTAGAGGATCGACAGGATCATCGCGTTGATGCCGACCGATTTGCCGGAGCCCGTGGTGCCTGCGACCAGCAAGTGCGGCATGCGCGCAAGATCGACCACGACCGGCTTGCCTGCAATGTCCTTGCCGAGCCCGAGCGTCAACAGCGAATGGCTTTCGTTGTAGACGGCCGACCCGAGAATTTCGGAAAGTTTGACGACCTGCCGCCGCGGGTTCGGCAGCTCGAGCCCCATCAGGTTCTTACCGGGAATCGTTTCGACGACCCGAATCGAAACGAGTGACAGCGCGCGCGCCAGATCCTTCGCCAGATTGACGATCTGGCTGCCCTTGACGCCGACCGCTGGCTCGATTTCGTAGCGGGTGATTACCGGGCCGGGATACGCAGCGACAACGGCAGCTTCGACGTTGAAGTCGCGCAACTTCTTTTCGATCAGACGCGACGTGAACTCGAGCGTTTCGGTCGAGATCGCTTCGAGGTTCGGCGGCGCCTCGTCGAGCAGATCGAGCGGCGGCAGACGCGCGTCGGCCATCTCCGCAAACAGCGGCACCTGCTTTTCCTTCTGTTTGCGCTCGGACGGCTTGACGTGCGCGGGCGGGCGCTCGATGTACACCGGTTGCGCCTCGTCGATGCGCTCGCGCTCGTCACTGAGCGCGGCTTCGCGCACCTTGGCGGCCGCTTCGCCGATTGCGCGATCCTCTGCCTCCTCGCGCTTGCGCCGAGCGCGGCGCGAGAAGCCCTCCAGAAATCCCCCACAGCGCTCGGCGACGGCGACCCACGAAAAATCGAGAAACAGCGACAGGCCGATTGCGATCGCTACCAACATGATCACCGTCGCGCCGGTAAAGCCGACACCAGCCTGCAAAAACCGTGCGATCGCGCCGCCGATCACACCGCCCGGCGCGCCTGGCAACGCAAAGCTCAGAGTGTGAAACCGCAGCGTCTCCAGGCCAACCGTCCCGAGCAGCAGCAGCACGAAACCGATCCCGTGTGCGTACGCGGGCAAGTCATCGCTCAGCGAGTCGCCAGCGCCCGCACGATGCAGTTTGCGGAAACCTCGTACCACAGTGATCGCAAGGCCGAACACCAGCAGATACGCTGACACTCCGAACAGAAGCAGCGCGATGTCGGCAGCCCAGGCCCCGAGGCGGCCGCCGACGTTTTCGACGCCGCCAGCACCTGCGGTGTGCGAAAACGCCGGATCGTTGTGGCTGAAACTCGCGAGCATTGCGAACAACGCGACCGCGACCACGGCACCGACGATCCACACCGCTTCGGACAGCAACCTCCCAAAGCGATCGTCACCTTCGGTTGGCGTCGCCGACGCGCGCGACCGCACCCAGACTCCATCGGCCGCGCGCTGCGCGCTAGTGCCCATCTTTGCCCTTGCCGCCATGCGCCCGAGTATAAGTTGGCAGGCAATTCCATCGCTGCCACGGGGCTTTCGCGCCGCGGCTCCTGCGCTTCGTCGGCGGGCATTGCGATGCACCCAAGCTCCGCGCAGAATCCGACTCAATGACGCCCAACCCATCCCTGTTGACCCCGCGCCCGCCACCATCGGCGGCCCGATCGGCATTCACGCGCGTCTGGAATATGAAGGCGATCGCGGTCGTCTTCTACTTCTGCCTCTTTTTTTGCGGCCGCTACCTGTTGTACTACTACGCCACGCCATTCGAGGAATGGATCAACGGCTTCGCGCGCTTGCTGCGAGGCTCGCTAATCAGCGGACTGCTGCTGCTAATGGCGATCGCGCTGACGGAGGCATTCGCCGCAGCGAGGACACTTCGCGCCCGTTCCGCATTGACACTCGGGGTCGTGATCTCAATTGCCGTGGCGGCGGTCAGTGTTCCGATCCGTCTGTGGGTCGTCGGGTCACCGATCCAGCAGCGCCTGGCCGAGGAGTTTGCGTTCTATCTTTCGCTGTTCGCTCTGTGGGCCGCCATCGGCAGCCTCGCCTATTGGCTTTTCAACTCGACGCGCGAGGATGAGATGGCACGCGCTGCGCTTGAGGAGACCGAGTGCCGGCGCCAGTCGCTGCAGGGCCAGATGGTCGAAGCGCATCTGACTGCGTTGCAGGCGCAGATCGAGCCGCATTTCCTGTTCAATACGCTGGCCAACGTGAAGCGTTTGTACGAGACCGCGCCCGCCGAGGGACGCGAGATGCTTTCGAGCCTGATCAACTATTTGAGAGCTGCGCTGCCTTCGATGCGGCAGTCGGGTTCGACGCTGGCGCGCGAGCTCGAACTTGCGCGTTCGTTCCTGACGATCTTGAAAATGAGGATGCGCGAGCGCTTGAGCTTCTCGATCGACCATGACCCCGCGCTCGAGAATGCGCGTCTGCCGCCGATGGTGTTGCCGACGCTGGTCGAGAATGCCATCAAGCATGGGCTTTCGCCGCTGCCGCAGGGGGGGCGAATCGAAATTCGCGCGCACCGCGCTGGCACCGAGCTGGTGGTCGAAGTCCGCGATGACGGAGCCGGCTTCTCGAGTGGTTCGGGATCTGGCGTAGGGCTGGCAAACACACGTTCGCGCCTGGCCGCTCTTTATGGCGCGCGCGCCAGTCTGAAGCTTGCATCGGCAACACCGAAAGGCGTACTGGCATCGATCCGATTGCCGCTTGACCTCGAGCCTGCGCAATGAGCTTCGTGCTGACCGGACACCGCGTTGCCGGGTTCGCCACGGCGGCCACGTGGTGGCACGGGTGGTCTCGTATGCGCTGGATGCACCTCGGCGCGGTGGCTATCGCGTCGCTGCTGATGACAGTGATCAGCGGCTCGATATGGGTCGACAAGCTCGACAAGCCCGGCGTTTGGCGAGTCATGATCTTCGACTTCATCGGATCGGCCCTGCTGTTCGGTATCACGATGCTGGCGTGGGTCGCGGCGACGTATCAAGCACCGAGTCATGGTCCCGCGCGCACCCGGCGCCTTGCGTGGGCCGTTGTTGTTGCTGCGGTGATTTCAGCGGCGATCACAGTTCCCATGATGTCGACACTCGGCGTTCACGAATTGGTATGGTCGCTGCTCGGCAGCATGAAGAAAGAACTGCCGCCGCTCTGGCTGGCAATGATCGGACATACGACGATCTACGCAACGTTCAGCTTTCTGTTCGTTGCTGTCGCCGAAGTTCTGCTACGCAGGCGCTCCACCACGAGCGCGCTGCAGGCCACGCAGCGCGCGCAGGCCACGATTGCGCGAGAGGTGCTCGAGTCGCGGCTGGCGGCCATGCAGGCGCAGGTCGAGCCGCAGTTTCTGTTTGATTCGCTGGTGGATATCGAGACGCTGTACCGGCAGGACGCCGCGCGCGCAGCCAATGACCTCGATCGGCTGATAACTTACCTGCGCGTCGCGTTGCCGCGCTTGCGCGAACCCGGCTCGACCATCGAAGCCGAGATTGATCTCGTGCACGCCTACTTGGCGGTGGTCACGTCATTGCATGGCGGCCGTCCCGCCCTATCGGTGACGTTGCCCGATGAGTGCCGTTGCGCTCGCTTCTATCCGATGCTGTTGCTGCCGCTGCTGCAGCGGGCGGTCCGGCAGCCTTCGGGCCAATTGCCTGAGACGATCAAGATCGGCATCAGCCGCATCGAGAGCCAGATTGTGATCGTGCTGCGCTTTGGATTGCCGGACCAGTGCGATGACGATCCCGAGCTGGTGCGCGTGCGTGAACGGCTAACCGGATTGTTCGGCCGCGCCGCGACGCTTGAATGCGACCAGATTGGAGAAATCACACAGATCACGATGCGTGTTCCGGCTGCCGACGCCTCGGTAAAACCGGCAGCCAGCCCGGTGCCACAATGAGTGGTCCGACCGCGATCGTCGCCGAGGACGAGGCGACGTTGCGCCATCAACTGATCGAACAGCTCGGGCAGCTCTGGCCCGAGCTGACCGTCGTCGGCGAAGCGTCCGATGGGGTGCAGGCGCTGCGGCTGCTCGATGAGCATCAACCCGATGTGCTGTTCCTCGATATACAAATGCCGGGCGCGACCGGCCTCGAGGTCGCACGCCAGGCAAGCGGCCGTTGTCACGTCGTATTCGTTACCGCGTATGACCAGCACGCGGTCGCCGCGTTCGATCAGGGCGCGGTCGACTACGTGCTCAAGCCGGTAGCGCCGGCGCGGTTGTTTACCGCGGTGTCCCGTGTCCGGCAGCGATTGGGCTCACCGCCGGCGCGGCTGGAGTCAACGCTGGCGCAAATCACCTCCGGCGCTCAATCACCCGCCAAGCAGTTCTTGCGCTGGATCAATGCCTCGGTCGGACAGAATCTGAAACTGATTACAGTCGACGAGGTCGCCTACTTCCAGGCCGACAACAAGTACACGCGCGTGGTGACGGGCGAAGGTGAAGCACTGATTCGCAAGCCACTGAAGGATCTGGTCGAGGAGCTGGACCCGAACCAGTTCTGGCAGATACATCGATCCACTCTGGTCAATGCAACTTCGATCGCCGGCGTGGCGCGCGACTTTCGGGGCCGCATGCTGGTGAAGCTGAAAACCCGCGCGGAAACTCTGCTCGTGTCGGACAGCTACACGCACCTTTTCCGGCAGATGTAGCGCGGTTTCATTAGCCTAAATCCCCAGGGAATCGGGCGCTCTAAACGCCTTCAAAACCGGGCTCCGAACCTTAAAGTTTGCGGCCGCAATGAGTGTGGAGCGAGCCGTGGGCCCGTCGATTCTGTACTTTCTGGTTGGCGTAGTCGCTGTAGGCGTTGCCGGCGCCGTATACAAGGTTAATCAGCATCAGCCCTACCGCGACGACGACAACACCAGCGAATGAAGGCCGCGCTGATCGTCGGCGGTCTGGGCATCGTGCTGGTAATTCTGACGCCGGCGCTGCGTACATTGCGGCGGTCAAACGCGAGAATGAGCGACGCCGAGTACTTCGCGGCCGCCCGCAAGCGCGCAATCGAATACCGGGTCGGCAAGTCGGCGGCGCGCCAAAGCGCGGCCGAAATGGCAGGCGACGAATAGCAGCTAGTCCGCTTCCCGGCTTCGTTTCGAACGGAACACCCCAATATAATCGTTTCGATTCGGCGAAGGCAGTGAGCTCAGCGCTATGACAACGACCAAACACGCACGCGTGCTTATCCTGGGCTCCGGCCCGGCCGGTTACACGGCCGCGGTGTACGCCGCGCGCGCGAACTTGAAGCCTGTGCTGGTGACCGGCCTGGCGCAAGGCGGACAGCTGATGACGACCACGGATGTCGACAACTGGCCGGCTGATGCGGAAGGTGTGCAGGGTCCCGAACTGATGACACGCTTTCTGGCGCACGCCGAGCGCTTCAACACCGAGGTGATCTTCGATCACATCCACACCGCAAAGCTGAACGAGCGGCCCTTGCGCCTGATCGGTGATTCGAGCGAATACACGTGCGATGCGTTGATCATCGCAACCGGCGCGAGTGCGATGTACCTCGGCCTGCCCTCGGAACAAGCGTTCATGGGCAAGGGCGTATCGGGCTGCGCAACCTGCGACGGATTCTTTTACAAGAACCAAGAGGTTGCGGTTGTAGGCGGCGGGAACACCGCAGTCGAAGAGGCGCTGTACCTGACCAACATCGCGAAAAAGGTGACGTTGATTCACCGGCGCGACAAGTTTCGCGCCGAGCCGATCAATGTCGATCACCTTATGCAGAAGGTCAAGGAAGGCAAGGTCGAGATGAAGACGTTCAACGTGCTCGACGAAGTGCTAGGCGACGACAGCGGCGTCAACGCGGTGCGCATCAAGAACACACAAACGGGCGGCACCGAAAGAATCGCGCTGCAAGGCGTATTCATCGCGATCGGGCACCGGCCGAACACCGAGATCTTCGTTGGGCAGCTGCAAATGAACAACGGCTACATCATCACCAAGACCGGTCTCGCCGGAATGGCGACCGCCACCAGCGTTGCGGGCGTATTCGCGGCGGGCGACGTGCAGGATCACGTCTATCGGCAGGCCATCACCAGCGCCGGTACAGGCTGCATGGCGGCACTCGACGCGCAAAAGTATCTGGAGAACCTCGAGGCCGTCGCATCGGCTCCCGAAGCGCTCGCGGCCTAGTAACGCCTGCCAGGCGACCGACGGTATATGGCAGAGAAATTCACCCACTTGGCGCAGCTGCAGACCTTGCGTGATTCGCTCGCCCGTGAGGCGCAGCAGCAGGAGAAAGCCGCGGTCGAGCGCCGGGCGCGCGAAGTCGATACGCTGAAAGCGGTCGACGAATTCCGCGACGCGGTGGGCGATGTCACGCCACTGAACGGCAACAAGCGCGTTGAGCACAAACGCTCTGCGCACCTACCCATCGCCCACAAGCGGCGCGAAGACGATCGACTCGTGCTCGTTGCATCGGTGTCGGATGAGTTCGAGATCGACACCCTGCTGCACACCGATGACGAACTGTCGTTCTGTCGGCCCGGGGTCGGCCCCGACGTGCTGCGCAAACTGAGGCGTGGTGAGTGGGTGATTCAGGACGAGATCGATCTGCACGGCTGCCGCACCGGCGAAGCTCGCGAGCTGCTGGCGGGCTTCCTGCGCGATACCGGCCGCCGCGGCCTGCGCTGCATCCGCGTCGTGCACGGCAAGGGTCTGGGGTCGAAAGGGCGGCAGCCGGTACTGAAGGGGAAGGTCAAACTCTGGCTCGCACAGCGCGAAGACGTGATCGCGTTCTGCCAGGCGCGAACCACGGAGGGCGGCAGCGGCGCGTTGATCGTGTTGCTGAAGCCGAGCAGCGGAAAAGTTTTTTAACGCCTGCCCTCAAACAGCCGCTTCTCCTTCTTCGCCGGTACGAATTCGAATTACCTGCTCGACCGCGCGCACGAAAATTTTCCCGTCACCGATTTTGCCGGTGCGAGCCGCCTGGGTGATCGCTTCGATCGCACGCTCGGCCAGCGAGTCCGGCACGACGGCCTCGACTTTGACCTTCGGCAGAAAGTCGACCACATATTCGGCACCGCGATACAACTCGGTGTGGCCTTTTTGGCGGCCGAAACCCTTCACTTCAGTGACCGTCAGCCCGGTGACGCCGACATCGGCCAGCGCCTCGCGCACCTCGTCCAGCTTGAAAGGTTTAATGATCGCCGTAATCTGTTTCATCGTTGCTTCCTGTCGTTTCGCCCGATTCTAGAGCGTGGCGCTGTCCTCGCGAAAACGGTTCGTGATTGGATAGCACCAGTCGCGGCCCCGAGCCGAAGGCGAGCTACATACTCGCTTAGCGGGTGCGGCCGCGACCGTGCGCTCATGTCGCCGCTTCTTCGCGAAAGCGATTCGTTATCGGGTAACGCCAGTCGCGGCCAAACCCGCGGTGGGTGACGCGAATCCCAATCGGCGACTGACGGCGCTTGTATTCCGACAGCCGAATCATCCGAACCACCTTGCGCACGACCGCTTCATCGTGGTCGGCGGCGACGATCTCGCCGATCGACCTTCCCTGCTGCATATACAGATCGATGATTTCGTCCAGTACGTCGTACGGCGGCAGTGAATCCTGGTCGGTCTGATCCGCTCTCAACTCCGCGCTCGGCGCACGCGACAAAATGCGCTGTGGGATCACCGGTGCTATCGAATTGCGGTAGCGGCACAGCCGATACACCAGCGTTTTCAAAATGTCCTTGATCACAGCGAAGCCGCCCGCCAGGTCACCATACAACGTCGAGTAGCCGACCGCCGTCTCGGACTTGTTGCCGGTGGTCAACACAATCGAGCCATACTTGTTCGACAGCGCCATCAAAAGGGTTCCGCGAATCCGTGCCTGCAGATTTTCTTCGGCGGTGTCCCACGGCAGACCGCGAAACTCACTAGACAACGTAGAGAGAAACGCGTCGAACGCCGGCTTGATCGGCAGCACGTCGTAGCGCACATTCATCGCGTGCGCCATTTGGCGGGCGTCCTCGAGACTCATCGGAGCCGTGAACTGCGAAGGCATCATCACTGTGCGCACGCGCTCGGCGCCGAGCGCATCGACCGCGATCGCCAGCGTCAACGCCGAATCGACCCCGCCCGAGAGCCCGATGATCGCGCCGGGAAATCCATTCTTGCCCACATAGTCACGCACACCCATCACCAGCGCCGAATACGCCAATGCTTCCTCGCTCGGCTCCGGGCTTACATGCGCGGCCTGCGGGACGCCGTCGACAAAATCGACCAGCAGCAGGCTTTCCTCGAAGTAAGGTGCGCTCGCGACCACCCTGCCGTCGCGATCAAGCACGAACGACGCGCCATCGAACACCAGCTCGTCCTGGCCGCCGACCAGATTCGCATAGACGACCGGCATCCGAAAGCGCGACACATTCGCGCGCTGGATGTCGATCCGCTGCTGCTGTTTTCCGAGGTTAAATGGCGACCCGTTCAGTACCAGTAACACCGCGGCGCCTGCAGACTTTGCGCATTCCGGTGTGTATCCGAACCAGGTGTCCTCGCAGATGTTGACGCCGAAATGGGTGCCGTTGAGCTCGAACACCAGCGGCCGGTTGTCGGGCGTGAAGTAGCGTTGCTCGTCGAACACGTCATAGTTGGGCAGGTCGTGCTTGCAGTACGTGCCAAGCAGCACACCGGCTTGCAGCAGCGACGCGGCGTTGAACCGGTGACCTTCACGCGCCAGCGGATGGCCGACGACTACGGTCAGATCCGGAAACTGCAGCAGCTGAGCGGTCAGCGTTTGCAACGCGGCATCGGTCGCTGCGTAAAATGCGCGACGCAGAAGCAGGTCTTCAGGGGGATAACCGGTCAGCGAAAGCTCCGGCGTCAGCAGAAGGTCTGCACCCGCCGCCGCGGCACGCGATGCCGCTTCGATAATCTTTCTGCTGTTGCCCTCGAAGTCGCCGACGGTGCAATTCAACTGCGCAACCGCGACTCTGACTTTAGAACTCATTAATGAACAACCCTGCAGGCGGCGCCGATTATTGCACGCGCATCACGGGCGATCTTGCGACGATCGGCGCGAGCGCTTGGAATGCGCTGGTGACCGCATCGGGACGCGGCAATCCGCTGATCGGCTACGAGTTTCTGCACGCCTTGCACACCACCGGCTGCGCCTCGCCGCGCGCGGGATGGGAGGCTCAGTATCTAACGCTGTGGCGCGGAAATGAGCTGGCGGGAGCGATCCCTCTTTACCGGAAACATCATTCCTATGGCGAGTACGTGTTTGACTGGGCGTGGGCCAGTGCGTATCAGCAGCACGGCATCGACTACTACCCGAAGTGGCTGACGGCCGTGCCGTTCACGCCGGTACCCGGCGCGCGCCTGATCGCGCGGGATTCGCAGACGCGAAACATTCTCGCGCGGGAACTGGCGACGCACGTGCGCGACTCCGGGTTGTCGTCGCTGCACGTACTGTTCGCTCCACTCGACGAGATCGAATTGCTCTCGGCTACAGGGATGGTGACACGACGCGCGGTGCAGTTTCACTGGTTCAATCGGAGCTATTCGTCGTTCGACGATTACCTGGGGTCGCTCGCCCAGCCGAAGCGTAAGAAGATCCGCGCCGAGCAGCGCAAGGTCCGTGCTGAAGGAGTTGTGTTCGAGCACAAAGTCGGACGCGAGATCAGCGAAGCCGATTGGGACCTTTTCATGCGGTGTTACGCAACCACTTACGCTGCTCATTACTCGACGCCCTATCTGAACCGCCGCTTCTTTCTTCAAATTGCACAATCGATGCCTGAGAGTCTGCTGATGGTCGTCGCACGTCGCGGCCGACAGCCGATCGCCGCCGCATTCGCGCTGTTCGACGACCAGCGGCTGTACGGTCGCTACTGGGGAGCGATCGAATACGTGCCGTGCCTGCATTTCGAAACGAGCTACTACCGGATGATCGAGTTTGCAATTGAACGCAAGCTCAAGGTATTTGAAGGCGGCGCGCAGGGTGAACACAAGCTGGCGCGCGGATTCGAGCCGGTGACGACCTATTCGTCGCATTGGTTGGCGCATCCGGCGTTCGCCGACGCGGTCGAGCGATATCTACGGCAAGAGACCGGCGGAATCGAAGCGTACGTCGATGAGTTGAGTGAGCGCAGCGCGCTGCGCTTGCCTTCGAGTATCGAATGAGTGCGACCCACCTTGCCGCCGCGCTTTTGATGGTCACCATTTGGGGATTCAACTTCGTCGTCATTCGCTGGGGCCTGAACGATGTGCCACCGATGACGCTGACCGTCCTTCGCTTTGCACTGGCTGCGTTTCCGGCGGTTCTTTTCGTGCGGCGGCCACAGCCATCATGGCGGTTAGTAGCTGGTTACGGCCTGTTTGCGTTTACCGTGCAATTTGGACTGCTGTTCGCCGGCATGCAGGCCGGCATGCCGACCGGCCTCGCGTCATTGGTGATTCAGGTGCAGGCGTTCTTCACCATCGGCCTTGTCGCTCTGCTGACGCGCGAACGCGCGAAGCGGGTGCAGCTGGTGGGAGCCACGATAGCCGGCGCCGGTCTCGTGCTCGTTGCATTTCATTTGCCGCCGTCGACGCGCGTTGGATTTCTACTTGTTGTCGCCGCCGCGGCTTCGTGGGCCATTGCGAATGTGATCGTCAAGCGTATCCATAGCGAACAGCCACTGGCCGTCGTCGTGTGGGCCAGCGCTGCCGCGTCGATCATGATGCTGCCCGTTGCGCTGGTGCTAGAGGGCCCGGCCAGCATGTGGGCCGCGGTAAGGTCGATGGACGCGTCTGCGTGGCTCGGTCTGGCCTTTCAGGCGTGGCCAACCACGCTGCTCGCCTTCGGCATCTGGGCGTGGTTGCTGCGCAAACATCCCGCGGCGCTGGTTGCCCCATTCACGCTGCTGGTACCGATCGTGGCAATGAGTCTCGCAGTGTGGCTGCTCGGCGAAGAAGTCACGTGGTGGAAGCTGACGGCCATCGGGCTGGTGTTGAGCGGCCTTGCGTTGAACGTTATTGCGTCGCGTGCACGACCGGACGATCTGGCTACACCGCCCGCATAGGCGATGCGTTCTGATACGCCGCAACCGCGTCGATGATGTCTTTGCGAGCGGACTCCGGACCTTCCCATCCGAGCACCTTCACCCACTTGCCGGGCTCGAGATCCTTGTAGTGCTCGAAAAAATGTTGAATCTGCGCGAGCCGCTCGGGCGCGATATCCGACCACTTCAGCCAGTGCCGATACCACGGCAGTATCTTGTCGATCGGTACGGCGAGCAGCTTGGAATCGCCGCCTGCTTCGTCTTCCATCTTCAGCACGCCCAGCGCACGACAGCGCACGACCACGCCCGGCTGCAGCGGGAACGGCGTGATAACCAGAACGTCGAGCGGGTCGCCGTCATCGGCCAGCGATTTCGGAACATAGCCGTAGTTGCAGGGATAGTGCATTGACGTGGCGATGAACCGATCGACGAACAAGGCGCCGGTTTCCTTGTCGACTTCGTATTTGATCGGATCGGCATGCGCCGGAATCTCGATGATGACGTTGAAGTCGTTCGGAATGTCGCAGCCGGCGGCAACAGCGTCGAGTCTCATGCGGCGATTCTAGGCGGGTAATAATCGCTGTTCGCTAACCGGGAGAGTGCGATGGATGGCAACACAGCCGCCGCGGGTTCGCATCATTTCATCGGCAATCGCTGGGTCGCATCGACGACCGGGCAGACGATCGATGTAATCGACCCATCCGACGGCGTGCCGTTCGCGAAGATCGCGCGTGGGGATGCGACCGATATCGACACGGCGGTGACGGCGGCCCGCCGCTCGCTCGGCGAATTCTTCGATGGACCCTGGGGTCGAATGACAGCGACCGAGCGTGGCCGGCTGTTGATGAAGCTGTCGAATGCGGTTGCCGATCACCACGACGAGTTGGCACGCCTCGAGTCGCGCACCACCGGCAAGCCGCTGAAGCAGGGTCACGCCGACGCTACCGCGCTCGCGCGCTACTTCGAGTACTACGCCGGCGCCGCCGACAAGCTGCATGGCGAGACGATTCCTTATCAGACGGGCATGACGGTGCTGACGTTGCGCGAGCCGCACGGCGTGACCGGTCATATCGTGCCGTGGAATTATCCGATGCAGATTTTCGGTCGCAGTGTCGGCGCTGCGCTGGCGGCCGGCAACGCGTGCGTGGTCAAGCCCGCAGAAGACGCGTGCCTGTCGGTGATGCGAGTCACCGAACTGGCCGCCGAGGTCGGCTTTCCGTCCGGAGCGCTGAACGTCGTCACCGGCTACGGTGCGGAGGCGGGGGCCGCGCTCACGCAACATCGAGGTATCGAGCACATCTCTTTTACCGGTTCGCCGGTAACCGGTACCGCGGTCGCGCAAGCGGCCGCCAAGCACCATTGTCCGGTCACGTTGGAGCTGGGCGGCAAGTCGCCGCAGATCGTTTTCGCCGATGCCGAGCTGGACGACGTGCTGCCGGTCGTCATCAACGCAATCGTGCAGAACGCGGGGCAGACGTGTTCGGCCGGCAGCCGCCTGCTGATCGAACGGCCGATCTACGAGGAGTTGGTGACGCGGGTCGGTCGTGCGATGACACAACTAAGAGTCGGCCCCGCACTCGACGATCTGGATGCCGGGCCTTTGATCCGCCAGAACCAGCTGCAGCGCGTATGGGACTTTCTAAGTACCGCGCAGCACGACAACGTGCCGATCGCTGCGCAGGGCCGCGTCGTCGATCATGCACCTCAGAGCGGCTATTACCAGGCGCCGACCCTGCTGCGCGACGTTCCGTCGGATCACGCGCTGGCGCAGCAGGAGATTTTCGGGCCGGTGCTGGCGGCGATTGCGTTCGATTCTGAAGAGCAGATGCTGCAGATCGCCAACGGCACGATTTACGGCCTGGTCGCCGGTGTCTGGACTCGCGACGGCGCGCGCCAGATGCGCGTGGCGCGCAAGCTGCGCTGCGGCCAGGTATTCATCAACAACTACGGTGCCGGCAGCGGTATCGAGCTGCCGTTTGGCGGCGTGAAATCGAGCGGTTACGGGCGCGAAAAGGGATTCGAGGCCTTGCTTGGGTTCACCACATTGAAGACGATTGCGATCAAGCACGGGTGATCGGACCGACCGAGACATGCTGCTGTCGATCGAGCGTTATCTGGTGCAGGCCAATCGCGTGCTGTTGATTGCGCTGCTGTCAGCCATGGTCGTCGTCACCTTCGTCAACGTGTTTCTGCGCTACGTAAGTGAGTCTTCTTTTCCGTGGGGCGAAGAAGTCGGCCGGCATCTGATGATCTGGCTGGCTTTCGTCGGAAGCGGGCTGGCACTGCGCAATGGCGCGCAGATCGGAGTCGATACGCTCGAGCAGGCGCTGCCGGCACGCCAGGCGTGCTGGTTACGAGCGGCGATCGCGTTAATCACGCTGGTGCTGTTCGTTGCGCTGGTGGTCGAGGGCATCGACTACGCGTGGCGCACGCGTTTTCAGGCGTCCGCTGCGCTGCAGATATCAATGGCGTGGGTCTACGCCGGTATGCCGCTCGGGTGCCTGCTGACGATTGCACATCTTGGCCTCGTCGCGCGCCGTTATGTACTCGGTGAACCGTTCGAACACGAAGACGGCGTGGACAAAGAACTTGCATCCGCTCTATAGCCGCGCCCGCTGATGGCTTGGACGCTATTCATCAGCGCAATAATTCTGCTCGCGCTCGGCGTGCCGGTTGCGTTTTCGCTGGCGGCGGCCGCGCTGCTGGCGGTGGTGATCGACGGCCGCTACTCGACGATAGTCGTGCTAAAGGAAATGTTCACCGGCATCGACAGCTTCCCGCTGCTGGCGGTGCCGTTTTTCATTCTCGCCGCCGAGCTGATGACCGGCGGCAGGCTGACCGAGGTGCTGCTGCGCTTCGCTTCGCAGTTCGTCGGCCACCGCCGTGGCGGGCTTGGTCATGCCAACGTGCTGTCGCTGACTTTTTTTTCCGGCATCAGTGGCTCGGCGCTGGCGGACGCCGCCGGCCCGGGTTCGATGATGATCAAGATGATGGATCAGGCCGGCTACTCGAAGGCTTACGCGGCCGCTCTGACCGCATCGACGGCGATCGTCGGCCCCATTATTCCGCCGTCGATCATCATGATCATTTACGCATTGCAGGATGACCGCGTGTCGGCCGGGGCTCTTTTCATGGCCGGCGTGGTGCCGGGGCTGTTGATCGCGGCTGCAATGATGGTGGTCAATCAAATTATCTCGAGGCGCCGCAACTATCGCGCCCTCGCGCAGCGGCCGACCGCGCGCGAGATGCTGCGCAACACATTCAATGCGATTCCCGCCCTGCTGCTGCCGCTAATCATTCTCGGAGGAATTCGCGCGGGATTTTTCACCCCAACCGAAGCCTCGGTCGTGGCCGTTGTCTATGCACTGCTGTGCGGCGCGTTCGTCTACCGCTCGCTGCACTGGAAAAACGTTCCGGCGATCATCTCGCGCTCGGCCATCCTGACGGCGTCGGTCCTGCTGATCGTCGCTGCCAGCGCAGCGTTCGCGTGGGTGTTGACGATCGAGAACGTGCCACAGGCGTTGGCACATTGGATTACTTCGTTCGATGTCACACCGCTGGCGCTGCTGCTGCTGATCAACGTGCTGCTGCTGCTGTTCGGCATCTTCATCGAGCCGCTGCCCGGGGTCATGGTGCTGGTACCGATCCTGGCTCCCGTGGCCCAAGCAGCCGGCATCGACCCGGTGCACTTCGCAATGATCGTGATCTACAACCTGACACTGGGGCTGATTACGCCGCCGGTCGGCGGTCTGCTGGCAGTCACGTCGGCGGTGGCGAAAGTTCCGATGGGCCCGCTGGTACGCGAGCTGCGGCCGTTTCTGCTGGCGCACCTGATTGTTCTGGCGATCGTGACACTCATTCCCCCACTCTCGACGTGGCTCCCGTATGCAAGCGGGCTGGCAAGATCCTAGTGGATTCACACCGCTGCACGACTATGCAAGAATGACCACAGGTCGCTAGCTGCAGCGCATCATTGACCCATGGCCTTGTTTTTACAGATCACACAGACGCTGGTTCTCGTTGCAGCCCTGGCCTTGGCGGGTCAGGGGCTGGTCGGCGTTTTCAACTGGCCCCAGCGTCGTAACAATCTGCTCTATCGCCTGTTTGAATTGATCGCACGACCGGTCGTCAAGCTGTTTCGCCTGATCACTCCGAAAGTGGTGCTCGACCGCCACATCCCGGTGGGCACGTTTTTGTTTCTAGTGTTTGCTTACTTCTGGCTGGGCTTTGAGCATCGTCAGGCATGCAAGGGCCAGTTGGAACAGCCTGCTTGCGAAAAATGGGCGGCGGCGTGGAACCAGCAAACCCCACGCTGAACGCACTGACCCGAAGAGTCACCAAATGGTGGCTCACGCGGCGCGGCAACGCAGCATTGGTATTCAAGAATCGGTCGCGCGCGATCGATGCATACCGAGAGATTCTGCGCATCGATCCGAGCGACAAATACGCGCGTGCTGTCATCGGGAATCTGTACGCCAAGGCCGGTGATCAAGTCGCTGCTATCCACGAATTCAATGAGCTGGTTGCACGCCACCCAAAGGCAGCGGACGCCTGGTTCAACCTTGGCTTTATTTACGACGCGCGCGATCAATTGGCGGAAGCCGAACGAGCGTTCCGTAAGGCATTAGAGCTGAACCCGGCGTTGGACCGCGCCTGCTATGGCTTGGGTTTGGTGTTGATCCGGCAGGGGCGCCTGGACGAAGCCATCGTGGCGCTAAAACGCAACATTAAGCTGCAACCCTTCAGCCCTTACGGTTACTATCAACTCGGTATGACCTACCATCACCTGGGTCGCAGCCGGGAGGCATGGCACATGTACGAGGAACTGACGAAATTCGAGCCCAAGTATGCCGCGACCCTGAAGCGCGACTTGGAACAGACGGCGCCACAGGCGGCCGGCGAATAAAAGGGTTCCGAACCTGGAAAGCACTGCCGCTAGTGATCAAATCAAATAACAACGAACGTATCAACGTCATAGGAGAAGGAGACAAATGCAGCTCACTGCAAAACATCAAGAATATTGGCGCAGAAACCTCCGCCTGACCGGAGTACTCCTCGCCATCTGGTTCGTTGTTACTTACGTCATGGCCTGGTTTGCGCGACCTCTTGCCGAGATCAATTTCTTCGGCTGGCCACTTTCGTTTTATATGGCGGCCCAGGGCTCGCTGATCGTTTATGTTGTGCTTATCTATGTCTATGCCAAAAAGATGCGGCAGCTTGACCTGGAGTACAACGTCGACGAGGGAGACGAGTAATGGCCGCATCCAACACTGTTTCTATCAGCCAGAATCGCGCCTTCTTTAACCAGTTGCGGAAGTATTACACCTGGTACACGGGCGGCTTCATAACGTTCCTGATTCTGCTGGCGATTGCCGAGCAACTCGGATTGTCGCGCCAGTACATCGGATACGCGTTCCTGATTGCAACGATCGGGCTGTACGCGGGCATCGGGATCATGAGCCGCACCGGCGAGGTCGCGGAGTATTACGTCGCCGGCCGACGCGTTCCGGCGCTGTTCAACGGCATGGCGACCGGCGCGGACTGGATGAGCGCGGCGTCGTTCATCGGCATGGCCGGTACCTTGTATCTGGCCGGATACGACGGGCTCTCGTTTGTGATGGGATGGACCGGAGGCTACTGCCTGGTCGCGTTCCTGCTGGCACCGTATCTGCGTAAGTTCGGTCAGTTCACGATCCCTGACTTTCTTGGCGCCCGTTACGGCGGCAACGCCATTCGTTCAATCGGCATCGTAGCCGCGATCATCTGTTCCTTCGTCTATGTCGTGGCGCAGATATACGGCGTAGGTCTGATCACGAGCCGATTTACCGGCCTCGAGTTCAGAATCGGCGTATTCGTCGGCCTTGGCGGCATATTGGTGTGCTCGATGCTGGGCGGCATGCGTGCGGTTACCTGGACGCAGGTCGCTCAATACATCATCCTGATCATTGCTTACATGACACCCGTCGTGTGGCTAGGCCTGAAGCACACGGGGATACCGATACCGCAGCTGGCTTATGGCCAGACGATGCAAAAGCTTGCGGAGGTCGAGAAGAAAATCTTTGCCGATCCGAAGGAAGCCGAAGTCCGCGCAATCTTCAAGAGTCGGGCCGACGCCGCAGCGACTGCGCTGAAGGATCCCGCCAAGGGCTTCCCTGAAGGGCGCGCGACGCTTGAAAAGCGCCTGACCGATCTCAAGGCTGCCAACGCAACGGCGGCGCAGATCAATCCAGTGCAGAAGGCGCTGACCGAATATCCGACCGACGTGGAGAAATGGAAAGCAGCCGCCACCAAGGATCGGGGTCTGGCCGCGCGGGCCGCGCCACCGCACGCGCATGCAGATCCGTATCCCGGCAAAGACGAGGCAGCACGCGACTTGGCTCGGCTGAACTTCCTCGGGATCGTGTTCTGCATGATGTTCGGGACGGCCGCTTTGCCGCATATCCTGATGCGGTACTACACGACGCCCAGCGTGCAACAGGCGCGCGACTCGGTGTTCTGGTCGCTTTTCTTCATCTTCTTGCTGTACTTCACGGCGCCATGCCTTGCGGTACTTGCCAAGTACGACGTTTACACCCACTTGGTCGGCAGCAACTTCGCTTCGTTGCCGGCGTGGGCGGCAGCATGGGCGAGGGTCGACCCGACGCTGCTGAACATAACCGACATCAATGGCGACGGCATTGTTCAGCTCTCGGAAATATTGATAGGAGGCGACTTGATCGTGCTGGCGACGCCCGAGATCGCGGGGCTGCCGTATGTGGTCTCGGGACTGGTGGCCGCGGGCGGTCTTGCCGCGGCTCTATCGACCGCGGATGGATTGCTGTTGACGATCTCGAACGCGCTGTCGCACGATCTCTATTACAAGATGATCGACCCGTCGGCGTCCACCACGCGCCGCGTGACGCTTTCCAAGGGGCTGCTGGTGTTCGTCGCGTTGATCGCGGCTTACGTGACGTCGCTTCGACCGGGAGACATCTTGTTTCTGGTGGGGGCCGCGTTTTCGATCGCGGCATCAGCGTTCTTCCCGCCGCTGGTGCTCGGGGTTTTCTGGAAACGCGCGACCAAATGGGGCGCCATCGCCGGCATGTTGGTCGGCTTGAGCGTCTGCCTGCTCTACATGATGCGGACGTACCCCTTCTTCACCAACATGGGCGTGCCGAAGATGGATCTGTGGTTCGGCCTAAACCCGATCTCGGCGGGGGTGTTCGGATTGCCGGCAGGATTGCTTACGATCGTCATCGTCAGCTTGCTCACACCGAAGCCCGGCCGTCAGGTGCAGGAGCTGGTCGAGCACGTGCGTTACCCGAATCTGCGCGGCGACACGGTGAATACGGTCGCCACCTGATCGGCGGGTCTATTAGTTCACGAGCCCGCGTCTTGGCGCGGGCTTTTTTTTAGGACTCCAAAGGCAGTGAAACGATTGACGCGTCCGAACACCTGGTGGGATGCGCTCGAGCCACGCTTCGGCGATCGCCGCCTACCGATTGCCCTGTTTGCACTGGCGGCGTTGGGTGCGCTCTGCGTCGCAATTGCATGCGAGATCGGCGTGCGTAACTTCAACACCGATTGGAACGAGGTTTTCGGCTACAAAGTGCAGCGAAATCGTGATTCCCAGCCGTTCATTTCGCTGTGGGGTGGCCTGACATTGGTGCCATTGGTGCAGGGGCTCGTCGCCGCGGCGCTGTTAAGAGTGTATTCGCTGCCACGGCAATGGTTGCGCGCTATCGCGGTTGCGGTGATTGGGTATGTACCCATGTACTTGGCTGGCGTTGCGCTTGTACTGCTGCCCGGCATTTTCGTCTTTGCGATAGCGTTCGTGATCAGCTGTGGGTGGTGGGCCAGCGGCAACCGCAGACTGCTCGGCGTCAAGGATAGCGAGTCAGCCGAGCATGTTGCGGTTTCACTAACCGTCTCCGGCCTACTGATATTGCTGGTATCCGCCATGCTGCCGCTGTAAGCAAGCCGGGGCTGGTGGAAAAGTGCGAGGCACTGCCGCCTGCTGCAGGGAGACGCGATGAAGGAAATCGTTCTGGTTGCGTTGGGCGGTGCGGTTGGCTCAGCCGCCCGCTACAAGGTTTCCGGATGGGTACTGCATCACACGATCGACTGGAGATTTCCCGCCGGGACCTTCGCGGTCAATGTCGCCGGATGTTTGATCGCGGGTGTGTTGGCCGGCTTGGCCGAGGAATACGGCTTTCTGTCTCCCAACGTGCGCTTGTTGCTGTTCACCGGCCTGCTCGGAGGCTTCACGACGTTTTCCGCTTTTGGCTTGGAAACCATGTTTCTGCTCAAGCGCGGTGACATTCTGGTTGCCGGATCGAACATCGTGCTAAGCGTCGTTGCAGGATTGCTCGCACTCTGGTTTGGCCTGAGCTTGGCATCGCCAGCCGCCCGACTTTTCTAGCGGCGGCCTTAACTTCGCTACGCGAAGTTAGCCTCAACGAAACATCCGGGTTCGAGTTCGTCTCACTTGGCGTCCTGGATCTGCCGGATGTTTTCAGCGCCGAACTGTTTCGCGAAGTCGGCCCATACCGGCGTCATCGCGTTACGAAATGCCTGGTTGTCGACCGCCGTGACGATTTCCATCCCGCCCGCGCGCAGTTGCGCGATGCCGTCGCGCTCGTCGTCGTTAACTTTCTTGCGCTGCGCGGCAGAAGCGACTTTGCCCGCTTCGGTGAAGGCCTTCTTGTCAGCATCCGAAAGTTTGTTCCACAACGCAGGCGATACGATCAGCAACGCCGGGGAATATACGTGGCCGGTGAGCGACAGATACTTTTGCACCTGCGAAAATTTGGCCGACAGAATCACGGGAATCGGATTTTCCTGCCCGTCGACGACGCCCGTTTGCAACGCACCGAACAACTCGGGAAATGCCATCGGCGTCGGTTGAATGCCAATCGACTGAAACGCCTGCATGTGAACCTTGTTCTGCATGCTGCGTATCTTCAGGCCCTTGGCATCCTCCGGCTTCACGATCGGACGCTTGCTGTTGGTCATGTGGCGAAAGCCGTTTTCGGTCCACGCCAATGCGATCAGCCCCTTCGCTGGAAATTTCGCGCGCAAGTCGTCGCCGATCGGTCCATCCATAACGCGCCGCGCATGGTCGTAGTCGCGAAACAGGAAAGGAATGTCGACGATGTTGACTTCGGGCACAAAGTTTCCGATCGGCCCGGTGGATGTGTTGACGATGTCGAGCGTGCCAAGTTGCACCGCCTCGATCATCTCGCGCTCGCCGCCTAGTGCCGAACCTGGAAATTGCTGGCACCTGTAACGGCCGCTGGTCCG
The DNA here is from genome assembly GCA_038216465.1 of Burkholderiales bacterium. Lineage (GTDB taxonomy): Bacteria > Pseudomonadota > Gammaproteobacteria > Burkholderiales > Burkholderiaceae_F > JACCZX01. The sequence continues at coordinate 77,314 of JBBQQC010000007.1, read as the reverse complement.
CTTTTCCATCTCCTCGCAAAACACGTTTGAGCCGACACCGTAGTGCGATGTCGGCGAAGTGGCATAGCCCAGTTTGACCGTCGTCTGCGCCGCTATCGGCGTAATCGCGCCGAAGACAAGCGCCGCGACCAGCGCCGAACACGAAGCGAGGTTCATTGCATGCTCCACGATTCCAAGAAATTAGTACCCAGTATGGGGCGGTCGGCTAGCGTGTCAAGCGAGGGTATAGCCGAATCTCTAGGCCCCGGGTTCGCGCTGAGCGCCACGCCAAAGTGACGCGGGCGATTCCACGATCGACGACCGTTCCTTTGCAAACTCGACGGCGGCCTGCTTGAAATACGCTGCAGCCTGCGACTCTTCGCCAATCGTGTCGGCGACGCGCGCCAGTGCGAACAGCGTCGACGCGTCGTTGACGATCCCGACACTCTCCAGCAAATAGGCCTTTGCCTTGCCCCACAGTTGCTCGCGTAGACAGATCAGCCCCGCCGCCCGCAACAAGGCAGCGCGCACGCCTCCGGCGAGCGGTGCATCCTTCAACCAAATCTCGACATGTTCGAGTTGCTCGCGCGGCGACTCCGCGTCGACGCGCGCATACTCGTCGAGCAGCCGCAGCGACGCTTCATCCCATTGCGCCGGCGGCTGCTGCAGAACGGCCTCGATCGACGCAGCCGCGAGTCGACTCATTCGTGTACCCAACGAGTTGAACAACTTTGCCGCTTCGAGCGCAATGTCGGGCGAGCGTTGCTCGGCCTCGGGTACCGAGCGCCACAACGCTTCGAGCGCAGCTGAGTCGCTACTTTGGGCCAAAAACAACTCGCGATAAATGGTGCACTTAAGCTTGCGCGCCAACACAGGGTGCAGCGCATTCCTCTTTTCGAGCAGTCGTAGCGCCTTCAGCGCTTCATCCCAGCGCCCCGACTGCAAATTCGCGCTCAGCGCAATTCGCATCGCATGAATGTGGCGCCGCCCTTCGCCTTGCAGCCGATTGATCGCGGACAACGCGGCGTCGTTCTCGCGCTGCTCGGTCAACATTTCGGCGCTCACCACCAGCCGCGCCGTCTCGATATCGGCGTCAAGGCCGGCGACATCAAGCCATTCGTCACGCCTCGCATACTCCTGCATTCGATGCGCCGCGCGTGCTCCGACCAACGCCGCAATGCCCGCGGTGGAGGTCGACGACTGCGCAGCGCGCGCCGACTTTTCGGCTCGCGCGAAGCGGCCTTCCAGAAAATTCTTCAGCGCTTCGATCAGCGCGCGATTGCCGCCGATCTCCTCGCGTCGCGCCCGATACAGCCGCACCTGTTCGGGGAAATCCGCCATTTTCTGCACAACACGTGCCACCCAATAGACCGCACTCAGCAATAGCACCAGCGCCACCAGGGCCAGATTCACCGAGACGTCGACGCGGTAAGGCGGCACGAACAATGCAATATTGCCGACATTGGTTTTCAGAAACAGCGCCGTCAGCGCTGCCAGCAAGGCGAGCAACAATGCCGAACTCAGCCAGCGCACGATAGCTCCGTGCTAACGGCCAGACGAAACAGGCGCGGTGCGTACCGCGCGAACCGCTGTCATGCTATCGCCGATCGCGGGCAATTCGACCGACAACGCCGTCGACGCAAGCTGCCTGATCAACGCCACCGCGGCCGCTACCGACGGCGATCGTGTGTCGATGTAGCGTGTAATCAGCGCCTGTGCTTCGGAAAGATCGGCGCGAAACAGCCGGTCATTGCGCGCGAGCAGCGCTTGCCGCGCGTTGAGCAGGCGTAGCCGAAGCTGTTGGCGCACCAGCGTTTGCTGCTGGCTGTCGAGCAACACGGATTCCGGCGAATCGACGTGCCGAATGCGAATCAAATCGCGGTACTCGCCGAGTTCGACTTGCAGCGACCGCCATTGACGCTGCCACCACCCGGTGGCGTCCGCTGCTGGGGTCGAATCGACAACGCCTTCACTCGATGTTGCCGGCGCCACCGTCACCGCCGCGAGCAACGGCCAGCTGTCGACCGCTGCGACGAGTTGATCGAGCTTCAATGCAATGCCCGTGAAGTCGACCGCCGGCGCCGCTCTCAGACGCTCTATATCGCGCGCCAGTACGCGCCGCAGCGGCACGAATCGCGCGTTGTCGGAGCGCGCAAGCCGCGCATCGGCGGTTTGCAGCGCAGCCAACGCAGTCGCCACATTTCCGCTCAGCTGCAGCTCCTGCGCACCCACCGTAATCAATCGCTCGACTTCGACCAGCACGGCCTCATCGCGCCCGCGCGACAAATCCGCATACAACTGCTCAAGTGCCTCGCGCTGGCCTTGCTCTTCGGCCAGTCTCGCTTCGACTACGGCGGCCTGCTGTCGCGCTGACCGGGCCTCGGCATCGGCACGGTTGGCCGTGTCATTGGCGACGGCAATCGCCTGCTGAAGCTCGGCCAGCCTGCGCGCCGATTCGCGATTAGCGTGGCCGAGCTGACGGTAGGAATAGCCCGCCGCGAAAACCGCGACCGCGAGTCCCAGGACCGCAATCCAAAGTAGTGCCCGCGGATTGATCTCGAACGGAGCAGGCGGCGGAGGCGTGGAACTTTCCGCCGGCGTGGGCAAGGGGTGCAGCGGTTCGTCAGCCACAGCGTCGGGTCGATCAGTCAGTGGGTCAAGCTCAACGCGCGCGCGTCACGAGCGGTTAACGCGCAGCCAAGCTGCTGCGTCTCAGTCAGTGGCGATCGATTCTAGCTTGGCGATGATCGTATCGTCGTCGAATGTGGCGTTCATCACACGCGCATAGCCGTTGGACAACAGCTGCCCGGCGATGCGAGGATGGCACGCGATAGCGGTGCCCGTGCGTAGCCACGCCCGGATCGTGGTGTCGACCTGCTGGTCGAGCGCGACAACTGACTCGGTACTGCTGAAGACGATGGCGGGACGCTCGCCCGCCGTGATCCATAGTCGCAGCTGCTGCACGTCTGCTTCAGACACGCGGTGCGGGCGGCGCGAATACACCGCGACCGCGTCGACCGCGGACCCCTGCTCCAGGAACCGCTCGCTGAGCCAATTGCGGCCATGCTCCGCGCGCACGACAAGTACCCGCTGCGCACGGCGCGCACTCGCCTGCCACGCGTGCCAGAACGCTTCCGATCCGGTCTGCTGCTCATCGTCCGGCACCGTTACCACGCATCCGTGCTCGGGCTGCAACTCCAGTGCGATCGCAAAATGTGTCGCCGCGCCGACCGCGCCGATCACCGTACCAGTGGGCCACGCGCCCTCCATCAACTGGCGCGTAGCGCGGACCGCATTGGCGCTGACGAAAATCGCAAGGTCGTACTCGGAGATTCGCGCGAGTGTTGCCCGTGCGCGCTCGACGTCGGGCGCCGCGCCGATGTCGAACGCCGGCCACCACAGCGCGTGATGCCCGCCGTTGCTGATGCGATTGAACAGGCGCTTGCCGCTGCTCGCAGGCCGCGTGACAATCACGACCATCAGACCGCTGCTCAGGCCACGCCGAGCAATTGCAGCGCGCCGAGTTCAGTCAGCCGCTCGACGGCACGCTGCGCCAGCGCGTCGGGATCTGCCGCCGGGCCCCGAACTTCGGTTTCGACATAGACACCGGTCTTGGCGTCGCCGACCAGCGCGCGCAGCCGCATGTCAGCGCTTTCGACTTCGGCATAGGCAGCCAATGGCACCTGGCAGCTACCACCCAGTCCCCGCGACACGCCGCGTTCGGCAGCGGTAGCGGCGCGCGTCGCCGAGTCGTCGAACGGCGCGAGCAGTGCTGCAGTATCCGCGTCCGAGCTCCTGATCTCGATGCCGAGCGCACCCTGCCCCGGCGCCGGCAGCGAGACGTCGGTCGTGATGACCTGCCGGATACGCGAAGCAAACCCGAGACGCTTCAGGCCCGCAGCGGCCAGCACCAGCGCATCGAATTCCCCGTTGTCGAGCTTGGCGAGACGGGTGCCCACGTTGCCGCGAATCGAACCGATCGTCAGGCGGGGAAAGCGCGCGCGAAGCATCAGCTCGCGCCGCAGGCTCGATGTTCCGACGCGCGCGCCTGCGGGGAGATCCTGCAGCGTCGCGTAGCGGTTCGACACCATGCAATCACGCGGATCTTCGCGCTGCAGAATTGCCGCCAGCGCGAAGTCGTCTTCAAGGTGCATCGGCACGTCTTTCAACGAATGCACTGCCAGCTGGGCGCGGCCGTCGAGCAAGGCGATCTCCAGCTCCTTGACGAAGAGACCTTTGCCACCTTCCTGCGACAGCGGCCGGTCGAGAATGCGGTCGCCCAGCGTTGTCATGCCTAGCATCTCCACCTGCAGGCGGGCGTGCCGCCCTACGAGCAAACCGCGCACGTGTTCGGCTTGCCACAGCGCCAGCGGGCTTTTTCGCGTCGCGATCACGACGCGCGCCGGCGCGTTCATCGAAACATGTTCCAAGGGCCTTGACGATGGGTGTGAACCCAGTCTAGCAGCGGCTTAACTAGCTCTTCGCTGCTGCCTTTACAGTGGGCCACTGTCTGCGGCTGATCGGCAACCGTTCAGGGGCCTCCTTCAGCAGAACTTCCCAATGGCCTTCAGATGAGTCGCCGTCTTCGTCGACGGCACCGCGCACCCGCTGAAAACCGAGGATGCCACTGCGTGCAACGAGCGCGTTGCGGTGTATGCGAACGAACCGATCACCGAATTCCGCTTCCAGGGCAGTCAATGATTCCTCGGTCAGGTACTCGCGCGTCCGCGTCTTGATCGTCACGTACTTCAGCTCGGCGCGCAAATAGACAACTTCGTCGATAGGCACCAGCATCATGCGGCCGCGCTCCGAAACGGTCAGGTGCGACCGCACCGCGCCGATCGTTTTCGCGAGCTCCTCGATGCGCGGCTCGTGCGTGCGGAAACGCTCGGCACGCGCTAGCGCCGCGACCAAGCGTTCGGCACGCACCGGTTTCATCAGGTAGTCCAGCGCCTGCACTTCGAAGGCGTCGAGCGCGTGTTCGTCGTAGGCGGTGACGAAAATTACTGCGGGCGGGTTGTCTCTCTGCGCCAGATGGCGCGCCACTTCAATGCCGTTCATATCCGGCATGTGGACATCGAGCAGCACGACATCCGGTTGCAAGCGATCGGCTTCTTCGAGCCCGTGAATGCCGCCTTCCGCCTCACCCACCAATTGCAGCGAAACCTGCTCCGAGCAATCGCGCAGGACTTGCCCCAGCCGCGCGCGCGCCGGTGGTTCGTCGTCGACGATCATCACGTTCAACATCGCTTTACCTTGCCCCATCGCTTGCTCGCCCTTCAGAAACTCAGGCCCGCCGCTCCACCGGTATTGTCATCGTCAGCTCGAACCGCCCCCGTCGAGTCTGCGTCTCGATCTTCGCTTCCAGGTCATAGATCAGCGCCAGCCGCCCTCGTATATTCGCCAGCCCGATCTGATTGCCCTCGCGTTCGGGACGCTCGGGTGCGATCGGATTGCTGACAAATATCTCGAGCACGAAACCGTTCTGCCGAACTTTGACGACGATATCTGCACGCCCCGCCGTTTTTTCGGCACCATAGCGAATCGCGTTTTCTATCACCGGCTGCAGCAGTAACTGTGGCATTTTTGCCCGGGGGTGGTATGCCCCGATTTGCCAGTCAACAGCCAACCTATTCCCGAGCCGGGTCTGCTCAATTTCCACATAGTTGCGGCACAGCTCAAGCTCGTCGGCCAAGGGCACCAGCTTGCGCGTATCTGCCATCACGGCGCGGAACAGTTCGGCGATCGATTCGAGCATCCGCTCGGCCTTCAGGGGCTCGGTTCGAACCACCGAAAGCACCGCATTCAGGCTGTTAAACAAGAAATGCGGCCGGATACGCGATTGCAGCGCCTGGTACTTGGCTTCGATTACCGCAGGTGAAAAAGCGCGCTCGCGGAGCTCCGAATAGTGCTGAAAGCCCGCTCCGAGGGCGAAGCCGACGGCGCCATGCGCCAAAGCAGACCATTCCGCACCCGGCGTGCGAAGCAACAAAGCGACGGCGACCGCGACGATCGCGGGAATCAGACACGAAATACCGCGCTGAACCGAGACATCGAGCGTCGTCAGCGTGCGCCGGGCCGCGCACCACAGCATCAAAGTCAGCAAGGTCGTGGGCGCGATGAACGACATCAGACGCAGCAACGAGGTCAGGGCGTCGGCCAGCGACGACGACTCACCGACTGCGGCCATTAACGCCAATGCTACGACAGTGCCGATAACCCTGAGCAAAACGCCCATGTTGCAGCCGTCGGGAATCACCCGGCGCGGCGTCGGAACCGCGGTCTCGGCGCGGGCGAGCGGTCCCTTGAGTGAGGGAGGCGACAGCTTCACGAACTTATACTCACCCTCTTGGTGTTCGACTACCTGGACTCCCGGTTCGCGCTCGAACGATTATGTCAGAGCATTCTGCAAACAACGATGGTCCGCTGGCGTCGAAAAGCACGGCATGGTCGGGCCGATTCGACGAACCGGTAGCAGATTTCGTACTGCGCTACACGGCGTCGGTCGGCTTTGATCGCCGGCTTGCGTTCGCCGACATCGACGGTTCGCTCGCTCACGCGGCGATGCTGCGCGAGTGCGACATCATCACTGCAGCCGATCTGGCCGATATCGAGCGCGGCCTCCAACAAATTCGCGACGAGATTCAGAGCAATCAATTCGAATGGAAGCTCGAGCTCGAAGACGTTCACCTGAATATCGAGAAACGGCTGACGGAGCTGGTCGGCGATGCCGGCAAACGCCTACACACCGGGCGCTCGCGCAACGATCAGGTTGCGACCGACACGCGGTTATGGCTGCGCGCAGAGATCGATCGCATCGTGCGCCTGGTCGATGGCCTGCAACACGCGCTGGTAGAGCTGGCCGAGCGGAACGCCGCCACCGTGATGCCCGGTTTCACGCACATGCAAGTCGCACAGCCGGTGACCTTCGGCCATCATCTGCTTGCGTACGCCGAGATGTTCGAGCGCGACCGCGCCCGCTTGCTCGATGCCCGCAAGCGTGTCAATTGCCTGCCCTTGGGCGCCGCGGCGCTGGCCGGGACAACTTATCCGATCGATCGCGCGCTGGTCGCGCGGAAGCTTGGCTTCGAGTCGATCGCGGAAAACTCGCTCGACGCTGTCAGCGATCGCGACTTTGCGATCGAGTTTTGCGCCGCGGCAGCGCTGGTGATGACGCACATATCGAGGCTGGCCGAGGAGATTGTGACTTGGCTCAGTCCACGCTATGCATTCATCCGGCTACCCGATCGATATACCACCGGCTCGTCGATCATGCCGCAGAAAAGAAACCCGGATGTTGCGGAACTCGCGCGCGGCAAATGCGGGCGCGTGACGGGTCATCTGGTGGCCTTGCTGACGGTGATGAAAGCCCAGCCACTTGCCTACAACAAGGACAATCAGGAAGACAAAGAGGCGTTGTTCGACACCGTCGACACGGTCGCGGACACGCTGCGTGCGTTTTCCGAGATGCTGCCCGGAATCGAAGTTGATGCCGACGCGATGCGGCGCGCCGCCGAGGAAGGCTATTCGACCGCCACCGATTTAGCGGACTATCTCGTAAGGAAAGGCGTTGCGTTCCGCGACGCCCATGAGTCGGTGGCGCGCGCAGTCAAATTCGCTGCGCATCAGCGCGTGGCGCTTTCGGATCTGTCATTGATGCAACTGCAGACGTACTCGCCCGTTATCGGTGATGATGTGTTCGATTTGCTGTCGGTCGACGGCTCGGTAGGCGCCCGCAACCATCCGGGCGGAACCGCACCGCAGCGGGTGCATGCGCAGGTCGCAATCTGGCGACAGCGGCTAGCCGAGCGCACGAAATAACGCGGACGGACGGCTCTGCGAGCGCGATGGTCGAACTAACAGTGTCGCGGTAAACGCGAGGACGACCGTGTCACGACTGCTCCGGTTCGCGCGCTACGTGGACACGATCAACGATCGCGTCGCCATCGTCGCGGCTTACCTTGTACTTTTTGCTTGCCTAGTGAGCGGCGCCAACGCGATGGTGCGGTACGCACTCGACCGAGGTTCAAACGCGTGGCTTGAACTGCAGTGGTACCTGTTCGCCGGCATTGTGATGCTCGGCACGGCAAAAGTACTCAGAGTCAACGGCCACATCAGAGTCGACATTATTTACGGCGGCCGCAGCTCGCGCGCCAAAGCAATCATCGACTTGCTCGGCCTTTCGGTGTTTCTTGTGCCGACGGCACTTCTGATGATTTATCTGTCGTGGCCCTTCGTCCTTGATTCCTACCTATCCAGCGAAATGTCCAGCAACGCCGGCGGCCTGATTCGCTGGCCATTCAAAGTTCTGCTGCCCGTTGGCTTTGCGTTGCTCGCAATCCAGGGAGCGGCCGAGATCGTCAAACGCATTGCCTATTTACGTGGCGAGCTGCAGATGGATACGCATTACGACCGGCCGCTGCAATGACGATGCAAGCCATGGCCCCGGTAATGTTCGCGGGCCTGATATGCGTGATGTTGATCGGGTTCCCGGTCGCCTTTTCGCTGGCTGCGCTGGGACTGGGTTTTGGCTTTCTGGCGATCTATCTCGGCTATTTTCCGGGGGCGTTTCTCGCGAACATTCCGCTCTCGATTTTCAACACCCTGTCGAACGATTTGCTGCTCGCGATTCCCTTTTTCACGTTCATGGGGGCAGTTCTGGAGCGTTGCGGACTCGCCGAAGATCTGCTCGAAGGGACCGGGCAGTTGTTCGGGAAAATGCCAGGCGGCCTCGCCTACGCCGTGGTCGTCGTCGGCGCGATTCTAGGAGCGATTACTGGCACGGTTGCCGCTTCCGTGATCGCGATGGGTGTGATTTCGTTGCCGATCATGCTGCGCTACGGCTACGACGCGCGCATCGCCACCGGCGTGATTGCGGCTTCGGGAACGATTGCGCAACTGATTCCGCCGTCGCTGGTGCTGCTGGTGTTGGCTGATCAGCTTGGCCGGTCGGTGGGCGATATGTACAGGGGCGCAATCGGCCCGTCGATCGTGCAAGTACTGCTCTTCCTCGCGTTCGTCGCACTGGTTTCGTTTTTTCGCCCGAAGCTGGTGCCGCCGCTGCCAGAGGAGGCCCGCACGTTACGCGGATGGCCGCTGTGGCGGCGCGTGATATTGGGCATGGTGCCTTCGATTGTGCTCATTTTCCTGGTGCTCGGCACAATCTTTCTGGGCATTGCAACGCCGACCGAGGCCGGTGCACTCGGCGCCCTCGGCGCCGTCGGGCTGGCGGCGATGCATCGCCGGCTGACGTGGCCGCTTTTACGTCAGGCGATGGAATCGACGATGCGGCTGACTGCGATGGTGGTCTTCATCCTGATCGGCTCACGCATCTTTTCGCTGGTCTTTCAAGGCGTCGACGGCAACGTTTGGATCGAACACCTGCTGGCGGAGCTGCCCGGCGGCCCAACGGGTTTCTTGATCACAGTTAACTTGGTCGTATTCGTTCTGGCATTTTTTCTCGACTTTTTCGAAATCGCATTCATCATCATTCCGCTGCTTGCACCGGTGGCCGACAAACTCGGCATTGATTTGATCTGGTTCGGGGTACTGCTGTGCGTGAACATACAGACGTCGTTCATGCATCCACCGTTCGGTTTCGCGCTCTTCTATTTGCGAGGTATCGCGTCAAAAGACGTGAAGAGCTCGGATATCTATTGGGGAGCGATACCCTGGGTTGGCCTGCAGATCACGATGGTGGCGATCGTCATCTTTTGGCCGGGGCTGGTGTCAATGTTCCTCGACAAGCCGGTGCAGTTCGACGCTGACAAGGTCAAGATCGAAATCGAGCAGAATGACTATGGCCGCTCACCCAACGCCGATGATGCGTTCAAGTCGCCGGCGAAAGCTGAGCAGCCCGACGCGGCGCGCGGCTTCAAGTGAAAGCCCTGACGGCCAGGGCTCAACGATTCTCGGTTGCCCGGCTATTTAACGGCCACCGACGACATGAAATTGGTGAATGAGTCTTCGGTGACGCGGAACCACCGAACCTGGTCGTCGCGGAAACGCGCGTAATCCTCATAGATTTTTTTCCAGCGCGGATTGGTCGCGTTCAGTTCGGTGTAGGTCTCATTCGACGCTTTCCACGCTGCTTCCATGATCGGGCGCGAAAATCCGCGAAGCTGCGTTCCGCCTCCGATGAGGCGGCGCAGAGCCGCGGGATTTCGAGCGTCGTAGCGCGCCAACATATCGCTGTGCGCCATCCCGGCCGCAATCTCAACGATCGCCTGGTACTCCTTTGGCAACTGGTCCCATGCGCCTTGGTTGATGTACAACTCCACCTGCGCACCGCCCTCCCACCAGGCCGGGTAGTAATAAAACTTGGCTACCTTGTGAAAGCCTAGCTTCTCGTCATCGTACGGGCCGACAAACTCCGTCGCGTCGATCGTGCCCTTCTCCAGCGCCTGATAAACCTCACCGCCGGGAATGTTCTGCGGCACCGCGCCCATTTTGGCCAGAACTACCCCGGCCAGACCGGCGATCCGCATCTTCAATCCCTTGATGTCTGCGACCGTCTTGATTTCCTTTCGGTACCACCCACCCATTTGCGCGCCGGTGTTACCCATCGGAAAGTCGATGATGTTGTAGGCCTTGTAGAACTCCCGGAACAGCGACAAACCATTGCCTTCATACATCCACGCGTTCATTTGGCGAGCGTTCATGCCGAACGGAATCGCCGTTCCCAACGCAAACGTCGGGTCTTTGCCGAAAAAGTAGTAAGGCGCGGTATGGCCACACTCGATGGTCCCCTGCTGAACTGCATCCACGACCGCAAAGGGAGGCGTGATTTCGCCGCCGGCGTGCAAGCTGATCTGAAAACGGCCGCCGGTCGCCTCGGAGACTTTCTTAGTGAACAGTTCGCCCGCCCCAATGAGCGTGTCAACCGACTTCGGAAAGCTGGACGAACAGCGCCAACGAATCTGCGGGGCTTGTGCAATTGCCGGCGCGGCAATCGTGGCGACCGCTGCGCTGACAGTCGCCTTCTTCATAAATGAACGACGTTCCATTATTGTCTCCTCTACTGATCGCTTCGAAAGAAGGCCCTTAGGCGCCGCCGACAGTCATGCCGTCGATTAACAGAGAGCCGCTGACCTTGCTGCCACGGACCACTTGATCGTTGCCGACGGCAATGATGTTGCGGAACATGTCGCGCAGGTTGCCCGCCACCGTAATTTCCTCGACCGGGTAACGAATCTCGCCGCCTTCAACCCAGAAGCCGCTCGCACCGCGCGAATAATCGCCGCTGACATAGTTGACGCCTTGACCGATCAGATCGGTCACCAACAGGCCGGTGCCTAGACGCTGGACCATGCCCGCGAGGTCATCATTACGCCGCGTGGCACTCGAACGGATCTCGAAGTTGTACGAGCCGCCCGAGTTACCGGTCGAACGCATGCCAAGCTTGCGCGCCGAGTAAGTTGAAAGAAAATAGCCGTTCAACACGCCACCCGCGACGACGTCGCGCTTGATTCCGCGTACACCTTCTTCGTCGAACGGGCTCGAGCCCGCTCCCTGCGGTAGATAAGGATCTTCGTGCAGCGTGATGTGATCCGAGAAGACCGACTTGCCCAGCGAATCAACCAGGAACGACGCGTTTCGATACAGCGCGCCGCCGCTGGCTGCCTGTACAAAATTACCCAGCAATCCGCATGCAAGCGGTGCTTCGAACAGTATCGGGCACTGCCGCGTTGTCAGTTGGCGCGCTGACAGACGGGCCAGCACACGCCGCGCGGCGTAATCGCCGACTGCTTCCGGCGATGCCAGTTCATCAGGTATGCGCGACGATGAATACCAGTCGTCGCGTTGCATGCCATTGGCGTCGCGCGCGATCGGCGCGACCGATATCGAATGCCGCGAATAAGAATAGCCACCGACGAACTGCTGCGTGTTGGCCAAAACGAAGTGGCCCGACGACGTGTAAAGGTTGGCGCCTTCGGAGTTGGTGATCTGCGGGCTGACCGCGAACGACGCCGCCTCGCAACGCTGGGCGAGCTTGATGGCTTCGCCGGTGTCGATCGACCACGGGTGGAACAGATCGAGATCACGTGGCGCGCGCTGCAGAGTATCGGGGTCGGGCAGTCCTGCCGCCTCATCTTCTGCAGTGAAGCGTGCAATGTTGTGTGCCGCTTCGACCGCCTGCTGAACCGCGTGCCGCCCGAAGTCGGACGTCGATGCGTTGCCGCGGCGCTTGCCGATATAGACGGTGATGCCCAGACCCTTGTCGCGCGTACGCTCGATTGTCTCGACCTTCTTCTTGCGCACCGACACCGACAACCCCGTCGATTCGCTGACCTCGCATGAAGCGTCGGTGGCGCCGATAGATCGCGCGTGCTGCAGCGCGTCGAGCGCGAGTTCGCGCAGGCGCTGATCAGAGAGGGAGAATGGTGTCACGTGGCAGGCTCATCTGGCTCAGTATGATAACCAACGATGGCGTCGAGCGAAGAAACCTCTGACCGACCGAGCAAGACCGAGCGCAAAAAGCAGATGCACGCGCTGCAATCGCTCGGCGTGCAGTTGGTCGGGTTAAGCCATGATCAGTTTGCACGCATCGACCTGCCGGAAGAACTTCGCGAAGCAGTCACCTTCGCTCACCAGGTAACAGGCCACGAAGCTCGGCGCCGGCATATGCAGTACCTCGGTAAATTGATGCGGCGGGCCGACGCCGATGCGATCCGCGCCGCGCTCGAACGGGTGACAGGCGAATCGCGCACTGCGGTCTCGTTGATGCATCAGGCTGAAACCTGGCGCGAGCGCTTGCTCGACGACGACGAGGCACTGACGGTTTTCGTTGCACAGCACCCAGACGCCGAAACGCAATGGCTGCGCACGTCGATCCGCGCGGCGCGCCGCGAGCGCGAGCTGCAGCAAGCGCCCAAGCACGCGCGCGAGCTTTATCGCCGGCTGCACCGGCATCTGGAGAACGAGTTGCGCGAGCGTGCGCCCGACGCCGATGCAAGCTAGGCGCGCGTTTCCGAATGAGCTGATCGTCGGGATCGTGTCGGTCTCGGATCGCGCGTCAAGGGGCGTCTACGTCGACCAGGGGTTGCCCGGACTGCAGCAATGGCTGCTACACGCGCTAAAGACACCGTTTCAAACGCATCCGCGCCTGATTGCCGATGACCGGTCGACGATCGAACAGACGCTTATCGAGCTGGTCGACGAAGTCCGATGCGATCTCGTGCTAACTACCGGCGGCACCGGTCCGGCGCGGCGTGACGTCACACCGGAAGCGACGCTTGCGATCGCCACACGGGTGATGCCGGGCTTCGGTGAACAGATGCGCCGCATCTCGCTCGAGTTCGTTCCGACGGCGATCTTGTCGCGTCAGGTCGGGGTGTTGCGCGAAACCGGCGACCATGCAGCGCTGATTCTGAATCTGCCGGGTCAGCCGAAAGCGATCACGGAAACCCTCGAAGGTTTGAAGTCACCGGCCGGTGAACACAAAGTGCACGGGATCTTCTCGGCGGTGCCGTACTGCATTGACCTGATCGGCGGGCCCACCATCGAAACGCACGACGCGGTTGTCAGATCGTTTCGTCCGAAGTCCGCGCTAAAGTCCGGCGCGTGAACACCCTGCTCGAATGCGTCGAGTTGCAGACGCACCCTGCTCCACCAGCGACGGTTATCTGGCTGCACGGGCTAGGTGCCGACGGCTACGACTTTGTGCCGGTCGTGCGCGAACTGCAGGCGCTCGGCGCGCCGGCAGCGCGCTACGTGTTCCCGCACGCAGCGACGATGCCGGTAACGATCAACGGCGGCGCCGTGATGCGCGCGTGGTACGACATCGTCAACGTCGACCTGATGCGGCGCGAGGACGAAAAAGGAATCCGCGGATCGCAGCAGCAGGTGGAGGCGCTGATCGCGCGCGAAGTCGAGCGCGGCATCAAGCGGTCGCGCATCGTACTTGCGGGTTTTTCGCAGGGTGGAGCCATCGCGCTGCAAACCGGACTGCGCCAAAGCGAACCGCTTGCCGCAATCATTGCGCTTTCGTGTTACCTGCCGCTGGCACAAAGCTTCGACCGCGAACGCGCAGCGGGCAGCGCGGCCGTGCCGATTTTTATGGCGCACGGCACGTCGGATCCGATCGTGCCGCTGGCTCGCGGTAGCGCTTCGCGCGACGCGTTAGTGACGGCCGGACATGTCGTCGAGTGGCATCAATATCCAATGCCCCACTCGGTCAACGAACAGGAAATTCGCGATATCGCAGCGTTCCTAACACGTGTTCTGCCCTAGCGCTTGTCGACGCTGAATCGCCCGGGCCCGAAAGCCGTCACCATCAAAAGCCCGCCGATCAGCGCCAAGTTCTTCATGAACTGAACTTCCTGCATCATTTTCTGGGCTGCGGGAGCAGCCCAGAAGTTATGGAAGAAGAACGTCACGATGGCGGTGAATACAGCCAGCAGCAGGGCCGCCCAGCGCGCCTTCCAGCCAAACACCAACATCAAACCACCACCAATCTCGATCACGACAGAAGCGACCGCGAACACCTGCGGGACCGGCAAGCCTGTTGACGCGATCTGACCGACCAAACTGCCGAAGCCGCTGACCTTGCCGAACCCCGACACCAAAAAAATTACAGCCAGCAGAATTCTGCCGATCAGACTTAACGCATTCGAATTACCGCTCATTGCCAGGCCTGCCTTTCCGCGCTTCAAGGAAGATCAAACACCAACACTTCGGCTTCGTGGCCGTTCGCGAGCCGAATGGTATCGACGTCCTCCAGCATCACTGCGTCTCCAGCGAGCAGCCGGGTATCGTTGACATTGAGCTCGCCGCGCGCCACATGGACATAAGCGCGCCGACCCGACTCCAACGCGAAGGCCGCACTTTCGTCACCGCCAAAATCCCCCGAATACACCTGCGCGTCCTGATGAATCATCACCGAGCCATCGGTGCCGTCCGGCGAAGCGACCAATCGTAAGCGTCCGCGCTTGGCGTCCGCGCCAAACCGCTTCTCTTCGTAACTCGGCGCAATACCGTGCACGTTCGGCTCGATCCAAATCTGCAACAAATGCGTGGTCTGCTTCGACTGGTTGAACTCCGAATGCCGCACACCGGTGCCAGCGCTCATCCGCTGCACGTCACCTGGCCGGATCACCGCGGCGGCGGCGCTGTGATCGATGGTGTCCTTGTGCGCAAGCTCGCCGTCAAGAACATACGTAATGATCTCCATGTCGCGGTGGCCGTGGGTACCGAAGCCCATACCCGGCGCGATCCGATCTTCATTGATCACGCGCAGCGGACCGAAGCCCATGTACTCCGGATCGTGATAATCGGCGAACGAGAAACTGTGAAAGCTCTGCAGCCAGCCGTGGTCGGCGTAGCCGCGCTCAGTGCCGCGGCGAATTTTCATCATAGGCCGCGAGTTTACGCATCGGCTGCACCCGATGCGCTCGGCTAGCCGCTACGGGTAGCGCGCGGCACCAACGGTGTGACGTTGTTCGGCAGGCCGGCGTTGTGAGCGAAAGCGAAGCGGTTCTTTCCCTTTAGTTTTGCTTCATACATCGCCAGATCGGCGAGCTGCAATAGGCGCTCCAGATCACGCCCCTGTTCGGGCGCCAGCGCAACGCCAATGCTGGCCGATACAGTCAGAGGTGGCAGGCTGTCGGGCGCTTCGCCCGGCAACACGACCGGCTGCGAAATTGCCTGCAACAAGCGCAGCGATATCTTTTCCACTTCGAGCCGCGCTCCCACGTCAGGCGCAAGCACGGCAAACTCGTCGCCGCCGCGGCGCGCCACCGTGTCCTGAGGACGCATCACGCGCGCGAGTCGCACCGCGATTTCGCGCAGCATTAAGTCGCCGACTTCGTGTCCGTACTGATCGTTAATGTCCTTGAAACCGTCGAGGTCGATCGCGAGCACCGCACAGCCGACCTGTCGTAATTCAGAAGTTGCCAGCGCGGCAGCAGCCCGCTCGGCCAGCAGTCGCCGATTCGGCAGGCCCGTCAGCTCGTCGTGCTGCGCCTCGTGCAGCGCGTTGGCCTCGCGCTGCTTCAGCATGTCGATATCCGCGATTACAAGTACAAATTCGCCCGGTGCGATCGAGCGCGCGGTGACCTGACACCAGGCAGCGGCTTCACCTGAGCCGATCGCATGCGTGAGTTTGGCGCCGCGCTGCACGCGGAGCTCGCGCACGACGGCCTGATCGCGCGTGCTCGCCTCCTCCGCTGCTTCGGTGACGTCACGCCAGTCGTCGGCGTCAAGCAAACACTCGGACAGCTGGGTATGCGCCAGCTCATCCGGCGGTAGACCGACCAGGCGCAGGAACGCGTCATTGCAGCGCTGAACTGTGCCGAGCTTGACGACCGCGATTGCCTGACCGGCAGAATCCAGCACGGTGCGCTCGACGCGCAGCGCTTCCGACAGTCGCCGCTCGCGCGACTTCAACGCCGTCAGGTCGGCGTTCATGCCGATTACGCCGGCAAAGCTACCGTCGGGCCGCTTCAGCGGCGCCGCGCTAATTGACATGATCAGGCGCCGGCCGCCTTGCGTCATGTGCACCGCTTCCAGATCGCGAATCGGTTTGCCCTCGCGCAGCGCTGCAAATGCCGCACCGACGGCAGGCTGATCGATGTCGGTCGGCAGCAGCACTTCGATCGAGCGGCCCAGCAACTCGCGCGTTTCGTAGCCGTAGATCTCGCGCGTGGCGCGGCGGCTGACGAACGTGATGATGAACTCGTGGTTGCACGCCCAGATCAGATTGGCCGACGCTTCAACCAATGATTTGTATTGCGACTTGCTGCGCTTCAGACGATCCAGCTCGATCAACTCGCCGTGTGATGCGATGGTGTCGAGCACCAGCACCGCTTGCAGCTTCTTGCTGGGGTCGGGGCTGGTATAGGGCACGAAGTGGCTGCGCAGCGCAAGGCGCCCCCCCGAGCGGCTGGTGCGCGCGTTGACTACATCGAAAACTGGCGTCCCGCCGAGCGATTTTTGCAATGCATTCAGCACTGCGGCGCGCGACTCGGTTTTAAATTCAAAGGCCTCGTCCCATTGCGGCCGCAGTCGCGTCTCAGCGCGCAACCCCCAACGGCGCGGATCAGTACTTTGCGCGTGCACCACCCGCCCTTGCGCGTCGACCAGCCATACCAGCACGGGCAGGCGTGCGAGCAGGTCGGCGGAGGGCTCCAATGGCCGTTGGGCTGCACTCCTAGCTGCGGCGATGGTTCCAACAACGGGTGCGACTGCACTGCCGATCGGCGGCCGCGTGACGCAGACCACGCGCACGAGACGCGCAACGCCACCGACGTCGCGCAGACTCATGCGCTCGTCAAACACCGCTCCGGCGCGCAGGAACTCCTTGTAGATACCGTTAATGCGCGCGCGCTCCGCTTCGGTCAGCAGGTAGCCGAGCGGGAAACTGGTCGAATCGCTGGTCAACAGGCGATCCGTCGGAGGCGGAAACTCGCGCGGCAGCACCAGCACTCCGCGCTCGTCGCGATACCACGGCAGCCCCTGCATGCCGCCCATCCACTCGGCAAAGCGGCGCGCGTCTTCGAGTAGCCGGTTGGGGCCAAACGGCTCGTGCGCCGCCTTGGTCAGCGCAATCACGATCACCGATGACTCGCGCCCCGGTTCCATGAAGCGCACCCGTCCGTTCCATAGCGCGCCGTCGAAGGTGCGTCCTGCTGGCCGGATTTCTACGGCGACGCTCGACTTAGACGGATGCTTGACGGGATCCAGCGCGTTCGGCGGATCGGCAATCAGACACTCGGCGACCAGACTGCCCACCAGCGCGCGCTCGCCGCGGCCTATGAATTCACACGCGGAGCGGTTGACTTCGATCAAGCGATCGTTGCGCACGACGATCACCGGCGTTGGAATCGCATGAATCGCCGCCTGCCACCCGAACCGCGTCATGTTGCTGGCCATCGTCTGGTGCGTCGTGCGCGCCAAGTGACGAGCCATCGGCTGCTGCCGCCCGATCCACCACGCAGCCATCAGCCAGAGAGGAAAGCCCATTACGACCCACGGGATTTCGCCTTGAGCGCGTAATGCGCCGATGGCGAATACACCGATCCACGCCAGTACGTACAACGCCCATACACGCGGCCATCCACCGTAGCTCAGTGCAGCCAGCAGGACCGCACCGGCGGCGGCATAGACCCCCGGGCCTCCCACAAATGCCCCGGAGTTGGGAACCAGCGCAAACATCAAGCTCCATAGAACGACGTCTGCGCACGCGGTCGCCAGATAAATCTTTCCGCCGCGGGTTTCGGGCAGAACTTCACGCGCAGCGGTGGCGTACTCGACTGCAATCAGAAAACGCAACGCCGCATTGATTCCGTACAGCGCCAGCCAGGCAAGCGCCAGGGCGTTGGCGCCGGCGCGCAACGACGCAAACGCGGCGACCAGGCCGATTAGCAGCAAGGCAGGCAGTAGCCGACGCTCGGCAGCGAACGCGACGCGCAGGTCGAAGCCATCGCGCGCTGGCTTGCGCGTGGCGCTGCGAGACTCGGTGAACCCACCGTTCGAATCCATAAGGTGCGCTGCGCGTAAGTTGCGAACCGGCCGATCGCAATCCTAGCTGTCCGCCGCCGCTGCCGGCAATCGCCGGCTGTCGGCGTGCAACGCCTTCGGGCGTGGCGTTAGCCTGGAAGGATGATCGGCCCGCGCCTGGCGCGGCGCAGTTTCAGAAGGGTCGTTACTGTAGCCGGATACCGTCTTCAGCGCCGGGGCGCTTGGAGACGCTAGTACCGACTTCGCCCGCGAATTGGTAGCCGTTCTTGCCGCCGGCCTTGGCCGCATACATCGCATTGTCAGCCGACGACAGAAGCGAATTGAAGTCGTGACCATCGGCTGGGAACAGGGCGATGCCGACGCTGGCGTGCATGCGTATCGTGCGACCGGGGACGTCGACGCTTTCGCTGGCGGCAGCGATCAGCTTCTCGGCTACAACCGCCGCGATCGACGGTTCCTCGATTTCCGGCAGCAGCACGACAAACTCGTCGCCGCCGGTACGCGCAACGACGTCATAGTCGCGCAAGACGTTGGACAAGCGCTGCGCGACACGGCGTAGCAGCGTGTCGCCATACGCGTGTCCGAACAGGTCGTTGAACTCCTTGAAGCCATCCAGATCGAGTACCAAGACGGCGGCCAGGCGTCGTTGCCGCAGCGCGACCGAAAGCAGGCGGCGCGCATGCTCGCCGAGCAGCCGGCGGTTTGGCAGTCCGGTCAGTTCGTCGTGATTGGCCTGGTGCCATGCGATCTCCTCACGCTTTTTCAGCGCTGAAATGTCGGTCAGCACCAGAATGCGGGAGTTTGTTTCTCCCGCCTGGCGCGAAGTCAGCTGGCACCAGATCGTGCGTCCATCGTGCGCGCGCAACATCACCTCGTGGATCGCCGCATCACCTTTGACGCCGGCCGCACTAGTGCCGTGCTCGATTGTTTCCCAGTCGCCGCGGTTGGCCAGTATCTCCTCCACGGGCTTGCCAATCAATTCATCACGTGACACGCCGAGCATGCGCGCCAGCGCACCGTTCGGTCCTTCAATGCGTCCGCGGCGCACGAAAGCGATGCCTTCACCCGCTGCATCAAAAACGGCCTGCTGGTTGCGCAACGCGATGTTGAGCTCCCGCTCGCGCTGCTTCAATCCAGTGATGTCACTGCACAGGCCGGTCACCGACTCGATCTCGCCGGCGTCGTTCAGCATCGGCAGCGCGCTGATGTTCACGTACAGCGGCTCGGCGCGCTTGGTGCGCTGGATCGCCTCCATATCGAACACAGGCCGGCCGTGAATCACCGGCGAAAAGCGGCGCAGGAATTCGCGCCGCGTGAACTCGGGCGCGTTGAAGTCCCACACATAGCGCCCCAGCATCTCGCGCGGCTCGTAGCCGTACAGATCGCGACAGGCGCGATCCGAAACAAAAACCAAGCGGCCGTGACGGTCGCAGATCCAGATCAAGGACGGCGACGCTTCGACCAGTGCGCGATAACGGCGCTCGCTTTCCGACAGCTTGTGCAGAGCCGCGCGGCGCTCGGTGTCGTCGACGATCGAAAACACCAACCGTGTGGTGCGGCCGCTGCTACCGCGCACCGATTCGCCACGCAATATGACCCACACATAAGTTCCGTCGGCGCGCTGCATTCTGCATTCTTCGCGCAGCGCGGCGCCCTGATCGATATGGCGCCGGCGCGCCAGCCGGACACGATCGCGGTCTTCCGGATGCACTGACTCCGAGAACTTGTACGACTGCATGAAGGACTCGCGATCGGAATATCCAAGAATCTGGATGTAACGCGCCGAAAACGATCGCTCGCCTGTCAGCACGTTGGTATCCGCCACGCCGGCGTCGATCGCATCGAGTGCCATTCGCAGCTGTTCGCGGCTGCGGACCAGTTCGGCGTGCGACTGTTCCTGCGCTCGCGCTGAACTGTGCGCGCGGGTGCGCATCGCCACGTTGTTCGACAGCGCCCGGCGCAGCAATACGAACCCAGCGGCCGCGCCGGCCATTGTCAGCACCCACGACAACAGCGTGATCTCGCGCAGCGGCAGGTCGCGCGACAACATGAACATCAGTTGTGCAAACGCGAGCGGGACCGCACACGCGATCCACGGCATACCGCCGGGCGCGAAAGCGAGCAGCGTTCCCAGCACGACCGCAATGGTCAGCACCAGTTGCAACACCGCGGCCGATTCGTTGGTTGCCGGCAAGAGCACCAACGCAAGCGCCCACACGGTGCCTTCCAACGCCGCGAGCGCGGCATATGCCTGCGCCCAACGCGGCATCCGGGTCGAGTGCGCCGACATCCAACTCGACGCCCGCTGGCAGTAGGCAGCGCGCGCGAGCACGACCGCTGCCAGGGCCGACCACCAGATCAACGCCGCGGGCAGCTGGTTTTCGCGCCACAGGATCAGCACGATCAGCAGACCGAATGCCAGATTGCCTGGCCATGTCGTGCGGCCAAGGTCGAGTGACAGTTTGAAAAGCCCGGAGGTGACGGTAGCTTTAGCCAGAAAAGGACCGGTCGTCGTCAAATGGCGGCCGCTATACGCATAATCGGCGCATGAACGCACCGGCTGAACCGACAAAAGCAGGACAGATCGGGTCGAATCCGGACCAACGAAATCCTGCAAAGCGGTATCGCGGCCGCTTCGCGCCGTCGCCAACCGGTCCGTTGCATGCCGGCTCGCTCGCGGCGGCGCTGGCTAGCTGGCTCGACGCGCGCGCGGTCGATGGGACATGGATCCTTCGCATCGAAGACCTTGACCCACCGCGCAGCGTGCCGGGGGCCGCGCAGCACATCATTGAAACGCTGGCGCAATATGGACTCGATTCCGACGAACCGGTGGTTTACCAAAGCGCGCGCAGCGAGCTCTACCGGGCAGCATTCCAAAGGCTGCAGACGGCGCGCTTGATCTACGGTTGTGCGTGCTCGCGCAGGGATGTCGAAGACGTAATCGAAGCACACGCCCGCTGGCCGGCCGGCGTCTACCCCGGAACGTGCGCGCACGGCGTGGCAAACGGCAAACCGATTCGAGCGTATCGAGTCCGCGTTCCGGGTGAAGCAATCGCGTTCATCGACCGGGCTGCCGGCCCGTACGCACAGCAACTAAGACGCGACGTCGGCGACTTCGTCGTCAAACGCGCTGACAACCTATGGGCGTATCAGCTCGCGGTCGTGGTCGATGACGCTGCACAAGGCATCACTGACGTCGTGCGCGGCGCCGATTTGCTTGACAACACACCGCGCCAGATCTTCCTGCAGCGCGCGCTCGGGCTCCCGTCGCTCTGCTACTTGCACGTTGCGCTCGTGCTGAACGCTGCCGGAGACAAGCTATCGAAGCAATCCGGTGCGCTAGCGCTCGATGCTTCAGCACCGATTCAAGAATTGAGACGTTGCGCGCTGCACCTCGGACTGGGAGCGATCGCAGCTACCTCGATCGATGCGTTCCTGAAGCAAGCCGTGGAGCTTTGGCGAAGCCGAGAACGATAGCCTGTTTAAGCGGCCGGGCTCACGTTTGATGCAACCGTAGCAGCGCAAGAAAGGTCGACAGACGACTAAGATGCGTCCGGTTCGCCATGCGTGTACTCCAGCTCGGTTCGTTTGCCAGGCGCCGCTTCATGTGGCTGCTGTGGCTTGCGCTGCTGACGCCGATCGCGCAGACGGTCGCGACAACGCACGCACTGTCGCATTCGCAGTTGGAGGCTTCCAGCAACGGTACGGACAAACAAGGTCTTGCGCACGCACTGTGCGACCTTTGCCTCGCTGCCGCGGCGCTTGCCGGTGGCGCACCCCCCTTCCAACCTCCTTCGTCGACGCATCCGATCGCCCTCCGTGAGGCGCCACGCGCGGATTTCAGCCGCGTCTGGTTCGCTGTAACTGACCGGGCTTACGAGAGCCGAGCTCCCCCCTCGCTGCAGCACTGACCGTTGCACCGCGCGCCGCCGCAAAGTACCGGTGCGCGCGTTCTCACGTCATTGCTTGGAGCGAGACACATGCACAGACTATTACAGGCGGGCTTCGCGCTCGCATTGGCCGCGCCATTCGGCGCGATGGCCGACACTCCGTCCGAAATCAAGGCACTTCGACAGGAAATCGAAGCGATGCGCGCTGCCTACGAAGCGCGGCTGCAGGCGCTGGAGCAGCGACTGAAGGCGGCCGACACTGCCACAACAACACCGCCGCCCGCGGCCGGCGCGGCTGCTGCCACACCTGCTCAACCAGCCGCGGCACCGCCGCGGTCTGCGGCTGAGCCCGTTACCGCCTCGACTGCCGGCGGCGCGAACGCCTTCAATCCTTCGATCTCACTGATTCTCTCAGGGACGTACACGCGCACGTCGCAAGACCCGGCGAACTACGCGATCAGCGGCTTCCCGTTGCCGATGGACGCTGAGGTGGGTCCCGGTTCCCGCGGCTTCAGCCTCTCTGAGACCGAGCTGAGCTTCGCGGCTAGTATCGATCCTTGGGTTCGCGGCCAGGCCAGTATCGCGCTGCAACCCGATAACTCGATCTCGATCGAGGAGGCGTTCATCCGCACTACGGCGCTAGGCAACGGCCTCTCGCTGAAAGCCGGCCGGTTCTTTTCTGGAATCGGATATCTGAATCCACAGCACGCCCACACCTGGGACTTCGTCGACAACCCGCTGGCCTACCAGGCCTTGCTCGGCACGCAGTACGGTGACGACGGCGTGCAGCTCAGCTGGATTGCGCCGACCGACCTGTACCTCGAGCTGGGTGCAGAACTCGGCCGCGGCCGCAGCCTTCCGGGCAGCGATACGAATCGCAATGGTGCCGGAATGGCCGCGCTTACTTTCCACACCGGCGGCGATATTGGTGAGAGCCAAAGTTGGCGCGCCGGCGTGTCGATGCTGCATACGAAGGCGACCGAGCAGAGTCTGGTCACGATCGACGCCGCCAATAATGCGGTGACGAACCTGTTTAGCGGCAACACGCGGGTCTGGGTGGCTGACGCGGTCTGGAAGTGGGCGCCGAACGGCAACGCCACGGTCACCAGCTTCAAGCTTCAGGGTGAGTATCTGCGCAGTACGCGCAGCGGTAACTTGACCTATGACGTGAGCAACGCCAATGTTGCTGACACCTACCACGCAGTGCAATCGGGCTGGTATCTGCAGGGCATCTACCAGTTCCTGCGTCAATGGCGCGTCGGCTTGCGCACCGAGCGGTTGAGCCCGGGCACCCCGGACTACGGGCGCAACGCCGCCTCGCTCGCAAGCAGCGGCTACCACCCGTACAAGAACACGCTGATGTTCGATTTCAACCCGAGCGAGTTCTCGCGCGTGCGCCTGCAATTCGCGCGGGACCGCGCGCGCGAGGGACTGACCGACAACCAGTTCTTCATCCAATACCAGATGAGCCTGGGCGCGCACGGCGCGCACAGCTACTGACACTTCTCCGCAGGGGACCCATGATGATCAATCGCAACACGCTTGTCGCTCTACTGACCGCACCGCTGCTGCTGCTCGCTTTTCCCGCGCATTCCGCGTTACGCATCTTTGCATGCGAGCCCGAATGGGGCGCGCTGGCGCAGGAGCTGGGCGGCAATCTAGTCGAGGTGTCGGTCGCGACCACTGCCTTACAGGATCCGCACCAGATTCAGGCCAAGCCGAGCTTGATTGCACGCGCGCGCAATGCTGATCTGGTGGTCTGCACCGGCGCCGAGCTCGAGATCGGTTGGCTGCCTGTGTTGCTTCAACAATCAGGTAACGCGAAAGTGCAACCGGGCCAGCCCGGAAACTTTGCTGCGGCGGACTTCGTGCGCAAGCTCGACGTACCGCGGCAACTCGACCGCGCGCAAGGCGACGTCCACGCGGCCGGCAACCCGCACATCCAAGTCGATCCGCGCAATATCGCGCAGGTGGCCGCGGCGCTGTCGGCACGGCTGCAGCAGATCGACTCGGCAAATGCGAGCCAATACGCGCAGCGCCAGGCGGACTTCACGCGGCGCTGGCAACAAGCGATGAGCCGCTGGACCGCTCAGGCGGCGCCGCTGAAGGACTTGCCGGTGGTGTCGCAGCACAAGGCCTTCGTGTATCTGTATGACTGGCTGGGCCTGAAGGAAGTGGCCGTGCTCGAGCCCAAGCCGGGCGTTGAGCCGACAGTCTCGCACTTGCAGGAGGTGCTTTCGGCGCTCAAGGGAACGCCGCCGAGAATGGTGTTTTACGCGGCCTACCAAGACCCCCGGCCGTCGGAATGGTTGAGCAAGAACGCCGGGACCCCAGCGGTGAAGCTCCCGTTCACCGTAGGAGGCTCTGAAGGAGCGAAGGACTTGTTCGGTCTGTTCGACGACACGATTGCCCGCATGCTCGCCGTCGTAGAGAAGCGATGAACTGGAGCGCGCTCGACTGGAGCATTCTGGGTCCTCCGCTGGTCGCCGGGCTGCTGGTGCTCGCGACGCATGTGCCGCTCGGCACTCAGGTCCTCGACCGTGGGATCGTATTCATCGATCTTGCGATCGCGCAGATCGCCGGGCTCGGCGTAATTGCCGCCGACGCATTCGGCCTCGAAGGCGGTATCGCTGTGCAGGCGGCTGCCGTGTGCGCAGCCCTGCTCGGCGCGTTGCTGCTCACTTGGACAGAGCGGCGCGCGCCGCAGCAACAGGAGGCCCTAATCGGCGTGATGTTCATTCTGGCTGCGTGTGCCGGAATTCTGCTGCTCGCCAGCAATCCGCATGGGGGCGAAAATCTAAAAGACTTGCTCGTCGGCCAAATCCTGTGGGTCAACACGACTCAGCTGGTGTGGCTCGCAGTCGTGACTCTAGTGGTGCTTCCCGCGCTCTGGCTCGGGTGGGTGCGGCGGCTCGGCCGTTTCGGTTTCTACGGTGTATTCGCACTCGCCGTCACGGCGTCGGTTCAACTGGTCGGCGTGTATCTGGTGTTTTCGAGTCTGATCATTCCGGCGCTCGCCACCGTCAAACAGCACGGGCTGCGCCGTTATGGCATCGCCTACGTCATCGGTGCGGTTGGGTATGCGCTTGGGCTCGCGTTCTCCGCACTGTTCGATCTGCCATCAGGCGCCGTGATCGTCTGGACTCTGGCTGCATGCGCCGTCACCGGAGCGATGGCGATGCGTCTCGGCAACCTACACTGATCAGAGCGGCGCCGTAATCGCAGGTTGGCGCACTATCTCCAGTCGCTAAGACCAAACCGATCACGGCCAAGAAGCGTATAGAAAATTCCGACCGTCCCTCTGGTCTGCGTTCTGTCACCCAGCGTTGGAAACGCCGTGTCGCGGCGGGAAAACTGATATTTCAACGAAGCGGCGTGCTGGCCGAGAATGCGCCAAGTCAGTGATGCATCCGTGCGCACAATATTGTCGTGGCCGCCGCGATCACCGCCCGTCACACCGGCCACAAAGTATTCACGTGCGGACACATCGATCGACGCGCGGTCTCCCATGATCAGGCGCAATGCCAGTGTTCCGTGTGGCGCCACACCGTAGCTGTTTGCGTTTTCGTTCGCGATGCCGTTGATCGTACTGACCGTGGCGTAACCCACCCCCATGAGGACTGTTCCCTGCAACGCGACGGCTTGTGACAGCCGCCATTCCGCAGTGGTGCCTAGAGATACCGCCGTGTTTGCCAGGCGAAAGACCTGCGGCGCCATAAAGTCGTAACTTCCGTAGACCCCCCATATCCCGCGGTAACTCCTGCCGGCGTAATCGGTCCCGAGCAGTAGGCCGCGCGTCATCACACTCTCCATGCCAATCGCACTTGACCCGGCGGCCTGGAAGCTGAAGTAGTCAAAGGGCCGCTTATACGTATAGCCGGGCTTACCGGGCAAACCGTAATCCAGCGCGAAGTCGACCAGTGCTTCGTGGCGTTTGATCTCTGTCGAAGTGCCGGCGGGCTCGTTTTGTGTGGCGACGCTCCATCCAATGTTGAAGCGGCCGTAATACTCGGGCTCGTGGCTTTGAAATGGGCTGGCAAATCGCTGGCCAAACGCAAGGCGGTTAAAGCCCACGGGCGGAGAGATTGCCGCGGCGCCGAGCTCACGCCAGAAGCGGGACCCTCTGCCCTGTTCGAGAAGCAGGCTCGACATGCGAAACAGCGCTTCACCGAGGAAGCTGCCGCCGATTCCGGTAGAGATCTGATCGTTCTTCGAGGGCGGCGTTGTTTCTCCGGCGATCTCCCAGAATGCGCTGCCCAAGAACGTGTACGTCAATCCTTCCCAGTAGTTCAGTCCGGACGCTCGTGCGAACCCGTGATACATCGATCCTTGATACGGATGTCCGAGCTGATTGATCGTGAAGTTGTCGCTGTCTACCTTCCAACTTTGGCGCAGGTTGCGTCTGATCGACGAGAGATTGCTGTCGTAGTCGTGCCCCTTGAGGTAGGCGCGGTCGAACAAGTTGAGCAGCGTATCGAAGCCGACGATTTCCAGCGCGGGGATGAGGTAGCTTTTCTGTGTTCCCCAAGCAGCAGGGGACGAATCAACGCTTTCGGCGGCGGCGGAACGCTCTGATTCTGCCACTGCAACATCCGGCCTGGCCGGCTGCTGGCATAAAGCCGCGCAGGGAAGCAAAGTTAGCGAAAAAGCAATGCGTCGCATGGCCGCCCCGCTGGATCGATGCGCTGCCGGCGACGAAAATAACGTCATCAAATTAGGCGACGAGCGCCCTCTGGTCAACGCACCGCCGCCACCACGCTCGCCACCGCAGCCGTCAACTTCTTGGCGTACGGCACATGCAGAAATTCATTCGGTCCATGCGCGTTCGAGTGCGGGCCTAACACGCCGGTAATAAAGAACTGCGCTTTGGGAAAGCGCTCGCCGAGCATATTCATGAACGGGATCGTGCCGCCTTCACCGATCCATGCGACGTCCTGACCGTAGGTTTGCAGCGAGGCCTGCGCGAACGCGCTTTTCAACCAAGTAGCGGTCGGTGGCGCGTTCCAGCCGGTGGCACCCCAGTCGGCTTCGAATGTGACCCTCGCGTTGTACGGCGGGTTGTCGGTCAGCGCCTTGCGCATCGCACGCGTTGCCTTGTCGGCGTCGACGGTTGGCGGAATGCGCATGCTGAGCTTGAATGTGGTTTTCGGGCGCAACACATTGCCGGCCGAGTCGATGCTCGGAAAACCTGCGGCACCGATGACCGCGAGTGCGGGGCGCCACGTGCGGTTCAGAATGCCCTCGACCGGATCGCTGGTGACCGGCATTGCGTGCAGGTGCCCGCCCGCACCGTGGGTGCAGCTGACCCAGGGAAATTCTTTCCAAACCTGGTCGCCGAGGATCTCGCCTGCGGTTTGTGCTTGCTGCATCCTTTCGTCCGGAATCGTCGCGTGCAGCTCCGGCAGCATTACTTTTCCGGTCGCACAATCATCGAGCCGATTCAGCAGCTGCCGCGCGACACGGAACGACGATGGCACGATGCCGCTGGCGTGACCCGAATGCACGCCCTCGGACAGGATCTCGACGGTGAGCGTGCCACCGACCAGTCCACGCAGCGATGTGGTGACCCACAGCTGATCGTAGTTGCGGCAACCCGAATCGAGTCCGACGACCAACTGCACGTCTCCGAAGCGCGCGGCGAGCAGGTTCAAATACTCCGGCAAGTCCGGGCTGCCGCTCTCCTCGCACGTCTCGATGATGCCAACGCAGCGCGGACGTGGAACGCTTTGCGCATCCAGCGCGGCAATCGTCGTCAGAGCTGCGTAAATCGCGTAGCCGTCGTCGGCGCTGCCGCGACCGTACAACTTACCGTCTTCGACCACCGGCTTCCACGGACCGAGGTCGTCGCGCCAACCCACCATCTCGGGCTGTTTGTCGAGATGACCGTAGAACAGAACCGTACGATCGTTGCCGAGACCATGCGTGGCCGGCACATCGAACAACAGGCACGGCGTCTTGCCGTCGATTGCGATGATTTCGATCGCCAGCCCTTCGATCTTCTGCTCGCGGCACCATGCTTCGGCCGCCTTGACGACCGCGCGCAGATGACCGTGCGCGTCCCAGCTCGCATCGAACGCGGGCGACTTTGCCGGCACGCGAACATAGTCGACCAGGCGCGGCAACACGTCTTCATCCCACTTGGCGGATACGAATCGATTCAGATCGGAAAGGTTCATCACGGGTCCTACACGAAGCTTGGAGCGCAAAGTGTATGACTGCTAGCCTTTGATCTCAATCGGCACGCTTGGGACCCACGATGAAGCACATTCTGTTGGTGGCTTGGCTCACGTTCGCCGGGTGTGTACAGGCACAGACCGCAACGTACACCGCTCGGTTGCTGACGCCGGAGACCGCACTGAAGGCCACCGTAGCTGCGCTCGAGGAGTGCCGCAAGCGCGGTTATCAGGCCACGGCGGCGGTTGTTGATCGATCGGGCGTGGCGCAGTCAATGCTGCGCGACCGCTTCGCCGGCCCGCACACGGTAACCACGGCGATCAACAAGGGTTACACGGCGATAAGTTTTCGCGTCGATACGCTTGAGCTCGCGAAGCAGACGCAATCGGGCATGCCGAGTTCGGGTATCAGAGCCATTCCCAACGTGGTCGCGGTCGGCGGTGGCGTGTTGATACAGGCCGGCGGCGCAACGCTCGGCGCGATCGGCGTGTCGGGCGCGCCGAGCGGTGACGCCGACGAGGCGTGTGCCAGGGCGGGCATCGCGGCGATTCGCGACGAGATCGACTTCTAATTTCCCTTGGCCATCGCGCGGCTGTCCGCATCGACCACCGCACTGCTGATTGCCCCGCCACTGTTCTGGGCCGGCAATGCCGTGCTGGCGCGCGCACTGGTCGGTGAGTTTCCCCCGCTCGCGTTGTCGTTCTGGCGCTGGGTGCTCGCGCTCGCCGTGCTGGCGCCGTTTGCGGCGAAGTCGGTATGGCAGCATCGCGCGGCGATTCGCGCGCACTGGTCACTGCTGGCGTGGACCAGCCTGCTCGGCGTCGGCTGCTACAACTCGCTGCAGTATCTCGCGCTGCAGACCTCGACCGCAGTCAACGCGACCTTGATCGGCGCATCGGGCCCGATCATCACTTTGCTGGTCGGCGCAGCATTCTTTTCATCGGCAATTGCACGGCGGCAATGGATCGGCGCTACCGTATCGCTGCTCGGCGTGCTGTGGGTGATCGCCCGCGGCGAGCCTGGCAACCTGTTGCGGCTGCACATTGCGATCGGTGATCTGATCATGCTGACCGCCGGGCTTGCATGGAGCATCTATACGTGGCTGCTGCGAACCCGACGCCCTGCGTTGCCGCTGACCGCATTGCTCGCCGTTGAGATAGCGCTCGGCGCGCTGATGATCCTGCCGTTTTATCTGCTCGAATGGGTCATCACCAAACGAACGCCGGCGGCCACATCGACCAATTTCGCCGCGCTGATCTATGTAGCGCTATTGCCTTCGCTGCTCGCCTATTACTGCTGGGCGCGCGGCGTCGCGCGCGTCGGCGCGGTGCTTCCGATGTACTTCGTCAACTTGACTCCCGTGTTTGCCGCGTGCTTTTCGTGGGCATTGCTCGATGATCCGATCGGCGCGTACCACCTGATGGGTGGCGCACTGATTGTCGCCGGCATTTATCTGGCCGCCGAGAAAGGCGCGTAGCTACAATCCCGGTCCGATGCGAAACGATCAGGCCGTTACCGTTCGCCGCGCCGACTACCGGCCGCCCGATTTCCTGCTCGATCATGCAGCGCTCGAATTCGACATCGATCCGGCAGTGACCTACGTCACCGCGACGCTCGATGTCCGGCGTAACGCGGTGGTAGGCGGTTCGGTGCCGCTGCGGCTCGACGGCGAGGATCTCGATCTCGCATTGATTGCAATCGACGGCCACGCCTTGCCCCCCAGTGCATACCAGGTACGCGAAGATGGTCTGACATTGCGCACGCAATCGAATCGCTTTCAGCTGAAAACCATTGTGCGCATCAAGCCATCGGCCAACACCGAGTTGATGGGCCTGTTCGTATCGAACGGAAACTTTTTCAGCCAGTGCGAAGCCGAGGGCTTTCGCCGCATCACGTACTTCCCTGACCGCCCCGATGTGATGACGACCTATCGGGTTACGGTGCGCGCCGACCGGGCGCGCTATCCGGTGCTGCTCGCCAACGGCAACCTGATCGAGCAAGGCGCGCTGTCAGAGGGAAGGCACTACGCGGTCTGGGATGACCCGTTCGCGAAGCCAAGTTACCTGTTTGCATTGGTCGCCGGCAACTTTGCAGTGCTCGAAGAGCATGTAACGCGCGCGAGCGGACGTGGGGCTGCGCTGCAAATTTACGTCGAGCACGGCAATCTTGATAAAACCGCGCACGCAATGGCAAGCCTGAAGCACGCGATCGCGTGGGACGAGCGCCGCTACGGGCTCGAGCTCGACCTCGACCGCTTCATGATCGTGGCGTCCAACGATTTCAACATGGGCGCGATGGAGAACAAGGGCCTTAACGTATTCAACGCGAAATATGTGCTAGCCAGTCCGGTGGTGGCCACCGATGACGATTATGTGAACATCGAGTCGATCGTCGGCCACGAATACTTTCACAACTGGACCGGCAATCGTGTCACCTGTCGAGACTGGTTCCAGCTCAGTCTGAAAGAAGGGTTGACGGTCTTTCGTGAGCAGGAGTTTTCGGCCGACATGCTCGGCGATGCGAGCAGCCGTGCAGTCAAGCGCATCGAGGACGTACGGGCGCTGCGGGCGATGCAGTTTCCCGAGGACGGCGGCCCGATGGCGCATCCGGTGCGCCCGGATAGCTACCAGGAGATCAGCAACTTTTATACGTCGACTGTTTACGAGAAAGGCGCCGAGGTTGTGCGCATGATGCAGACGCTGGTCGGCGTCGACGGTTTCCGGCGCGGCATGGATCTGTACTTCAAGCGCCACGATGGTCACGCGGTGACGTGCGACGACTTTGTCGCCGCGATCGCCGATGCGAATTCGCGTGACCTGACGCAATTCAAGCGCTGGTATTCGCAGGCCGGCACGCCCCGCGTGGCGGTCGAAACCCGCTATGACGAGAGTGCGTCCGCGTTTGAACTCACTCTGACGCAATCGACCCTGCCAACCCCGGGACAATCCCGCAAGGAGCCATTTCACATTCCGTTTGCGCTCGCTCTGATCGCCGGTGATGGACGCGATCTCCCACTTCAACTCGAAGGAGACCCTGCCAGCACGTCGACCAGCCGCGTGCT
The DNA here is from genome assembly GCA_038216465.1 of Burkholderiales bacterium. GTDB lineage: Bacteria > Pseudomonadota > Gammaproteobacteria > Burkholderiales > Burkholderiaceae_F > JACCZX01. Next base: position 45,751 of record JBBQQC010000007.1, on the reverse strand, counting down.
CGATCTGACGCAGGCGAAGCAGACGTTCCGGTTCATCAACATTCCCGAGCGACCGGTTGCGTCGCTGCTGCGTAACTTTTCGGCGCCCGTCATCGTCGAGCACCGCTACAGCGACGCAGAGCTTGCGTTCCTGTCAGCGCACGATTCGGATGTTTTCAATCGCTGGGAAGCTGGCCAGCGGCTGGCGATTGCCCGGCTGATGGCGCTGACCGACGCGGTCGAAGCCGGCCAGCCGGCTGTACTCGATGATGCGCTGGTTACCACGCTGCGCGCGACGCTACTCGATTCCGCCCTGTCGCCCGCGTTCAAAGCGCAGGCGCTGCTATTGCCCGCCGAGAGTTTTATCGGTGAGCAGCGGCCGATCGTCGATCCGGAAGCGATTCGTCAGGCGCGGCGCTATGTGATGCGCGAGCTCGGACGACGACTTGCTGACGACTGGCGCGCGACTCATTCGTCGATGTGCGTCGGCGGCGAATATTCGCCGGATCATGCCTCGGCGGGCAAGCGTGCCTTGCGCAATCTTGCGCTGGCGTATCTGGCGGAGGGTGAGGTCGAAGGCGTACTCGACCTCGCCCGCGAACAGTTGGTGGCATCGACCAACATGACCGACGCACAGGGCGCACTCGCGGTCATCGTCAACAGTACGTCGCCGCTGAAAGCCGAGGCGCTAATTCAGCTCGCGCGCGTGTGGAGCGAACAGCCGTTGCTGATGAATAAATGGTTTCAGCTGCAGGCGACTGCGATCGGGCATCCGGGCGAGCCGCCGGTCGTCGACCGGGTGCGGCTGTTGATGCGGCATCCTGGTTTTTCGCTTTCCAATCCGAACAATGTCAACGCACTGATTCGATCCTTCTGCGTCTTGAATGAAGCTGAGTTCCACCGGCGCAGCGATCGTGGCTACGGCGGCTACGCATTCTGGGTCGATCAGGTGCTGGCGCTCGACAAAAGAAACCCCACGCTCGCTGCGCGCATCGCGCGTGCGCTCGATCGCTGGCGCAAGTTCACATCCGACCGCCAGTCTGCAATGCGCGCTGCGCTTCAGCAGGTCGCGGCGCAAGCCGGGCTATCGCGCGACGTCTGCGAGATCGTCAACAAGGCACTCGCAAATTGAGCTATCGGCGATGCGGCTGTCGCTGACGCATTACCTGATTCGCGCAGAGCGCGAACACGGCATCGATTCAGATCTGCGGCTGCTGCTCGAGACCGTCGCACGCGCATGCAAGACCATCAGTCACGCGATCGGCAAAGGTGCACTGGGTAATGTACTCGGTAGCGCCGACACAACCAACATTCAGGGCGAGGCGCAGAAAAAGCTCGACGTGCTGTCGAACGAGATTCTTCTAGAAGCCAACAGCTGGGGCGGCTACCTGGCAGGCATGGCATCCGAGGAAATGGATGTGCCGATGGGAATCCCGGTGGCGTACCCGCGCGGAAGGTATCTGCTGTTGTTCGACCCGCTCGACGGCTCGAGTAATGTGGACGTCAACGTTTCGATCGGAACGATTTTCTCGGTACTGCCGAGCCCGCCGAACGGAGACGCTGCCGGAGAGGCAGCGTTCCTGCAGCAAGGCACGCGACAGGTATGCGCCGGCTACACGGTGTATGGACCGCAGACGCTGCTGGTGTTGACGGTCGGACATGGCGTGCAGGTTTTCACCCTCGATCGCGACACGGGTTCGTTCCTGTTGACCCAAGCGAACGTCCGCATTCCGCCGGACACGCGCGAGTTCGCCATCAACATGTCGAACGTGCGGCACTGGGAAGCCCCGGTCAAACGGTACGTCGACGAGTTGCTCGCCGGTCGCACCGGTCCGCGCGCCGTCGACTTCAATATGCGGTGGGTCGCTTCGATGGTCGCCGATGTGCACCGGATCATGTCGCGCGGTGGCATCTTCATGTATCCGCGTGACGCGCGCCCTGGCTACTCCGCGGGTCGGCTGCGCCTGATGTACGAGGGCAATCCGATGGCATTTCTCGTCGAGCAGGCCGGAGGCGCGGCGACCAGCGGCGTGCAACGCATCCTCGAGATCGACCCGCACCAACTGCACGAGCGGGTCGCGGTGTTCCTCGGTTCCAGCAGCGAAGTCGAGCGGGTCACGAGCTACCACCGCACGTGAGCGGCGTGCGGCGCTGGGCGAAATTTCTGTTCGGCGCGTTTTTCGTCGGCGCCGGCATCAACCATTTTCTCAACACCGATTTTTACGTCAGCATCATGCCACCGTATCTGGCGTGGCATCTTCCGCTCGTTTATTTGAGCGGCGTCGCCGAGATCGCACTCGGAGCGCTGCTGCTTTTTCGCCGCTGGTCGAGGATCGCCGCTTGGGGCTTGATCGCGCTGCTGGTCGCCGTGTTTCCGGCCAACCTGCACATGGCACTGAACCCACACCTGTTCCCGCAGTTTTCGCCGCTGACGCTATGGCTGCGCGTGCCGTTGCAGGCGATATTGCTGGCGTGGGCATACGGGTACACACGCGCAAAACAATAGGCACGCACGACGGCGGCATCCGCTCTCGCCGCGGTCAACGAGCCTCACCAAGCCGCTATTGCAACAACAGCTTCGTCGGCGCTGAGAGCGCGTTTCCGACCAAGGTCCCGGCGGCGTCGATGAACCTATCGACGTACGTCGCGCTCTACAGTTACGGTTACCGTAACGTCTACGAGCTGGCGCCGCTGCTCGACATCAAGACGTCGACCCTCGAATTCGAGTCTTCGCGCCGCTAAGCGGGTACAAGGACAGACGAACCTACCGTCTTGCGTGCGCCCAGATCGTCATGCGCGCGCGCCGCGTCCGCCAGCGCATAGCGCTGTTCGATATCAACGTTGATCTTGCCCCGCTGCATCAGATCGAACAATTCGGCTGCCGATTCCTCGAGGCGGGCACGCGGCACGACGTGCGTTCCAAGCGTCGGCCTGGTAACGAATAGCGAGCCCTTCGCGGCCAGAATTCCCAGATTGACGCCCGCTACCGCACCCGACGCGTTGCCGAAGCTGACCATCAATCCACGCGGTTGCAGGCAATCGAGCGACCCTTCCCACGTTGTCTTGCCGACCCCGTCGTAGACCACTGGCACCTTCGCACCAGCGGTTAGCGCCGCGACGCGCTCCGCAAAATTTTCTCTCGAATAGTCGATTGTTTGCCACGCGCCGTTCTTCTTTGCGAGCGCGGCTTTTTCGGGCGAACTGACGGTGCCGATCAACCGCACGCCGAGCGCGCGCGCCCACTGACACGCCAGCAGGCCGACGCCGCCGGCGGCGGCGTGGAACAGAATCGTTTCGTTACCTTGCAGCCGATAAGTCTGGCGAAACAGGTACTGAACCGTCAGACCCTTCAGCATCACCGCGGCGCCCTGCTCGAAGCTGATCGCCTTCGGAAGCTTGACAACCATCGCCGCAGGCATCGTGCGCACCTCGGCATACGCGCCGATCGGACCCTGTGGATACGCGGCGCGGTCGCCCTCCTTCAGTTCCCGCACGTTGGCGCCAACCGCTTCGATGACGCCGGCACCTTCAAACCCGAGCCCATGCGGCAGCGTGTTTGCGTACAGGCCCGTTCGGTAGTAGATGTCGATGAAGTTGAGTCCCACTGCATGCTGCCGGATCCGCACCTCGCCCGGCGCTGGATCGGGCACATCGGCTTCAAACATCTCGATCACTTCGGGGCCGCCGTGCGAGCGGATCACGATCGAATTCGATTTCATGTTGCCTCCTTGGGTACCGGAACTTTACCTGCAAGCGTTAACGCGTAGATTCCTGTGAGCACCAGCGCAGTGCCCGCCAGCTGCCACACCGTGACGGGCTCACCCAGAAAAAGATACGCCAATGCGATCGTCGACACCGGGCCGATCATCGAAGCCATTGACGCGCGGCTCGCGCCGATTCGCTCGACCGCGAGCATCGTCGCAAACACAGGCAGCACGGTACACAGCAACGCGTTCAGCAACGATAGCCAGTAGACCGGTTCGGGCTGCCGCAAGGCTGAGAGCGGGTTAAGCACGGCGAACTGCGTGAACACCGCGCAGCTCGACACGCACATCGCATACGCCGTCAGGCGTATCGCTCCCAGGCGCTGCACAAGTTCACCGGAGACAATTAGGTAGACCGCGTAGCACACGGCACTGGTGAAAACCAGGGCTGAACCCAGCAGGACCTTCCCGCCCTCCAGACTCGCGTCATGCCAGAACACCAGCAAGATTCCACCGTAGCAGAGTGCCAATGCACTCCACTCAAAACGGCCGAATCGCTTGTGCAGCACCAGCGCGGAAAGTATGACGACCAAGGTGGGGCTTAGGTAGAGGATCAGACGTTCGAGTGCGGCGGTGACGTATTGCAGCCCGAGAAAATCCAGATAGCTGGCTGCGTAGTAGCCCAGTAGCCCGATGACGATTAACCGCCCATGATCGGCGAGCGACAGTCTGCTCGCGCCGCGCGATGACCAAATCAGCGCACCAATGAAGAACGGCACCGAGAACCCCATCCGCAATGCAATCAACGTGGCAGCATCGACCCCGTACCGGTAAGCGAGCTTGATGACGACCGCCTTGGCAGAGAACAGGATGCTGCCGACAATGGAAAGCGTAAGGCCGGCCGCGAACGCGCTTCGTTGAGCAGATTGCACTGCTCGATTCTACGGTTGCGCCTTGACGTACAAGAAAACCGCGTCGTGCGAGGCGGTTCGTCCGCGGTTCATTGCTATCGTTCGGCGCGCCGCCTTCACTATCGCCCCATGAAAGTCTTCGTCGTCTTGCTCGCTTCGTTGCTTGCCGCACTGGCACTGGCCGCGTGCCGTTCAGCAGCCACTGCTGCAACCGAACTAAAAGCGTGCCGCATTCCCGGAGTTGAGCGCGAGATCAAGTGCGGAGTGGTCCGCGTGCCAGAGGATCCGGACACACCTGCGGGTCGCATGATCGAAGTTCGCTTCGCCGTAGTTCCCGCCGTGGCCCGCAACAAGCAGCTCGATCCGCTATTCGTATTCGCGGGGGGACCCGGACAGGCCGCGACCAAGTTGGCGCGGCAGGTAATGCCGGTGCTGGCCGAACTCAATGCGCGGCGTGATCTTGTTCTTGTCGATCAGCGTGGTACCGGTGCCTCGAACGCGCTGGCGTGCGAGCTCGACGAGAGTTCGCTCGCATCGGCGCTCGAACCCGAGCAGCAAGCTGCGCGACTTGCTCCGTGTCTTAAAGCGTTACCCGCGGATCCGCGGCAGTACGCGACCTGGATCGCAGTACGCGACTTCGAGGCGATACGCGAGCAGCTCGGCGCAGAGAAAATAAATCTCTGGGGCGCGTCCTACGGCACGCGCGTGGCGCTCGAATACATGCGGCAATATCCCGGGCGGGTTCGGACCGCCGTGCTTGACGGGGTAGCGCCGCCCGACATGGCACTGCCGGTGTCGTTCGCGCTGGACGCCGAAGCTGCACTGAAATCGCTGGGCGACGCGTGCGCACGAAACGAACGGTGCGGCACGCGGTATCCGGACTTCCACGAAAATATTTCGGCCTTGCTGAAGCGGGCCGAAAGCGGCATCGACGTGCGGATCCCGCACCCGCTGACCGGTGTGACCGAATCGTTGCGGATCGATCGCAAGATGCTGGCGTCACTGCTGCGTGCGCCGCTGTATGTGCCGCAGCTGTCGTCGGTGTTGCCCTACGCACTGGCAGAAGCCGGCCGCGGTGATTTCACCGCGCTGGTTGCTTTGAGTGCGGCCATCAGTGGCAACGTCAGCGAGAACTTTGCAGTCGGGATGCATTTCGCAGTGATTTGTGCGGAAGACGTGCCCCGCCTCGACCCGGCGGCCGTGGCGCAGTTAAGCGGCACGCGCTTCGGCTCCGCGTTTGCCGAGCTCTACCGGCAGACATGCCGCCTGGTGCCATCGCGCCCGGTGCCGCCGGCGTTCTATTCCGTGCCGGCGTCGAATGTGCCGGTATTGATTTTCTCGGGCGGGTTGGATCCTGCCACACCGCCGCGCCACGGAGAGTCGGTCGCGCAACGGCTTGGCAACGCGAAACACGTCGTCGCACCCAACCTGGGTCACGGCATCAGCGCTCAGGGCTGCGCACCGGCGCTGGTGTCGCGCTTCGTACGCGATGCATCGTTCGACGCCGTCGACGGCGACTGCCTGGCGCGGATTCCTGCGGCGAGTTTCTTTACAGCGATCGATCCCGCCGCGGCGCCGAAAACAAAGCCGTGATTGAAGTCCGGAATCTTGCAAAATCATTCGACGCCAAGGTGGACGGCAAGCGAGCGCGCGTGGTCGCGGTCGAAGACGTTTCGTTCCAAGCGGAAGACGGCCGAATTACGGCGATGCTCGGGCCCAACGGCGCCGGCAAGACAACCACGCTGCGCATCATTGGCACGCTGGTGCGCGCCGACCGCGGCCAGGCACGCGTCGGAGGAATCGACGTGCAAACCGACACGCGTGCGGTGCGGGCGCAACTGGGCGTTCTGTCCGACGCGCGCGGGCTGTATATACGCCTGACTGCTCGCGAGAACATCGAATACTACGCGCAGCTGCGCAACGTGCCGCGGAAATTGAGCAGCGAGCGCCTGGCAATGATGTCCGAGCTTCTTGACATGGGACCCATGCTGCAACGTCGCGTCGACGGCTTTTCAACCGGCGAACGGCTGAAGGTGGCGCTGGCGCGCGCGTTGATCCATGACCCGCACTACCTGATCCTCGACGAGCCGACCAATGGACTCGACGTCGTCTCAACGCGCGCGCTGCGCCGATTGCTGATGCACCTTCGCAACGATGGCAAATGCATCGTCCTCTCATCGCACATCATGCAGGAAGTCGATCAGCTCGCCGATGAAATCGTGATCGTTGCGCGCGGCCGCGCCGTGGCGCACGGCACGGCGCAATCGATCCGTGCTGACGCCGGAACCGAATCGCTCGAAGACGCGTTCGTCAAGCTGGCGTACGAAGCCGAACCGGAAGCAACTCGATGAGTACGACGTCAACGGTCTTTCGGAAGGAGCTCAAGGATGCGCTGCGCGACCGGCGCACCTGGCTGATCGTGCTGATCACGTCGATCCTCGCCGGGCCGCTGACACTGGTCCTGCTGTCGATATTCATCGCGAGCGTCGAAGAAGGCGCTGCCAAGCGCGAGATCTATGTCGCCAACGCCAAGGCGGCGCCGACGCTGATCAACTTTCTGCAGCGCGCCGGTGCCACGGTAAGAGACGCGCCCGACGATTACGCAGCGCAGATCAAGTCGGGGCGTCTGCAGAACGCGGTGATCGTCGTGCCCGACCAGTTCGAGCAAAGACTGGCCGCCGGCGAGACGATTCGATTGCCGGTGACCTTCGACGAAACCGCCACGCGCGCGCAGCCGGCGACGCGCATCACATTGAACGCGGTGCGCGGCTTCGCGCGTGAACTCGGTGTGCAACGTCTGCTCGCGCGCGGCGTCAGCCCGCAGGTGCTGGCTGCCGTCGAGATCGAAGAACTCAACGTCGCCAGCAGCCAGGCCCGCGGCGCGCAGTTGCTGTTCCTGATCCCGTGGCTGGCATTGCTCGGTTCGGTCGCTGGCGCGATCAGCGTCGCGATCGATGTCACCGCCGGCGAGCGCGAGCGCGGCTCGCTTGAGCCGTTGCTGATGAACCCGGTAGCGGCCGGCGCATTGGTGCTGGGCAAGTGGCTGGTCGTGGCGCTGTGCTCGGCAACGGTGGTCATCCTGACGCTGATCGGATTCAAAGCAGCGATGCAGTTCATTCGCAGCGAGAATCTGTCGGCGCTGATGCAGTTCGGATTGAGCGAGCTTGCGCTGTTCATCGTGATGCTGCTGCCGTTTTCCGCCATGATCGCGTCGGTGAACATGCTGGCCGCCACCTACGGCCGCAGCCACAAGGAAGCACAGACCTACGCGACCTATCTCGCGATGCTGGTCAACTTCACGCCGATCGTGCCGCTTTTCGTGTCCATCCGGGACGCGGCCTGGCAGCTGTTCGTGCCGGCAATGGGACAGCAGACCGTGATGATGCGGTCTTTGCGCGGGGAAGCGATAACCGCGACGGATATTCTGCTTCCGGGCGCCATAGCAATGGCCATCACTGCGGCGGCACTGTTTGCTCAGGCGCGCCTGCTCCGCAACGAACGGATCATTTTTTCGCGATAGGTTGATTGCTGACAAACGATCGCCAATTTATTTGCGGGATTGCCCCTGGCTTGCAGTGCGATAATCGCCTGCCGATGTCTGAACCTTACACAGCCACCGTCCCGCTCGACCCGCTCGACCTGCCGGTCCCTGCGCCGCCGAAGACCATCGGCCGTTTCACCATCTTGAATGAGATTGGCCGCGGCTCCTACGGCGTCGTCTATGCAGCGCACGACCCGGTGTTGGCGCGGGAAGTTGCGATCAAGATCATCCCGCTCGCGCGTGAGGACCAGTTTCGCACCCAGATCGAAGCGAGCTTTCTGCATGAAGCGAAATCGGCGGGCGGCATGAGCCACCCGAGCATCGTCACCATCTACGACGCTGGCAAGACCGACTCGTTTGCATACATCGCGATGGAACGACTGCACGGCCAGGACCTGCACGAATATCTTGCAACCGGCAATCGCATGAGTCCCCGCCAGTCGGCGGCGATGATGATGCGGGTTGCCGACGCAATCCACTACGCGAACAAGCGCGGGCTGGTTCATCGCGACATCAAGCCCAGTAACATATTTCTTTCGCGCGATCTGAAGCCCAAGCTGCTGGACTTCGGAACTGCACTCGCGCCGGCGCCCGAGACCAAGCTGCGCAAAACGCGACAGCTGGTCGGAACACCGAACTACATGTCACCCGAGCAGGCCGACGGCGCCACCCTTGATGCGCGCAGCGATATCTTTTCACTCGGCACGATCCTGTACGAGCTTCTTTGCGGGCGCCGTGCGTTCGACGGTCGCACGGTCGATGAAACGCTGGACCAGGTGCTATCGGCGAATCCAAAGCCGGTCGATCGCATTCGTCCGGAAACCCCGCCGGCGCTCGCCGACATCGTGCGCAAGTCGATGGCAAAAGAGCCCGCGGCGCGCTACCAAAAAGCAGCCGAGTTACGCAACGCGCTGGCCGATTTCGTCGACGGCTCGCGCGCTCCGGCCGCTGACGCCGCCATCGCGACCCGCACCGAGCCTCGCGCCGCGCGGGTGTTGGTGCCCAAGCGCGCGCTAAGCGGCCGTGCCATCGTGGCGATCGTGATGGGCGCGATAGCGATCATTGTGCTCGCTGCAGCGTTGCGTCGCGAACGCGAGCCGCCGACGCCGCGCGTGGCTGCACCCGAACCTATTGCCGCGCCGCTGCCGGTCACGCAGGCACCGGCGATTGAACCTCCGGCAGCCCCGCAGCCGGATCCCGCCGCCGCTGCGGCCGCGGCGCTTGAAGCCCATGCTGCCGAAACCCGGGCCGCCGCGCGCCGCAAAAGCGAGCCGACACCGGCACCGGCTCCGCCGCCGCGCGACGGCAACGTCGCATTGGCCGTAACGCCATGGGGCGAGGTCAGCGTCGACGGTGCAGCGCGCGGTGTATCGCCGCCACTGACGCAGCTCTCGCTGGCGCCCGGTGTGCACACGATCGAAATTCGCAATGGCGCTGCGACTCCGTTTGTCGCCCGCGTCGAAGTGCGCTCGGGCGAGACACTGGGCCTGCAACATCGGTTTTGATTCGGCGCTTGGCGCGGCCACCTCAGGCAAAGATAATTGCATCAAGGACGTGTATGGTCGGCTCAGCTGCCTTAATTCGGCGCTTCGCGCCGATTGTGATGTGCCTGTACATGGGCTAGCCTGACGCAACGCCTCGAACCTTCTGTCTGGATGCCCGAAGCGCTTACACAGAATTTGAAGCTGATTGGCCGCTATTCGATCACGCGTGAACTGCGGCGCGATCGGCACACGGTCGCCTACCTCGCGACGGATCCGGTGCTCAACCGCGAGCTCGTGTTGAAGGCGGTGCAGCTGCACGCGCGCCGCGGCGAAGACTCCGCCGGGCACGAACGCATCGAACAGGCCTTTATGCGGCAGGCGCAGGCCGCGGGGCGACTGCACCATCCTCACATCGTCACGGTGTTCGATGCGGGTCGGGTGCACAACGTCGGCTATCTGGCATTGGAGCGCGTCGACGGCAAACTGCTTGACGAAGCGATGCAGGAGGGTTTCCACCCCGGCGTATTGCAGGCGGCTGACATTGCGGCGCGCGTGGCCGACGCCGTCGAGCATGCACACTCGCGCGGTGTGCCGCACGGGCATCTGGCTGCATCGCGCATTTACCTGCAGGAACCCGACAAGGTTCCGAAGGTGATGGGTTTCGGCGGTTGGATCGACAGCGGCACCACCGGCGACTTCGAGCTCGCGGGTACGCAGTCGATGCTGCCGTATTTTCAGAACGAGCTCGGCCCCGAGGCGCGCCGCAAGGACATCCGCGCGCTGGGCGCACTGTTGTTCCTGTTGCTGACAGGATCGCGGCCGGATCTGAATGCGTTGCGCGCGCGCAAGGGCGGCGAAAGCCCGGTCATCGAGATCCGGCCGGCCGCACCACTCGCACTGGCGGAGATCGCAGAGAACGCGCTTGAGCTGCACGGCGCTCGACCGTTCGGCACGGCGGCGCAGTTCCGCAACGCGCTGACGACGTTTTTGTGGGGCAATCGCGGCAGCCACCCGTCCAGCGCGTTGACGATCACGGGCATGCCAGCCCGCGTCGAGATCGTGCCGACGATGCAAATTCATATCGCGACCAGCGGAAAGCAATCGACGATGCGCATGGGCCGACCACCGGCGGCACGCGCGGGGAATCAGATGGCGCTCGCAGCGGCGGCGTGCGCGGTCGCTCTGATCGCCGCATTCGGCGCGGCGTGGCGTGACTCGGGGCGCCAGCCGGCAGTTACCGGTACGTCTGCTGCAGCACCGGCCGCTCGATCCGATGCGATGACCCCGGACAGCGCTGCAACAATCGCAGCATCGCAGAGCGGCGATTCACCTGCGCCGGCGGAATCGAACCCGCGCACCGAAGCTCCCACACAGCAGCCGGTTGCACGCGCGCCCACGCAGCGGCCGATCAAGACACACAGCGCCGCTGCTGAGAAAGGGCTGGTGGTTTTCGCTGTCGCGCCCTGGGGGGAAGTCTTTGTCAACGGCGCGCGCGAAGGCACCACTCCGCCGCTTGCACAGCTGCAGTTGCCTGCGGGACGTCACACGATCGAGTTGCGCAACGGTCAGCGACCGCCCTACGTGACCCAAGTGGAAGTCGCGCCCGGCCGTCCGCTGCGTATCAGCCACCTGTTTCAATGACCTGCTTGCTGCATAACCTCACGCGAGTCGGCGCCGTGATCGTTGCGGGCGTAGTCTGCGCCGGCTGTGCGCTGCTGGAGCCACCCCGCGCACCGCCGCAACCGCCGCCGGCATCCGTCAGCATCGCCCGCCTGTACGAACAACCCGCCGAGCGGGCGTTCCTCAACGGCATGCGCTTTTACGAAGAGGGGCAGTACGAGCGCGCCGAGGTGATGTTCAGGCGCGCACTGACCGACGGCATGCACAACCGCAACGATGTTGCGACGGCCAACAAGCATCTCGCGTTCATTGCGTGCGCGTATAGCCGGCCAGCCGAGTGCGAGTCGGCGTTCCGCGCGGCCTTCGCTGCTGACCCGAACTTCAGACTGACCGACGCCGAGGTCGGTCACCCGTTGTGGGGGCCGGTCTACCGGCGCGTTGCTTCGGAACAGGCGAAAGCGCCGAAGAGCCCTTAAAACCCTATCCGCGTCTTCTTGGCCGCACGCTCCTCAGTGATGTCGTCGGGCCGAACCTCGTTGCGCCCGGCCAGTTTGGCCGTGCCAAAGGCAGCCAGTAACACGCGCCGCATTTCGCGCGGCTTCAGTCGAGCGAGTCGGTCTAGGCCGTCGTCCGAAAGTTCCGGTGGGAAGGTCTGGCCCCACGCGTGCTCGCCGCGCAACTCTTCGTAAATACAGCGTGCGATGCGGCGTGAACCGTCGTGATCCGGCGGATCGATCGCATACACGTTCATCCGGTTTAGGATCGGCGACGGAATCGAATGCGCATCATTCGCGGTGGCGATCCACACCACGTCGGACGCGTCGATCGGCACTTCGACGAACTCGTCGACAAATTCGGTCGCGGTGTCGTGCTCCAGCAATGTGTACAGGCTGCCCAGTGGGTCGTATTGCGTGTCGCTGCCGGCCTTGTCGATTTCGTCGACAACGATCACCGGGTTGGCGTAGTCGCCATTGACCAACGCGTCGAACACCTTGCCGGGCTTCGCGTTCTTCCACTGCGCCGACGCGCCGGAAAGAATCCAACCGGCCGTCAGCGAACTCATGCCGATAAAGTTGTAGCCGGTGCCAAGCAATTTTGCGAGACGGCGCGCGAAATGCGTCTTGCCGATGCCCGGCTCGCCCAGCAGCAACATCGGCTCGAGCTCGAGCGGATCATCCGACGACAAACAGAGCGCCAGTTGTTTGCGAATGTCGTGCAGCGGCGCTTCGAAATTCGGCAGCTCGTTGATCAGTGCATCGATGTCGGGCAGCGCCGCCGGCTTGGTGACGAAGCGCTGCCCGCCGCTGCGGATCATCTTGACGTAGGTCGCTCGCAGCGCGTCGCTGGCGCTGGCGCCGAGCTCCTGCAGGCCGGTGAGGGCGTCTTCAACGCGCAACACCTGATAGACGTCCTTGAACCCTGCGATCGCAATCGGCGACGGGATGACTGCCGGCACGCTCATTCAGACCTCCGTTTACGCTGCATTCGAATCAACGCGGAAGCTCGTAAACGGTATACATGTAAAACCCTGCCAGGTAGAGGCCAAAAAGACTACTAAACGAAAAGCACTCACGGGCGACGAGTGCCAATCTTCCCGCTTCGACGTTAATTGGCGGGCGATGATCGGAATGCGTACGCCTTGCCGCCGACGAACAAGTATTCGGCACGCAACACGCGCTTGTTTTCATCGCTGTCAGCGCGTCAATCAGCGAGTTCATCGGCGCGAGTCACAAGCGCAAGTTCAACGACGCGCTGCGCTGCCGCTAACGCCGCCGTCCGCCGAGTATCGATCCAAGGACGCCGCGCGTGATCTCACGCGCGATCGAAGAGCCCACCGAGCGCGCCGCGCTCTTGCTCATCGCCTCCACCATCCCTTCGTGGCGACCGCCGCGTGGTCCGGTCGAGCCAAACAGAATGTCGCCCAATCCGCCCATCACGCCGCCGCCAGCGGGAGCTTGCGTCGGTGTCGACAGCGAGGGCTTGCCGCCTCCGCTCGCCGGAGTGCCTGCCTTGTCGGCCCGCGCCTTCAGCATTTCAAAGGCCGAATCACGATCCACCGTTTTTTCGTAGGTGCCAGCGACGATCGAGGTGGTGATCAATCGCTTCCGGTCATCCGGCGTAATCGGCCCCAGCTGCGACCCGGGCGCCAGCACCCAGGCGCGCTCGGTAATGGTGGGCGTTCCTTTGGCATCTAGAAAGCTCACCAGCGCTTCACCGACGCCGAGCTCGAGGATGGCTTTGGTCATGTCGAATTTCGGATTGGCGCGCATCGTCTCGGCCACCGTTTTGACCGCCTTCTGATCGCGCGGGGTGAATGCACGCAGCGCGTGCTGCACGCGGTTGCCGAGCTGGCCCAGCACTTTGTCCGGAATGTCGATCGGATTTTGCGTCACGAAGTAAACGCCGACGCCCTTGGAGCGGATCAGCCGCACCACCTGCTCGACCTTGTCGAGCACCGCCGTCGGCGCATCGTTGAACAGCAGGTGTGCTTCATCGAAGAAGAACACGAGCTTCGGTTTGTCGCGATCGCCGACCTCCGGCAGATTCTCGAACAGCTCCGACAGCAGCCACAGCAGAAAACACGCATACAGCCGTGGGTTGTCCATCAGCTTGTCGGCCGCAAGGATGTTGACGACGCCTTTGCCGTCGGCCGTTTGCATCAGATCGGCGATATCCAGCATCGGCTCGCCGAAGAATTTTGTTCCGCCCTGTTCTTCGATCTGCAGAAGTCCGCGCTGAATCGCGCCAATCGACGCCGACGATACGTTGCCGTATTGCGTCTTGAACTGCGTTGCGTTATCGCCGACGTATTGCACTATGGCACGCAAGTCCTTCAGATCGAGCAGCAACAAGCCGTTGTCGTCGGCCACCTTGAACACCAGCGCCAGTACGCCCTCCTGTGTTTCATTCAGGTTGAGCAGGCGCGCAAACAGCAGCGGCCCCATGTCGGAAACCGTGGCGCGTACCGGGTGGCCCTGCTCGGCCCAGATGTCCCACAGCGTAACCGGGCAGGCCTGCCATTTGGGCTCAGGCAATGAATGCTCGGCCAGCCGCGCCTTCAGTTTGTCGTTGAGCTGCCCCGCTTTCGCAATGCCGGTCAGATCGCCCTTGATGTCGGCCATGAACACCGGTACGCCAATGTTCGAAAAACTTTCCGCCATCTTTTGCAGCGTTACGGTCTTGCCAGTACCCGTCGCACCGGTGATGCAGCCGTGCCGGTTGGCAAGCGCCGGCAGCATCGCGAGTTCGGTCTTGCCCGATATTGCAATCACCAGCGGTTCTACCATGGGCTCTCTCAAATCCGTGTTGTCATTGCAATGATGGTAGCGGAAGCGCCGATCACCGATTGGCCCTTGTTACACTCGCGCCCCTTCCGAATTACCAACTTCCGCGTACGTACATGGCCGGCCATTCCAAATGGGCCAACATTCAGCATCGCAAGAACCGCCAGGATGCGAAGCGCGGTTCGCTATGGACCAAGATCATCCGTGAAGTCACCGTCGCTGCGCGCGATGGTGGCTCCGACCCCGCGATGAATCCGCGGCTCCGGCTCGCGCTCGAAAAGGCACGCCTCGGAAATGTTCCCAAAGACAAGCTGACCGGCGCGATTCAGCGTGGCGCCGGCAAGCTCGAGGGCGTCAGCTACGAAGAGATTCGCTACGAGGGCTACGGCATCGGCGGTGCTGCGCTGATGATCGATGCACTGACCGACAACCGCGTGCGGACCGTGGCCGAAGTGCGGCACGCCCTCGCCAAGCATGGCGGCAACCTCGGCACCGACGGTTCGGTTGCCTTTAACTTCAAACATTGCGGGCAACTGCTGTTTGCTCCCGGCACCTCCGAGGAGAAGGTGATGGACGTCGCGCTCGACGCCGGCGCCGAAGACGTACTCGGCAACGACGATGGCACAGTCGAGGTGATCTCAGCGCCAGCCGATTTCGAAAAGGTTCGCACCGCACTCGATACGGCGGGATTGAAACCCGAGCTGGCCGAAGTGACGATGAAGCCGCTTGCAGAAACGGTGCTGACCGGCGACGACGCCGAGAAGATGCAGAAATTGCTCGACGCGCTTGAAGATCTTGACGACGTGCAACAGGTCTACACAACCGCCGCGCTTGCGCAATGAATTTGCTGGTCATCGGCGGAGGCGGCCGGGAGCACGCACTGGCATGGAAGCTCGCGCGGTCGGCGCGCGTGCAGACGGTGTTTGTCGCGCCGGGCAACGGCGGTACCGCGCGTGACAAGCGGCTAACCACCGTGCCTTACACGAGCGACGAGGCGTTGGCCGACTTCGCGCAGCAGCAAGGCGTTCATTTCACCGTGGTCGGGCCCGAAGCACCGCTGGCGGCCGGTGTGGTCGATCTGTTTCGCCAGCGCGGGCTGCGCATTTTCGGGCCACGTCAGGCGGCCGCGCAACTGGAAAGCTCGAAAGACTTCGCCAAGGCGTTCATGGTTCGCCATGGCATTCCGACCGCGCAGTATCGAAGTTTCACTGACGCCACGGCCGCGCGTGCCTACGTGACCGGCCACGGTACGCCCATCGTCGTCAAGGCCGACGGCCTGGCTGCGGGTAAGGGCGTCGTCGTCGCGACGACGGTCGAGGAAGCAAACGCAGCGATCGATTCGATGCTGAACGGCGTCGCAGGCGCGCGCATCGTGATTGAAGAATTCGTCGACGGCGAAGAAGCGAGCTTCATCGTGATGGCCGACGGCAAGAACACCCTGGCACTGGCGACCAGCCAGGATCACAAGCGCCTGCTCGATGGCGACCATGGTCCGAACACAGGCGGCATGGGCGCGTATTCGCCGACGCCGGTCGTCACGCCAACGATTCACGCCAAAGTGCTGCGCGAGATCATCGTGCCGGCCATTGCCGGCATGGCCGCTGACGGCATTCCGTACAGTGGCTTTCTTTATGCCGGACTGATGATCAAGCGCGATGGGGAGATCAGGACGCTCGAATTCAACTGCCGATTGGGAGATCCCGAAGCGCAGCCAATCATGTTCCGTTTGAAGTCCAGCCTGGCGATGCTGATCGACGCAGCCATCGACGGCCGGCTCGACCAGGTTGAGGCGCAATGGGATAGGCGCACCGCGCTTGGTGTGGTGGTCGCTGCGGCCGGCTATCCCGCCGATCCGCGCGAGGGCGACGCGATAACGCAGCTGCCGGACGACACCGACGACTGCATCACGTTTCATGCCGGTACTAAGCTGCAGAATGATCGGCTGGTCACGAACGGCGGGCGCGTGCTGTGCGTCACGGCGCTGGGCGAAACAGTGCGTGCGGCCCAGAAGCGGGCCTACCAAGGGGTTGACGAAGTGGCGTTCGACGGCATGCAGTTTCGCCGCGACATCGGGCATCGCGCGCTCAGTTCCCGCGCTGAAAACAAACGCTAGGATTGCGAATGAGTCCCGCCCGGCCGCCCGCAGGGGCTCGCACCGCAGTGCGCAGCACGAAGGTACTCCAATGAACGATGCGGAATACACGGTCGAGCAACACGTTGCTTTGAAGCGCGTTTCGGCAATTGCCGCCGCGCCGGACGGCTCATGGCTTGCGGTGGCCGTGCAGCGGCTCGATCGCGACGGCGCCAAATATGTTGCGGACCTTTGGAAGGTTCCCACCGACGGTAGCGATGCGATTCAATTGACGCGCGGCGACAGCAAGGACACGGCGCCGTGTTTCAGACGCGACGGCGCACTGGGTTTCCTGTCGAATCGGCAACCGAACGAAGTCAAATCCGATGACGACGCCGACAAACGCATGCAGGTGTGGCTGCTGCCCGCTTCGGGCGGCGAGCCGCAGCAGCTGACCGACGAGCCACTGGGGGTCGACAGCTTCAAGTTCGCCAAGGGGGCCGATCGGTTGCTCGTACTGGCGCCGGTGCTCGACACGGTCGAATACGAGAAGCAGCGCGAAACCGCGAAGGAGCGCGAAAAGAAGGGCTCGAGTGCACGGCATTTTCGCAGTCAGCCGGTGCGGCACTGGGACCACTGGCTGCACGAGAACGAAAACATGGCGAACGCGCATGTGATCGCGTATTCGCCGGACGGCAAGAGTCGGAGCGATCTGACGCCGCAGGCCAAGCGCGAGATGTCGGTCGAGCCGGGGTTCGACGTGTCGCCGGACGGCCGGCAAGTCGCTGTGACCTGGCAAAGCGCCGGTGCCGATCGCGAAACCGACACCGCGATTGCGCTAATCGATGTCGCATCGAAGGCGATGCGTATCGTCGCTGCCGCCACCAATAGCAACGCCGAGTCGCCGCTGTACGCGCCCGACGGCAAAACGCTAGCGGTGATTCGCGCCACGCGCTCGCCGACGATCGTGGTCCGCCCGATAGTGACGCTGATCGATGTTGCCACGGGCGCACTGCGCGAGCTCGGCAAGGAATTCGATGCGTGGCCCCATATCGGCGACTGGTCCGCGGACGGCAAGCGGCTGATCGTCGGGGCCGACGTGGCGGGACACGTGCCGGTGTTCACGATCGACGTCGCGAGCGGCAAAGTCGAGCGCATCACGCCCGCACGCGAGGGTGGAGCGCACACCGACCTCCGCGTGCTGGCCGATGGCCGTATCGCCGGGATGCGCTCGACCTTTCGCGAGCCGCCGGAAGCGTTTGTCGTCAATGCGAAGCCTGGTTCACCACCGCAAACTCTGGCGCGGCTGTCAGGCTTCGTCTATCCCGACTGGGTCGATGTCGAGAACCTCACCGCAAAATCAACCGACGGCGCGGACGTGCAGTACTTCGTGATGAAGCCGAAGAATGCGCCGGGAAAGCTGCCGACCTTGCTTTGGATTCATGGCGGACCGATCGGCATGACCGCGGATGCGTGGCATTGGCGCTGGAACCCGCTGCTGGCGGTTGCGCAGGGGTACGCGGTAGTGCAACCCAACCCGCGCGGATCGACTGGCTTCGGTCAGCCGTTTGTACAGGGTATCTGGGGCAATGTGTGGGGCGACCAGTGCTTCAAGGACTTGATGGCCGTGACCGATGCGGTTGCGGCGCGCGCCGATGTCGACTCGAACCGCATGATGGCGATGGGCGGCAGCTTCGGCGGTTACATGACGAACTGGATCGGTACCCAAACGCAGCGCTTCAAATGCCTGATCACGCATGCGTGCGTGACGACAATGGCGCAATTCACCGGCACCACCGATCACCCGGCGTGGTGGTATCTGGAAATGGGCGGGGAAGACCCGTACGCCGACGCGGCCGCCTACGACCGCTACGCGCCGATCCGGCACATCAAGCAATGGAAAACGCCGGCGCTGATCATTCATGGCGAAAAGGATTACCGCTGCCCGATCGGCGAGGGACTGAACCTGTTCGAAGCACTGCAGTACCACGGCATTCCGTCCGAGATGCTGGTGTTCCCCGATGAGAACCACTGGATCATGAAGCCGCGCAATATCGTCGTCTGGTACGACACGGTGCTGGGGTTTATCAAGCGCCATCTTTCGTGACCGCCGAATTCATCGACAGCCAGAGCGTTCGCGAGTATCTGCTCGCTTTGCAGCAACGCATCGTCGATGCGCTCGAGCAACTCGACGGCAAGCCGTTCGGACATGATGTTTGGGAAAAGCCCGCCGATGCGCAGCTCGGCGGCGGCGGACTGACGCGCATCCTCGAGAACGGCAACTTGCTCGAGCGCGGGGGGGTCGGCTTCTCGCACGTGATCGGCAAGTCTTTGCCGCCGTCGGCGAGCACGCAGCGCCCCGAACTCGTCGGCCGCAGCTTCGAAGCGCTCGGCGTCTCGCTGGTATTCCATCCGCGCAACCCGCACGTGCCGACGGTGCATATGAATGTCCGGTTCTTCATCGCGAAAGCGAAGGATCAGCCCGACATCTACTGGTTCGGCGGCGGCACCGACCTGACGCCGTACTACGGATATGACGATGATGCGCACCATTTTCACGCCACATGCAAGCGCGCGCTCGGCCCATTCGGTGCTGACAAATATCCGCGCTTCAAGAAGTGGTGCGATGAATACTTTTATCTAAAACACCGCGACGAGCCACGCGGCATCGGCGGCGTGTTCTTCGACGACTTTCACGAGCTTGGCTTTGCGCAGAGCTTTGCAATGCAGCGCGCGGTCGGCGACGCGTTTCTCGACGCGTATGTGCCGATCGTGCAGCGCCGCCGTGACGCGCCGTACGGCGATCGAGAGCGCGAATTCCAGGCGTACCGGCGCGGCCGTTATGTCGAGTTCAATCTGGTGTTCGATCGCGGCACGCTGTTCGGCCTGCAGTCGGGGGGCCGCACCGAATCGATCTTGATGTCGCTGCCGCCGATCGTGCACTGGAAATACGATTGGCATCCGGAGCCGGGCTCGCCCGAAGCGCGCCTGTATTCAGACTTTCTGCGCCCGCGCGAATGGGTCTGACCCGTGTGGCAAATGCGGCGATCGGGCTGCTTGGCGGCAGCTTCGACCCGATTCACAACGGTCATCTACAACTGGCGCGCGACGCGCTCAAGCAGCTCCCGGTGGACGAGGTACGTCTCATTCCGGCGGCGCAGCCGTGGCAAAAAGGACCGATGACGTCGGCCGAGCATCGTGCGCACATGGTTCAGCTGGCGATCGCCGGCGAGCCGCGCCTGACGCTCGATATGCACGAGATCGCGCGCGGGGGAACCACCTACACGATCGACACGCTGCGTGAGCTGCGTTTGGTGTTGCCCGAGAATCCGCTCGTGCTGATCATGGGCGCGGATCAATTCGCTCGCTTCGACACCTGGCGCGACTGGCAGAAAGTCGTCGAGCTCGCACATATCGCGGTTGCGCTGCGCGCGGGATCCTCGTCGCAAGGCAGGCAACTGCAGGCCCTGATCGGCGCGCGTCGGGGTGACGCCGCGTCGCTCGTGTCGCCTACCGGTGGCAGCATCGTCGAATTCGCAATGACGCCGGTCGATGCCTCAGCCACCGAGGTTCGGCGCTTGCTCAGCCAACCCGAATCCACCAAAAAGGCGCAGCGCCTGTCCGCGATGGTCCCAGCGGTCGTGCTCGACTATATTCAATCGCGTCACCTGTATCGGAACTAGTTTGGAAATCAGAAAACTGCAGCGCCTGGTCGTCGACGCACTCGAAGACGTCAAGGCTCAACACATCGAAGTTTTCAACACCGCCGAGCTATCGGACTTGTTTGAGCGGGTCGTCATCGCCAGCGGCACGTCCAACCGGCAGACCCGCGCGCTGGCGTCGTCCGTAGTTGAGAAGGTCAAGGAAGCCGGCGGCGATATCGTCAGTGTCGAAGGCGCGGATGCGGGCGAGTGGGTGCTGGTCGACTGCAACGAGGTGATCGTCCACATCATGCAACCGGCCTATCGCGCCTACTACAACTTGGAAGAATTATGGGGTGGCAAGCCGGTGCGCCTCAAGTCCGCCGCGATAGCGACGAAAAAGTCGTCAGGCAAGGCGAAACGAGCGGCCAAGACGTAGCTCGTGATGAGAATCACGATCATCGCGGTCGGTCAGCGCCAACCGGATTGGGCCGATGCCGCGGTCAAAGACTATCTATCCCGTCTTCCCGCCGATTTCAGAGTGGAGTTGAAGCAGTTGAAAGCCGAAAGTCGAGGCGGCGCCCTTCCCCTCGCCCGCGTGTTGGCGGCGGAAGCCGTGCGTATTCGCGCGGCAGTGCCGGCGGGCGCTTGGCTGCTCGCTCTGGACGAGCTCGGCAAAGACTGGACCACGCAACAACTGGCTGATCAGCTCCGCCGATGGCGCGATGCGTCGGAAGAAGTCGCAATCGCGATCGGCGGCGCCGACGGCCTCGATGAATCGGTCAAAGCCGACGCTCGCCTGCGCGTACGGCTGTCGAGCATGACGCTGCCGCACTCGCTCGCGCGCGTACTACTGGCCGAACAGCTCTACCGCGCGTGGTCAATTCTGGCTGGTCATCCGTACCATCGCGCCTAGCGAATCCCCACGATGCCCGGTGCTGTTTATCTCGCATCACGCAGCCCGCGCCGCCGCGAGTTGCTAAAACAGATAGGGATCAAGTTTGACCCGTTACTGCTGCGGCTGGCGAACCCGCGCGGGCCCGACGTCGACGAATCACCGCAGCCCGGGGAGCCGTGTGGCGACTATGTCGAGCGCATTGCGCGCGAGAAGGCGTCTTTCGGGCTCGACGTTCTGCGCATGCGGTCGATGCTCTACCGGCCGGTGCTGTCGGCCGATACGGCCGTGATCGTCGACGGCGATATTCTCGCCAAGCCGGCTAACGTCGAGCAGGCGCGCGCATTCCTGCGCCGGCTGTCCGGGCGCACGCACGAAGTGCGCACGGCGGTTGCACTGGCCATGGAAGGCTCACTGACGACGGCAACATCGGTGTCGCAGGTGACGCTGCGCGTGCTGGCGGAAGACGAAGTCGAGCGCTATAGCGCCACCTCGGAACCGTACGACAAAGCAGGGGGCTACGCCATTCAGGGACTCGCGTCGATATTCATCGAGCGAATCGAAGGAAGCTATTCGGGAGTGATGGGGCTGCCGTTATTTGAAACGGCGCGCCTGCTGGCGCAAGCAGGGCTGAAAGTGCTTTGATGTAATGGAAGGACAGACGTTCGAAGCCGGCGTCGCCGTCAGCTTCGAACGAGCGTCCCGGCCCGCAGCCTAGCCGCCTTTCTTGGTCGACATCTTGTCCTTGTCCATCATGTCCTTACACATGGCGTCCTTCTTCATCATGGCATCGTCCTTCTTCATGCCTTCCTTCTTCGCCATCGCCATATGATCCTTGCACTCCTGCATGGTCATCGTCGCTTCTTTCTTGGCCATCGAGTCGCTCTTCTTCATGGCGTCCTGCGCTGCGACGCTGCCTGCAGCGAGCGTCATACATGCAAGGACTAGTGGGGCGGCAAGGGTCTTCATTGTCATCTCCTGGTTTGTTAGAAAAGGGTCGCGGCTCGTTGTCCAGTGATCGGGATCACGGCCGCAGCCACGATGCATTTAAGTGCGGTCCGAGCATAACCCGGCGCAATGCACCGTATCAAGCGGGGCAACGCCCCGCTACGCTACCATCGTCGCACGGGCACTGAGCGTTATTCCTGATGGAAGACATCCTAATAAACATTACCCCTCAGGAAACGCGAGTGGCGGTGCTGCTCGCCGGCGTCGTGCAGGAACTGCACATCGAGCGAAGCGCAGCACGTGGCATCGTCGGCAACATCTACCTCGGCAAGGTCGTGCGCGTGCTTCCGGGAATGCAATCCGCCTTCGTCGATATCGGGCTCGAACGTGCTGCGTTCTTGCACGTGGCCGATATCTGGGAATATCGCCAGGTCACGCCCGAGAAGCCGCTGCCGATCGAGCGGCTGATTCACGAGGGCGAGACGCTACTCGTGCAAGTCGTGAAGGATCCGATAGGCAGCAAGGGCGCACGTTTATCTACCCAGGTCAGCATCGCCGGCCGCATGCTGGTTTATCTGCCCCAGGACCCCCACATCGGAATTTCACAGCGCATCGAGAGCGAGGAAGAGCGCACCAATCTGCGCGAGATGCTGCAGAAGCTCGT
Organism: Burkholderiales bacterium; assembly: GCA_038216465.1. Classification (GTDB taxonomy): domain Bacteria; phylum Pseudomonadota; class Gammaproteobacteria; order Burkholderiales; family Burkholderiaceae_F; genus JACCZX01. The sequence goes on along the minus strand of JBBQQC010000007.1, from coordinate 23,009 downwards.
GCCGAATGACGAGCGCGGTGGTTACATCATCCGCACCAGCGCCGAGGACGCGGTCGAAGCTGACCTCGCGAATGACCTCGAGTATCTGCGTGTGCTGTGGGCGCGCATCGAGGAACGCCGCTCCGAAAGTGCGGCGCCGGCGGTGCTCTATCAGGAATTGTGGCTTGCGCAGCGGGTCCTGCGCGACGTCACAACCGAAAGCACCGCTTCGGTACAAATTGATTCACGCGAAAATTTCGTCAAGCTGCAGCATTTCGCACGCCAATTCGTGCCCCGCGTCGAACCCAAACTCGTCCACTACACCGGAGAGCGCCCGCTGTTCGACCTGCATTCGATCGACGCCGAGATCGAGCGGGCATTGGCGCGCCGCGTCGAGTTGAAGTCCGGTGGCTACCTGATCATCGACCAGACAGAAGCGATGACGACGGTCGATGTGAATACCGGTGGCTTCGTCGGCACTCGAAACTTCGACGATACGATCTACAAAACGAATCTGGAAGCTGCACAGGCGATCGCTCGGCAGCTCAGGCTACGCAATCTTGGCGGCATTATCATCGTCGACTTCATCGACATGATGAATGCCGAGCATCAGGATGCGGTGCTGGCCGAGTTCAGGAAGGCGCTGATACGCGACCGCACCCGCATGACGGTCAGTGGCTTTACGCAGCTGGGGCTGGTCGAGATGACGCGCAAGCGCACGCGCGAGTCGCTGGCCCATGTCCTGTGCGAACCGTGCCCGATGTGTCAGGGTCGCGGCGAAGTGAAGACGGCACGCACGGTGTGCTTCGAGATCTTGCGCGAGCTGATGCGCGAAGCACGCCTGTTCGATGAAACACGCGAGTTCCGTATCCTCGCCTCGCAGCAAGTGATCGACCTGTTCCTCGAAGACGAATCCCAGTCGCTTGCGATGCTTTCCGATTTCATCGGCAAGCCGGTTTCGATGCAGGTGGAGACGGTGTATTCGCAGGAGCAGTACGACGTTGTGCTGATGTAACGTCTGGGTTCGACATGAGTTCTCGCGTCGCCACCGACCACTTCCGAAGTCTGCTGATAGTGGTGACACTTGCCGGCGGCCTCGCCGCCGAGGTCCACACTGACATTGTTGGGCAAATGGTTATCGGCCTGATCATCTGGTCGACGCTGTTCTATTTGGTGAGCGATTTCAACCAGGACGAGCGCTTCGCGATGCTGGCGTGCCTCGTGATCGCTACCACCGGCGAGATGTTCCTGTCGCTGGTCTGGGGCCTTTATACGTATCGCCTCGGCAACATCCCGCTGTTCGTACCGCCGGGGCATGTCATGCTTTTCCTGCTCGGTGTGTCGCTGGCGCGAAGAGTTCCAGAGAGCGTGGCGCTTGCGGTCATCGGCTGCGCCGGCGCCTACTCGCTGGCGGCGGCCCTGGCGGGAATCGACACACTCGGCATCCTGCTGTTCGGTGTGCTCGCCGGCGCCTCGATCGTGATGCCGCGGCAGCGCCGGCTCTATGCAAGCACGTTTGTTGTTGCACTTGCGCTGGAATTGTGGGGAACGTGGCTCGGCAACTGGAGCTGGGCGCGCGTCGTGCCGGCCACGCCGCTGGTGACGACCAATCCGCCGCTGGCAGCAGGCGCGTTCTACTGCGCGCTCGACGCGCTGGTGGTTAGCGCGTCGATGCACGTGGCGCTGGCGCGCAGTTTTCCGACATGGTTGCGGCGACAGTTGTCGATCGCTTCCTACATTTTCGGCGATCGAACCCAACCGGCACGGCGCTAATTCTTCTTCTCGCGCGGCAAGCGGCCGAGCAGATAGAACTCATCGTTGGGCCGCATGCCGATCATGTTAGCCATTCGATTCGACAGCGCAAAGAACGCCGCGATGGCGCCGATGTCCCACATATCTTCGTCGCTGAAATCGTGCCTGCGTAACCCCTCGAAGTCCGACTCATCGATTGTCGATGACGCGGTCGCGACTTTCATCGCAAACGCAAGCATCGCCTTTTGCCGCGGCGTGATATCCGCCTTGCGGTAGTTGACCGCGATCTGGTCGGCGATCAGGGCTTGTTTTTCGTACATGCGCAGGATCGCCCCGTGCGCGACGATGCAGTACAGACAGTCGTTGGCGCCGCTGGTAGCGACGACGATCATTTCCTTCTCGCCCTTGGTCAGCCCCGAATCGCGCAGCATCAGAGCATCGTGATATGCGAAGAACGCTCGGCATTCATCGGGGCGATGTGCCAATGTCAGGAACACATTGGGCACAAAACCCGCCTTCTCTTGGACTTCGAGCATGCGGGCGCGCAAGTCCGCGGGCACACCGTCGATCGACGGCACCGGATAGCGACTGATGGGTTTTCCCGTCACTTGATCTGCTCCGACAGCCCTTCGGTGTGCGGCTCAGCAGTGTGCGTTGCGAACTGAATCTCGTACAAGTGAGCGTACAGGCCGCCCCGCGCCAGCAACTGACGATGGCTCCCGATTTCGACAATGCGCCCGTGCTCCAGCACCACAATGCGGTCAGCGCGCTCGATCGTCGACAGTCGGTGCGCGACCACGAAGGTGGTGCGGCCCTGCATCAGCCTATCGAGTGACGTTTGAATGTAGCGCTCGGACTCCGAGTCGAGAGCCGACGTCGCTTCATCGAGCAACAGAATCGGCGCATCCTTCAGCAGCGCGCGGGCGATCGACAATCGCTGCCGCTGCCCGCCCGACAGCCGCACCGCACTCTCACCGATCGGCGTCTCGAACCCTTTTGGCAGCGATTCAATCAACGGCAGAAGAAACGCCGCCTCGGCCACTTCACGCACACGCGTCGGCGAAGCACTGCGCTGGCCACCGTAAGCGATATTAGCCGCCACCGTATCGTCGAAAAGCACGATGTCCTGAGATACCAGCGCAATCTGACGACGCAGGCTTTCTAATGTCAGCTCGTCAACCGGAACACCATCGAGCACGATTTCGCCTGCAGTCGGGCTGATGAAGCGCGGTATCAGGTTGATCAGCGTCGTCTTGCCGCCGCCCGATGGACCGACCAGAGCAATCATTTCGCCGGGCACCACGGAAAGGCTGACGTCGACCAGCGCGTCCGACTGAGTCTCTGGATACCGATACGAGACACGGCGAAACTCGACCTTGCCACTCGCTTTTTCAATCGATCGGCGACCAGTGTCTGACTCGGTTGGCAGATCCATCATTTCGAACACGCTCTGCGCGCCGGCAGCCATGCGTGCCAGCGGGCCGTTCAGCGCCGACAAATGGCGCAGAGCAGGCAGCAGCAGCAATGCTGCCGCGAGAAACGTGACGAAATCGCCGGCGGACAGCGCCGTGTCGCGCGCCTGCCATAGCGCGACCATCATCAGGATCGCGACGCCGAGAGCGCCGGCAATCTGCGTCAGCGGCGTCGCCGCCGACCACGCGACCTGCATTCGCATCGCGAACCCGCGCAGCTTGGCGTTGATGTGACGGAACCGCTCGTTCTCATAGCTTTCTCCGTCATAGATCTTTACGACTCTCCGCCCCTCGTGAACTTCCTGCAACGAGCGCGTCATCTCACCGAGCATCATCTGGTTCTCGATATTCAGCCGTCGCAATCGGCGGCTGAATGCGCGCAGTATCAACGCAATCACCGGCGCAATCGCCAGCGCAACCAGCGTCAGCTTCCAGTTGTAGTAAAGCAGCATGAACAGCAGCCCGACCACAATCAGCGAGTCACGCACCGCGGTGCTCAGCACTTCGGCGGCCAGGTTTAGAGCATTGGTGGCCTCGTTGACATACTTCGAGATCACGACGCTCGAAGGCATCTTTTCGAACGTCGCAGCGGGCCAGCGCAGCATTCGATCGAACATCGTCATGCGCAGGTTCATCAGCACGGATTGCGAGATTCGGTTCAGCAGATAGGAACTGGCAAAGCTCGCTATCCCACGTACGACGAACAACCCGACAAACGCAAGCGGCAGCCAGATCAAACTGCTCGAGTTGCGCTCAAGAAGCGCGCGGTCGGTCAGCACGCCCGTTAGCTTCGCCAACAACGGATCGGTGGCCGCCGCCACAGCGGTCGCCAGCAACGCAAACGCCAGCACCTTTTTGTGGCCGAGCACCATTGCGAACAAGCGTCGCAAGTTCGGGTCATCGAGCAACCTAGGATGGGAAGGCGAACTCGTCATGCAGTCGCGTGCCAGAATTCCGTTGTGCGATTACTTCGTCCGACGGCCGCGCTTAGTGTATGCGAAGCGATTGAGTAGGCGTCTGCACGCGCCGTGAGCGTACTAGCAGTTCGCCTGCCGAACCATTTGGGAGATGCCTGCATGGCGGTGCCGGCGCTCGATCTGCTGGCCGCGAGCGGATTTACGCTAACGCTCGCAGGCCGCAATTGGGCGAAAGATCTTTTTGCCGCCTATCCCTGGACCGTGATTCCGTTGCCGACGACGCGCATCGCGCGCATTCGCACGCTTCGTGCTGCCGGTAGCAACGCCGGGTTGCTGCTGACTAACTCGTTCGGCAGCGCGCTCGAATTTAAGCTGGCAGGCATTTCGGCGACGGGCTATGCGCGCGACGCCCGCTCATGGCTGTTGCGCAATGCGATCGAAGTCAACGCCGGCGATCACATGGTTGAGTATTACTACCGGCTCGCAGCGACGCTGACCGGTTCAGCTCCTGCTGCGCCGCGCGACCTGCGACTGCGCATCGACGCGCCCGCGCGGCAGCACGCGCAGGAGTTGCTCACTGCCCATGGCGTGGGCGCGAAGTACGTGGTGTTGTGCCCGGTTGCGGTGGGACTTCATCGCGGGAAGGTCAAGGCATGGGATGGATTCACACGGCTCGCCGGCGAGTTGCTCGCCGCGGGAACGCACGTCGTCGCGATGCCCGGGCCGGGCGAGACGGCGACGGTGCGCACGGTACTACCAGCAGCAACCGTGCTGCCCGAATCCAACGTGGCCACGTTCGCATCGCTGTTGGCCGGCGCCCAGTTGGTCGTCGCCAACGATAGCGGTCCCGGACACCTCGCTGCAGCGGTGGGTGCCAGATTGATCAGCGTGTTCGGTGTTACCGAACCGGAGAAAACGCGACCCTGGAGCTCGCGTGCATCACTGATCGGGACGAGCGCGGGCTGGCCAAGTTACGCCGCGGTGCGCGCCGCAGTCGATGCGGCGCTGCGAGCGTGACCTTGCCCCTGCGTTTCGCGCGCAAGGCATACACCGAGCAGGATCGCAATCAAATGCCCTTCGTTGAAGGTATGGAAGTGCGAGCTGAAGAGGCTGGTCAGGCTCCACGCGAACAGCAGCGCGACACCGATCACGCCAAACGGACTGCGCACCCGCTGCCGGAGCGCTGCAAACAGAAACCCCGCGAACGCCACCAACCCCAGCAAGCCAGTCTCCGCCAAAATGAATAGATACTGGTTGTGCGGGTCGGCGGTCAGTGTCGCTTTCCATCCCGTGTAGCGTTGAGCGACCGCGCGCCGGTATTGCTCGGCAAACGAACCCAGTCCGTGGCCGAACAGCGGCGCCTCGCGCACAATCGCAGCCGTGGTTTCCCACATCACCGTCCGGATGCCCATCGAGGTGATTTCGGTCGAGGTATTTGTCTGCTGAACCTCATTCAGCCCCCGCTCGAAACGAGGGCCAATCATCGGCGACAGCCATATCGCAGCAAAAATCAGGACCAACCACACGCCGAGTGCCGCAAGCCGCGCGCGCGATTTACTGAGCCCCAGCGTAGCGACGATCGAGGTCACGGCCAACGCGACGTACGCGCTGCGGGCGTAAGCGACGAACACGACGTTGGCCACCATCAGCATCGCGGCGGCACCGCACGCCCACTGCTGCCACGCACCGCGCCGCGCGTGCACCAGCAGCACGAGTGCGAGCAGCGCCCCGGCAGTCAACGCCATGCCTTGCGTGACGTGGTTTCGCAGGATGATTCCATTCGCCACATCGGAGGTGGCCTGCGCCGCCCCGAAATCGAATTGGAAAAAAGAAGCGATCGCGGCCGCGCTTGCGACGGCGACAAAGATCGCGGCGAAAGCGAGTTTCGATGTCCGCGTATCGAAAATCGCGAGTGCCACGAACAGCAACAGAAAGTGACGCCATCCAGTCCACGCCTTCAACGCGACCACGAACGGTGCCGCGCTCCAGGTCGCCGCAAGCCCAAGGATCAGCACGAACACGACCGCGGCCTTGCCGAGCGGCTGCTGCCACGCGCCAGACACGCGCTGCAGGCATGACGGCGCGGCCAGAAACGCCAGCAGCATCACGACCGCGGCCACGTTCGCAACTACAGGCCCTGTAAATGCGCCGATAGCGACGCACGCCGCGGCCACGCGCGCGATCGCCAGCGTCCATCTTTCGCGATCCCGCTCTGCGTCCGTAAGGGGGCGCAACGCGACGACTTCGGCGTTGGTGGCGGCATGCCGCGTACGTCGCCACCAGCGATCCCAGCGAAACCTCAGCCGTGTCCACGTCGGGCTGCGTCCGATGCGCTTTCGATCAAGCACGCTCGCAAAGCGGCCGTTCATGCTGCCTTGCTCGACGATCGGATCGGCGAGCCAATAGTGAGCGATGCACATGGCCGCGTCGGCTTCGCGCATTAACCAGTCGGCGGGTCGCGTGATCCTGTGGCGGGCGGTGTACTCCAACCGCAATCGGGCCGCGCGCTGATCGACGACAATCGCATCGGTCGCAGGCAGTGCCTGGTCCGTCTTGACCAGCAACGAGTCCGCGGCGGGTGCTCGTGTCACGTACTTGTTGTCGCCGCAGCCGAGATAGATCATGTACGGATGTTCGATTCGGTCGGCTTCGTGCATCGCAGCGCCGAACACCTGCGCAAAGCCGGACGCCAGTATCGCGTCGTCTTCAAATACGAGAATGCGCCGATATCCATGCGCAACGCAGCGCTTCCATGTTTCGATGTGCTTTAGCACCAGCGACTGCTGAGGGGGCCCCATATCACTGGCAGCGAACGTCGACTCGATCAGCTCCGGCGTCAGCTCCAATGCGTCGTGCTCAAAAATCCAATCGAACGCGATGTCGTGGCGGCGCATCTCGGCTTCAATATGTGCGATGCGATCGTGAAACGAACGCACCGACAATACGAATACGGCGTCAACCTGCGCATTGACCGAGGAGTGCAATAAAGCGTCCGACGACAAAGTGTGAGGGGCTGGAACCACAAGGCCGAGTCGAGGGCGCACCACGAGGGGTTGCAAACCGCGATTGTAGAGAAGCGTCGCCTCAGATCGACGACGTAAGATGCCGCTCGCGCCGACTGACGCGCCGAACCATGCAACCACGCCTGAGCGTCGCCATCATCACGTTGAACGAGGAGCGCAATTTGCCAGATTGCTTGGCAAGCGTGGCGTTTGCCGATGAAATCGTCGTCGTCGACGGCGGCAGTCGCGACCGCACTTGCGAGATCGCCCGCGCCGCCGGTGCACGCGTGATCGAGGCGCCTGACTGGCAGGGCTTCGGCATTCAGAAGAATCGCGCCATTGATGCGTGCACCGGCGACTGGGTCCTTTCAATCGACGCCGATGAACGTGTGCCGCAGAACCTGCGCGACGAGATTGTCGCGGCCGTGCGCGGTGGCGCTTTCGACGTGTACGAGATTGCGCGCAGTTCTTACTACTGCGGCCGATTCATGCGTCATTCGGGCTGGTGGCCGGACTATGTGCGAAGGCTGTTCAAGCGCGGTGCCGCGCGGTTTTCATTGGCGGCGGTGCACGAGTCGCTCGAAACTGACCGCGGCATCGGCCAGCTGCACCACCCGATCGAGCATTGGAGTTTTCGCACGATGGAGCAGGTGCTGGACAAAGTGAATCACTACTCGTCGCTGTCGGCGCCGCTGGTACTGAAGCGCGGGCGCCGACCGACCATTCTGACGGCCATATTGCACGGCGGCGCTGCCTTCTGCCGTACGTACTTTCTTAAGCTCGGCTTTCTGGACGGCAGTCACGGTTTCATGCTGGCTGTCAGCAACGCCGAGGGCTCGTACTACCGGTACATCAAGGCAATGCTGCTCGGCCAGCCGCGTGATTGATGCGATGCTGATTTCGGTTGTCGTCGCTACTTATAACCGGCCCGACGCGCTCGCTGCAGTATTGCGCAGTCTGGGAAAGCAGGACGACCCGCGGTTCGAAGTCGTCGTTGCGGACGACGGCTCCGGCCCGGACACCGAGGCCGCCGTGAAGAAGGCGCAAATCAATCTCGGTGTTTCGCTGACGCACGTATGGCAGGAGGACACCGGCTTTCGCCTGGCTGCGGTTCGAAATCGCGCAACTGCGCGTGCGCAGGGCGACTATCTGATCTACCTGGACGGCGATTGCATCGTGCGCCGGCATTTCGTCCGCGCGCACCGAGCGCTGGCAGAAGCCGGTTGGTGCGTAACGGGCGGTCGAGTGTTGTTGAGCGCGCCTTTCACACGCACCGTCCTCGAGGCCGGAACAGCAGTCGAAGACTGGAGTGTTGCCACCGCAACGATCGCCGCGGCACAGGGGAAGGTCAATCGTTCGCTGTCACTGCCGATAATTCCGCTCGGGCCGCTGCGGAAATTGGGTGGACGTCGCTGGCAGCGCCTCAGAGGGTGCAACTTCAGTGCATTTCGTGCCGACATCGATCGAGTCAACGGGTTCGACGAGTCTTTCCAGGGTTGGGGGTTCGAGGACTCTGACTTTGCGGCACGCTTGATCGCCGCGGGTGTCCGGCTCAAGAGCGGGCGCCTGGCCACCAACGTGTATCACCTGTGGCATCCGGAGTACGACCGCGCCGCTCACAGCGAGAACTGGCAGCGGCTGCAGGCACGCATCGCATCGCGCGAAACGCGTGCCGAACTCGGTTTGAGTCAGTACCAGTAAACGATGACGGCGATGGCGGCCCGTGAGGCGCGTGCCGCTGCTAACGGTAATAAGCGTTACGAACGCGCGGCTGCATTACGAGATCGGCCGTAAGCCGGTCCTCGGGACGGACACGCCAGTCCTCGGGCAATGCAACCTCGACGCTGCCGGCGCCATTGCTGTAGCTGATGACAATGCGACAACCTTCGCCGGAGTGACCGTTCGATACGCGATACGGATTCAGGGCGTCGCGTAAGCGGATCACGTCGCCAACCCCTTCGACTTCGATGCGTAAGCGGGCGGCGGCGCGTGCTCGTGCTTCGGTCAGGTCCATCAGCTCATCGGCCGATACCGACAAGCGCTGCGCGAATTCGTCGTTGCGCACTCTGCCGATCACGAACAGCAGTTGATCTTCCTTCAGCAGCGCACGCTTGCGGTCGTACAGCTCGGAAAAGACCATTAGCTCGAGCTGAGCCGTGCCGTCCTCGAGAACGACTACCCCCATGCGGCCGCGCCGGGTGTTCTGGCTGCGCGCGGAAACAATCACGCCGGCGAGCTTCACTTGTTCGCTGCGTCCGATCGGCATCTGGTGCAGGTGCGCCAGCGGCGTCGGCGCCAGCCGGCGCGCCTCGGCTGCAAATTCGGTAAACAGATGGCCGGAAAAGTAATAACCGAGCGCGAGTTTCTCGTTCGACAGCTTCTCGCGCTCACTCCAGCGCGCGGCCGGTACGTACTCGACGTGGCGCACGCTACCCTCGAAGGCACCGAACAAGCTCGCCTGCCCCGCTGCGGCAGCCGCGCTGTCGGCAGCGTCGATCGCTCTGCCGACGCTGGCCAACTGCACCGCGCGGTCCGCGTTCAAGCGGTCGAATGCGCCCGCACGCACCAGCGCTTCAACCACGCGGCGGCTGACTAATTGCTTGTCGACGCGCGCCGTCAGATCGAATAAATCGGTAAACGGTCCGCCTGCTGCGCGCGCCGCGATGATGGCCTCGATGGCACCGCGACCGGTGCCCTTGATCGCGCCCAGTCCGTAGCGAATCGTCTTCGCGTCGACCGGCTCGAAGCGATGGGCGCTGGCGTTGATATCGGGCGGCAACACCGTCAGCCCGATTGTGCGGCAATCCTCGATTAGGTCCTTTACCTTGTCGGTGTCGTCCATCAACGTCGACAGGTTGGCCGCCATGAAAGCCGCCGGGTAGTGCACCTTGAAATACGCGGTCTGATACGCGATCACCGCATACGCCGCGCTATGGCTCTTGTTGAAGCCATAACCGGCAAACTTCTCCATGTGATTGAACAGCTCGGTCGCGGTGCGCGCGTCGACACCCTTGGCGGCGGCGCCGTCGACGAAGATCGAACGGTGCCGCGCCATTTCGTCCGGCTTTTTCTTGCTCATCGCGCGCCGCAGAAGGTCGGCCGCGCCGAGCGAATAACCGCCGGCGACCTGCGCGATGCGCATCACCTGCTCCTGGTACACCATCACGCCGTGCGTTTCTTTCAAGATCGACTCGATCGATGGATGCAGGTACTCGACCTTCTGCCGGCCCTGCCTGCGGTCGACATACTCCGGGATCAGGTCCATCGGCCCTGGCCGGTACAGTGCATTCAATGCGATCAGGTCCTCGAGACGATCGGGCTTCGCGCGCTTCAGCAGCTCACGCATCCCGCGCGATTCAAACTGGAAGATTGCTGTCGTTTCGCCGCGCCGGAAAATTTCGTACGTCGCGGTGTCATCGAGCGGCAATCGATCGAGCTCGAGCGCGAATGACGGATCAAGCTGGCGCACGTACTTCAGCGTCAGATCCATGATCGTCAACGTCGTCAGGCCGAGGAAGTCGAACTTCACGAGCCCGATTGCCTCGACATCGTCCTTGTCATACTGGCTGATCACACCCTCAGTGCCCTGCGCGCAGTACAGCGGTGTGAATTCGGTCAGCTTGCCGGGGGCGATCAGCACGCCCCCCGCGTGCATGCCGACATTGCGCGTCAGCCCTTCGAGCGGCTTCGCGAGCGCAATCAGCTCCTGATTCTCTTCGTCGGCCGCCACCGCTTCGGCGAATGCAGGCTCCTGTGCGAGCGCACGCTCGAGCGTCCACGGATCGGCTGGGTTGTGTGGAATCAGCTTCGACAGCTGATCGCACTTGGTATACGGCAGATCGAGCACGCGGCCGGCATCGCGCACCACTGCTTTCGCACCGAGCGTTCCGAACGTTGCGATCTGTGACACTGCATCGTGTCCGTATTTGCGCTTGACGTAATCGATCACGCGATCCCGGTTGTCCTGGCAGAAGTCGATATCGAAGTCCGGCATCGACACGCGCTCCGGATTCAGAAAGCGCTCGAACAGCAGCCCGTACTGCAGCGGATCAAGATCGGTGATGCGCAGCGAATACGCCACCAGCGAACCGGCGCCCGAGCCGCGGCCCGGCCCAACCGGGATGCCATGACTCTTCGCCCAGTTGATGAAGTCGGCGACGATCAGGAAATAACCCGAATAGCCCATCTTCGCGATGATCGAAAGTTCGAGCTCAAGCCGAGCCGCGTACTCGAACCGCCGGATGTCGCGCACCTTTTCGTCGACGTACAGCCTTGCCAGTCGCTCCTCGAGCCCGCTCGACGCCAGCGCTCGGCAGTGATCGTCGAGCGTCACCCCGGCGGGGGTTGGAAACTTGGGCAGCCGCGCGGTACCTAGCTGGAGGTTGAGGTTGCAACGCTTGGCGATCTGCACCGAGTTCGCGAGCGCGACCGGCACGTCGGCGAACAACTCGGCCATTTCGGCCTGCGTCTTCAGGTACTGCTCCGGCGTGTAGCGCCGCGGCCGCCGTGAATCGTTCAACGTGTGACCTTCGGCGATGCATACACGCGCTTCGTGGGCGCGAAAATCGGCGCGCTCCAAAAACTGGATTGGGTGCGTTGCCACGACCGGCAGCGCGAGCCGCGTGGCGAGCGCCAGTGCCGCCTTGGCCTGCACAGCATCGCGCGCATCGCCGGTCCGCTGTAACTCCAGATAAAAACGCGCGTCAAACGACGCCGCCAGGCGCTGCGCTGCTAGCGTAGCTGCGTCCGATCTACCGCCAAGCAGATGGGACCCGACGGCACCATAACGCCCGCCCGATAGCGCGATCAAACCCTGGGCGGATCGCCCATTGTCTTCCTCGAACCATTCGACCCGCACCTCGGCGCGGTTGCGATGCGGATTTTCCAGATACGCCCGCGTGATCAACTCGCACAAGTTCAGGTAGCCGGTGCGGCTTTGCACCAGCAATGCCATGCGCGTGGGACTGTCGCGATCGTGGTCGTTGGTGATCCACAGATCACAGCCAAGGATCGGCTTGATGCCGCGTTTGCGTGCGGCCAGATAAAAGCGCACCGCCCCAAACATGTTGGCACTGTCGGTCAGCGCGAGCGCGCCCTGGCCGTCCGCCGCGGCCTTGGTGATCGCATCATCGATGCGGACGATGCCGTCGACCACCGAGAACTCCGAATGCAGGCGAAGATGGACAAACTGGGTACTGCTCATCGATAAGATTTTGCCATCGCGACCGCGCGCAAACTGTGGATAACCGACCGATGGCCGCAATTACCCCCGATTACTGATCGAAAACCTTTGGAACGCCTCGGAATTCGGGTTGCCGAACCCTTTTGTAAGCCGCTATGAACGGCTATCGTTATCCCAAGCGTGGTACATCAATTCAGGGGGACCGCATGTTTCGCTTGACGCTTGCCGTATGTCTGGCCACCGCACCGCTGATCGTCACGGCCCAGTCGATGATTTACAAAGTACAGATGCCCGACGGCAGCGTGCTGTACAGCGACAGCGTGCCGGCAGGCGCGAAAGTGCTGGAAGAGCGCGAGGCTAAAAGCACACCGCGCGTAAACACGCTACCCAGTACTCCCGCGGCTAGGGCACAGCCCGCCACGGCACAGCCTGCCACGACACGGTCCGGGGTCCCACCGGGCGTGATCCCGGGCATACCCACCAAGGGCGCACGGCCGCCGGAGAACATCCCGGCTCTGGAACGCGACCTCGCCGTCGCGAAAAGAAAACTTGAACTGGGCCGCGAGCCGTTGCCGGGTGAAAGGCGAGGCCTGGCGGGCGGCGGAAGTCGACTGACGCCCGAGTACGAAGCGCGCATCGCCGGCATGGAGCGCGACGTCGCCGCGATGGAAGCGAAGCTGAAGAGCGCGTACGACGCACGCCGGAATTAGCTAGTCCTACAGCAACTGCTCGCAAGTCGGTCCCAAAGCGTTTGCAGACCAGTATTCCCTACCTGTCCGCCATCGCCGCGATCTCCCGATTGAACCGGTCCGGAGCCTCGCCGAAGAGGAGGTGTCCTGCATTCGGGTAGTAGGATTTCCTGGCGTGCTTTACCTTGTCACCGATGTAATCGGCGGCCGCCACCGATACGACCAAATCCTTTTCACCTTGAACGATAAGCACCGGCACTTTGATCTTCGCCAGAGCGTCGTTACTGTCGATGGTGCGAGAAAACAGTGCTGCTCGCACTTCCGGCGAGACGGCCATGTTGTACGCAAAGACCCGCTGAAACTCGGCGGCGGGTAACGGTTTGACCGTGCAGGCCCTGATGAATTCCGCCGTGGAAGGAATGTTGATCTCCTGGCGTGGATCCATCATTCCAAGGGCATGTTTTATGGCCGGCCCGAAGTGAATCTTTGCAGCTTCCGTTCCGAGTTGCGTGCCCGCGGCGACGAAGACGATCCCGCCAAGATTGTCGTCACCGTATTCGCGCACGTAGTCACTGATGATGAAGCCCCCGAAAGACCAGCCCGCGATGACCGGCTTCTTGAGATCCTTTGCTTTGATTACCGCGTTGATGTCACCGGCCCACACCGAACTGTTGTTGTAGCTCTCCAGGTTGGTGGGCTTCTCCGACGCACCGTGGCCACGCAAATCGACCACGATGATGCGGAACTTCTGCAAAGACGGCGACGTATATTGTTTTTCCCACGATAAGTGGCTCTGAGAGAAACCATGGACCAGCAGAATCTCCGGGCCCGCGGGATTGCCATATTCGTAGACGGCTACCTTCGTGCCACCCGCGCCCGCGACTAGCAGGGGTTTCTGCGGCTCGCCTTGTCCCTGGGACTCCGCGTGCAGGCAGATGAAGACAAGCAAAATCGCAACCAGAGGTCTTGCGCACGAGTTCATGATCTGAGTCATTTCCATTCCTCCTCGATGCTGCGGCTACGGGCAAAAAGATGATAAGAGCGTGTTGACGCTTGTCCTAGGGCATACCATTGCGTCCGTGTTTCATGAAGGCCGGGCGCGTGCTCAGGCGTTCATAGAACGCCGCGACAGCGGGCAGGTGCGGCCGCTCCATCGGTGTCATGAACCATCGATGTGTGGACAGGCCCAGTACGATGTCCGCCAACGTGAACTCGGCGCCCGTAACGAACGCACCTGTGCGCTGAAGCTGAGCGTCCAAGATCCGCATATGACGCGCCCAGTTGGCTACGCTGGCTTCAATGGCGCTGGCGTCGGTGTAGGTCGCGGTCTTGCGTACCAACGCTAGAAATGCATAGCGCCATGCATTGTTCAGGTCGGTGGTTTGCCAGTCCATCCACTGCTCCACAACGGCACGCTGTTGCAAGTCCACCGGAAATAGATCCTCACGACGGTGAAGTGCGGAGAGGTAGCGACATATGGCGTTTGACTCCCACAGCACAAACTCTCCATCCGTGATTACCGGAACGAGGCCGTTCGGGTTCAGCGCCCTAAACTCCGAGGAGCTGGTGGAGAGAGCCCCGATGCCCCATGGCTCGTGTTCGAAGTGGAGGTTGAGTTCCGAGCAGAGCCATAGAACTTTTCGGACATTGATTGAAGTGGCTCGTCCGAGTACTCGCAGCATGGTTTGGAGCCTCCAGGAGACGAATATTAGAGTTCGCTTGCGCGATGTCGGCAATCGGTTAAAGAGTCATCGGAATGTGCCGAGGCTAGGAGAGGCGAAATGACCTACGCAAATTTAGGCCGAAAGCAGTTGCAGCGGCAGCGCCTGTTCTCGCTGTTCGATAAGGCGCCACTCTGGGCCGGTTACCTATTTGCCATTGTGTGCTCTTCAGGACTGGGATACAGCCTAGGCAGCGCCAGGTCGAGCCTGCCGGATCCGCGACAGCACCAGATCACGCTCGTTGCCATAGCCGCGGGCGCTTTGCTCGTTATTTTTTTCTTGGATCTGACGCTACGCAGTGAAGAGCGTCGACGTGCGGCACGCGCGGAACAGCTCAGACTGAGCAAGGAGGCGATTGCTGTTGACCTGCTTGATCCGGTGGACCGCCCAGTGCTCGACGCCTTGGATGAGATTGCGAGGGCCAAAGGCGTCGATCGCGCAACTCTAATCCCGGCAGTACTGCATCAATATATCGCGCGCAAGTCATACGAAGCGACGCTTGTAGAACTCGCCGCACAAGGCAGGCAGAATCCGGCTAGCGCGCCTGAGACTCCGCCCGGTTGGCTAAAGACGTTGCCCGCTTGGTTGGAAACACTACCCGGGTCGCTCGACGTCAAGACTCAAAAACTACGGTAGTTACCGCGAACGCTGATCGCCGGGCCTGTCCGGACGGCCCGCCACCCTGTTGCTATCGCGCCGGTCCCGCATCTGAGGCTGGCCACGTGGCAAGATCGACCGCCAAGTTCGTGATTGATGCCATACCCGGTTCCTTGTTCAGCTTGAACCCGAGCTTGCGGCCCAGCCTGAGCATTCCGTCGTTCTCCGACATCGTTGTGCCGACCAACCGTCGCACCCTATCCCTCTTCGCCGCGCTGAGCAGGAGCGTGAGAAGTCGCGTGCCGAGTCCACGCCGTTGCCAATCGTCGCTGAGCACAATTGCGAACTCTGCATCGCCGGGTGGCGAGCCCTTGACGTAGCGCGCCACCCCGATTTGACGCTCGCTTCCCTGATTCGGTGTGGTCGCGACCAGCGCGAACTCACGCTCGGGGTCGATGTTGGTAAAGCGTCTAAGCTCTTCCAGCGACGGGCGCCGAACCGACATCAATCGCTGATAAACCGTATGCGGGGAGAGACCGTCCGCAAAGTTCTGCTCAAGAGCCAAGTCCGCTGCGGAGATGGGACGAATGGTGACAACGGTCCCATCCGCAGCGTTCCATGTCTCACGCTCCGGTTGCTTTACGTGTTGCATCGACGTTGCCTAGACATAAGCACGATTATGTGGAGCACTCGCTTTTCCGGCGGCTAACCCAGCGATGTCGGCGGCGTGCTCGAGACGCTCGAGCTGCCACATCTTCGTCAGCAGCTTCTCGGACGTGTCGTCGTCGAGCGCAACTTTCGCCGCCGCGCGATATTTCGCGTTCAACTCATCGTCGGTCAGCGGGTTCTCGGCATCACCGTGCGCATGATCGACGCGTGCCATCTCGACCGAACCATCAACGCCGATCACCTTGACGTTGGCGCCCGCCATCCGCTTTTCGACGAACAGGCATTCGATCTGCGGATCGAGCACGACGGTCACCTTGCGCATTGTTGTCCGGATCGCTGGCGAATCGAACAGCGCCGGCTCGTACCAGTGGGGCCCTGCCTTCTCGC
Organism: Burkholderiales bacterium; assembly: GCA_038216465.1. Taxonomy (GTDB): domain Bacteria; phylum Pseudomonadota; class Gammaproteobacteria; order Burkholderiales; family Burkholderiaceae_F; genus JACCZX01. The sequence continues at coordinate 6,642 of JBBQQC010000007.1, read as the reverse complement.
CGTGCAGGACCACCGCGACCGCGTACGGCAGGCTGAACTGCGCATCGACGAGGTTGTGCGGCGCATAGTCCTCGAACTGCTGATCGACCAACGCGCGCGCGACGCCCACTTCGACCACGGAGATGTCGCGCTCGCCCCAGCCGCGGCGGGCCATGACCTGCAGCACCGCATCGAGCGCGGCCTGGTTCCAGCGGCAGGTCGGATAGGCCTTGAAGTAGAGCCGTTGCATGTTGAACTTAGTTCCGAGTCCCTCAAGCAGCATCGCCGGATCAAAGCGGTCCGATCCCTGCATCCGCCAAAAGCTGCGGTCGCCCTCGAGGATCGTCCGCGGGCCGAGGAATCCCGCCTCCGCGAGCACTGCCGCGTTGATCCCGGACACCGACGGCCACGCGACCATGTCTTTCGTCCACGTCAACGGCCGGTTGCGCCAGTTCCACTGCGCCGATGAGGGCAGCGGCGCGAACGTGCCGTAGATACCCAACGCATGAACCATCCGATCGACGTCGAGCTTCAGCAGGCGCCCCGCGGCGACGACCGCGGCGAAGCCCTGGTGCGGACCGTAACCCGAAACCTGTCGACGATATTCCGGCGTCGGCCGCGTCGCCTCACCGATGCGTGTCGTGACTTCGTAGGCGGCGATAACCGATTCAACGAACTCGCGGCCGCTGCATTTCGTCAGCTCCGCCATGGCGAGCGTGGCGAAGATCACTGTGCCGCCATAGTGACCCTGCAGCACGACGCCGCCGTCGTAATCGAGCGCGTTCGCGGCAACGCCGTTGACAAACGCAGCGCGATCCGGCGCCGCGCGTTTGCCCGCACCGACAATCGTTGCAATGCCATTCGAGTTGACGTCGCCCATCCGCTCCATCGCGGCCAGCGCAGTGCGCACTAGCGGCGTGCGCGAGCCACCGAGCGCGCACGCAAGCGTCTCGATCGTGCAGCGCTTCGCCTGATGGATTACTTCCGTCGGACAGTCGTCGAGCTTGAAGTTGAGTGCAAATTCGGCGAGCGCGCGCGTTTCGCCGATTTGCTTCGGGCGTGTGTCATCCATGTTTGCGCACCTCCATGCGGCCAGTTCCCAACTTGTGCGCCAACGCGGCAAGCAGTGCCGTCCGTTCCACCAGCGTCGGCAGCTCGATGTACTCGTCGCGCGTCATGATCGCGCCGCCGACAGGGCCAAGTCCGCACAGCGTCGGCACACCCTGCGACGCGATGATGTTCGCATCTGACCCACCCATCGTCGCGATCGTGTCAATGTTCGCGCCCATTGCCGCGCCGGTCTCGCGAACAAGCTCGGCCATCCGACGCGTCTGAGGCGTCCACGGCATCGGCGGGCGGTGCTGCTGAAGCCTCAGCGTCGTCGTCGTACCGGGCAGATCGTTCGCCGCGGCGATCGCCTCGATGCTCGCCTTCGTGCGTTCCCACGCCGCCATGTCGACGCACCGAATGTCCATCCGCGCGACGCAGCGCCCAGCGTATAGATTGCGCCGAGTGCCGCCGTTGAACTCGCCGACGTTCAGCAGCACACCGCTGTCGGGATCGTGCAGTCTATGCAGCGCGATGACCTTTCGGCACATCGCCTCGATCGCGCTCCGGCCGCTGCGAAAGCCGGTTCCGAGATGCGCCTCGACGCCGTCGATGATGATTTCGCCGATCGCGATCCCTGCACGCTGGCCGACAGCTTCGCCACCGACGCGTCCCGCCTCAGTCACGAGTCCCCAATCCGATTGACGCGCTTCGGCTTCGATCAGCGGCCGCGAGCGGACGCTGCCGCCCTGCTCGTCGGTGTCAAAGATCACCGTGATCTGTTCCGGGCGCGCGACACCTGTCTCCACGAGCGCGCGGCACGCGAACACAATCCCCGCGTCACCGCCCTTCATGTCCGCGACCGCGGGGCCGTAGGCGCGCTTCGTTGCGGCGTCGATCCGGAACGGATTCACTTTCGGCGAGCCGACGGGGAACGCGGTGTCGATGTGGCCCATCATCAGCAGACGTCCCTTGCCGGTGCCGCCGCGCAGACGGCATTCGACGGCCGGCGCGATCCCCGCGTCGCCTCGATCGGCCATAAACGCGTCGTAGATCCATTGTTCCGGCGGCGGCGCAACTTCGCGCCGAGTGACGTCGAAGCCGATGCCGCGCATCGTGTCTTCCATCAAGCGTGCGACCGTCTCGACGCCGTCGCGCAGCTCGGTCGCGCTGTCCATGTCGACGAGTCGCTGCAGGAATGCGATCAGCTCGGACTCGTGCGCCTGCATCCAGGCATGGATTTTCTTCGTTGCTTCATCGTGCATGTTGATCCTCATCAAGCCCTGTCCCACGCCCCTTCCCCCAACTTGTGCAGCGTCGCCGCCAGCAACGCTGCGCGATCGACCATCGACGAGATAACGATGTGCTCGTTGGTCGTCATCAGGTCGCCGCCCATCGGGCCCATACCGTCGAGGCATGGCAGGTCGAGCGGTCCGACAAACGCGGAGCTGCCTGCCGCGGGTGAACGCAGCACGCCAAAATCGAGACCGAATTCGGCGCCCGCTTCCTTCGCGATGCCGATCAGCTTGTCGGTCTTTTTCGTCCACTGGACACCGGGCCGGTGCGAATCAATCAGGAATTTCGAATGCGAGCCTGGCAGCTCGACGTTCGCCGCGATCGCGCGCAGCTTCGACTCGACTTCGTTCCAGGCGTCGGGTCCCGGCGTGCGGATATCGATCGTGCACATGCAGTACCCAGGGATCACGCTGCGCCGCCAGCCGCCGTTAATCTGTCCCACGCACAGGTAGATCTCGCGCTTCGGATCGGTCAGCGCATGGATCGCTTGCACCTTGCGCGCCATCGCCTCGATCGCGCTGATCCCTTTCGCATATGCGCTGCCGGCATGCGCGTCGCGCCCGAACACTTCGAGCTTAGCGACGCCGATCTGCGCGCGCGATCCCATCAGCTTGCCGCCTTCGCGCGCGCACTCCATGCAGAACACCCAGTCCGAATGCGCGGCCGCATCCTCGATCGGCTTGCGCGCATCGAGGCTGCCGCCCTGCTCGTCGGCGCTGAACACGCACGTGATCTCTTTGAGATTGTTGAGGCCTGTGGCCTGCAATGCCTTGAGCGCGTACACAGCGACCGTGAGGCCGCCCTTCATGTCGGCGATGCCGGGGCCGACCGCGCGATCACCGTCGATTGAGAATGGAAAGCCCTTCCCGGGGACGAACGCGGTGTCGAGGTCACCCAGCACCAGAGCACGGCCGTGACCCGACCCTTGCCAACGCGCCACACGCTGGAAGCCGAGCTGCGTGCGATCGAAGCCCGGCAGCATGAATTCCTCTAGCCACTTGCGCTCCGGCGGCAGCGGTGCGCCGCGCACGCGCTCCGTCACGAACCCGTTCAGCTGCAGCTCATCGCACAGCCTGTCGCCGACGTTGTTGACGCCGTCGGACTGCGTCGCGTAGCTGTCAATCTCGACGAGGCCGCTAAGGAAATCGAGCATTTCGCGGCGCTGCGAATACAGCCAGTGGCGAAGAGCGGTCGTTGCGCTGGTTACGGGTGTTGCGGTGGCGGACATTTCAACTCCGATGGGTGACTGGCTTCTGAACGGTGGTCAGTGTTTCGAGCGGGATGTGACAGACGATCGTGTGGCCGCCGGGACCCTGTCGCGCCGGCGGCACCTGTTGCTCGCAGATCGCGCCGATCTTGCGCGGGCACCGCGTGTGGAACACGCAGCCCGACGGCGGATTCGCCGCGGACGGCACCGGGCCTTCGAGCCGAATCGGCGTCGCGGCCGCATCGGGATCGGGCACCGGAATCGCGGACAAAAGCGCTTCGGTGTACGGATGCCACGGCGGCGCGAACACGCGCTCGACCGGACCGATCTCGGCGATCTTCCCCAGATACACGACGGCGACACGATCGGCAAGGTAGCGGACGACGCTCATGTCGTGCGAGATGAACAGGTAGGCGGTGTGCGCGCGCGCCTGCAGATCGCCGAGCAGGTTGAGGATCGCCGCCTGCACCGAGACATCCAGCGCCGAGACCGGCTCGTCGCAGACGATAAGGTCGGGGTTCGTCGCGAACGCGCGCGCGATGCCGACGCGCTGCTTCTCGCCGCCGGACAGCTGGTTCGGCAAGCGATCGAGATAGCGCTCGTCGAGCCGCACGGCGCGCAGCAATGCGGTTGCTTCGGCAACGGCCTGCTCGCCGGACAATCCGCGGAACAGCGCGAGCGGCCGCGCGAGGGCCTGGCCGATCGACCGCTTCGGATTCAATGTCGAGTCCGGATTCTGGAACACCATCTGCAGGCGACGCCGCACTTCACGCTCACGCTCGGCAGCGCTGCCTACCAGTTCGCAGCCGTCGAAGTGGATCGTGCCGGTCGTCGGCTCGACGAGGCCGACGATCAAGCGCGCCAGCGTCGTCTTGCCGCAGCCGCTCTCGCCGACGACGGCCAGCGTCTCATCGGCAGCGAGGTCGAGGCTGATGCCGTCGAGCGCGTGGACGATGCGCTCGGTACCGAACAGCCCGAGCAGCTTCTTGCCATCGACGTAATCGCGGCCGAGATTTTCGACGCCGAGCAGCGCACGTTGCGTTGTGCTTGCGCCGTCGGCCGCACGCAGCTTCGCCGACGCGGCCTGCGCTTCCGTCACGGAGTGCCGGCCCTGTGTACGTTGCGCGCGCTCGATTTCCTGCTCGCGCCAGAACATGCAGCGGCTCAGGTGCGCCGGCACGACCTCGACCAATGCCGGCGCTTCGTTGTGGCAGCGCTCGCGCGCATGCGGGCAGCGCGGCGCGAAGCTGCACGCGGCGGGCAATCGCGCGAGATCCGGAATCATCCCGTCGATCAGCTTCAGGGCGCGGTCCTTGCGTCCGAAATCGAGGCTCGGCAGGCATTCGAGCAGCCCGGCGGTGTACGGATGCAACTGCCGCCGGAAGACTTCGCGTACCGGTCCCTGCTCGACCATCTGCCCCGCATACATCACGCCGATCCGGTCGCTGATGCGCGCGATGACGCCCAGGTTGTGGCTGATGTACAGGATCGCCGACGAGAACGAGCGCTTCAATTCTGCGATCAGGTCGAGGATCTGCGCCTCGGTCGTCACGTCGAGCCCGGTCGTCGGCTCATCCATGATCAGCAGGTCTGGATTGTTCGCGAGCGCCATCGCGATCAGCACGCGCTGCTGCTGGCCGCCGGAGAGCTGGTGCGGATAGCGGCGGAAGATCGCCGCCGGCTCCGGCATGTTGACCGCGGCGAACAATTCGAGCGTGCGGTCGCGCGCGACCTTTGCCGACACCCGCTCGTGCGACGTGATCGCCTCGGCCACCTGCTCGCCGACGATGATCGACGGATTCAGCGAACTCATCGGGTCCTGGTAGACCATTGCGATCCGCGCGCCGCGTAACGCGTCCCAGCGCTCGCGCGGCATCGCCAGCAGATCCTCGCCCTGGTAGTCGATGCGTCCGCTCGAAACCTGTGCGTTCGAGCTCAGATAGCCCATCACGGCGAACGCGAGCGTGCTCTTGCCGGAACCTGATTCGCCGACGACACCAAATGTCTCGCCGCGGCCGATCGAGAACGAGACGTCGCGCACCGCGCGCACGGCGCCGCCGCGCGTCCGATATTCGATCGACAGGTCGGTGACCTGCAGCACCGGCTCGCTCGGATTCGATTGCAGGACGGCGCTCACAGATCGTTCCTCCCGCCGCGATACGCGAGTCGCGCGCCGATGCCGTCGCCGAACAGGTTCGCGCCGATCACAGCGGTCGAGATGGCCAAGGCCGGAAAGAACATCAGCCACGGCGCCGTCTGCAGATACTGCCGGCCTTCGCTGACCATCAAGCCCCAGTCGGGTTCAGGCGGCTGCACACCAATGCCGATGAAACCGAGCGACGTCGAAAGCAGGATCGCGAACGACAGCCGGATCGCGAGCTCGACGACGATCGGCCCGAGCGCGTTCGGCAACAGCTCGCGAGTGATCACCCAGAACGCCGACTCGCCGCGTACCTTCGCCGCCTCGACGAATTCGAGATTCTTGAGCCCCAGCGTGACGCTCCGCAGCACGCGCGTCGACCGCGGGACGAATACGATCATGATCGCGATGATCACGTTCAGGCGGCTCGGGCCCAGCGACGACACAATCAGCATCGCGAGCAGCAGCGACGGGAACGACAGCATCCCGTCCATGATCCGCATCACGAGCTCGTCGATCCTGCCGCCGCGATAGCCGACCGCCATCCCGATCGAAACACCCAGCCCGACGCCGAGCGCAGTCGCCGCGGTTGACAGCAGCAGCGTACCGTGCGCGCCGTAGACGACGCGGCTGAACACGTCGCGGCCGAACTGGTCGGTGCCGAACCAGTATTGCCACGACGGCGGTCTCAGCGCATCCGTCATGTGGAACTCGGTGTACGGATACGGCGTCGCGAACGGGCCGAGAATGATCAACGTCAGATGCAGCAGCAGCAGCGCGGCGCCGATGACGAGGTCCGGCGACTTGCGCAGCAATGCGAAGAACGAGCGGCGGCCGAGCGGCTGCGCGGCAAAGGCCGATGCTGCGGCGGACGCGGCAGTCGCCGCAATGGCCTCGGACGCCGCCGTCGCCGTCGCAAGCGCGGGGGTGTCGGTACCGGCGGAAGGCAGCATCGACATCGTGCGTCAGTAGC
>JBBQQC010000006.1:0-123622 GCA_038216465.1 Burkholderiales bacterium | reverse complement strand
AGCACGATCACTTCGTCGCCGGTGTGAACCAGCGCCAGGATCGTCGCCATCAGCGCCTGCGTTGCGCCGGCCGTGACGGTGATTTCAGCATCGGGATCGTGCCGATAGCCGTACAGTGAGTGATTCTTGCGCGCGATCGCTGCACGCAGCGCGGGTACACCCGTCATCGGTGCGTACTGGTTGTGGCCGGCTTGCATCGCAGCCGTCAAACGTTGTTGCAATCGCGGGTGGCAATCGAAGTCCGGAAAGCCCTGACCGAGGTTCACCGCGCCATGCTTGACGGCGAGCTGCGACATCACCGTGAAAATCGTCGTGCCTACGCGGGGCAGCTTGCTGGCGGGCTCAATCGGGCGCATAACGTTTGTTAACTATACTTTTGCGCGCCATCGCTGCTTCCCGACATGACGACTACGGAGACACACCGGCTCGACGACGCTAGCCTGGATCTGATTTTCCGGGCCGCCAGGACGCACAACGTATGGCTGCCGACACCCGTGTCGGAACAGACTTTGCGGGCCATCTGGGACCTGATGAAGTTGGGGCCGACCAGCGCCAATTGTTCGCCGCTGCGTATCGTTTTCGTACGATCGGCCGAAGCCAGGAAGCGGCTGGTGCCATGCATGAGCGAAAACAATCGGGCGAAAACACTCGCGGCCCCGGTGACGGCCATCTTTGCCATGGATCTCGAGTTCTACGAAAAGCTGCCGCGCCTTTTCCCGCATAATCAGACTGCGCGGTCATGGTTCGCCGGCAAGCCCTCGCACATCATGGAAACCGCGCTTCGCAACAGCTCGCTGCAGGGGGCCTATTTCATCGTCGCTGCGCGCGCGCTGGGCCTCGACTGCGGACCGATGTCGGGGTTCGATGCCGACAAATTGAACTCCGAATTCTTTCCGGATGGCACTTTGAGCGTCAACTTCGTGTGCAGCCTGGGTCACGGCGATGCGAGCCAGCTCTTCCCACGCTCGCCACGTCTCGACTTCGATGAGGCCTGCCGCATCGTTTGACAGGTGCGGTCGAAATGCAGGTCAGTCAAGTTTTCGATAGCGGTGCAATCGAAGTGATCGCGTGCGACGTCGCGCGCGCCGATCTCGCGATTCGTCGCGACATGACCGCAGGCGGCGAGCCGGGCGAGTTTCTGCAGTGGTTCCATTTTCGCGTCAGTGGCGCCGAGGCTGCGGGTGCCGAGCTGCGTATTGTGAACGCGGGCGCGACGACCTATCCGGACGGATGGCGTGACTACCGTGCAGTCGCAAGCTGGACCCGTCGCGACTGGGAACGAATTCCTACACGCTATGACGGGCAGGTTCTGACAATCGACCTACCGCCCGCACCGGGCCCTTCGTATATCGCTTATTTCGAGCCGTATTCGTGGGAACGTCATCTGGGGCTGTTGGCAGACTGCATCTCACGCGGCGCGCGGCTGCGACGGCTCGGCGCCAGCATTCAAGGACGAGACATCGATGCACTGGTTGTTGGCAACGGCGCGCGGCCGGTATGGATCATCGCGCGGCAGCATCCTGGAGAAACGATGGCCGAGTGGTTCGTCGACGGGCTGCTACAACGACTGCTCGACGGCACCGAGCTGCCGTCGTGCGCGTTGCGCGACGCCGCAACGTTTTATGTCGTTCCCAATATGAATCCCGATGGCTCGGTCCTCGGCAATCTGCGCACCAACGCAGCCGGCGCCAATTTGAATCGTGAATGGCTCGCGCCGTCGGACGCGCGTAGCCCGGAGGTCAGGTGTGTGCGCGACGCGATGCACGCAACGGGGTGCGATGCTTTTTTTGATATTCACGGCGACGAGAGTCTGCCGTACGTGTTCATCGCAGGGTGCGAAATGCTGCCCGGGTTCACGGAGCGGCAAGCTGCGGACCAGGATGCGTTTGCATCCGACTTTCGCGCTGCCAACGCAGACTTCCAGCGCGAGCACGGCTACCACGCAAGCAAGTACAAGGACGACGTACTCAAGCTCGCGTCGAAATACGTCGGGCACACGTTCGGCTGCCTGTCGCTGACGCTCGAGATGCCGTTCAAGGACAACGCCAACGCACCCGATGCAAAATTTGGATGGAGCGGCGCTCGCAGCGCGCGGCTCGGCGCGGCGATGCTCGAGCCGCTTTACGGACACCTCGTCCGAACGGGATCGCGCGCGTGACCGTTGCGGTCGGCAACCGGCTGACGCTGCGCCGTGCGCGGCTGCTCGATCGTCCCCGCGTTTATGAGTGGCTGACACAGTCGGATCTTGCGTCCAATTCGATGGGTGCGCCGTTTTACCCAGAGCATCCGGCGCCGTCGCTCGACGAGTTTTCCGCGGAATACGTCAACGCCTACTTCGAAGGAACGCGGCCGTACGCGGGCCGTATGTTTGTGATCGTGGCCGGTGGCGACGATATCGGCTGCCTCTCGCATGGCCCGATTGACTTGTTAAACGATGTCGTCGAGCTCGACATCTGGTTAAACGAAAAACGCTGGACCGGTCGCGGCCTCGGCTCCGAAGCGCTGGTGCTGCTGGCCGACTGGATGCAGTCGAACTACGGTGTGAACCGATTCCTCGTGCGACCGTCGCGCCGCAATGTGCGTGCGTTGCGTGCAATGCGACGCGCTGGGTTTCGCGAAACGGATCTGCCGCCGGCCGAGGTGATTGAAAAATTGCATCTCCCGCCAGGAAAATATGTCGACGAAGTTCTTTTGTTCCGCATCCTGCCGGCTCCGCCTGCGACGCTGGCGGCCGATCCGACGCGTATCTATGTGTTCCTGGATAGCGAGTTCACGAGCCTGCAGACCCCCGAGCTGATCAGCATCGGTGCGGTAGCCACCGATTCGACCGCGTTTTATGCCGAGGTCAAAGGATGGAACCTCGAGCGCTCGAGCGAGTTCGTCAGGGACGTGGTCGTACCGCTGCTCGATGGCGACGCGGTTCCGCTGCCGATGGCTGCCGATGCCTTTTCAGCCTGGCTCGATGAGCGCGCCGGGCGCGCGCCGACGACGATCATCAGCGACTCAGGCTACGACCGCTGGGCATTGACCGAGCTACTTGGCCGCGAGGACCTGCCGAGCGGAATCGTCTGGAAGCGGGTGCCGATCTCGTACGAGGAGCTCGACGACGCGACCAAGCAGATGAATCTGCGTCGTCACCATGCGCTCGATGATGCAAGAGCGTTACGGCAGTTGGTGATGCATTCGGTCGCCTGACGACGGCTGCGCGAGAAGAACCACAAGAGCGTCATTGCAAATCGGCCGCGTGCCGCTTCAGTTGGTCCAGCGTGACGACTTCAAGCGCTTTTTCGTGGGTCGCGGTCAGCACAACCGGCGGTGCGGCGCCGGCATCGAAGGCCTCTTTCCAGCGCGCCACGCAGACGCACCAGCGATCACCTGGCTGTAGTCCGGGGAATTCGAACTCAGGGTGCGGTGTCACCAGATCGTTGCCATGCTGCACCGAGAAGTCGAGAAACTCACGCGTGATTTTCGTGCAGACGGTGTGTGAGCCGATGTCCTGCGGTCCGGTGTGGCAATAACCGTCGCGGTAAAAACCGGTAGCCGGAGAATCGCAACACCCGGTCAGCTCGCTCCCAAGCACATTGCGCGCCGAAGACGGCTTGTCTGGGTCGCGCATCGGCTCAGCTCTTGCCGGCGGGACGGGGCTCCGGCGGTGGCAATGCTTGCGCCGTCTGCTCCAGCCATGGCATCAGCTCGTCGAGCAGCGTCGTAAGTGCGCGGCTCAGGGCCGCGACCGCCGCCGGCGCGTTCTCGGCCGCCACCGGCGCGGATGCAGCGAATCGCTTGCGCTCGACCAGTGTTCGTCCGCGACGCTCGATCAATTCTGCCGTCACTTCGATGCGCGCGCTGCCCGTGCGAATATCGTGCACCAGCTCGTTGACGCCGATGTTCAGGATCAAGCCACCGCCGATGCCGCCCCCAAGCCGTGACACAGATTCGAACATTCCGCGGGCTGCGATGCGCTCCGTCAGCAGCTGCACGACGCGTGACGAAGGCCGATCGGTCCAGCTGGAAAACTGATAGAACTGGCGCTGCTGCTCAGCCTTTGTGTACGCCATCGAATACGTATCGCCGATGGCCTCCGACGGAAGGGTCGACACCAGCAGCCGGCGATCGATCGGCGTCGCCCGTGCCTGCACCTTCGGCGACAGGTCTGCGAGGCGGTACTGCGCCAAAGCGGTGCCTTCGCCGCCGAGGCCGATGCTAAAGCAGCCGGCACAGAACGCGGCAGCCGCCGATGCCATTAGCAAGCGCAGGCGATCTGATCTCATCACTCGCCCGGGCCGCGCTGCGTCTTGCCCGGCCCGAGCAACGCCGCGCGCGGATCGCGCAGCTGATCGAGCAGGCGCGTCATTGCATCGATCGTGCTGCGCAGCTCGATGACAGCGACGGTCAGCTGCTCGTCGGTCGACGCCGCAGTATCGGCAAACGTTCTCGCAAGCGCAGTCGTCTGCTTGTCGAGCGCGAACGCGGCGGTCGAGACGTCCTTCAGAGTTTGATCTGCCTGCTGCAGTGCCGGACCAATCTGGCGGCCGGTCGTTTCGGTGACCTGCGCAATCTTGGTTCCGGCGCGGCCGACCTCGGCGGCGGCAGCATTGAAAGTAACCAGTGTCTTGTCGAGATCTTTCATGCGTTGATTCAGGCCCGCTGTCAGCTCCTTGATATTGGCCAGCGACGACGTGACCGCGGCCCGGTTATCGGCGGTCAGCATCTGATTGATTCCCTCCAGTGTCTCGGCGGCAATATCGCCAATGCGTCCGACCTTGCCGGCAATCGCATCGAAGCTGGACTCACCTTCGGCGATCAACGGGTACTGCTGATCTTCGCGGACCTCCGTCAGCGGTGGGCCGGCCGGCTCGGGTGTGATCAGCGTAATGCGTGCAATCCCGGTCACGAAATTGCGCACGACGATGGCAACCGTGTTTGTGCGCACCGGCGCGCGCCGGTCGGTCCGGATCGTGACGCGCACCCGGTTGATCTTCTCGGCCAGCAGGTCGTAGTCCTCGACCCGGCCGATCTTGATGCCGCGCATGTCGACATCGGCGCCGATCTGAAGTCCGTCCAGAGGCTGCCGTTCGAAGTAGACGGTGTAGAACTTGAAATCGCCGCGTCCGCCGACTCGATTCAGCCAGACGACGGCTGCAATCAACGATGCGACCAGAACGATCAATGCGATGCCGACGTAGGTGTACTTGGCTTCCGCTTCCATGGCTATGAGCTTTAATACTTGGCGATTCTACGAGACGCGCTCGCCGTGCGTGTCGATCATCGTGCGCACCGAAAAATAAGAACGGATCCACTCGTCGTCGACGTTCAGTATGTCGTCAATCGTGCCGTCGGCGAGAACTTTTCCTTGCCCAAGCACGATCACCCGGTCGACCACCGTGAGTAGCGTGTCCAGATCATGCGTGACGAGAAATACCGTAATCCCGAGATCGTCGACCAGCGAGCGCACGAGCTGGTCGAACGCGCGCGCGGTGGTCGGGTCCAGGCCCGAAGTCGGCTCGTCGAGAAACAGCACTTCGGGCTCGAGCGCCAGAGCACGCGCAATCGCGGCACGCTTGCGCATGCCGCCCGACAACTCGCTCGGCATTTTTTCCGCCACGTCGGCCTCGAGGCCGGCCTGCGCGAGCCGCAGGTTGATCAGCGGCCCTAGCAGAGCGGCCGGCACCAACGCGTGCTCCTTAAGCGGCACGCCGATATTCTGCGCAACCGTCATCGACGAAAACAATGCGCCGTCCTGGAACATCATGCCGAAGCGGCGGCGCATTGCGTTCAGCTGCTGTTCGGAGTCGTGCCAGACGTCTGTGCCGAGCAAATGGATTTGTCCTTGGGTGGGCCGTTGCAGCCCGATGATCTCCCGCAGCAGCACCGACTTGCCGGTGCCACTGCCGCCGATCAGCGCGGTCAGCGTGCCGCGCTGCAGCTTGAAGCTGATGCCGTCGTGCACGGTTTGCTCGCCGAAGCGCGTGACAACGGAATCGACCTCGAGAATCGTTTGCGCACGCTCCTTCATATGCCGAGCTCCTGGAAGAACACCGCAAACGCGGCGTCGAGCAGGATCACCGACACGATGCTTTGCACCACCGTCGACGTGGTCGCCATGCCGACCGCGCGTGTGTCGCGGTCGACCGACATTCCCATCCGGCAGCCGATCACGGCGATCACAAGAGCGAATACTGGCGCCTTGGCGAGTCCGACCAGCGGGTGAGCGATGGCGAGTCCATCGCGCAGGCGCGCAATGAACGTTGGCGGCGTAACGTCGAGCATCGAGTCGGCAACCATCATCGCGCCGCCCAGGCTCAGCAGGTCGCCGACGAACACCAGCAGCGGCATCGCAACGATCAACGCAATTACGCGCGGCAACACCAGCACATCCATCGGTGATAGACCGAGCGTTCGGATGGCGTCGGTTTCCTCGGTCAGCTTCATCGCACCCAGCTCCGCGGTAAACGCCGCGCCCGAACGTCCAGCAACGATCACTGCGACGATGATCGGAGCGAACTCCCGAGTCATGCCGATGCCGACGCCATCGACGACGAAGATGTTGGCGCCAAACTGCTCAGCTTGCAGCCCGAGAAGGTACGTAAACACAACGCCGATCAGCAGCGTAACGAGCGCGACAACCGGAATAGCGTTTAGGCACACCTGCTCGAACTGCACGGTCAGCTCGCGCAGTCGCACGGCGCGTGGATGAAGCAGGATGCGCCCGAGGGCAACGACGGTCGCGCCGAGGAAGTTGACGTCCCCTAAGATACCGTGACCGACTTCGATCCCGCGCCGGCCGATCATCTGGACCACGCGTTCACGTTTGTGCTCAACCGCCGCGCGCGCCGACTCCAGGCGTTTGCGCACCTGTTCAACGATGCGCAGCTCGTTGTCCGCGAAGCCGGTGAGCTGAGCGCCCGACTGGCCGGCCGATTCGAGATAGTTCAGCAGTGCAAGAGCGCCCGCCGAATCGATCTCGCCAACCTTGCCGCCGTCGACGACAATCTTCGAAGGAAGGCTGAGCGCTGACAGCTGCGTTGTGATGCGCTCTACAAATGACAAGCGCCACGCACCGGTAAGTCGCAGCGTTGCGACGCCCGCCGCCTCCGGACTCAAGACAGCGGTAGGCGCGACACTCTGGTCGCGCTCTGCGTTCTCGAGCATCGCGCGCGCTTGCTGCTTCAAGTGCGCGTTAGCGGCTCATCGAGCCTTGGATCGACCGAGTCGCTTGGCATTCGCAGTAGCACGCCGATGCACCGGGGCGAGCCCGCTGCCGATCACGCGCCAGGCCGAGCCCTGCATCTGCGCCGCGGCGCGTGCCAAAGATCGGATCGTCGTTGCACGGGTAGGTAGTCCCGCCGGACGCAACCACGCAGACATCCACGCCCGCGTCAGCTGCTGGTTTGACTTCAGCATCTGCAGCGCCATCTGATTCCAGGATTCGCCGAACGCGGCGAGTTTCTCGGAACCCATCAGCTGAAACTCTCGTTGATCGCGCGCGCTTGGCCGAGATCCGGCAGCCTGCATTCGGCCTAGTCGGTGCGCTACCACCAGCGGTGTGGCGAGCATCAGTTCGGTGGCTTGTCTACCGATACGGGCCGCACTGCGGCTGGTTTTCTTATTCATGTTTACTTCCTTGTGAAACTCATGCGGCCAGTAACTGCCGCAGCACGAACGGCAGGATGCCGCCGTGCTTGTAATACTCGACTTCAATCGGCGTGTCGATACGCAGCTTGATTGCTGCTTTTTGCGTCTTGCCGTCGGCGCGATGAATCACCAGTATGGCGTCCTGCTGCGGCTTGATGCCGCTTTCCATGCCTTCGATATCGAAAGTTTCGTTGCCGATCAGCTTGAGCGTCTGCGCGCTGTCGCTGCCGATGAACTGCAACGGCAGCACACCCATGCCGACCAGATTGCTGCGATGGATGCGCTCGAAGCTACGCGCGATCACCGCTTTGACGCCGAGCAGCTGCGTGCCCTTGGCGGCCCAATCGCGCGACGATCCGGTGCCGTATTCCTCGCCGCCGACCACGATCGTCGGTACACCGTCCTCGATATATTTCATCGCCGCGTCATAAATCGACATCAGCTCGCCCGACGGTTGTCGCAGCGTAAACCCGCCCTCAATCCTCGAACCGTCGGCTTGCTGCGGAATCATCAGATTCTTGATGCGCACGTTGGCAAACGTGCCGCGCATCATCACCTCATGGTTCCCGCGCCGCGCGCCGTACGAATTGAAGTCCGCCTTCATCACGTTGTTGCCGATCAGCCATTGCCCGGCCGGCGAAGTGTCCTTAATCGCGCCGGCGGGCGAGATGTGATCGGTGGTGATCGAGTCGCCGAAGATACCGAGCGCGTATGCACCCCTGACGCTGGCCGACGCGGCGCCCGGCTGCATCGTGAAGCCGTCGAAAAATGGGGGTTTCGCGATGTAAGTCGACTTCGGCCACGTGTAGACCTGGCCCGAAACGCTGCCGACCTTGTTCCATAGCTCGCCCGGATCGCTTTTTACTTTGGCGTAGTTTGCTTCATACGCCACCGGATCCATCGCGTACTTCATCAGCGCATAAATCTCGTCCGAGTTGGGCCAAACGTCGCCTAACCACACGTCTTTCCCGTTGGAATTTTTGCCCAGTGGCTCGGTCATCAGATCTTTGAGCACGGTCCCCGCTATCGCGTAGGCGACAACCAGCGGCGGTGACGCCAGGAAGTTCGCTTTCAGATTCGGATGAATGCGAGCCTCGAAGTTGCGATTGCCGGATAGCACGGCGGCACACACGAGATTGTTGGAGATAATCGTTTCGTTGATCTCCGGCGCAAGATCGCCCGCGTTGCCGATGCACGTGGTGCAACCATAGGCCGCCAACGAGAATCCGAGCTTCTCCAGATAGGGCAACAGCCCGGTTTTCTGCAGGTAGTCGGTCACGATGCGCGAGCCCGGCGCGAGCGAGGTCTTGATGTGTCTCTGCACTGTCAATCCGGCCTCGACTGCTTTTTTCGCGAGCAGGCCCGCCGCCAGCAGCACGCCGGGATTGCTGGTGTTGGTGCACGATGTGATAGCGGCGATCAACACGTCGCCATCGGCAATCGAGACGACGCCGCGTTCGGGCGCCGGCACCGGCTTCAGCAGCGGGCGGTTCGCCTTCATCTCTTCGACACTGCGCGGCGCGCCTGCGGGCACCGGCGGCCCTTGGCCAGCGCCGACGCCGTTATCGACGACGGCAAAGCGCCGGCCGAGCCGATCGGCGGGTTGATTGAATCCGTTCTCGAGCACCGGCTTTGCGAACAATCGAGTGAATTCGGTTTTTACATTGCCGATCTCGATGCGATCCTGTGGCCGCTTCGGACCCGCCAGCGACGGTGCAACGGTGCCGAGATCGAGCGCCACCACCGACGAGTAGTCGATTGCGCCGACCTTCGGAATGCCGAACAGACCCTGCGCGCGAAAGTACGCTTCAAAGGCGACCAGCTCGTCGGAAGTACGTCCGGTGCCCTCGAAATATGAGATCGTCTTTTCGTCGACCGGGAAAAATCCCATCGTCGCGCCGTACTCGGGCGCCATGTTGCCGATCGTCGCGCGATCGGGCACGGCCAGGCTTGCAGTGCCTTCGCCGAAGAACTCGACAAACTTGCCGACTACTTTCGCCTTGCGCAGCAGCTCGGTGATCGACAGCACCAGGTCGGTCGCAGTCACGCCTTCGCGCAACTTCCCCTTCAAATGCACGCCGACCACATCGGGCGTTAGCAAATACACCGGTTGGCCAAGCATACCGGCTTCGGCCTCGATCCCACCGACTCCCCAGCCGACAACCCCAATGCCGTTGATCATCGTGGTGTGGCTGTCGGTGCCGACCAGCGTGTCCGGATAATAGATGCCGTCCTTTTTGTAGACGCCGCGCGCCAGATATTCGAGATTGATCTGGTGCACGATGCCGAACCCCGGTGGCACGACGCCAAAAGTATCGAACGCCTGCATGCCCCATTTCATGAATTCGTAGCGCTCGCGGTTGCGCTGGAATTCGAGCTTCATGTTCAGATCGAGCGCGTCTTTCGTGCCGTAGTGATCGACCATCACCGAGTGATCGACGACCAGGTCGACCGGCACCAGCGGCTCGATCGTCTTGGCGTTCTTGCCCATCTGGTCGGCGACGTTACGCATCGCCGCCAAATCTGCCAGCAAAGGAACGCCGGTGAAGTCCTGAAGCACCACGCGCGCCACGACGAACGGAATTTCGTCAGTCCGGTTGGCGGTCGGTTTCCAGGCGGCAAGCTGCCGCACGTGCTCCTCGGTGACCTTCACTCCGTCGCAGTTGCGCAGCACCGATTCCAACACGATGCGGATTGATACCGGCAGGCGTGAAACTTTGCCGAGTCCGGCGGTTTCGAGCGCGGCCAGGTTGTAGAACTTGCCCCGCTTGGGGCCGACGTTGAATTCTTGCAACGAGTTGAACAGGTTGTGCGGCATCAGGAGCCTCAGATAATCATCAGGTTGACGAACTCGTGCACCGGCGTCGCTGCCAGTCGTTTCGAGTCCATGCACAAGTCGAGGATGGCGCCGGCCTGTTTGGCCGGAAAGACGCGCGCCAGGTTCGTTTTGAATTTTTTTACCAACAACGGCATGCCTTCTTTGCGTCGCCGTTTGTGCCCGATCGGATACTCGACGACGACTTCTTTCAATTTTTTTCCGTCGTTGAGTTCGACTGTCAGTGCGTTGGCAATCGAGCGCTTGTCCGGGTCAAGATAGTCTTTGCTGAACTGTTTGTCTTCGACGCACGAAATCTTGGCGCGCAGCGCGTCGATCCGCGGGTCCGAAGCAACCTCGTCTTCATAGTCCTGCGCCGTCAACCGGCCGAAGATCAGCGGCACCGCGACCATGTATTGAATGCAGTGATCGCGATCGGCCGGATTATCGAGGGGGCCTTTCTTGTCGATGATGCGAATGCACGCTTCGTGAGTTCGAATCGTGATTTTCTTGACATCGTCGGCGGTCTTGCCCAGCTGCGCGAGCTGATGGTGCAGCGTCATCGCGGCTTCGACCGCCGTTTGCGAATGAAACTCGGCGGGAAAAGAAATCTTGAACAGCACGTGCTGCATCACGTACGAGCCATACGCTCGCTGAAACTTGAACTGCCTGCCTTTGAACGACGCGTCATAAAACCCCCACGTCTTGGCCGACAGCACCGACGGGTAACCCATCTCGCCGGTTTTTGCGATCAGCGCCAGCCTGACCGCGCGCGAAGTGGCGTCGCCCGCAGCCCAGCTCTTGCGCGACCCCGTGTTGGGCGAATGACGATAGGTTCTCAGTGACTGGCCATCGACCCACGCCAGCGACACCGCACTGATGATTTCGTCGCGCGTCAGCCCCAGCATCTGCGCCACGACGGCGGTGGAGGCCACCTTGACCAGAACCACGTGGTCGAGCCCGACCTTGTTAAACGAATTTTCGAGCGCGATGCAGCCTTGAATTTCATGCGCCTTGATCATGGCAGTCAACACATCGCTGACTGTCAACGGCGACTTGCCGGAGGCAACCGCGTTGCGCGACAGCCAGTCCGCAGTCGCCAGGATGCCGCCCAGATTGTCGGAAGGGTGACCCCATTCCGCGGCCAGCCAAGTGTCGTTGAAGTCGAGCCAGCGGATCATCGCGCCGATATCGAACGCGGCCTTGACCGGGTCGAGTTGGAATTGGGTTCCTGGCACCTTGGCGCCGTTCGAAACGACGGTGCCCGGCACGATCGGCCCCAGCATCTTGGTGCACGCCGGATACTCGAGCGCCTCGAAGCCGCATCCGAGGGTGTCCATCAGGCAATAGCGCGCCGTCTCGTAGGCATCCTTACTCTTGATCTTGTGGCGGGTGACGTAGTCGACGATGTCGACCAGCACCTTGTCGGGCTCTGGACGAACGTTGCTGATGGGGCTGCTCATGCAGGGTTACTTATTTTTTTGGTTGCGGTTTGCCGTTGCTCGGTACAGCCGGCTTCAGCTTGCATGTGACGGGCTCTGAAAGCAGAGGGTCGAACGTCAGCTGGCCTTCATCGCCTTTGCTGTGCCAAATGACTTTTCCGTCCTTGCTCTCGTAACGAGCGCCCGACGCGGCTGGCGTCCCATAGACCTCAACCCGGCTGCCTATATACGTAAGCTGCGCCTGAATCCCGGGGTTGCGCGGGTGGGCATTGACGCGCAGCAAACGCCCGTTCTCACACAGCCACTCCACCGTGAAGCTGCGCGTCGGCGCAGTATTGCTTGCGTGCGCTGCCGGAAGAGCCAGCACGAAGAAAAGCGCAGGTGTCAGCAGTTTCATGTCGTACTCCCGATGACTCGCTTGAATCCCCGCTGTGAGCTAGAGTGAACGCTCATTTGCGCGCCTCGATGGGCACGAACTTCAAGTCTTCAGGGCCGGTGTAGTTGGCACTCGGACGGATGATCTTGTTGTCGATGCGCTGCTCGATCACGTGCGCACACCAGCCGCTGGTGCGCGCGATCACGAACAACGGCGTAAACATCGCGGTCGGCACTCCCATCGTGTGATAGCTGGTTGCGCTGTACCAGTCGAGATTCGGAAACATTTTCTTCTCGCGCATCATCACGTGTTCGACACGCGCGGAGATGTCGAACAATTTCATGTTGCCGGCATCAGCCGACAATTGGCGTGCGACTTCCTTGATCACCTCGTTGCGCGGATCAGCGATTGTGTACACCGGGTGCCCGAAGCCAATGATCACTTGCTTGTCGGCGACCCGCTTGACGATGTCGGCTTCGGCGTCTTCGGGATTGTCGTAACGGCCGATCGTGTCGAACGCGAACTCGTTGGCGCCGCCGTGCTTCGGGCCTTTCAGTGCGCCGGTCGCGGCGGTGATCGCGGAATACATGTCGCTGCCGGTGCCTGCCACGACGCGTGCAGTGAACGTCGAGGCGTTGAACTCGTGCTCGGCGTACAGATTGAGCGACGTGTGCATCGAGCGCGCCCACAAGTCGGACGGCGCACGGCCGTGCAGCAGGTGCAGGAAATGCCCACCGATCGAGTCATCGTCGGTTTCCACATCGATACGTCGCCCGGAATGAGAGAAGTGATACCAGTAGAGCAGCATCGAGCCGAACGACGCCATCAGGCGGTCGGCAATGTCGCGCGCTTCGGCGAGCTTGTGATCCGGGCCCTCAGGCAGCACCGCGCCGAGTGCCGAGCACGCGGTGCGCATCACATCCATCGGATGCGTGTTGGCCGGGATGCATTCGAGTACGCGCTTCACCGCCGCCGGTATCGCACGCATGCTCTTAAGCTTGCGTTTGTAGCCCGCGAGCTCGGCGAGCGTCGGCAATTTGCCGTGCACCAGCAGATGGGCAATCTCCTCGAACTCGCAACGAGCGGCGATGTCGAGGATGTCGTAGCCCCGGTAGTGCAGATCATTGCCCGTGCGGCCCACGGTGCACAGTGCCGTGTTGCCCGCCACGACACCCGACAGTGCGACGGATTTCTTCGGCTTCAGCGCGCCGGGCGCGGGGGCGTCATTCATTGCGCTTTCCTGTTCGCAAATAACTGATCGAGCCGGTCTTCGTAGGCCTGATAGCCGATCACTTGGTACAGCTCCATCCGCGTCTGCATCGTATCGAGCACCGATCGCTGTGTGCCGTCCCGCCGCAGCGCGGTGTAGACATTTAACGCCGCCTTGTTCATCGCGCGAAAGGCAGATAACGGATAAAGCGCCATCGCGACGCCGGCCTGACGCAACTCGTCGAGCGTGAACAGCGGTGTTGCTCCAAATTCGGTGATGTTGGCCAGAACAGGCACCCGGACGGCATCGATAAAGCGACGATAGGTGGCAAGGTCCTTGGCGGCTTCGGCAAAAATTCCGTCCGCGCCGGCCTCAACACACGCGATTGCGCGCTCGATCGCGCGCTCGACCCCTTCGACACCAATCGCATCGGTACGCGCGATCAAAAAAAAATCCGACTCGGTTTTTGCGTCCGCAGCAGCCTTGACGCGATCGGCCATTTCGGCAGCACTTACAATTTCCTTGCCGGGACGATGACCGCAGCGCTTGGCGCCCACCTGATCCTCGATATGACACGCTGCCGCGCCGGCCTTGATCAGCGACTTGATCGTGCGCGCAATGTTGAAGGCGCTTGGCCCGAAGCCGGTGTCGATATCGACCAACAGCGGCAGCTCGCAGACGTCGGTAATCCTGCGCACGTCGGTCAGCACGTCGTCGAGCGTATTGATTCCCAGGTCGGGCATTCCGAGCGAGCCCGCAGCGACCCCGCCGCCCGACAGGTAGGTGGCGCGATAGCCGACCTGTTGCGCCATCAAAGCATGGTTGGCTATCAACGTGCCAACGATCTGCAGCGGCTTTTCTACCTGCAACGCTGCACGAAAGCGGGCGCCGGCGCTAGGACTCATGCGAGCATTGTCTTAGCCAAGCAGGTGCGCAACGCCATCGCGCTCCTCGAGCAGCTCTTTCAGAGTCGCGTCCATCCGCTGGCGCGAGAACTCGTCGATCTCGAGCCCTTTGATCACTTCGAATTTACCGCCGCTGCATACGCACGGCACGCCGTAGATTACGTCCTGCGGAATTGCATAGCTGCCGTCGGACGCCACCCCCATCGTGACCCAGCGCCCGCCGGTTCCCGAAATCCAGTCGCGCACGTGGTCGATCGCCGCGTTGGCGGCCGACGCCGCCGATGAAAGTCCGCGTGCCTCGATGATCGCCGCGCCGCGCTTGCCGACGGTTGGAATGTAGGTGTCGCGATACCAGACATCGTCGACGAGGCTTCTTGCGGCCTTGCCATCGATCGAGGCAAACCGCAGATCGGGGTACATCGTCGGCGAATGGTTGCCCCACACGATCAGTTTTTCGATCGACGACACCGGCTTGCCGGTCTTCGCGGCAAGTTGCGAAAGCGCGCGGTTGTGATCGAGCCGCATCATTGCGGTGAAGCTCGACTTTGGCAGCGACGGCGCCGATTTCATCGCGATGTAAGCGTTAGTGTTGGCCGGATTCCCGACCACCAACACCTTGACGCTGCGCTTGGCGGCCTGCTCGAGCGCTGTGCCCTGGGCGGTAAAAATTTGTGCATTGGCGGCCAGCAGATCCTTGCGCTCCATGCCGGGGCCGCGCGGCCGTGCGCCAACGAGCAGCGCGATATCGACGTCCTTGAAAGCGCCCATTGGATCGCTGTAGGCCTGCATCCCGGTCAGCAGAGGAAAGGCACAGTCGTCGAGCTCCATCATGACGCCCTTTAGCGCCTTCTGAGCCTTTTCATCGGCAATCTCCAACAGCTGCAGAGCCACCGGCTGTTCTTTGCCAAGCATCTCTCCGGAAGCGATCCTGAACAGTAGCGAGTAGCCAATCTGCCCGGCGGCGCCGGTGACTGCTACGCGAACGGGAGCCCTAGTCATCGAGAGTGGAACCGTAAGGGTGGGCGGAACGATTCATCGGAGGCAAGGCCGGTGAGGAAGCGTAGCGAAGTCTACTGCAAAACACCGCCGACGACCACATGTCTTATATAAGACAGATGATGTAATCCGAGTCGCTTTGTGGTGAAATGACCGCATGGCTGTCACCTCTTCCCGGGAAGTCGACGCCGCCGGCCAGGCCGCGGTGTACACGCCGCTGTATCGGCAGATCAAGGATCTGATCGTGCAGGGTCTGCAGCGCGGCGAATGGAAACCCGGCGAACTGATTCCCAGCGAAACCGATCTTGCGATTCGGTTCCAGGTTAGCCAAGGCACGGTCCGCAAGGCTGTTGACGAGCTTTCGACCGACAATCTGCTGGTGCGCCGGCAAGGCAAGGGCACTTTCGTGGCCACCCACCATGAGCCGCGAGCGCAATTCCGCTTCCTGCGCGTGGTGCCCGACGATCACGAGCCGACCCCGGGCGCGAGTCGTTACCTCGAGTGCAAGCGGACGCGCGCCAGCGGCGACATTGCACGCCGATTGAACGTCAGGCCCAGCGATCCGGTGGTTTATCTGAGGCGCCTTCTGAGCTTCGAGGGTGCGCCGGTCGTGCTTGACGAAATCTGGCTGCCTGGAAATCTGTTCAAGAAACTGACGGCCGAGCGGCTGGCCGAATACACAGGACCGCTGTACGGATTGTTCGAAACCGAGTTCGGCACGCGCATGATTCGCGCGGACGAACGCATTCGCGCCGTCGCCGCGACGGCGGATGCCGCCAAGCACCTCAAAATCGCGGCGGGCTCGCCGCTGCTGCTGGTCGAGCGCGTGTCGTACACCTATGGGGAGCGTCCGGTCGAGGTGCGTCGCGGCCTTTCGGTGACCGAGCGCTACCACTATCGCAACTCGCTGAACTGACCCGGAAAGTTGCCGGCCGATTTGGTTCGATGCAGCAATTCGTTCAGAATACTGGTCGCAAGGATCCCGACGGCCATCCAATGAGCGGCGTTCAATGAGCTTCACGGCAGAAAAACAGCCCCGGCCGCAATTTCGCAATCTCAATTTTCCATTGCTGCTGACCTACCGCCTGCCGCTGGCGGGAATCGTCTCGATCATGCATCGAATCAGTGGCGCGGCGCTGTTCCTGGCGCTGCCATTCTTGCTGTGGCTGTTCGATCTGAGCCTCATTTCCGAACTGACTTTCGACCGGCTACGAGGCGTGGCCGCAAACGCGTTCGTCAAGCTGGCGTTGCTGCTGCTGATCTGGGCATTTCTCCACCACCTGATTGCCGGCATCCGGTATCTGTTGCTCGATCTGCACATCGGCATCGACCTGAGGTCGTCGCGTTCAAGCGCAATTGCGGTGTATGCGGTCAGCCTGCCGCTGACGCTGCTGGCCGCGCTGAAACTGTTCGGGGTGATGTGATGAGGCGGCCGTTGCCCGGGATCGGCCCCAAGCGTCTGGTGGTCGGTGCGCATTACGGTCTGGGCGGTTTTCTGGCGCAGCGGATTACGTCGGTTGTGCTGATCCTGTGGCTGGCGCTGATCGGCGTCAGCTTGTTGTTCGGCCCGTTGTCTTACGACGTATGGGCCGCGTTGTTCGCGCCGCTGTGGATGAAAGTCATCACGCTGATCGCGCTGCTGTCGCTGCTGTATCACGCGTGGATAGGGATGCGAAATATCTGGATGGACTACGTCACGCCGGTGTGGGCGCGGCTGTCGCTGCAATCGCTGACGATCGTGTGGCTGATCGCGTGCGCGGTTTGGTCAGTGCAGATTCTGTGGCGGGTATGACCACTACCGCACCCTCGACTCTCGCACGCCGCCGCTTTGATGCAGTGATCGTCGGCGCCGGCGGAGCGGGCATGCGGTGCGCGCTGCAGCTTGCCAATGCCGGGTTGAACGTCGCGGTGCTGTCCAAGGTATTCCCGACGCGGTCGCATACCGTGGCAGCGCAGGGAGGCATCGGCGCTTCGCTCGGCAACATGACGGAAGACAACTGGCTGTGGCATATGTTCGACACGGTTAAGGGGTCGGACTACCTCGGCGACCAGGACGCGATCGAGTTCATGTGCCGCGAAGCGGCTCACGTTGTTTACGAGCTCGAGCATTTCGGCATGCCATTCGATCGCAATCCTGACGGGACGATTTATCAGCGACCGTTCGGCGGTCACTCGGCGCACTTCGGCGAAAAGCCGGTGCCACGCGCTTGTGCCGCCGCCGATCGCACCGGGCATGCGATGCTGCACACGCTGTATCAGCGCAACGTCGCATCCCGCACGCAGTTTTTCGTCGAGTGGATGGCGCTCGATCTGATTCGCAACGCGGACGGCGAAGTCGTCGGCGTGATCGCGCTCGAAATGGAAACCGGCGAGCCGATGATTTTTGAATCAAAGGTGACCGTGCTTGCGACCGGGGGCGCCGGGCGGATATTCGAGGCGTCGACCAACGCCTACATCTGCACCGGCGACGGACTCGGCCTCGCGGCGCGAGTCGGATTGCCATTGGAGGATATGGAGTTCTGGCAGTTTCACCCAAGCGCGGTGGCTGGAGTCGGCGTGCTGATCACCGAGGGTGTGCGAGGTGAGGGCGGCATTCTGTTGAACTGTGACGGCGAGCGGTTCATGGAGCGCTATGCACCAACGCTGAAGGATCTGGCGCCGCGCGATTTCGTTTCGCGTTCGATGGACCAGGAGATCAAGGAAGGGCGCGGCTGCGGTCCGAATAAGGACTATGTGCTGCTTAAGCTTGATCACCTCGGCGCGGAAACGATCATGAAGCGGCTGCCGTCGATCCGCGAAATCGCGATCAAGTTTGCGAATGTCGACCCGATCAAGGAGGCGATTCCGGTCGTTCCGACGATTCACTATCAAATGGGCGGCATTCCGACCAACTACTTCGGCCAGGTCGTTGCACCTCGTGCCGGCAACCCGAATGCCGTCGTCGACGGCTTGTATGCGATTGGCGAATGCGCGTGCGTCAGCGTTCACGGTGCCAATCGACTGGGAACGAATTCGCTGCTCGATCTTCTGGTCTTCGGGCGCGCCGCAGGCAACCACATTGTCGAGCACAAGGTGGGTGAGCACGCGCACAGGAGCTTTCCAGCAGACGGCGGCGTGGCGACGGTCGCGCGTCTGGCAGCGCTCGATGCTTCCAGCAGCGGAGAGCGCGTGCAGGATGTAGCCAACGACATCCGCCGCACAATGCAGGCGCACTGCGGCGTATTTCGTACCGGGCCGTTGCTGGACGAAGGCGTACGCAAGATCATGGCGCTGGAAGAGCGAGCGCGCCACGTCTTTATCGACGATAAATCGAAGATTTTCAACACCGCAAGGATCGAGGCGCTTGAGCTCGAAAACCTGGTCGAGACTGCCAAAGCGACGATCGTCTCGGCTGCGGCACGAACCGAAAGCCGCGGGGCGCACTCGCGCGATGATTACCCTGAGCGCGACGATGTGCACTGGCTCAAGCACACATTGCACTACTCACACGGCAACCGCGTCGATTACAAGCCGGTTAACTTGAAGCCGCTGACCGTCGACGCGTTCGAGCCGAAACCCAGGACGTTTTAAGAACGGGACAGACAATGACTTCCAGCATTGCAGCCGACCCCTCGACCCCAATGACAGCGAGCGAGCCCGGGTTGCGCACCGTTCAGTTCGAGATCTACCGCTACGACCCGGACAAGGACACGCAGCCGCGAATGCAAAAGCTGCAGGTGACGCTGCAGCCTTTCGACCGCATGCTGCTCGATGCGCTGATTCGCATCAAGGCCGAGGTCGACGACAGTTTGTCTCTGCGCCGCAGCTGCCGCGAAGGCGTATGCGGCTCCGACGCGATGAACATCAACGGCAAGAACGGGCTCGCCTGCGTGACCAATATGCGCGACCTGAAGGAACCGATCGTTTTGCGACCGATACCCGGGCTGCCGGTGATTCGCGACCTGATCGTCGACATGTCGCAGTTTTTCAAGCAATACGAATCCATTAAGCCGTACTTGATCAACAACGAGCCGCCGCCCGAAAAGGAACGACTGCAATCGCCGGCCGAGCGCGAGGAACTGAACGGCCTGTACGAGTGCATCCTGTGTGCGTGCTGCTCGACCGCATGCCCGTCGTTCTGGTGGAACCCCGACAAATTCGTCGGGCCGGCTGGCCTGTTGCAGGCGTATCGCTTCATTGGCGATTCGCGCGACCAGGCGACCAACGAGCGGCTCGATAACCTAAACGACCCTTATCGTCTCTTTCGCTGCCACACGATCATGAATTGCGTCGACGTGTGCCCTAAGAACCTGAATCCGACGCTGGCGATCGGCAAGATCAAGGAGTTGCTCGTACGGAGGGCGGTGTGATTGTGGATGCCGGGGCGTTGCCACTGGCGCGCAGACGTCTGCGCTGGCGCGCACGCCGCGGCCTGCTCGAAAACGATGTGATCATCACGCGTTTTCTCGAACGGCACGGCGACCAGATCACCAGCGATGAGATGGTGTCGTTCGAGGCATTGCTCGACCTGCCCGACAACGAATTGCTCGATTTATTTCTGGCGCGTTGCGAGCTGCCTGCCGCGCTCGACGTTCCCGATGTGCGCGCGCTGCTGCAGCGTCTGCGCGTTATCTGAGATATTTCAGGACAAAGATCATGGCCCTCGACCCATCGAACAAGAAAGCCACGCTGTCGTTCTCCGATGGCGCGGCTTCGCTGGAACTGCCGGTCTACAAGGGGACGATCGGCCCCGAGGTGATCGACATTCGCCAGCTGTACGCAAAGACCGGCAAGTTCACCTATGACCCGGGGTTTCTGTCTACCGCCGCGTGCGACTCATCGATCACCTACATCGACGGGGACAAGGGGGAATTGCTGTACCGCGGTTACCCGATCGAGCAGCTTGCAACGCAATGCGACTATCTGGAAACCTGCTATCTGCTGCTTTACGGCGAGCTCCCGACCGCAGAACAGAAGCAGCAGTTCGACCGGACGGTGACCTATCACACGATGGTCAACGAGCAGATGCAGTTTTTCCTGCGCGGCTTCCGGCGCGACGCGCACCCGATGGCCGTTCTGACTGGCTTGGTCGGCGCGCTGTCGGCGTTTTATCCGGATTCGATGAATCTGAACGATCCCCGTGAGCGCGAGATCTCGGCGCACCGGCTGATCGCCAAGATGCCGACGCTGGTAGCGATGGCTTACAAGTACACGGTCGGCCAGCCGTACGTCTATCCGCGTAACGAGCTGTCGTACGCGGCGAACTTCATGCGCATGATGTTCGCGACACCGTGCGAGGACTACAAGGTCAACGAAGTGCTGGTGCGTGCAATGGACCGGATCTTCATTTTGCACGCCGATCACGAGCAGAACGCTTCGACCTCGACGGTGCGGTTATGCGCGTCGTCGGGCACGAATCCGTTCGCCGCGATCGCCGCCGGCGTTGCGTGTCTGTGGGGGCCGGCACACGGTGGCGCCAACGAAGCGTCACTCAATATGCTGTACGAGATCCAGGCGCAGGGCGGGGTGGCGAGAATCGGCGAGTTCATCGCGAAGGTGAAAGACAAGAACTCCGAAGTTCGCTTGATGGGATTCGGACATCGCGTTTACAAGAACTACGACCCGCGAGCGA
Source organism: Burkholderiales bacterium (assembly GCA_038216465.1). Lineage (GTDB taxonomy): Bacteria > Pseudomonadota > Gammaproteobacteria > Burkholderiales > Burkholderiaceae_F > JACCZX01. Next base: position 102,632 of record JBBQQC010000006.1, on the reverse strand, counting down.
AGCTGATGCGCGAGACGTGCCACGAGGTATTGCAGGTGCTGGGACTGCAGGACGATCCGCTGTTCAAGCTCGCGATGGCGCTGGAAAAAATTGCCCTCGAGGACGACTACTTCGTCAGCCGCAAGCTGTACCCCAACGTCGATTACTACTCGGGCATCGTGCAGAAGGCGATCGGCATTCCGGTGCCGCTTTTCACCGCGATTTTTGCACTGGCCCGAACCGTCGGATGGATCGCGCAGCTGAATGAAATGGTGGCCGATCCCGAATACAAGATCGGTCGGCCGCGGCAGTTGTTCGTCGGCGCCAAGCGGCGCGACATCAGGCCGATCGCTCAGCGTTGATTCGCGCTACGCCTTTTCCGCCTGCAGCGGCTTGGCTTTCTTGTTGATCGGTTCGTAACCGATACGCTCGTACTCGGCGATCACCTGCGCGCCGAGCAGCAGCACGATCGCGCCGATCTCGACGCTTAGCAGCACCGCGATCGAGGTCGTCAGCGAGCCGTACACGACCTGAATCTGAGAAATCGTTGCGTAGTACCAGACCAGCACATGGCGCGTCAGCTCCCACAGGAACGCTGCGGCGGTGCCGCCGATCAACGCGTGCCGCAGCGACAAGCGGCCGACCGGCATCACCATATAAATCGCGGTCAGCAAGAATATTTCGCCGGCCACGCCCAGCAGGTACAGCAGCCTTGCCGAAAATAGATCGAGCGGGCGCTCATGACCCAGGATCACGACCGCATAGGTTCCCAGCCTGCCCAGTGCGCCCGAGACCATCGTGATGATCAGCAGCCCGACCGCGAGCGACAGAATGAAGAGGTACGGCATCACGGCGGACGCCAGAAAGCGCCGCCGCTTCACCGAAACGCGGTGAAAGAAAATCACCGACATCGCATTTTCGAGCACGGTAAACGCGAGCGTGCTGAAAAAAAGCATCAGCGCCAGCAGTAACCAGCCGACGACCTCGCGGTGCAGCAGAAAGTTGCGCAGCTCGCCGACCAGCGCGCCCGACTGCCCCGGAGCGATGAACTCGAGATATGCGCCGACAGCGCCGAGCACCTGTGGCTCGTCGAAGATATGCGTCAGCATCAGTACCACCAGGATTAGTAGCGGCACCAGCGACAGCAGCGAGTAATAGGCGACCGCGCCAGCCAGCAGCAACCCCTGATTGGCGCGAAACTGCTTCAGGACGGCGAGCGCAAAGGCCAGCGGGTGGCGTAGCGCCTTCTTCGCATTGCGGGCGAAACCCGGCATCGTTCAATTCCTGCATGCAAGCTCCGCACTGTAACGCTTGCGGCAGCCGACGCGCTGTCTTCAGGCGCCCACCTCCGGCCCGCGCGCCATTTCGCGCCAGTCGAATTTGCGCGTGGTGAGCATTGCGGTGGCGAGCATCGCAAACAGCAGCACGCTGCCCATCAACAGCGCCGTCCCTTCGGCGATCAGAATCGAGTAGATCGTCGCGTACATCACCGCCAGCACGGCTCCGAAGCCGAGTGCTCGCGCGCGGTCCGCCAGGACGTGGCTGAGGTAGAAGGTGATCAGCAACGTGCACGCCGAAGCTGCGATCGAGTAGGCGAGGGCGAAGGCGATGTGCTCGGACAGGCTCAACAGCAGCAGGAAGAAGATCACGAGCGCGAGCCCGACGAAGCCGTACTGCACCGGATGCGCGTTCAGCGAACGAATCGTGTCGAACAGGAACGTCGCCGCAAATACCAGAACGATGATCAAGGCGCCGTGTTTGGTTGAGCGCTCGGCCAGCAAGTAGGTGTTCACCGCCTCGATGAAGTCAATTTCAAACGTGTCGATGCGCCCCGGCACCTGCGCTGCAGAAGGACGGTCGGGTCGCGTTTGCGATGCGAGCTGCCGCACCTGCTGCTGAACATCAGACGCGAGCGCGGAAATGGCCCACTCCGCCGAGAAGCCGCGGAAGCTGATGGTGCGATCGCGTGGCAGGTAGCTGCCGCCGAAGTGCGGATCGGCCCACGCCGATTTCAGCTCGACTGTGCTGGTGCTGCCGGTGGGCACGAACGCAAGGCGCTCGGTACCCGCCAGTGCGACAGTGATTGAAAACCGTGCGGGTGCGGCAACCACGGGTTCGCTTAGAGGCGCCTGCAAGCCGGCTGACAGAAGCGGCAACTGCGTGCCTTCGCGGAATCGGATGGTTTGTCCGCCCACGCTGACGGCGGGGGGTGCCACGCAGGCCGCGCACGTCCGAAATAGGAAGCACGAGGCGCGGCTCGCCCCACACGATGCGCCGTCCATCCACCGACGGTTTCACTTGGCTTCGGTCCGGCCACGTCATCGCGCCGCTGATAGCCATTGTTGACTCGAACGTGCGAACGCGGTGAATCCCGCGATAGCGATCGTTGTGCACCGTCACATAAGCCGCTGCCTGCGCCTGGTCGGCGAACCAGACCCATGTCTTCGCTTCGCTCATCGGCGTAGCGCGCACCCGGTTGCCAGCGTCGACGCTCTGCTCCGACCAGTGTTCAACGTACGGCCAGACGAAGAACGGCAACGTGATCGTCTGCGGACCGGCGAAGCTCGCCTGCACGCTCGCGACGGCTTCCGCCCGGCGCGATGCACGTTCGGCGATCAGTCCTTCGATCATGCTGAGCGGAATCATCATCAGCACGGCAAGCACGCCGATGACAGCGGCCTTCAACAAGAGTGGATTGCGCGGCGGTCTGAGCACGAGGAATGGAGCATGCATCGTCACGCGGACGCGTGAAGAGGGGGGAATGCGCGGTGAAGTCTGTGTGAAGCTAGCGCAACTCGGCGTTCAGCGCGTTGAGCGCCGAAGCACCCGGACACAGCTCCGCTTCGGTCAGCCGGTTCAGCGGTGTGCTCGGGGTCGACAGGTGCTCGTGCAGGTCATCGGCGTCCGGATCGATAAACAGCAATCCGGTGACGATCTCGCCACGCGCCTGGTGCACTTGAATGTGATTAAGCGCGGCGAGCCGGTCACTGGCATCGTAGCCGTCGGCAAGTTTTCGCAGCCGCAGTGTGCTGCCGTCATGCTGCGTCAGCTCAATCGCTTCCCCCGGCGCGTAATCGGCGGCGATGCCTGCGCGCTGCGGCATGAAGTCGAGCCGGTTGACGGCGTCGTTGTGCTCACGCACGTAGTCGTAGCTCTTGGTACTGCCCGGATGATTGTTAAACGCAACGCATGGGCTGAGCACATCGATCAGCGCGGCGCCGCGGTGGCTCAGCGCACCTCTGATCAGCGGCACCAGCTGGTCCTTGTCGCCCGAAAAGCTGCGTGCAACATAGGTCACTCCGAGTTGCAGCGCCATTGCGACCATGTCGATCGGAGCATCGCGATTGACCGCGCCGCGTTTCGCCTTCGAGCCGCGATCGGCAGTGGCCGAAAACTGGCCCTTGGTCAGCCCGTACACGCCGTTGTTTTCGACAATGTAGGTCATGTTGACGCCACGTCGGATCAGATGCGCGAACTGACCGAGCCCGATCGACGCCGAGTCGCCATCGCCCGATACGCCGAGATACAGCAGCTCGCGATTCGCCAGGTTGGCGCCGGTCAGCACCGACGGCATGCGGCCGTGCACCGAGTTGAAGCCGTGCGACGCGCCGAGAAAGTAATCGGGGGTCTTCGACGAGCAACCGATGCCGGATAGCTTTGCAACCCGATGCGGCTCGATCGCCAGTTCCCAGCACGCCTGCACAATTGCCGCGGAGATTGCATCATGGCCGCATCCGGCGCACAGCGTCGAAATCTTTCCTTCGTAGTCACGTCGTGTAAAGCCGAGCCGGTTCGCGGGCAAAGTAGGGTGACGCAACTTCGGTTTGGCAAGGTAGGTCATGCAGCTTTGCCTGATTTGATGGGAAGCACGTTCGCGCCCAGCGCGCGCGCCGCGATCGCACTGACGATGAAACGGGCGGTGATCGGCGTGCCGTCGTAGTGCAGCACCGATATCAGCCGCGCTGGGTCGATCTGCAGCTCCGTGATCAGCATCGAGCGCAGCTGACCGTCCCGGTTTTGTTCGACGACAAACACCGATTCATGATCGGCAATGAACTTCTTGACGGACGATGCAAACGGAAAAGCCCGTACGCGCAATCGGTCAAGGTGCACTCCCTGTCGCTCGAGCGTGCCGATCGCTTCGTTCATCGATGGGCTGGTGGAACCGTAGTAAATGACGCCATGCGCAGCCTTCTGCGACGCCTTGATGGCGAGAGGCTGCGGCACGAGCTTGGCCGCGGTAGCGAACTTCTTCAGTAGCCGCTCCATGTTGTAGATGTAGTCGGGTCCGGCCTCGGAGTAACGGGCGTAGGCATCCTTGGTTGTTCCGCGGGTGAAGTACGCGCCGCGCTTTGCATGCGTTGCGGGAAGCGTGCGCCATGGGATGCCGTCACCGTCGGCGTCCAGGTAGCGTCCAAAGTCACGGCCAGCCTCGAGCTCGGCCTCTTGCATCACCTTGCCGCGGTCGTAGCGGCGCGCGTCGTCCCATTTCAGTGGCGCGCAGAGGCGGTGGTTCATGCCGATGTCGAGATCCGTCATCAAGAATATCGGTGTCTGCAGTCGTTCGGCCAGATCGAGCGACGCGGCGGCGAACTCGAAGCATTCGTGCGGGTCTTCCGGAAACAGCAGCACGTGCTTGGTGTCGCCGTGCGACGCATAAGCGCACGCGAGCAGATCGGATTGCTGCGTGCGGGTTGGCATTCCGGTCGAAGGCCCGCCACGCTGCACATCGATGATGACCGCCGGAATCTCCGCGAAGTACGCAAGCCCGATGAATTCGCTCATCAGCGAAATGCCGGGCCCCGAGGTCGCGGTGAACGAGCGTGCCCCGTTCCAGGCCGCGCCGATAACTATGCCGATCGACGCCAGCTCGTCTTCCGCCTGGACGATCGCGAACTTGTTCTTCCCGGTGGCTTTGTCGACCCGGTACTTGGCGCAGTATTTCTGAAAAGCTTCGGCCAGCGATGATGAGGGCGTGATCGGATACCACGCGCACACGGTGGCGCCGCCGTACAAGCAACCCAGCGCAGCCGCCGCATTGCCTTCGATAAAGATCCGGTCACCGACTGCGTCGCGCCGCTCGACGCGCAGATCGATCGTGTCTTCGAGCCGTTCGCGCGCGTGATGCAGGCCGGTCATGAAGGCGTCCAGGTTCGGCTTGATCAGACGGTCTTTGCCCTTGTACTGCTCGCCGAGCAGCTGCGCGATCACTTCGGGTTCGATGCCGAGCAACTCGGTGAGCACACCGACATACATGATGTTCTTCAGCAGTTGCCGCTCTTTGGCGTCGATGTACTTGCCGGCCGCGATCTCCGTCAGCGGCACCCCGATCAAGTTGATGTCAGCGCGCAGCTTCGCCCCGGCAATCGGCTTGGTGCTGTCGTACATCAGATAGCCGCCCGGCTCGATCTCGGCAACGTCTTTTTCCCAGGTCTGCGGATTCATGGCGACCATCAGATCGACGCCGCCGCGGCGGCCCAGATGGCTCTGCTCGGTCACTCTGACTTCGTACCAGGTCGGGAGGCCCTGAATGTTCGACGGAAAAATATTGCGCGGCGAAACCGGCACGCCCATGCGCAGGATGCTGCGCGCGAACAGTTCGTTGGCCGAAGCCGAGCCGGAACCGTTGACGTTGGCGAACTTGACGACGAAGTCGTTGATGGCCTTGATGCGCGGAGCGTGCGGCGCGGCGAGCGCCGATTTTTCCGGCGCGTTCATGCGGCTACCTTTTGCGCACGCGACGTGCGGCAGTCCCTTCCGGCCTGCGTCATGTCGAGCAGAAACTTCTGCATGTCCCACGCACCGGTCGGGCATCGCTCGGCGCACAGGCCGCAGTGCAGGCACACGTCTTCATCCTTGACCATCGCGCGGCCGGTCTTTAGCCCTTCGGCGACGTACAAATCCTGCTCGCGATTCAGTGCCGGTGCCCGTAGCCGCATCCGCAACTCATCTTCGTCACCGTTGATCAGGAAGTTGATGCAATCGGTGGGGCAGATGTCGACGCAGGCGTCGCATTCGATGCATAGCTGCGCGGTGAACACCGTCTGCACGTCACAGTTCAGGCAGCGCTGCGCTTCCTTCCATGCGGTCGCGGGATCAAATCCCAGCTCGACTTCAACCTTGATGTTGCGCAACACTTGATTGACATCGCGCCAGGGAACCTTGTAGCGCTCATCGTTGGCGACTTCGTTGTCGTAGCTCCATTCGTGAATGCCCATTTTCTGCGACAACAGCGTCACGCCCGGGGCAGGGCGTTCGCGCACGTCTTCGCCGTGCAGCAGCTTGTCGATCGAGATCGCGGCATCGTGGCCGTGCGCGACGGCCCAGATGATGTTCTTTGGTCCGAGCGCGGAATCGCCGCCAAAGAACACGTTCGGGATCGACGACTGCAGCGTCGTCTTGTCGAGCACGGGCATGCCCGAATCGTCGAACGCGATGCCGGCATCGCGCTCAATCCATGGAAACGCGTTTTCCTGGCCGACTGCGATCAGCACCTCGTCGCATTCGTGGATTACGTCGGGCTCGCCGGTTGCGACCAGCGAGCGCCGGCCTTTGTCGTCGTACTCCGCTTTGACCTTTTCAAAACTCATACCGGTCAAGCGGCCGTTGTCGTGCAGGAACGCCTTGGGAACCAGGTAATTCAGAATCGGAATGCCTTCGTGCATCGCGTCTTCTTTTTCCCAAGGCGATGCCTTCATCTCCTCGAAGCCCGACCGGACGATGACCTTGACGTCATCGCCGCCGAGCCGCTTGGATGTCCGACAACAATCCATCGCCGTATTGCCTCCGCCCAGCACGATCACGCGTTTGCCGATGCGATGCACATGGCCGAACGAAACCGAAGACAGCCAGTCGATGCCGATATGAATCTTTGCCGCTGCTTCCTGCCGACCTGGAACAGCCAGATCACGACCGCGTGGCGCACCCGTGCCGACGAAAATGGCGTCGTACTGTTCGGTCAGCAGCGACTTCATCGATTCAATCTTGACGCCGCCGCGGAATTCGACGCCGAGCCCGAGGATGTAGCCGGTTTCCTCGTCGATTACTTCCTCGGGAAGGCGAAAGCGCGGAATCTGCGTACGGATCATGCCGCCCGCCTGCGGGTCCTGATCGAACACGGTGACGGCGTAGCCCAGAGGCGCCAGATCGCGCGCCACGGTAAGTGACGCCGGCCCGCCGCCGACGCACGCGACCCGCTTGCCGTTCATTGGTACCCGCCGCTTCGGCAGGCGCTTGGCGATGTCGTCGTCCTTGTAGTCGGCCGCGACGCGTTTTAAGCGGCAGATCGCAACCGGTTCTGGCTTTTCGGCCTGCTGTTGTTCGACGCGCCCGCGGCGGCAAGCCGGTTCGCATGGCCTGTCACAGGTTCGGCCCAGAATGCCCGGAAAGACATTCGAGCTCCAATTCACCATATAGGCGTCGGTGTAACGCCCGGCGGCAATCAACCTGATGTATTCAGGGACGGGAGTGTGCGCGGGGCATGCCCACTGGCAATCGACGACGTGATGAAAATAGTCCGGATTCTTGATATCCGTTGGGCGCACATTGTCTCCTGTTGCGATGTGCTGGGCGCAGTGTATGCCTGCTAGGCGCGCCATGACAGCGTTGATGAAGGTGGCGGCGGGGCCACACTTCAGCCGTTAAGACGCAACGCCGGTGGTAGCATCAACGTTTACCGCGCGATCATCGTGCGGACTCGCGAGCAGCGACGACCGGAAGCCGGAAACGCTGTCGCCCAAGTTCCCCGACGCGCGGGGTGCGGGCGCTTTGAACGAGAAACTCGTTTGAAAGGATGAGCGAATGATTCAGCAGTTGCAGGCCAACTCGTATCTGTTCGGCGGCAACGCGCCCTATGTCGAGGAGTTGTACGAACGCTACCTCGACAACCCGGGATCGGTTCCCGAGAAATGGCGGGCGTACTTCGATCAAATGCAGCTGGTTCCTGCCGCGGACGGCTCGCCCGACTCGCGCGACGTCGCGCACGCGCCGATCGTCGAGTCGTTCGCTCAACGCGCCAAGGCGAACGCCTTTGCGCCGAAAGTTGCTTCGAGCGATCTGTCGGTCGCTCGCAAGCAGGTGCACGTGCAGTCGATCATTGCGGCGTATCGATTCCTCGGCAACCGCTGGGCGAATCTTGACCCGCTGCAGCGACGCGAACGTCCGCCGATTCCGGAGCTCGAGCCGGGCTTCTACGACCTGACCGAAGCCGACATGGACACGGTGTTCTCGGCGGCCAACACGTACTTCGGACAGGAGCAGATGACGCTGCGCGAGATTGTCAAAGCGCTGCGCGAAACGTATTGCGGTTCGATCGGCGCCGAGTACATGTATGTGTCGGATCCGGCGCAGAAGCGCTGGGTGCAGCAGAGGCTGGAGTCGATCCGCTCGACGCCGTCGTTCGCACCAGAGCAGAAAAGAGAAATCCTGGGTCGCCTGACCGCGGCTGAGGGGCTGGAGCGTTATCTGCACACGAAATACGTCGGCCAGAAGCGCTTTTCGCTCGAAGGCAGCGAGAGCTTCATAGCATCAATGGACGAGCTGGTGCAGCGGGCCGGGGCCAGCGGCGTGCAGGAAATCGTCATTGGCATGGCGCACCGTGGGCGGCTGAACGTGCTGGTCAACATCCTTGGCAAGATGCCGGCCGATCTATTTGCCGAATTCGAAGGCAAGGTCGCTTCCGAGTTGCCGAGCGGCGACGTCAAGTACCACAACGGTTTTTCGAGCGATATTTCGACGCCGGGCGGCCCGGTGCATTTGTCGCTTGCATTCAATCCTTCGCATCTGGAGATCGTCAATCCGGTCGTCGAAGGTTCGGTACGCGCGCGGCAGGAGCGCCGCGGCGATCATGAGGGCGATACGGTGCTGCCGGTGCTGGTGCACGGCGATGCGGCGTTCGCGGGACAGGGCGTCGTGATGGAAACGCTGGAGCTGGCGCAGACGCGCGGCTACGGTACCGGCGGTACTGTGCATATCGTCATCAACAACCAGATCGGTTTCACCACGTCCGATCCGCGCGACACGCGCTCGACGCTGTACTGCACCGACGTGGTCAAGATGATCGAAGCGCCGGTGTTTCACGTCAACGGCGACGACCCGGAAGCGGTCGTGCTGGTAACGCAGCTGGCGATGGATTTCAGGCAGGAGTTCAATTCCGACGTCGTGATCGACATCGTCTGCTTTCGCCGGCTCGGCCACAACGAGCAGGACACGCCGGCGGTCACGCAGCCGCTGATGTACAAGAAGATCGCGCAGCATCCCGGCACGCGCAAGATCTACGCCGACAAGCTGATCACGCAAGGCATGATCACCGCCGAGCAGCCCGACGAGATGCTGAAGGAATTTCGGGCGGCGATGGACGAAGGCCGCAGCACGTCCGATCCGGTGCTGACCAACTACAAAAGCAAGTTCGCGGTCGACTGGTCGCTTTTTTTGAATCGTAAATGGACCGACCAGGCCGATACCGGCGTACCGCTCGCGGAGCTGAAGCGGTTGGGCGAGCGCATCACGACGATTCCATCGAACTTCAAGCTGCACTCTCTGGTCGAGAAGGTCGTCGCGGATCGCCGCGCAATGGCCGAAGGAAAGCTGCCGCTCGACTGGGGCATGGCCGAGCATCTCGCTTTTGCAACCCTGTTATCAAGCGGATATGCGGTGCGCATCACGGGGCAGGACACCGCGCGCGGCACGTTCTCGCACCGCCACGCCGTACTGCACGATCAGAACCGCGAGAAATTTGATGAAGGCAGCTACACGCCGCTCGAAAACGTCGCCGAGGGACAGGCGCCGTTTACCGTCATCGACTCGCTGTTGTCGGAAGAAGCGGTACTCGGCTTCGAATACGGCTACTCGAGCGCGGAGCCGAATGCGCTGGTGGTGTGGGAAGCGCAGTTCGGAGATTTCGTCAATGGTGCGCAGGTGGTGGTCGACCAATTCATTTCGTCGGGTGAGGTGAAATGGGGGCGGCAGTCGGGACTCACACTGATGCTGCCGCACGGCTACGAGGGACAGGGTCCGGAGCACTCGTCGGCGCGTCTCGAGCGCTTTTTGCAGCTGGCGGCGGATAACAACATGCAGGTGGTGCAACCGACTTCAGCGGCGCAGATTTTTCACCTGCTGCGGCGACAGATGATCAGGCCGTTTCGCAAGCCGCTGGTAATCATGACGCCGAAATCGTTGTTGCGCGCCAAGGATGCAACATCAGATCTCTCGGAGCTGGCGAAGGGCGAATTTCGCACCGTGATCGGCGAAGTCGATGCCGCGCTCGATCCGAAGAAGCTCAAGCGCGTGATTGGTTGCTCGGGCAAGGTGTATTACGACTTGGTCAATGCGCGGCGCGAGCGCGAGTTGAGCGACGTCGCGATATTCCGTATCGAACAGCTGTATCCGTTCCCGCACAAGTCATTGGCGACCGAACTGAAGCGTTATCCGGCGCTGTCCGAGGTGGTCTGGTGCCAGGACGAGCCCGCCAATCAGGGGCCCTGGTTCTACGTGCAGCACCACGTCCTTGAAAACATGACCGACGGGCAAAAGCTTGCGTATGCGGGGCGTGCGGCGTCGGCCTCGCCGGCGGTCGGTTACTACGCGAAGCACAGCGAACAGCAGAAGGCACTAATTGAGCAGGCGTTTGGCAAGCTCAAGGGCCTGGTTTTGAACAAGTAGGAACCGAGATGTCAATCGTAGAAGTCAAAGTGCCTCAGCTATCGGAGTCGGTCGCCGAGGCGACGTTGCTGCAATGGAAGAAGAAGCCGGGCGAAGCGGTCGCCATCGACGAGACATTGATCGAAGTCGAAACTGACAAGGTGGTGCTGGAAGTACCGGCGCCGGCTGCCGGAGTGGTGTCCGAGATCGTCAAGCCTGACGGCAGCACCGTGCTGGCCGGCGAACTGATCGCGCGGCTCGATACCGACGCCAAGGCGACCGTTGCCGCGACGCCGAAGCCTGTGGTCGCGCCTGCCAGTGCGCCAGCGGCACCGGCTGTGCCGGGCAAGACCGCCAGCGTTGCAATGCCCGCCGCTGCCAAGATGATGGCCGATGCCGGCATGTCGGCAGCGCAGGTCGCAGGCAGCGGCAAAGACGGCCGCATTCTGAAAGGCGACGTGATCGAAGCGACTGAAGCCAAGGCAAAGCCTGCTGCGGCGCCGACGCCTACCGCGCCCGCCGCGCGCGCTGCATTGCCGGCAGTGAAAGCGCCGATCGATATAACCGAGCTGGTCAACCGCCCCGAGCAGCGCGTGCCAATGTCGCGCCTGCGTCAGCGCGTGGCCGAGCGGCTGGTGCAATCGCAGTCCACCGCGGCAATTCTGACGACCTTCAATGAAGTAAACATGCAGCCGCTAATGGAGCTGCGCACGCGCTACAAGGACAAGTTCGAGAAGGAACATGGCGTCAAGCTCGGCTTCATGTCGTTCTTCGTCAAAGCTGCGGTCGCTTCGCTGAAGCGCTACCCAGTGGTCAACGCGTCGGTCGATGGCGCCGAGATCGTTTATCACGGCTACTTCGATATCGGCATCGCAGTTGGCTCACCGCGCGGCCTGGTGGTGCCGATTCTGCGCAATGCCGATCAGATGACGTTCGGCGATATCGAGAAAAAGATTGCCGACTACAGCAAGCGCGCGGCCGACGGCAAGCTCGCGCTGGAAGAGCTCACCGGCGGCACGTTCTCGATTTCTAACGGCGGCGTGTTCGGTTCGATGTTGTCGACGCCGATCATCAACCCGCCGCAGTCGGCAATTCTCGGTATTCACGCGACGAAAGAACGCCCGGTGGTCGAGGACGGACAGATCGTGATCCGGCCTATGAACTATCTGGCGCTTTCGTACGATCACCGCATCATCGACGGCCGCGAAGCGGTGCTGTCGCTGGTGGCGATGAAGGAAGCGCTGGAAGATCCGGCGCGGCTACTGCTCGAAGTCTGATGGCAAAAAATTTCGACGTCGTCGTCATTGGCGGCGGGCCGGGCGGCTATATCGCCGCGATTCGCGCAGCGCAGCTTGGATTCAATACCGCTTGCATCGATGACTGGAAGAACAAGGCCGGCGGCCCGGCGCCGGGCGGCACGTGTACCAACATTGGCTGCATCCCATCGAAGGCTTTGCTGCAGTCATCGGAGAACTTCGAGCATGCGGGTCACTCGTTCGCCGATCATGGAATAAAAATCAAAGGCTTAGAGCTTGATCTTACGAAAATGCTTCAACGCAAGGATGGCGTGGTCAAGCAGAACAACGACGGCATCGTGTATCTGTTCAAGAAGAACAAGGTGACGTTCTTTCACGGCCGGGGCTCGTTTGCAGGCGGCGGCGAGGCTGGCTACGAAATCAAAGTTTCGGAGCCTGCTAACGAAACCATCGTCGGCAAACGTTTGATCGTCGCCACCGGTTCGAATGCGCGGCAGTTGCCTGGGGCCGCGTTCGACGAGCAGAAAATTCTCAGCAACGACGGCGCACTGTCGATCGCCGCGGTGCCGAAGCGGCTCGGTGTGGTCGGCGCCGGCGTGATCGGGCTCGAGATGGGTTCGGTGTGGCGGCGCCTGGGTGCCGATGTCACGCTTCTCGAAGCGCTACCTGAATTTCTGGGTGCCGTGGATCAACAGATCGCTCGGGAGGCCGCGAAAGCATTCAGCAAGCAAGGATTGAAGATCCGGCTCGGTGTGAAGATCAGCAGCGTGAAGAGCGGTGACGGCAAGAAAGACGGCAAAGACGTTGTCGTCAGCTACGCCGATGCGAACGGCGACGCGCAGGTGCTGACGGTCGACGCACTGATTGTTTCGATCGGCCGCGTACCCAACACCAATGGCCTCAGGGCCGATGCGATCGGATTAAAGCTCGACCAGCGCGGCTTCATTGAGGTCGATGGTGAATGCCGCACCAACCTGCCGAACGTCTGGGCGATCGGCGACGTGGTGCGGGGGCCGATGCTGGCGCACAAGGCCGAGGAGGAGGGCGTCGCGGTCGCCGAGCGCATCGCTGGCCAGCACGGTCACGTCAACTACAACACGATCCCGTGGGTGATCTACACGTCGCCGGAAGTCGCGTGGGTGGGGCAAAACGAGCAGCAACTGAAAGCGCAGGGCCGGGCATACAAGGCCGGCACATTTCCTTTCATGGCCAACGGCCGGGCCCGGGCGATCGGCGACACGACCGGCATGGTCAAGTTTCTGGCGGATTCGAAAACCGATGAAATCCTCGGCGTGCATATCGTTGGGCCGATGGCGTCGGAGCTGATTGCCGAAGCCGTCGTCGCGATGGAATTTCGAGCGTCCAGCGAAGACATCGCGCGCATCTGTCACGCGCATCCGTCACTGTCCGAAGCGACGAAAGAGGCGGCGCTGGCGGTCGAGAAGCGGGCGCTTAACTTCTAGCTTGTGTCCTTCAGCAGTCAACTCGACGGCGCGCTCGCGCAGCGCGGATACACGCTCGATAACTCGCAGCAGGCGGCGGCTGATCGGCTGCAGCAGCTCTTCGACCAGTGGGTCGCCTATAAGTCGCAGCGCTCAAACGCACTGAAGAAACTGCTGGCGCATCCTCCTGCTCCGCGCGGGGTGTATCTTTGGGGAGGCGTCGGCCGCGGCAAAAGTTTTCTGATGGATGCCTTTTTCGCCGCCGTGCCCGTCGTGCGAAAAGCACGCGTGCACTTTCACGAATTCATGCGCAGCGTGCACCGCGAGCTCGACGACCTGAAGGGCACCGAGAATCCGCTCGACAAAGTAGCCGCGCGCATCGCATCGCGCTATCGGCTGATCTGCTTCGATGAATTTCACGTGTCGGACATTGCCGACGCGATGATCCTGCACCGTCTTCTGATAGCGTTGTTCGATTTGAATGTCGGGTTTGTGATGACATCAAACTATCCTCCCGACGGTCTGTACCCGGACGGCTTGCATCGTGATCGGGTGCTGCCTGCGATCGATCTGCTGAAACTGCAACTCGACGTGCTGCACGTTGATGATGGAATCGATTACAGAAAACGCGCCATGCAGCGCATCGACGCCTACATGACGCCGGGCGGCCCGGCGTCCGACGCGAAGCTGCAGGCAGTATTCGACAAGATCGCGGAAGCCAAGGACGGCGAGCGGACGCTGACGATTGAGGCACGGAAAATTCGGGCGCGACGGCGCGCCGGCGGCGTCGTGTGGTTCGACTTCGCGGTGCTGTGCGGCGGCCCGCGCTCGCAGAACGATTACCTCGAGATCGCGACCCAATTTCACACGGTGCTGCTGTCAAACATTCCGCAAATGGGCGCCGGGCAGGCTTCCGAGGCGCGGCGATTCACTTGGCTGGTCGATGTTCTGTATGACCATCGAGTTAAGCTGATCGCTTCCGCTGAGGTGCCACCGGACGAGTTGTACGTCGCGGGCGGCCTGAAGAACGAGTTTGCACGCACGGTATCTCGGCTGCATGAGATGCAATCGCCCGAATATCTGGAAGCGCCACGGCGCGCGGTCGTTGCGCGCGTGTGAAAGAGTCATCCTCGACGGGGATGCGCGCGTGAATCGGCCATGAGGCTCCTCATCTTGGTTGCGATGCTCCTGCCGGTCTCGGCAGCGGCCGGCGACTTTGCCGAGCGCTACCCCGCCGGCAGCATCCGAGACGAAGCCGCCGCACGGGCCGCGTTAAAGGATTCCGATGCCGAGCTATCGAAGATCACCAAGGACGCCAAGGCACGCGACACCGAGTGCTACCGCGGGGTGCTCGTGAATTCGTGCCGGGATGACGTGCGCCGCAGTAAGGAACTGGCTGAGCGCGAGGTCAGGCGGGTACGCGTGGAAGCGCGCGACGTGCAGCGCAAAATAGAAGCTGAGCGAGTGGCCAAACGTCGCGCAGATAGCGCGGCTGCCAACGCAGCCAAAGATGCGCAGCGATCACTGAGAGAAGAGAAGGTGCGTAACGCCGCCGACGAGCGCGCGGTCGCCGTCAAGCAGCTGGAAGAGTCTGCCGGGAAGAATGCCGAGTCTCAAATGGCTACGCCCACCGCCGAAGTGAAGCGCCCCGCGAAGGACAGGCTGACAGCCGCTGAGCGCAATGACAACGCTCGCAAATTTCAGGAAAAGCAGGTGCAGGCGCAGCAGCGCGCCCGGCATCAGGAAGCCGAGCGCAAGGAAAACGAGAAAAGGCGGGCGGAAAAGCGCACCCAGACCGAGCAGCGCGAAGCCGAGCGCGAGGCGATTCGCAAGAAGGCCGCTGAGTCAGTCAACTAGGTCCATCCAGCCACCGGTGACTCGACGCGATACACGAGGGCAGTCCCCCGTCGAGAGCGACGCGCGCTGCTTCGCCATTGATTTCGGAACGTCAAACTCGGCGCTGGCATTAGCTGCGGCCGATGTCAGCAACGCCGGGCGTACGCGGATCGAACTCGCTCCGCTGGAGCAAGGCTTGACCAGCATGCCGACGGCAGTGTTCTACAGCGCCGAAGACGGCAGCCGCAGCTTCGGACGCGCAGCGATCGCGTCCTACGTCGATGGCTACGAAGGTCGCCTTATGCGGTCGATAAAGAGCATTCTCGGTTCGGATCTAATGGACGAAGCGACCGAACTCGCGGACGGGCGACAGATTCGCTACATCGACGTAGTGATTGCGTATCTGCGGCACATCCGGCAGGTGGCCGAGGCACACTGGCATTGCGCGATCGACCGCGCCGTCATCGGACGCCCGGTTTTCTTCGTCGACGACGATCCGCGTCGTGACGCCAAGGCGCAGCAGACGCTGCAGAAAGCTGCGCGCGCCGCCGGACTATCGCGCGTCGAGTTCCAGTTTGAGCCAATCGCGGCCGCGCTTGATTACGAGTCGCGCCTGCACGCCAGCGATGGCGAACGGTTGGTACTAGTGGCTGATATCGGCGGTGGCACGTCGGACTTCTCGGTGGTGCGCGCCAGCGAGTCAGCGCATGCGAAGGTTGACCGACGCGCGGACATTCTCGCGAATCATGGCGTGCACATCGCGGGCACCGACTTCGACAAGGCGGTCAATCTCGCCAAGATCATGCCGGTGCTTGGACTGAACGGTGATGGCCCCGGCGTGCGGCCCGTGCCCTCCAAGATTTATTTCGATCTGGCGACCTGGCATCTGATCAACACGACGTACACGCCGAATCGCGTGATCGAGCTGCGCATGATGCGCATGATGTACAACGACCAGCGCGCGCACCGGCGGCTGATCAGCGTCCTTACGCAGCATCGAGGTCACGATCTTGCAGCACGCGCCGAGGCGGCCAAGATCGCAGTGTCGGAAGCGGGCGCGGCGACCATCGAGCTCGGCTTTGTCGAACCCGGCCTTCAGTTGTCGTACACCGAGCGCGAGCAGCAACACGCGCTGCAGGAAGACATCGATCGCATCGTCACCGCAGCACGCAGGACCGTTCAAATGGCGCAACTCGCGGCTGAGCGGGTCGACGCGATCTACTTCACCGGCGGGTCAACCGGTCTCGACTTCCTGGCCACACAGCTCGCCGCTGCCTTTCCGGCAGCGCAGCCGGTGCGCGGCGACCGCTATGCGAGCGTCGTCAGCGGTCTGGCGATCACGGCACTACGGCGTTTTTCAGAGATTCGATGATCTGAGACACACGTGCACATTTGCGCGACAATGCCCCGGCGAATACCGGCGCTGCCAGAACCCACGTCATGACTGCCGTTTTCAGTCTTCCAGTTACGAGCTGGGATCATCAGTGGTCGACCGCAGATCAAGAGGCCGCGATCGGCGCGCTCGAACAGGGAAGCGTCTTGTATTTTCCGCAGCTCCGCTATGCGATGACCGAGACGGAGAGCCGGTTGCTGTCTCCGGCACTTGCCGGCAAGAGTAAGAATGTCAGCCTGAATGTTTGCAGCGGGAAAATGAGTGGAAGCGGCGCGAGCGAAGCCGAGCTGGGAATGCTGCGCGGCTTGATGCAGCGCTTCGCCACGTCAAGCAAAACCTTGCTGAGCAATCTATTGCCGAGTTATCAGGCGAGCTTGTGTCAGGGGCGCACCAGCTTTCGGCCCGCGGAAATCGCCAACCGATCGACCTCGTGGCGAAAAGACGATACGCAGCTGCACGTCGACAGTTTTCCTTCGTCGCCCGTCCAAGGCAAGAGAATCCTTCGAGTTTTCAGCAACGTCAATCCGCAGCGAGAGACGCGCGACTGGCGACTCGGTGAGCCGTTCGAAGCCGTCGCTCGCCGCTACCTGCCTTCGCTGCGCGGCCCGGTGCCCGGCGTAAGCCGCGTTCTCGAATTAACCGGCATCACCAAGGGTCGGCGCAGCGGGTATGACCATTTGATGCTGCAGATTCATGATCGAATGAAGTCGGATCCCGATTACCAAAAGAAAGCGGCGCAAATTTCGTACGAATTTCCGGCCGGAAGCACATGGATCGTCTTTACCGATCAGGTATCGCATGCGGCGATGAAGGGGCAGTACGCGCTGGAGCAAACCTTTTACTTGCCCGTCGAAAGCATGCTGAATCCGGCCCAGGCGCCGGTGCGAGTGCTCGAACGACTGACAGGGCGGCAACTGGTTTGACGCCGCTGCCGGTAGGAGTGCCGTGGACGTGGGTGATGCGAGTTCTCGTGCGGAGTTCGACGGTTCTTGCTTGCACGCTTTTGTCGACCAGTGCGCAGGGGCAAGCCGCGCCGCAAGTCATCGACATCCCAACGCGGCCCGGTGTGACCCAGAGATTGTTGATTGCGCCCGCCGACGATCCTAAGGCGATTGTGCTGTTATTCGCGGGTGGGCACGGAGGTCTGCAGATATTGCCCTCCGGAGCTTTGCAGTGGGGTAAGGGCAACTTTCTGATTCGCAGTCGACAACTCTTCGCCGATCAGGGGCTGACCGCTGTGCTGGTCGACGCGCCGTCCGATCGTCAGAGCGCTCCTTTTCTCGCCGGCTTTCGCCAAACCCCCTCGCATGCCGCAGACATCAAGGCGGTGATCGCGTGGGCGCGGCAGCAGACGAAGCTGCCAGTGTGGTTGATCGGGACCAGCCGCGGCACCCAGTCAGCGGCCTTCGTCGCCACCGAGCTCGGGAAACCGGACGGTCCGGACGGGCTTGTTCTAACTTCGACGGTACTGAGCGACGACCTCGGCCGCTCTGTCACTGCAATGCCGCTGGACAGACTTCGAATTCCTGTGCTGGTTGTGCATCACGAGCAGGACGGCTGCAGGCTCTGTGCGTTCCGTGATGTCCCCGCCCTGATGGCAAAGCTTGGCAATGCTCCAAGAAAACAGCTGCTTTCCTTTACCGGCGGCGAAGATCGCGGCGATCCGTGCGAGGCGCAGGCCTATCACGGCTTCAACGGAATCGAACTCGAGGTCGTCGCGAAGACGGCGCAGTGGATCAGCGCAAAGTAAACGGTCAGACTGCTACTAGCCGCGCTGCCTCGGCGGGGGTTCAAACTTGACGATGGCCAGCGACAGATTGTCGCCGCGCCCTTCGGCCCGCTCGCGCGCGAGAGACATCATTTCTTCGGAGGCATCGCGCGGCGACAGATCGGTCAGCAGCCGCGCTAGCTCGTCGTCCTCGAAGTACGCCCACATGCCGTCGCTTGCCAGCAGAAACGCGTCGCCGACCCGCAGGCTGTGCTCCTCGCCGATGACGATCTTGGGTTTCTTGTTGATGCCGAGTGCGCTGACCAGGATGTTCTTGTAGCGCTGCGCCGCAATCTCGGCGTCTTCGTGACGGCCTTCTTCGCGCAGTTGTTGCGCATACGTCTGATCCTCGGTGACATGAGCCAGCTTGCCGCCCCGAAAAAAATACAGTCGCGAATCGCCCGCATGCGCCCAGATCGCGTACTGCTTTTTAATGATCAGCGCGCACAGGGTGGCGTGTGGTTCCTTCTCGCTCGAAATCGCGGTCAGCCGAATGACGGTGTGCGCTTCGGCCGCCAGATGCAGCAGCATTTCGCGAAAGGTCGAGTCGTGCTCCGACATGTCACGGAACAGGCTCTCGGCGGTCGAAATGACTTGATCGGCGGCCTGCCGGCCGCCGGTGCGGCCGCCCATGCCGTCGGCGACGATGGCGAGCATCGCCCCTGGATTGCGCTCGCTCGTGATGATGGCGACGCGGTCCTGTTGCTCGTGGCGGTCGCCGATGTGAGTGGCGACGCAGGCGTTGACTTTGAAGCTGGACACGCGATGGTAACGGTCGTTTAGTTGAGTCTATCATCGGTCTTCACGCCCTCTTGATAGCGACGATGACGGCGCGTCTTGCGGCTTAACTCATTCGTTTGCACGACCGTGCCTGATAGTTGCACGACAATGGATCAGGAAGAGATAAAGCGGCGCATTATCGAGCTGCAGATCGAGCATCGTGACTTGGACGCGGCGATCGACCGCCTGGCCGAACAATTGAGCATCGACGACCTCGCGCTTCGGCGCATGAAGAAGCGCAAGCTGCAGATCAAGGACGCGATGGCGCTGCTCGAGATGCGGCTGGTGCCCGACATTCCGGCGTGACGCCGGCAGCCGTCGCACTGCGCGCGGAGGACACGGCCCGAGCGCGTGTCATCTCGGCGTTCGCCGCAAACGGAGCGCTGGCGCGACGTGTCGCCGGCTTCAGCGCGCGTACATCGCAGGCCGACATGGCCGCCGCCGTTCATGACGCAATCGATTCCGGTGGCACGCTGATCGCCGAAGCGGGAACCGGCACCGGAAAGACGTTCGCCTATCTGGTGCCCGCACTGATGGCCGGCGGCAAGGTGCTGCTCTCCACCGGCACCAAACCGCTGCAGGATCAGCTGTTCCGCAAGGACTTGCCGGCGGTTCTCGATGCACTGCGCATCAACGCTGCCACTGCTCTGCTGAAGGGCCGCGCGAACTATGTCTGTCTGCACCGCATGGCGCGCGCCGAGGCGGAGGCACTGTTACCGACGCGCGAAGACGTGGCGCACCTGCGCTCGGTGGTACGTTTTGCTGCCAGCACATTCACCGGGGACCGTGCTGAGCTTGCGGGCGTGCCCGAAAACGCAGCGATCTGGCCATGGGTCACGTCCACGCGCGACAACTGTCTGGGCGCCGAGTGCCCGCGCTTCGCCGAATGCTTCGTCTACAAGGCGCGGCGCGAAGCGCAGGCGGCCGATGTCGTCGTCGTCAACCATCATTTGTTCATGGCCGACCTGGCCTTCCGCGATGATGCGATCCGTGATTTTCTGCCCACCGTGAACACCGTGATCCTCGATGAGGCGCACCAGCTGCCTTCTGTGGCGGCGGATTTTTTTGGCGCATCGCTGTCGCTCGCGCAGTTGCTCGAAGCCGGCCGCGATGCGCGCGCGCTCGGGCTCGCGCGCGCACCCGACGGCGCATCATGGGTGGCGCTGACCAGCCAGTTCGAGCGCGCTGTGCGCGATCTTCGGCTCGCTCTCAGCGAGGTTGGGCTTGCGGTGGGGTCGCGCACCCCGCTCGCTCGCATCGAGCGGCGGACTCGACTGCAACCCGCATTCGATGCGCTCGACGAGGCGTGCGTCGCGCTGGCGCGCGCGCTGGAGGTCAACCGCGGACGTGATGCTGAGCTTGATCTGCTGGTCGCGCGCGTGGCCGGGATGCGGCGCGATTTGTCCGACTGGAGCAACGCGCTGAAGAAAGTGGCCGGCAACGAAGATGACGGCGGCTCTGAAGGTGAGGATGCCGACGACGAAGCACCGTCGGTGCGTTGGATTTCGGTGTCGGCGCATGGCGCGCAGTTCAACCAGACGCCGCTCGCGCCAGGCCGAGCGCTGGCGCGTGCGCGTGAGGCGCAGCCGCAAGCATGGGTTCTAACTTCGGCGACAC
This sequence comes from Burkholderiales bacterium, assembly GCA_038216465.1. GTDB lineage: Bacteria > Pseudomonadota > Gammaproteobacteria > Burkholderiales > Burkholderiaceae_F > JACCZX01. The sequence goes on along the minus strand of JBBQQC010000006.1, from coordinate 81,923 downwards.
TGACGGCGGCGGCGCGATTCGATCACTATCTGGCCGAGATCGGACTTGAAGACGCCACTACCGCGCGCTGGAACAGTCCGTTCGATTTTTCGCGCCAGGCGCTGCTGTATCTGCCGCAGTCGATGCCTGCGCCGTATGACCCGTCCTTTGCGCAGCACGTCGCGCAGGCGGCATGGCCGCTGATCCGCGCCAACGGTGGCCGCGCGTTCGTCTTGTGTACGACATTGCGCGCAGTTGACAAAATCGCGGATCGCCTGCGGCAGCTGATGGCGCTCGATGATCAGCAGCTGTCGCTGCTGGTTCAGGGCACCAGTACGCGACGTGCGTTAATCGATGCGTTCCGCGCTTCGGGCAATGCCGTGCTGGTCGGCAGCATCAGCTTCTGGGAGGGCATCGACATACGCGGCGACGCGCTGTCGTTGGTCGTCATCGACAAGCTGCCGTTTGCGCCGCCCGATGATCCGGTAGTCGAAGCGAAGATTCGTTACCTGCGCAAGGTCGGACGCAACCCGTTCAATGAATATCAGTTGCCCGAAGCGATCATGCTGATGAAGCAGGGTGTCGGCCGCCTGATTCGCGACGAGAGCGATCGTGGAGTATTGATGATTCTCGATGAGCGCGTACTGACGAAGCCCTACGGCAAAGTTGTGCTCGCGAGCCTGCCGCCGTTTGCACGTACGCGCAGTGAAGCCGAAGCCGTTGCGTTTTTGACGCGCGGGCGCGCTGGCTAGCCTTTTGGATCGAACCGCACGGGCTCGGGGCCGCGCGCCTTCGAGCGAATGACGACCGTACCCGCAAGCTTGTCGTGCCAACCCTGTTTTCGGCTGTCGAATGCGACCCAGATCAGGCCGAGACACAGCGGGATCATCGAGACGTAGTAACCGAGATAGCGCCCGATCGACTGGCCGACTGAAAGCGTGTCGCCGGTCTTGGCATCGACCACACGCAGTGACAGCACCATCTTGCCGGGTGTCGCCTGCCTGCTGAGCCAGAATGCAATGACGGCGACCGCAGGCAGCACGCACGAGATAAGAAAATCGGCGGGCCCCGCGAAAAAGCCGGTCGAGTCGCTGAGGTAGCTCCATCCGTAAATCGCAATCAATAGCGGAAAAACAATCGCAAAAACCAGAACCGAATCGATCAGCGCGGCGCCGACGCGGATCCAGAATCCCGCGTATTCCATGGCTATTTCCGGCCTGCCAGATATCGGCTCTGCGGAAAATTGAGCGCGAGTACCCGCTCTGCGTCGGCCTGCAGATCCTTCATCTGCAGCGCTTCATAGGAACGCGCGATGATCGATAGCGCTTCCTCGGTGGCTGGTGTCTGCTGAAAGTCGCGGACGACGGTTTGTGCGCGCTGAATAGCCGCCAGATAGGCCTTGCGCGTGAAGTAGTAGCGCGCAACGTTGACCTCGGCCTGTCCCTGCGAATTCGCCAGATAGATCATGCGTGCGCGCGCGTCGGGCGTGTATTTGCTGTCGGGGTATCGAGTCACCAGGTCCTTGAAGGCGTCGAACGCTTCCCGCGCCGCCTTCGCGTCGCGCTCCGAGATGTCCTGGCCCAAGAACTGGCCCAGAAATCCCAGCTCCTCATTGAACGACGCCAGGCCTTTCAGGTAATACATGTAGTCGACGTTGGGGTGATTCGGGTACTGCCGGATGAAGCGGTCCGATGCCTGGATTGATTGCGCGCTTTCACCTTCCTTGTAATACGTGTACGCAATCTCCATCAGTGCCTGCTGCGCGTGCCGGCCGAACGGGTAACGTGATTCGAGCTTCTGATAGAGCTCGCGTGAACGCTTCCACTGGCCGTTGTTCAGCTCGAGCCGCGCCTCCGAATACAACTTGTCCGGGTCCCACTTCAGGGTTTCGTCGCGGTCGCTGCCCCAATCGATGCCAAGCCAGCCGCACCCGCCAACGCCGGCGGCGAACGAGCACAGGGCCAGCATGGCGATCAGATGCGCGGCTTTGTGAGACCAATGCATTTTCATTGAAGGGTGACCAGAGGCGGTTACTCGGCAGTATATCGTTCGACGATGTCTGTTCTACACGCCGACGACGCGACTGACAGCGACGATGTGCCCGATAAGGCGCAGGTGCTGACACTGCGCATCGAGCACCATGCCGGCGAGCGTCTGGACAAGGCGCTCGCTGAGCTGATGCCGAATGTGTCGCGCAGCCGGCTACAACAATGGGTCAGTGCGGGTGCGGTCACTGTCAACGGCCAGGTCGTCAAAACTCGGCATGCGCTCGCAATCGGCGACGTCGTCGAGGTCGAACCGCAACCAGCGCCCGACGCGGCCGCTTACACACCCGAGCGTATGCCGCTCGACGTGGTGTTCGAAGATGACGCGATGTTGATACTGAACAAGCCGCCGAAGTTGGTGGTGCATCCTGCGGCCGGTCACTGGTCCGGCACACTGCTCAATGGCCTGCTGGCACATGCGCCCACGCTGGGCGACGTACCGCGCGCGGGAATCGTGCATCGACTCGACGCCGATACGTCTGGCTTGATGGTGGTAGCGAAAACTCTGATGGCCCACACCGACCTGGTGCGCCAGTTGCAAGCACGCACCGTGACGCGCGAATACTGGGCCGTGGTTCTGGGTGTGCCGGCGCCGCGCGGCGTGATCGACGCGGCTATCGGGCGCGATCCACGCAATCCGCTGCGCTTCAAGGTAAGTACTGCCGAGTCAGCCAAAGCCGCCCGCACGCACTTCGCGCGCATCGACTCTAAGCGCGACGCCGGCGCAGAAGTTTCGTGGCTCGCGTGCCGGCTCGAAACGGGCCGTACGCATCAGATTCGAGTGCACCTGGAGCATCTCGGCTTTCCGCTGGTGGGCGATCCCCTGTATCGCAAACGCTCGCCGCCGCGCGACTCGGCCACGGGCACCGGTTGGAGGTCGTTCGCACGCCAGGCGCTGCATGCGTGTCGGCTCGGCGTCGAACATCCGGTGACGAAGCAGAAACTGACGTGGTTTCGCGGGCCTGCACCGGACATGACGCAGCTGATGAGCGAGCTTGGCTTCGGGCCGCTCGACGTTGCGAGCGCCGCCTTTAAACAATGAATTCGCAATGGATCAAGCCCGATTGGCCGGTACCTGCCAATGTGCGTGCATTGATTACGACCCGCGCCGGTGGCGTGTCGCGCGGCGCTTATGGCGTGCCCCCGGAGCAGCAGGGCGGAATGAATATCGGCTTGCGCAGCGGCGATAACGCGGTCGACGTTCGAGCTAACCGAGGGACGCTGCGCGCTGCGCTGCCCACGGATCCGCGCTGGCTGAATCAGGTCCACGGTGCAGCCGTCATCGACGCCGCGCAAGCCGAGGACGCTGGCGCAGCCGACGCTTCGTTTACGGACGCACCGAACGTCGTCTGCGTGGTGTCGATCGCTGACTGCATGCCGGTATTTCTGGCCGATGCATCGGGCCGTTGCGTCGCCGTGGCCCATGCTGGATGGCGCGGCCTCGCGGCGGGTGTGATTCAGGCCACGGCAAAGGCGATGCGCGGGCGGGTCGTCGGCTGCGAGCTTTTTGCTTACCTGGGCCCTGCAATTGGGCCGCAACACTTTGAAGTGGGCGCCGAGGTTCTGGACGCGATGCGGGCCGGTCTGCCCGATGCCGCCGTTGCGTTCACGTCGCGGTATCGCGGCAAGTATCTGGCCGATTTGTTCGCGCTCGGCCGCCAAGCGCTCAAGCAAGCGGGCGTCGTGCGTATCTACGGCGGCGGCGCCTGCACGTTCAGCGATCCGCGGCGGTTTTATAGCTTTCGTCGCGACAAGACCACAGGTCGCCACGCGGCGCTTATTTGGCGCGTTTGACCGGTGCTCTCCCGATGCGGAGAATCCGTGCACAGGAGGCGCTGATGCCCATTTCAACGACGAATCCACCTTTGCGCCGGCGCGCGCGCACCAAGGCAGCGCCCGCGCGCCGTACCGCGGCCGCGCGTTCCGCTGCGCCGTCGATGCAACCCAGGGCGAGCGCTGCGACTGATGCAATGCCGGCCGCGTATGCGCTGCCGCCGTCGCCCGACCAGCTGATGCAGCTGCAGCAGGACTATTTGACGCGTTTGGCTTCACTGTGGACTGATTTCTTCCAGAACCCGGCGAAGTCGTCCGAGCCGATTGCTGATTCGCGGTTTTCGGATCCGGCGTGGCAGAGCAATTCACTGGCGTCTTTCTATGCTCGCGCCTATCTGCTGAATTCGGATTTCCTGAATCGGCTGGCCGACACCGTCGATGCTGATCGCAAGACAAAGCAGCGCGTGAAGTTCGCGGTGTCGCAGTGGGTCGACGCGGCGTCGCCGTCGAATTTTCTGGCAATGAATCCGAAAGCGCAGCAAACGCTGCTCGAGTCGCGCGGCGAAAGTCTGAAAGCGGGTCTCGACAACCTGATGAATGACATGCAGCGCGGCCGCATCTCGCAGACCGATGAAACCGCATTCGAGGTCGGGCGCAACGTTGCGACCAGTGAAGGCGTCGTCGTATTCGAGAATGGGCTGTTCCAGCTGATTCAGTACAAGCCGCTGACGGCCAAGGTTTACGCGCGGCCGTTCGTGCTGGTGCCGCCGTGCATCAACAAGTACTACATACTTGATCTGCAGCCCGAGAACTCGTTCATCCGGCACGCGGTGAGCAGCGGTCACACGGTGTTCGTCGTCTCCTGGAAGAACCCGCATCAGCCCGAGTCGAACCTGACCTGGGACGACTATCTCGAACGAGGCGCAATCAAGGCGATTCACGTCGCGCAGCAGATCAGCGGCGAAAAACAAGTCAACGTGCTCGGCTTCTGCGTCGGCGGCACGATCCTGGCGACCGCGCTCGCGGTGATGTTTGCGCGCGGCGAATCGCCGGTTTCGAGCGTGACGATGATGACGGCGTTGCTCGACTTCGAGGACCCCGGCATGCTCGATCTGTTCATCGACGAGCATCAGGTGCAGCAGCGCGAGCGGACGCTCGGCAAAGGCGGCCTGATGCCGGGGCGCGACCTCGCGATCACCTTCAACAACCTGCGCTCGAACGACCTGGTCTGGAACTACGTCGTCAACAATTATCTGCAGGGCAAGCAGCCGCCTGCGTTCGATCTGCTGTACTGGAACGGCGACAGCACCAACCTGCCCGGGCCGATGTACGCCTGGTACCTGCGCAACATGTACCTGGAAAACAATTTGCGCGTTCCAGGCAAGCTCTGCTGCTGCGGCGAGCGCATTGATCTGCGTGCGCTCAAGGTGCCGACGTATGTATTCGCGGCGCGCGAGGATCACATCGTGCCGTGGAAGGCCGCCTACGCGTCGGCGCGCCTTCTGCCGGGCGAGGGTAAGGCCGGGGTGCGCTTTGTGCTCGGCGCCAGCGGTCACATCGCCGGCAGTATCAATCCGCCGTCGAAAAACAAGCGCAGCTACTGGACCGGTGCGCACGCCAAGCTGCCGGCCGACCCCGAAGCGTGGCTGCTCGCTGCCAAAGAACAGCCGGGCAGCTGGTGGACCGACTGGATCAAGTGGCTCGCGCAGTTTGGCGGTGCGCAAAAAGCAGCGCCGAAAAGTTTTGGCAATGCAAAGTACAAGACCATCGAGCCGGCGCCCGGCCGATACGTGCAGGAAAAAGCGTAAGGAGAATTGTTGATGTCGAATGCAGTCATCGTTGCAGCAGCGCGCACGCCGGTCGGCAAGTTCGGCGGATCGCTGGCAAAAATTCCGGCCTCCGATCTCGGCGCCATCGTGATCACCGAAGTGCTGAAGCGCGCAGGTGTGAAGCCCGAGCAGGTCGATGAAGTCATCATGGGCCAGGTATTGACCGCGGGCGTTGGACAGAACGCCGCGCGTCAGGCGGTGATCAAGGCCGGCTTGCCGGTGACAGTGCCCGCAACGACGATCAACAAAGTTTGCGGTTCCGGCCTTAAGGCGGTGATGCTTGCGGCGCAGGCGATCGCGAATGGTGATGCCGAGATCGTGGTCGCCGGGGGGCAGGAGAACATGAGCGCTTCGCCGCACGTGATGCAGGGGTCGCGCGATGGTTTCCGGATGGGCGACGCCAAGATCATCGACAGCATGATCGTCGACGGCCTGTGGGACGTTTACAACCAGTACCACATGGGCATCACCGCTGAGAACGTCGCCAAGGAACACAAAGTCGACCGCGCAACGCAGGACAAGTTTGCGCTGTCATCGCAGCAGAAGGCTGCTGCCGCGCAGGATGCCGGGCGGTTCAAGGAAGAAATCGTCGCGGTCAGCATCCCGCAGCGGAAAGGCGATCCGATCTCGTTCGATGCCGATGAGTTCATCAATCGCAAGACCAACGCCGAGGCGTTGTCCGGATTGAAGCCCGCGTTTGACAAGCAGGGGAGCGTGACCGCAGGCAATGCATCGGGATTGAACGACGGTGCGGCTGCGTTGCTGGTGATGTCCGAAGCGAAAGCAAAAGAGCTGGGACTGAAGCCGCTGGCCAAGATCAAGGCATTCGCATCGGTCGGCGTCGATCCGAAACTGATGGGCATGGGACCCGCCCCGGCGTCGCGCAAGGCATTGAAGAAAGCGGGATGGACCGCCGATCAGGTCGATCTAATGGAGATCAACGAAGCGTTCGCCGCGCAGGCGTGCGCAGTGAACAAGGACATGGGCTGGGATACCGACAAAATCAACGTCAACGGCGGCGCGATCGCCCTCGGTCACCCAATCGGCGCATCGGGTGCGCGCATTCTGGTGACGCTGCTGCACGAAATGAAGCGGCGTGATGCAAAGAAGGGACTGGCAGCGTTGTGCATCGGCGGCGGAATGGGCGTCGCGCTCGCTGTCGAGCGTTAGCGGGAACTACGCGGAGCGGTCAGGCTTGGCAGCGCAGGGTCTTGACGGCGCGGGGCGTACCACAGCCCCATCAGGTCGCGCCGCTCGAGCATTTTCTTGCCGCTGAACGCGCCGCGCGCGATGATGCCCAGCACTTCGGCACCGGAATAAGTCCGAAGCTTGCGTCCGGAGGTCAACACGGTTTCGCGCAGGATCACGAAGCGGCCGATCTTTTTCAGCGCAACGCTGAGGGCAATCTCCTCGGCGCCGAACAGCCGCTCGTCGAAGCCGCCGGCCGATTCGAACGCGGAACGCGTGCAAAACACGAAACACCCTGCGGCGAGCCGGCACGCGCGCATCATCACGGTAAGCGTCGGCAGCAAAGCGCGGGCGTAACGCGGCACGTGTCCCTCGAAGCGCACGGTGGCGCCGCCGCCAATCGCGCCGCCGGCCACCGCTTCCAGCGAACAGCGCAACACATGTCCGTTAATCAGTGTGTCGGCATCGACGAAAACAAGGAACTCTCCGACCGCTGCTTGGGCGCCGGAATTGCGCGTGGCCGAAATCTTTCGATGCTGCACCGACACAATGCGCGCCCCTGCCTCGGCGGCGACGCGCGCGGTGTCGTCGGTCGAGGCATCGTCGACCACTACAATTTCGTAGTCAATTGCGCACGCCTTCGCGGCATCGTGTATCGCTCCGATCGTTGCGGCCAGCAGCGGCTCTTCGTTGTGCGCAGGTATAACGAACGAGGCGGTCATCGGGCGATCATAGGGCGGTTGCCTGCGGGGAGGCCGCGTTGATGCCCTGCGAATGGTGTCTAATTAGAGGAAATAAAGGAGACGGAAATGGCAAAGCTGGCATACATCACCGGCGGCATGGGCGGCATCGGAACCGCGATCTGTCGCAAGTTCCATGATGCCGGCTACAAGGTCATCGCCGGCTGTGGCCCGACGCGCGATCACGGAAAGTGGCTTGCGCAGCAGAAGGCCGACGGCTACAGCTTCACCGCATCGGTGGGCAACGTGTCCGAATGGGACTCGACCAAGCAGGCATTCGAGAAGGTAGAGTCCGAGCACGGGGCGGTTGAAATTCTAGTCAACAACGCAGGCATCACGCGCGACGGCGTATTCCGCAAGATGTCGCTCGAAGACTGGCGCGCGGTGATCGATACCAATCTGAACAGCCTTTTCAATGTCACCAAGCAGGTGATCGACGGCATGCTCGACAAGGGTTGGGGCCGCGTCATCAACATCGCGTCGGTCAACGGTGAGAAGGGCCAATTCGGCCAAACCAACTACTCGGCCGCGAAAGCCGGCATGCACGGTTTCTCGATGGCGCTCGCGCAGGAAGTCGCCAGCAAGGGGGTGACGGTCAACACCGTGTCGCCCGGCTATATCGCCACCGACATGGTGATGGCGGTGCGTGAAGACGTGCGCGAGAAAATTATCCAGACGATTCCGGTCAAGCGGCTTGGCAAGGCCGAAGAGATCGGTTCGATCTGCGTTTGGCTGTCCAGTGACGATGCGGGCTTTACCACCGGTGCCGAGTTTTCGTGCAACGGTGGCCTGCACATGGGTTAGAAATCAATGGCTGAATCGAAAAAGGTTGCGCTCGTAACCGGCGCAGGAAGCGGCATTGGCCGCGCGGTCGCGGTGACATTGCTCAATCATGGGTTCAACACGGTGCTCGCCGGCCGTCGCCTGGATGCGCTCGAAGCGACTGCAAAGATGGCGACCGGTGGGGACACTGCGTCGCTCGTGGTAGCAACCGACGTCGGCGACCCGCAATCGGTCGATGCCCTTTTTGCCCAGCTGCGTCAGCGGTTTGGGCGCCTCGATGTTCTTTTCAACAACGCGGGCACCGGAGCGCCGCCGGTTCCTCTGGAAGACCTGACTTACGCGCAGTGGAAAGCAGTAGTCGACGCGAATCTGACAGGCTCGTTCCTGTGCACTCAAGGGGCGTTTCGAATAATGAAGGCGCAAGACCCGCGCGGCGGACGCATCATCAACAACGGCTCGATCTCGGCTCATGCGCCGCGACCTAATTCCGCGCCTTACACGTCGACCAAGCATGCGGTCAGCGGCCTGACCAAGTCGGCGTCGCTCGACGGCCGCAAGTACGACATCGCCGTCGGCCAGATCGATATAGGCAACGCATTGACCGACCTCGCGCGCAGGATGACGCAGGGTGTGCCGCAGGCGAACGGCACGATCGCCGTCGAGCCGGTGATGGATGTTCAGCATGTCGCCGACGCAGTGCTTCACATGGCGCAGCTTCCGCTCGACGTAAACATTCTGTCGATGACCGTGATGGCCACCAAGATGCCGTTTGTCGGCAGAGGCTGATCGGCAAACGCGCGATCGCACCGGTCACGTAGTGCGGTATTCGATCCCGGTCGCTTTGATGCGTCCAAGTATGGAATCGAACTCGTCCTGCTCGACGCGAAACAATATTCATGAGCCGGAAAAGCCGCATCGGTCGGCTCGAAATCGAGGGTCAGGCCGTCATGTCATTGCCATAGACCTCAAAGAAAGGGCCGAGCTCGGCCACGGGGCCGCTGCAAAATGGCCAGCTACTTCTTCCCGCACGCCACCTTGAGGAAGTGCTCTGCATAGTTACCGGTGCCGACAGCTTCCCAGGCGTTGGGGGATGGGAAGAACTCAGAGCCCACGATAGCGCCCTTGCCGATATTCCCCGAATACGCAGAGGCGGCTAGCATCCGCCGCCGCAACCGCTTGCAGTCGTATTCGTGCAGGCTCCTCATGGACAAGTACGGCTTACCCTCGACTGCCTGAGCAGTTTTGTGGTCGATCATCTCCCACATCTTCGAGAAGTTTCCAGACCTGCGGATCGTGGAGCCGGCGAAGTAGAAGTCAACTTCGCCTTTCGTCGAGCTACCCGCCGCTTGCCAGTCCGCACCTGCGATGGCAGCCGCGACGTCCACCTGCGTTGCCGGTCGCCGTGCAGCCATCTGCGGAGAAGCGCCCTGATAGGAGGGCGCCGGGCTTTGGCTCGCGGGCGCATTGAGCCGCCTTGACTCCTCCTGCTGTCGGCGCGCGTTCTCATTCATCTGTTGCTGCAGCCGCTGCTGCTCCTGTTGCTGCTGCTCGAGCTGCCGCCGGTATTCGCGTTGCTGGCGCTCGTACTCCATCTGCGCTGGGGTCTGCGCGTCGGCCACCTGCGTCGTGGGGGCCAGCAGCGGGAACAGCAGAATCGTCGCGCTGACGCCGAGTCGATAACGGATGCTCATCACCAACCTCCGGTTATGTGATGCGCTGAAATTAATTCGCAACCGTTACTGTAGCGTTACGCCCCCGGGCACAGCGGTTACCCGAGCAATCGCACTTCCGCGGGATCGATCGCGACTTGCACCCGAGCCCCGCGCGGGTAGATCGGAGTGGCCGACAAGTGCGGTGCATCGGCCGTCAGCAGCACGCGGCCGACGCGCATTTGATAGCGTGTGAACTCGCCGAGGAACTCGCTCTCCTGAACTTCGGCGTCGAACCAAATTCCCGTTGCGCCGCGTCCGGCCGCGATAGTCAGCGCGTGGGGCCGGATCGAAAGTACGTTGCCTTCGGCGCTTGATCGGACGGGAATATCGCCCAATCCTTCAGTGACGAAGACCCCGCGAGTCGCGTCGTAGTGACCGGCGATCAAATTCGTGCTGCCGACGAACTCGGCCACGAATCTATTCGATGGCGTGTCGAAGAGTGCGCGGGGCGGGCCGACCTGCTGCAGAACACCAGCATCGAGCACGGCCATGCGGTCGGCGGTGGTCATCGCTTCTTCCTGATCGTGTGTGACGAAGATCGTCGTGATGCCAAGCGCGCGCTGCAATCGTTTCAATTCGAGCCGCATTTGCTCGCGCAAACTCTTGTCAAGGTTCGACAGCGGTTCATCGAGCAGCAGTACCTGCGGTTCGATGACGAGCGTGCGGGCCAGTGCCACGCGTTGCTGCTGGCCGCCGGACAATTGGTTGGGTCGACGCTGCGCGTAGTCGGTTAGGTCGACGAGTGCAAGCGCCTCGCCGACGCGCCGCTTGATTTCACTGCGTGCGATTCGGCGCTCGACCAGGCCGAAGGCGACGTTGTCGTAGACGCTCATGTGCGGCCACAGCGCATAGCTCTGAAACACCATTCCTATGTTGCGTGCATGCGGTGGCACGCGGCTGATGTCGCGCCCGTCGACCAGCAGACGGCCGCGGTTGGCTTGATTAAAGCCGGCGATCAGCCTGAGCAACGTCGACTTGCCCGAGCCCGACGGTCCGAGCAGTGCGAAGAATTCACCCGGTTCGATCGCAAGTGTGATGTCGTGAAGCACCTGGTGGGTGCCGTAGGCGAGGCCGACGCCGATGCATTCGACGCTAACAGCTTTCATTGCGGCCTTCATCGCGCCTGCCCCAGCGTGTGGTTGGCGCGCTCGACCAATCGATGTGAAAGGTACGTTCCGATCGCGACGATCAGCACCAACAGTACGCCGAGCGCAGCGCCGGGACCGCGTCCGGCGACCGACTGCAGGTACAAATAGATGCCGTAGCTCATCGGCGCCTGCGATTCCTTGACAACCAATAGGATGGTGGCCGACAACTCGACTGCGGCGGTGATGAAGCTCGATACGAACCCCGCAAGAATGCCGCCCGCCATCAGCGGAATCAGCACGCGTCGAACGCTGCGCCATTTGCTCGCACCGAGCATCTCCGCCGCTTCCTCCAGGCTAACGTTGATCTGCTGCAGGGCTGCCATGCATGAGCGCAGCGCGTACGGTAGGCGTCGCACCGAATACGCGAGCATGATCAGCAGCCATGTCTGCGTGAGCGGTACAGCGCCGACTTCGACGTCCGGGAACGTCCGCAGGTAGCCGATCGCCAGCACGATGCCCGGCACCGCTATCGCAGCGCCGGCGGCGAAGTCGAGCCATTGGCGTGCGGGAATGCGCGTGCGCAGGATCAGATAGGCGATCGCGAAGCCGATGACGACGTCGATCGTCGCTGCCAGACCGCAATAGAGCAACGTATTGCCGATCATTCCGGTGCTGTCCGCGAACACCGTTGCGTAGTTGGCCAACGTGTACGCATCCGGCAGTACCGAGAAGCTCCAAATGCTCGCAAACGACAGCAGCAGCAAACCTATGTGCGGGCTGAGCACGAACAGCAGCGCCAGCGCGATCACCGCATACGCGAGGCAAGTTTCACCGGTTGACAACCGCCGCCGGACAATTCCTGCGCCGCCCTTTTGCAGCGTCGAATAGTCCTTGCCCTTCATCACGCGCACCGACAGCCACAGCGCCAGGATCGAGAACGCGATCATGATCACGCTGATCACGTAGCCGAGCGGATCTTCGAGCCCGACCTGCGTGATGCGCAGATACGCCTGCGGCGCCAGCATGTTGGTCTGCCCGAGCACCAGCGGCGTACCCAGATCGTCGAACACCTTGATGAAGACGAGCGCTGCGCCCGCCAGGTAGCCGGGCAGCGCCAACGGAAACACGATGCGCGAGAACAGCCGCCATCCTTTGGCACCGAGGTTCAGTGCCGCCTCTTCCATCGCGCCGTCGATCCCGCGCAAAGCGACTATCAGGTTCATCAGGATGAACGGGAAGTAATGCAGGCTCTCGACGAAGATCACACCGGTCAGGTCCTGCATGAACGGCAGCGTGAAGCCGAGCGTTTCGTCGAGCCATAGATTGACCGAACCCGAGCGTCCGAAAATCAGCTGCATCGCAACCGCGCCGACAAACGGCGGCATGATCAGCGGCAGCACGCCGAGGGTCTGGATCAAAAGCGCACCTCGGAACTGAAAGCGCACGGTGATGTACGCCAGCGGCACCGCAATCAGCGATGCGAGGATTACGCTGACGACCGCCACGTACAGCGAGTTGCCGAAAGACTCGCGCATCAGGCCGGTGGAAAAAAATGTCGCGAAGTGACCGAGGGTGAAGCTGCCGTCGCCGTCGCGAAAGGCGGTGATGAACACCGCGCCAACCGGAACGATCAGCAATAGAAGCAGGAATGCCGCAATCACAGCCAGAACCGCGTAGGAACGCCACGAGGCACCGAAGAAATTTCGGATACGAACTCCGGCAGCCGGTGGCGGTGCGTCGGCCGGCGTAACTGCCATCGATGGCGGTCGGCTACTTGATCAATGCGGTCGCTTGTTGCGCCAGTTCAGCCGCCTTCGCGTAGTTCTCGCGCGACTTGCGGTTCCAGCTTTCCTCGAGGCCCGTGATCTGCTTGGAAACCGAAACCTCTTTCTTGTTGGATGCGAACACCTTTAGAAAATCCTTTTGTCCCGCCAGCGATGACGAGACGACCGGAGCAAACGCCAGTGCGCGCGCCTGTTTGATCAGCTCGGCAGCTTGCGGATTGCTCTTGCCCGCTGCTTTTGCTTCGGCGTCGTGAATCGCCCTGGTGGCCGCCTGCAGCTCTTTCAAGCGGAACGTGATCGTCTGATCGAACAGCGAGTGCACGACCGAGTAGCGGTCTTCCGACAAGTCGGCGTTGAAGTTGACTTTGGCGCGCTTGACGATCGCCTGCGGGTCTGGGTAGCCGGCGGGAATTTTGTTGCCGAAGCTCGAGTACGCCAGCACCGGCAGGCGCGAGATCTTCGGATCGAGCAGCAGCTCCTGGCCCGGCTGGCTCAGCGTGAACTGAATGAACTTTTTCGCTTCCGCCATGTTCTTGCCGCCTGCAACAAGCGCGATGTTTGCGGGCACGATCGACGTCATCGCCGGATAGACGAACTCGACAGGAAAGCCCGAGTACTTGCCTGCCAGACCGAAGAAATCGATCACCGGCCCGGCGCCGAACTGCCCGTTGTTGATGCCGTCGGGAACGCCGAAGCTGCGCTCGGTGATCTGTGAGCTGTTGCCCGCCATTTCGAGTACCTTGCTCCAGCCCGCGTCCCAGCCTTCGCCCTGCAGGATCGTCTCGACCGTCAGATGCATCGTGCCGGAGCGCGAGGGTGAAGTCATCGCGACATGCCCGAACCACTCGCGCTTCAGCAGATCGTCCCAATCCCTGGGCGCGACCAGCTTGTTCGCCTTCAAGTAGCGCGTGTTGTACATGATGCCGTACCCGGCGAGTGCCTGACCCTTGTAAAAACCCTGCGGATCATTGATCGGATAGTTACCGATCTTCGCCGGAATCGCCTTGTTGTCGACGTCCGGCGCGGCGGTCAGCAGGTTGTCGCGCTTGAGCACTTCGAATGCGTCGGGCGCGGATGCCCAGAAAATATCCGGGCGCTGCCCGGTCGCCGTTTCGCGCACGAAAGCAATGCCGGCGACGGTGCTCTTGTTCAGTATCTCGATCTTGATGTCCGGATTTGCCTTCTCGAACGCCGCCTTGTAGGCCGAAGTCAATTCCTTCGGAAAAGACGTGATCACGGTGACGGTGCCGGCTCCTGCTGCTGTAACTGACATCAAGGCGAACACTGCAACGCATCGGGCGAACAATCGGGTCATGCTGGTCTCCTCATTTGCTGCAATTCTGGCAGAACCTTGGCCGGCAATCGGGCCGGCCGCTGCGGCGCGACATAATGGATAGAATCACTGATTCGCTCACGGAAAAGGCAAACATGGCAACGTCCGTTCGCCTGATCAAGAAGTATCCGAATCGCCGGCTCTACGACACGCAAACCAGCACGTACATCACGCTGGCCGACGTGAAGCAGCTGGTACTCGAGCACGAAGGCTTTCAGGTGATCGACGCGAAGTCGAGCGAGGATCTGACGCGGCAGATTCTGCTGCAGATCATTCTTGAAGAAGAGGCCGGTGGACTGCCGATGTTCACAGCGCCGATGCTGTCGCACATCATTCGCCTCTATGGCAACGCGATGCAGGGAATGATGGGTTCGTATCTGGAAAAGAACATTCAGGCGTTCATCGACATCCAGGGCAAGTTGACCGAGCAGAGCAAGGCGTTTTACGAGACGAACAAGATCGGCCCGGAAATGTGGACGCAGTTTGTCAACATGCAGGCACCGATGATCCAGTCGATGATGTCGAGCTACATCGAGCAATCGAAAAACTTGTTCGTGCAGATGCAGGAAAACATGCAGAACCAGGCGCGCTCGATGTTCACCGGTTTTCCGGGGTTCCCGGCCGATAAAAAGTAGTTGCGGAAGCTGGCGGCGAGTGCGATGACAGCCACCGTTGCGGCACGCCCGCCACGCAAGCACGCTGTCAAGCCGTCAGGCGCGCCGTCGGTCGGCTTTGTGTCTCTCGGGTGTCCGAAGGCGCTGGTCGACTCCGAACTGATCATTACGCAGCTACGCGCCGAAGGATATTCGACCAGCGCGAACTACGGTGATGCCGATCTGGTGATCGTCAACACGTGCGGCTTCATCGATGCCGCAGTCAGGGAGTCTCTGGACGCGATCGGCGAAGCGCTGGCCGAGAACGGCAAGGTAATTGTCACCGGCTGCTTGGGTGCAAAAAAAGAGGGTGACCAGAACCTCGTCGCAAAGACGCATCCGAAGGTGCTTGCTGTTACGGGGCCGCATGCAGCGGGCGAAGTGCTCGATCACGTGCATCGGCATCTGCCGAAGCCGCACGATCCGTATTCGGATCTCGTGCCGCCGGCGGGTATCAAGCTGACGCCGCGTCACTACGCGTATCTGAAAATTTCCGAAGGCTGCAACCATCGCTGCACCTTCTGCATCATTCCATCAATGCGCGGCGATCTGGTCTCGCGGCCGATCGGCGACGTGATGCGCGAGGCTGAGAACCTGCTGAACCAGGGCGTGCGCGAGCTGCTGGTGATTTCGCAGGACACCAGCGCCTACGGCGTCGACGTCAAATACCGGCTCGGATTCGTCGGCGGCCGCGCGGTGCGCACGCGGATGACCGAGCTCGTCGGCGAGCTTGGACGTCTGGCGCAGGCGCAAGACGCGTGGGTACGGCTGCATTACGTGTATCCGTATCCTCACGTCGACGAGATCGTGCCGTTGATGGCGCAAGGCAACGTGCTGCCGTATCTCGACGTGCCATTTCAGCATGCGCATCCGCGTGTGCTGAAGGCGATGAAGCGACCGGCGTCGGGCGAGAAGAACATCGAGCGCATCCGTGCGTGGCGCGCGATCTGCCCGCAGATCACGATCCGCTCGACGTTCATTGCCGGCTTTCCGGGCGAAACCGAAGCCGAGTTCGACTACCTGCTGGATTTTCTACGCGAGGCGGAGCTGGATCGGGTCGGATGCTTTGCGTATTCGCCGGTGGATGGCGCAGCCGCGAACGCGCTGCCGGGCCAGGTGCCGGACGATGTTCGGGAAGAGCGACGCGCTCGGTTGATGCAGCTGCAACAACAGATTTCGGCGCAGCGCCTGCAGCGCAAGGTCGGCACCGTGCAGCGTGTGTTGATCGACGCTGTCGGGCCGTCGGTGGCGACCGGTCGCACAGCGGCCGACGCGCCGGAGATCGACGGCATTGTCGAGATTGCGACGGGCCGCCGCAGGCCGAAGGCGGGTGATTTCGTCGACGTTCGCATCACTGCCGCTGCCGAGCATGATTTGCGCGGCACGCTCGCATGACCAAGTACACGCTTTACACGGCAAAGAGGTCGGGCTCGGCGAGCGTCGAAGTGCTGCTCAATGCGCTTGCTCTGGAAGTTGACCTGAAGGACGCGACGCCATGGAGTACGCCGCCGGGGCCGTCTTTTGAAGAATTGAAACGAGTCAACCCGCTGGGCCAACTGCCTACTCTGGTCACCCCCGGCGGGGAAGTACTGACCGAGAGTGTTGCCATCTTGTGGACCTTGCTTGAGCGGCATTCGAGCGAATGGATACCGCCGTTGTCGTCACGCGATCGCGCAAGGTGTCTACGCTGGATGCAGTTCGCAACGTCCAATGTCTACACCGCCGTCGGCGTAGCGGACTATCCAGCCCGTTGGACGACCGCCGCGGACGATGCGGCGCGAAAAGCGGTTGAATACGCAGCGGTCGCGCGAATGAAACTCGGATGGGACATCATCGCCGCCGAGTACCAAGGAACCCCTTTTTTTCTCGGCGAGCGGCCGTACGTGTGCGACATCTACCTGGCGAATCTATCGAAGTGGTGGAAGATGCGCGACTACCTCCGCGCCACGCATCCGGCGTTCTGCGCAGTGATGGAAAGAGTCGACGCGTTGCCCGAGATGGCGCACATCTGGCAGCGGCACAGTTCATGATTGTGTTTAGCGCACTGCGAACTGCTGTGGCCATCGCTGTGTTGACGTTGGTCGCGCCTTCCGCGCTCGCGCAGGTCAACGCTACTGTGTTCGGTGGCTATTCCGTCAGCGAAGGCATCGATAACGAGACCAGCGGCGAACGCGCGCGCATACGATCGGGCGCGGCTGTCGGCGTGGCCGCCGACTACGGGCTCGATGCCTCGCGCCAACTGCAGCTGTTCTACGGCCAGCAGAATACTTCGCTCGACGCCGGTGGCAGCGTCGGGCGCTTCGATCTCGACGTGCGCTATCTGCACCTGGGCGGCACCTACTTCTTCGATGGACCGGTCGGCAGTGGTCCGTACGCGGTGGGCGGCATCGGTGTGACCCATTTTTCACCCAACTTAAACGGGCTGCGCAGCGAAACGCGAGCCTCGCTGAACGTCGGGTTCGGATATTTGTGGCCGCTTGGAAGTGCAATCGGAGTCCGCGCCGAAGCGCGTGCGTTTGTTACGTTGCTGAACAGCTCAGGTGGATTGTTTTGCTCCGGTGGGTGCACGGTGCTGTTGAGCGGCGATGCATTCGTGCAGGGTCAGGCGTTGCTAGGGCTTACTGCGAAATTCTAGAAGGCGAGGTTGCGATGAGAGAAGTGGTGATCGTCAGCGGTGCACGCACCGCGATTGGAACGTTCGGCGGCAGCTTGAAAGATGTGCCGCCAACCCAGTTGGGCGCGATCGTTGTGGCCGAGGTCATGAAGCGCGCGCAAATCAAGGGGGACGAGGTCGGTCACGTCGTGTTCGGCCACGTCGTCAACACCGATCCAAAGGATATGTATCTCGCGCGGGTAGCGGCGTTGAACGGCGGTGTGGCGCAGAGCGCGCCGTGCCTGACGCTTAACCGGCTATGCGGCAGCGGCTTGCAGGCGATCATCTCTGCCGCGCAGTCGATCATGCTCGGGGACACTGACATCGCCATCGGCGGTGGCGCCGAAAATATGTCGCGCGGCCCTTATATCCTCCCAACGATGCGCTGGGGGCAGCGTATGGGTGACACCAAGTCCATCGACATGATGATCGGCGCGCTGCACGACCCGTTTGACCCGATTCACATGGGCGTGACCGCGGAAAACGTCGCCACCAAGTGGAACATCACGCGCGAGGAGCAGGACAAGCTCGCGGTCGAGAGCCACCGTCGGGCGGCGGCCGCGACTAAGGAGGGCCGCTTCAAGAGCCAGATCGTGCCGGTTCAGATAAAAGGCAAGAAGGGTCCAACGATGTTCGATACCGACGAGCACTTTCGCGATGGCGCGACGCTGGAAGACATGGCCAAGCTGAAGCCGGTGTTTTCTAAGGAAAACGGCACCGTCACTGCAGGCAACGCATCGGGTATCAACGACGGCGCCGCAGCGGTCGTTTTGATGGAACGAAGTGCTGCCGAGAAGCGCGGGTTGAAGCCGATGGCGCGGCTGGTCAGCTATGGACATGCCGGGGTTGATCCGAAGTACATGGGGATCGGTCCGGTGCCCTCGACCAGGAAGGCGCTCGAGCGCGCCGGGTTGAAGGTTGCGGATCTCGATGTGATCGAAGCCAACGAAGCGTTCGCAGCGCAGGCATGCGCGGTGGCAAGAGACCTCGGCTTCCCGTCCGAGAAGCTGAACCCGAATGGAAGTGGTATCTCGCTCGGCCATCCTATCGGCGCCACCGGCGCGATGATCACCGTCAAAGCTTTGTACGAACTCGAGCGGACCGGCGGGCGCTATGCGCTGGCGACGATGTGCATTGGCGGAGGTCAGGGGATTGCCGCGATATTCGAACGAACGTAGCCGCGCCTGGATGATGTCGCGGACCTGGCCGGTGCGACGCCTGCACGCGCTCGACGAAGCGCATATCGACGGGCTGGCGGAAGTTCTGACGGACTGCGTGGAAGGGGGTGCTTCGGTCAGTTTCATGCTTCCACTATCGCGCGAGCGCGCGGTCTCTTTCTGGCGCAGCATTGCAACTAGTCTGACTGCCGGCGAGCGCGCGCTGCTGGTTGCGGAAGATACGCAGGGCGTATGTGGCACCGTGCACCTGGTCCTCGACCAGCCCGACAATCAGCCGCACCGCGCCGACTTGTCAAAGATGCTCGTACATCGTCGCGCGCGCCGCCAGGGCGTCGGAGCGGCCCTGCTGCACGCGGCCGAGACGACGGCGCGCGAATGCGGAAAAACCCTGTTGGTGCTCGACACGGCCAGCGATGACGCCGAGCGTTTGTACGCGCGTGTAGGCTGGGAGCGTGTCGGCGCGATCCCGGGCTATGCGTTACTTCCGCAGGGTGGATTTTGCAGCACGACCGTGTACTACCGCAATCTCAGCGCCGCCGAATGACCTCAACTGCTTTTTCCGCATCTCGACGGCAGCTGCTGCTCGCCTGCGGCGCCGCGTGTCCGCTGGTGAGCAAAGCGGCTGCAGCTGCCGTCGACACGCCAGAGTCGCGCTTGCGCGAGTTGCTCAGCGATCGGCGCTCGTTACGTTTGATGCGCGGCACTGAACAGCTGAACGCAACCTACTGGACCGTCGACGGCGGTTACAACCATGACGAATATCTGAACATCTGCTGGCTGTTGCGCGACGTGCAGGCCGACCGCGTCTTCCCGATGAACCACGCGCTGCTCGACGTTCTGGGTGGATTACAGGCCTGGTTGGCACGCACTGGGGTCGACGCTCCGCTGCGCATTCACTCGGGCTTTCGCACAACAAGAACGAACAGGATGACCGAAGGGGCCGCGCTCGATTCACGCCATATCGTCGGGCGCGCGGTCGACATCAGCGTTGCCGGCGTGCCGAATCTACGGCTGGCGGGCATGGCGAGCGTTTTGGGTCACGGTGGCACCGGGCTTTATCCAGGCCGCAACTTCGTCCACGTAGACACCGGCGATGAACGAATCTGGATCGACGGCGGGCGCAGGAAACGCAGTTAGTCCCTATTTGCCGTACTGCTGCAGCCACGCGAGCTTCGCTGCATATAGATCATGGTCCTTGGCATTCACGCTGTTCTCGAGCGCGAGCGCCAAGTGCTTTCTGGCGGGTTCGATGTCGCCGAGTTTGTAGTTGGCCAGAGCGAGCCAGAAGTGAAATTGGGCATCGTAGTCGGCGCGAGCAACTTCTCTGGCGAACATGTCTCGCGCCAGCAAGAAATCTTCGCGCTGCATCGCTGCCAGACCCAGATTGAGATAGTGAAACGGCGCGATCGGCTCAATCTGAGCTAGGCGACTCAGCAGAGCGGACGAATCGGCATCGCGCCCTTGACGTGCGTACACCTGCGCCAGGTTGGATAGCGCGCGCGCATTCGCCGCGTCCCGCTCGAGCACGTAATCGAAGACTCGCACTGACTGAGTCAGATCGCCGCGGCGCATGTAAATAACGCCCAGTGTGTTGTAGGAGCCGAGGAACTCGGGGCCCTGTCGGATCGCTTCGCGCGCCCACGCGTAGGCGTCATCGGACAGCCCTTGGATCAGCGCTTCAACCGCCTTGTTGTTCATGTACATCGCGACGATGGTTTCTTCGGTAATGTCCCGCACACGCAGCCCGCGCAGGCTTTGCGCGGGCAGAAAATCGATCGTCAGGGATTTCGAACCGATCACGCGCGGATCGCCTATTCGTCGGTCGAGCGTTACGTTGACATGGCCGCTGCGCACCAGCAGATCACCGTTGCGACTCCAAGTCTCCTCGAGGTAGGCGCTCTGATAATGGACCTGCAACCCAAGTTCTTTCGCAAGCGCCGCGGTCATGATGACCAGTGACAGGCAATTTCCGGCGCGCGCGTCAAATGCCTGCGCCGCGTTGCGAGTCATGCCGATGTCGTACTGCAGCTTCAGCTGCTCTCGCTCGTAGAGCGCAGAAATCAGGCCCTGCTGCATACCCATCGTGCGCAACTGGGTGCTGATCTCGCTGCGCAGATACCGCTTCATTGCGTCGCTCAACGCAAACACATCGTCGGCGACGATCGGCGTGGCTGGCGCCGCGAACAGTGCATCGTTGAACAGAAACTCCGGAGGTTGCGCGCGCTGTTGCTGGCTGGCACACGCTGCCAGCAAGACGCACAGAAGAGCCAACGAGTTACGCATTCGCTTCTCCCGTAAACCAGGTGAGGACGCCGTCCAATCCGGTGTAATCAAGAGCGTACATCGCCTGTTTTCGCACGGTCGGCTTCGCTCGATACGCGACCGAGATGCCGGCCAGTTGCATCATTTTAAGATCGTTCGCTCCATCGCCGATCACGATTGCCTTGAATGTGGGACACCCAATCTCGACGCACGCATCGCGCACAGCCTGCGCCTTGCCGTCGGCATCGACGATCTCGCCGCCGTTTGGGCCGGTCACTTCCCCGGTAAGCACGCCGTCAGCGACGATCAGCTCGTTCGATCGTGTGAAATCGATGTTCAGCTTAGTCCTGATGCGCTCGGTGAAGAACGTGAAGCCACCGGTTGCCAGCAATGTTTTCAGACCGGCCCTCTTGCACCGCGCCACAACGCGCTCGGCACCCGGATTAAGCGCAAGCTTTTCGTCGTATACCCTTGCAAGCAATCCGGCGTCGGTGCCTTTCAACATTGCCACACGCCGTCGCAGGCTCTGCTTGTAATCGATTTCGCCGCGCATCGCGGCCTCGGTAATGGCAGCAACCTCGGCGCCTTTGGCCGCGTACGCCGCAACTTCGTCGAGCGTCTCGATGTTGACCAACGTCGAATCCATGTCAAGAGCGAGCAGGCGGAAGTCGGACAACGTCAAGCCCGGGTCGACGAACGCGTGGTCGAGTTTCCAGAAATCGGACAGCCCCTGTACCGCCTTGCGGGTCTCGGCGTCGTCGCGAACCGCGACACAGCGCGCGGCGCGGCCGTACCAGGTGATCCGCTCCGGCAGACACACCACTTTGAACGTGTCCAGTGCTTCGGGGGACAGTGCGGGGCCTTGTATGACGAGATCTTTCATCGCGCGAAGTTTAGATTGGCGGTCCGTTTCAACTGAGCGGGCTCTTGCGCTAACCTGCGCGTCGCGTAGATATACGGAGGCTTCCGTGATTCGAATACTGTTGTTGAGCTTGGTGCTTGGTGCGACCAGCCTTGGCGCGGCGGGCCAAGCCCCCGCAGCGGCGCCGGCTGCGCGCCCGGCCAGCGAAACTTTCTTCGGCACCGAAGTGCCCGATCCGTATCGCTGGCTGGAAGAGGTCAAGTCGCCCGAAGTCGCAGCGTGGATGAAGTCGCAGAGCGATAACACGATGTCGTTGCTCGCGCGAATCCCGGGCCGGCAGGCGATGTTCGAACGAATCGTCAAGTACGAGGACGCCGTGCCTTCGCGCGTGACACAAGTGGCGCGCGAAACGGGTGACCGCTGGTTTCTGGAGCGGCGCGGCGCTGCCGAGAATCAGTTCAAGCTGTTGATGCGCCAGGGCCTGCGCGGCAATGATCGCGTGCTTGTCGATCCGGAAGCGGTCGAGAAGCTCACCGGCAAGCCGCACGCGATCAACTACTACGCCACTGCGCCGGGGGGTGCGTTCGTTGCCTATGGCCTGTCGGCGCAGGGATCGGAAGCCGCAGTGCTGCACGTGCTGGACACGCACACTGGTACGGAGGTTGGAAAACCGATCGACCGTGCGGATTTTGCCGGCGTAAATTTTTCGCCTGACTCTCGCACGATCTTCTTCAATCGGTTGCAGGAGGTGAAGCCGGGAATGCCCGCCACTGAGAAGTACCAGAAGAGCCAGGTACTGATGCTCAAGCGAGGCGCCGACATTGCGAGCGCAGTGCCGGTATTCGGTCTCGGCGTAGCCGGCGTCGATATCGGTCCGGCCGAAATCCCGATCGTCGGCATAACGCACGACGGGCGCTGGGCGCTCGGATATGTATTCAACGGCACGCAGCGCGAGATCACACTATTCGTCGCGCCTGCAGCCGGGGTGCTCGCCGGCAAGCCGAAATGGCGCCGCGTCATTGATCCGCGTGACGAAGTTACCGGCGTGGCGTACTTCAAAGACACACTCAGCGTGCTTTCACACAAAGACGCGCCGCGCTCGCAGGTGCTGCGCATCGATCTGAAGAATCCCGGCCTCTCCAAGGCGCAATTGCTGGTGCCGCAAAGCGACCGGGTGGTGACGGGGGTCACCGCGGCCGCCGACGCGCTGTACATCGAGGTCCGCGACGGCAACATCAAGCGATTGTTCAAGCGCTCGCATGCGCGCGCGGGCGAAGTCGTCGAGGTCAAGCTGCCGGTCGAGGGTTCGTTCCAGTTGAACGGCGACGAGGGCGCACTCGGATCCGCCGACCCGCGATTCCCGGGCCTGGTGCTCGATTTGCAGAGCTGGAATCGCGCACGCCAGATTTACCTGGTTAACGCGGACGGCAGCGTGCGTAACTCGGGCCTGCAGCCCGAAGGACCGTTCGATGCACCGGCCGATATTGTCGCTACCGAAGTCAAGGTCAAGAGCCACGACGGCGCGATGGTGCCGATGTCGATCATTCACAAGCGCGGCGCGCCACTTAACGGCCGCAATCCTACGATCCTGTACGGCTACGCGAGCTATGGGATCACCGAAGAGCCGTTCTACAGCGTGAGTCGCCTGGCGTGGCTTGATGCCGGCGGCGTCTACGCAATCGCAAACCCGCGCGGCAGCGGCGTTTATGGGCAGGAGTGGTACAAGGGCGGCTTTCAGGCCACCAAGCCAAATACGTGGAAGGACTTCATCGCGTGCGCGGAGTGGCTGATCGCGCAGAAGTGGACCAGCCCGGATCGGCTCGGCATTCTCGGCGGTAGTGCCGGCGGCATTTTGGTCGGCCGGGCGATGACCGAACGGCCCGACCTGTTCGTCGCCGCGGTGCCCGCGGTCGGCGTTCTCGACGCGGTGCGCGCCGAGATCACGCCCAATGGGGTGCCCAATATTCCGGAATTCGGCACGCGCAAGAGCGAGGCGGGTTTTCGCGCATTATTGGCGATGAGCACGTATCACCAGATCGTCGACGGCAAGAAGTATCCGGCCGTCCTGCTCGTGCACGGTGTGAACGATCCGCGCGTCGAGGTGTGGCACAGCACGAAGACCGCAGCGAGATTGATGGCCGCGCAGGCCGGCTTGGCCGGTGGCGGCGCTCCGGTGTTGCTGCGGTTGGACTTCGACGCCGGCCACGGCATCGGCAGCACCAAAGCTCAGCAGCTTCAGCAGCGGGCGGACATCTTCACGTTCTTCTTGTGGCAGATGGGGGTGGAGGGTTATCAACCAACGACGGCTGCCAAGTGAATCATTGACCGATCGCCTTGAAGACGTCGCGCAGCCGTTGCAGGCGCGCTTCGAGATTGGCGGTTTTTTCTTCGATGCGAAGCCGCTCCGGGCCGGCAAGGCGCATCGACTTCGAGCGCTGCATTAGCTGGATCAGCTTAGCGGTATCGAATGGCGGGTCGCGGATGAACTGCATTACGATCACGTCGGCCGACGCGTCGATCTTCTTGACGCCGAGTTTTTCCGCACTTAGCCGCAGCCGATGCGTTTCGATCAACGCCCTGGCGGCGTCGGGCAGCTTGCCATAGCGGTCGACCAATTCTTCCTGGCGCCCGATCAACTCGTCTTCGCTGTCGGCCGAGGCGAGTTTCTTGTACATCGACAGCCGCTGGTGGACGTCGTTGACGTAGTTGGTTGGCAGCAGCGCGGGCACATGCAGGTTGATTTCGGTGACAACCTGCAGCGGCGCCAGCAGATCGGGCTCGCGACCTGACCGCAATGCGCGTACGGCCGCGTTCAGCATCTGCGTGTACAGATCAAATCCGACTTCCTGCATGTTGCCGCTTTGGCTCTCGCCGAGGACTTCGCCGGCGCCCCGGATTTCGAGATCGTGCATGGCCAGATAGAAGCCGCTGCCAAGCTCTTCGAGGTTCTGGATCGCTTCGAGCCGCTTTTCCGCGTTCTTCGTCAGGCCGCCGGCGTCGGGCACCATCAGGTACGCGTACGCCTGGTGATGCGAGCGTCCGACGCGGCCGCGCAATTGATGCAACTGTGCCAGGCCGAATTTGTCGGCGCGATGAATGATGATTGTGTTCGCGGTCGGCACGTCGATGCCGGTCTCGATGATCGTCGTACACAACAGCAGGTTGAAGCGCTGCTGATAAAAATCGCGCATCGCTCGTTCGAGATCGCGCTCGGGCATCTGACCGTGCGCGATCTCGATCCGTGCCTCGGGCAACAGTTCGGCCAGCCGCGCACGGCGGTTGTCGATCGTTTCGACCTCGTTGTGCAGGAAGTACACCTGCCCGCCACGCTTCAATTCGCGCAACACGGCTTCGCGAATCAGCGAAGGGCTTTCCTTGCGCACGAACGTCTTGATCGCCAGCCGGCGCTGCGGCGCGGTGGCAATCACCGAAAACTCGCGGATACCCTCGAGCGACATCGCCAGCGTGCGTGGAATCGGCGTTGCGGTCAGCGTCAGTACGTCGACCTCGGCGCGCAGCGCCTTCAGCCGCTCTTTCTGCCGTACTCCGAAGCGATGCTCTTCGTCGATAATTACCAGCCCGAGTCGCTCGAAGTTGATCGATTCGGTCAGCAGCCGGTGCGTCCCGATCACGATGTCGATCGTGCCGGCGTTGATGCCTGCAACCGACTGCGCAACCTCCTTGCTCGAGCGGAAGCGCGACAGCTCGGCGATGTTGACCGGCCAGTCGGCGAACCGATCGCGAAACGTCTGCATGTGCTGTTCGGCCAGCAACGTTGTCGGGCATAACACGGCAACCTGCTTGCCGTCGGCCACGGCGGCAAACGCCGCACGCAGCGCGACTTCGGTCTTGCCGAATCCGACGTCACCGCAGATTAATCGGTCCATCGGAAAACCGGCGCTCATGTCTTTCAGCACCGCTTCGATCGCGGCTTGCTGATCGGGGGTTTCCTCAAATGGAAAGCCCTCGGCAAACGCTTCGACATCGTGCTGCTTGAATTCGAATGCATAACCCTTGCGGGCCGACCGGAGCGCATACAGGTTGAGCAGCTCGGCTGCGGTATCGCGCACCTGCTTCGCCGCCTTGCGTCGGGCGCGGTCCCAATCGCCGCTTCCGAGTTGATGCAGCGGGGCGGCGTCGGGGTCGGCGCCGGAATAGCGGCCGATCAGATGCAGCTGCGCGACCGGGACATACAACGTGGTCTGGTTCGCGTATTCCAGATGCAGGAATTCGGTGGGCCCGTCGCCCAGATCCATGCTTTGCAGACCCAGGTAACGGCCGATGCCGTGCTCGACGTGCACGACCGGGTCACCGACGCGCAGCTCCGCCAGATCGCGGATCATCGCCTCGACGTTCGAGGCGCGCTCGCGCTGCCGGCCGCGCAGCCGGCGCGGGCTGGCTGCATACAGCTCGGTTTCGGTGACGACGGCGATACGCGGACCGCGCAGCACGAAACCTTCGTGCAGCGGCGCAATACCGAGGCCGATCACCGCATCGGACGCGCTGAACGCGCTGAAGTCAGCGTTGTCGGCAAACGGCAATCGATACTCGGTCAGCATCTGCGAGATCGTTTCGCGGCGGCCCGGCGAGTCGGCGACGATTAGCACGCGTCCTCGCGTCGAGTCTGTACCTTTGCCGGCGAAGGCCTCGACAAACGCGCGCAGCCGGCTGACCGGGTCCTCAGCGCGCCGCTCGACTGCGAGCATGGGTAGCGCGTCGAAGCCGTCATGCGTTCCCTCTCCCAGCGAGATGCGCCCATAGTCCTTCGCCAGCGCAAAAAATCCTTCGGCATTGAGGAAAAGTTCTGCGGGCGGCACGATCGGGCGCGTCACATCGCGCGACAAGAAGCGATAACGCTCGCTGGTTTCGTTCCAGAAGCGCGCCATCGCCGCTTCGATCGGCCCGTGCAGTGCCAGCACACTGGTCGGCGGCAGATAGTCGAACAGCGTCGCCGTGTGGTCGAAGAACAACGGCAGGTAATACTCGATTCCGGCCGACGCAATGCCGGTGCCGATATCTTTGTAGACGCTCGAGCGGCTCGGATTCCCTTCGATCCGCTCGCGCCAGCGACGACGAAACGCCTGCCGCGCCGCTTCATCGATCGGAAATTCGCGGCCCGGCAGCAGCCGCACCTCGGGCACCGGATACAGCCCGCGCTGCGTGTCGGGGTCGAACGCACGAATCGTGTCGAGCTGATCGCCGAACAGATCAAGCCGATAAGGCAGTGACGAGCCCATCGGAAACAGATCGATCAACCCACCGCGGATCGCGAACTCGCCGGGTGCGACGACCTGCGAAACGTGCTGATAGCCGGCAAACACCAACTGGGCGCGCAGCGGCTCGGCGTCGATGGTCTGGCCTTGCTTGAAGAAGAACGTGTGACCGGCTACGTACTGCGCCGGCGACAGCCGATAGAGCGCGCTGGTCGCCGAAACAACGAGCACGTCGATTTCGGGTTGCGGCTGGCTTAACCGGTAAAGCGTTTCCAGACGCTCGGACACCAGGTCCTGATGCGGCGACAACGTGTCGTACGGCAGCGTTTCCCAATCCGGCAGCGGGCGCACGGCCAGCGAAGGATCGAAGTAGCGGATCTCGTCGACCAGCCGCTGTGCATCAAGTGCATCGGCCGAGATTGCGACCACCAGGCGCTGCTCCCGACGTGCCTGCGCGGCGAACTGGCTCAACAACCAGGCGTCGCCGGAGCCCGGCGGACGCACGAGGGCCAAACGACTCCCCGCAGACGGCAAGGTCCACTGCGTGGGGCCCGTCAATACCGCTGCGGGCGTGTGCGTCAAGACTTCCTGGTTCACAAAAAAATGCGGCAGCTAGGGCTTGTCGCCGCAAGCTGCCAACTCGCTCGTTATTATACGAAGCAGCAGATCAGACCCCGCTGTGCCACTTCCAGTGCGATACGTAGCCTTGATACCTGCCGCCGGTGCAGGCGTGCGGCTCGGCACCGACGTGCCGAAGCAGTACGTCAGCCTGGGCGCACGTACCGTGCTCGAGCATTCGATGGTTGCGTTGGCGGCGGAGCCGCGCATAGATCGGATCTTCGTCGTGGTACTAGCGACAGACGACAAGTGGCGAGCGATCGACATCGATCCGCGGCGAGTCGAGTTCCTGCCGGTCGGAGGCAGCTCGCGCGCGCACAGCGTTCGCAACGGATTGAATGCGCTGGCGGCGCAAGTGCACGATGACGATCGAGTGCTCGTGCACGATGCGGCGCGCCCGTGTCTGGGCCGAGCCGAGCTGACTCGACTGATCGATGAAGTGGGCGACGACGAGTGCGGAGGCTTGCTCGCCATGCCAATGACCGATACGCTGAAACGTGGCCGAGACGGGCGCGTGGTGCAGACCCTTCAGCGCGATACGCTCTGGTGTGCCCAAACCCCGCAAATGTTTCGCGTGGCGGCGCTGCGTCACGCGCTTGCGGGCTCCCTCGACGGCGTGACCGACGAAGCGAGTGCGATCGAACGCAAAGGCAACTTTCCGAAGCTGGTGCTCGGCTCGGCGACCAACATCAAAATAACGACGGAGCAGGATCTGGCACTCGCACGCGCCCTGTTGGCTGACCTGCAATGAGAGTACGGCATTGAAGATTCGCATTGGTCAGGGATTCGACGTGCACGCGCTGGTGCCGGGCCGCGCACTGATTCTGGGTGGCGTCGAAATCGCCAGCGCGCGCGGACTGCTCGGCCACTCCGACGCCGATGTATTGCTGCACGCGATCACCGACGCGCTGCTTGGCGCGAGCGGCCTCGGGGATATCGGGCAACTGTTTCCCGACAGCAATGCGGCGTACCGGAACGCCGACAGCCGGTTGTTGCTGCAGGACGTGGCGCAGCGGGTACGAGACGCGGGCTGGCGCATCGAGAATATCGACGCCACCGTGATCGCCGAGCACCCGAAAATTGTACCGCATGCGCCGGCAATGTGTCAGACGATCGCGGCGTCGTGCGCGATCGGAGCGGAGGCGGTGAGTGTGAAAGGCAAGACCAGCGAAAAGCTCGGCTTCGCCGGACGCGGCGAAGGGATTGCCGCACTGGCGGTCGTTCTTCTGACCGGCGAGTGAGGATCAGCGCGCCAGAGACATCTCGGCGCGCAGCCCGCGCGGCAAGTTGGGCAACAGGCGCAGCGTCCCGCCATGCATACGCGCGATGCGGTTCACGATCGGCAGCCCCAGACCCGCGCCCGGGATGCCCGAGCGTGCGCTCTCGCCGCGCTCAAAGGGCCGCATCAGGCGATCGATCTCATCCCCCGACACGCCCCTGCCGTGGTCGCCGACGGTGATGGTCGCGACCGTTGCCTCGCTGGTCAACGCGATAGTTACGTGCAGCTGACCCGTTTCCGGATCGCGGCCGTAACGGAGCGCGTTGGTGATCAGGTTATCGAGCGCTCGATCGATTTCGGTTGCGAAGCCGCGTACCCGAATGTTGGGTGGGATGTTCAGTTGCACCGTGGCATCGCCTTCGGCGCTGATGCGCGTGCGCTGGACCGCGGCGGACACCGCGGCACTCAGATCGAATTCGGCAGCAGGCGTCTGCGGCGTCTTGCGTGCGTAGTCGAGAAATTGCCGCACGATCGCGTCCATCTGTTCGATGTCACCGATCATCGCCGCACGATGGTCGGCGGGCAGGTGCGCCATTTCGAGCTCGAGTCGCAGCCGCGACAGCGGTGTGCGCAGGTCGTGCGATATGCCCGCCAGCAGCACGGCGCGATCCGACTCTAACTTGCCGAGGTCGGTCACCATCCGGTTGAAGCTTTCGTTGACGGTGCGGATCTCGACCGGACCAGTCTCTGGCAGAGGCGCCGGATCGTGCCCGCTGCCCAGTTCAGCGCTCGCGCGTGACAGCTGCGCCAGCGGCCGGTTGATCAGGCGCGTTATCAAGATCGCTCCGATCACCGACAGCAACAGCGCGACCGCAGCCCAGCCGATCCATTGAGTCCCGTACGTACGAATGGTCGGATCGCGGCTGAAGTAGACCCAATATTCGTCGTCGGCGATCGAGAGACTGACCCAGAGGCCGGTGATTTGGTTGACTTCCGAGGCCAGACGCGTGCCGGCACCCAGCTTGCCGACGATCGCGCGCTCCATCAGCTTGATCAGCGGGCCGTCCGGCATCGGCACGACCTTGTCGTCGGGCTCAACTGGATAGATTCTGATGCCTTCGTTGGCGGCGAGCTCGGCGAGCAGGTCGCTACGTACGAAAGGGTCGGCGTAGACCAGCGCCGCACGCGTGATGTTGACGACCGAAACGATCTGCTGCGCGATCGTCTCTGCGCGCGGCGCGCGTTCGAGCACGCGATAACTCTGCAGCCATGCAGTCAGGCTGGCGACGATCAGCAGCAGCACCAGCAGCAGGGTGCGCCAGAAAAGCGATGGCGAACGCACCCTAGCTTTCTGAATCGGGGATGAAAACGTAGCCAAGCCCCCACACGGTCTGGATATAGCGTGGCTTGGTCGGATCGGGTTCGATCAGTTTGCGCAGGCGCGAAATCTGCACGTCGAGGCTGCGATCAAACGCCTCGTATTCGCGCCCACGCGCCATCTCCATCAACTTTTCACGCGACAGCGGCACGCGCGGATAACGCGCAAAAGTCTTCAGCACGGCAAACTCACCGGTCGTCAGGTCGACAGGTTTGCCGTCCTTGGTCAGCGTGCGCGTCGAGAGGTCGAGCACGAAGGCGCCGAAGGCCACTGGCGTTGCTTCGCTGGCGGGCGCACCCGGCGCATCCTCGGGGCCGCGACGGCGCAGAACCGCGGTAATACGCGCCAGCAGCTCCCGCGGATTGAACGGTTTCGGCAGATAGTCGTCGGCTCCCATTTCGAGGCCGACAATGCGATCCACATCCTCGCCTTTTGCGGTCAACATGATGATCGGGGTCACGTCGTTGCCGCCGCGCAGCCTGCGCATGATCGACAAGCCGTCTTCGCCGGGCATCATCAAGTCGAGAATCATCAGATCGAACCGCTCGCGCTGCCATAGGCGGTTCATGGTCTGGGCGCTGTCGGCGACGAACACCGAGTACCCGTTATCGCCCAGATAGCGCCGCAGCAGGTCGCGCAATCTCGCGTCGTCGTCGACGACGAGAATTTTGGGTGGCTTGTGGCGCGTCATCAGTCGGTCGTCCAGCAGCGGAGGTGGGATGCTATGAAACCCGGCGTGGCATTACGTTCGCTCAAACAAAGTGTTACAGAATTTACCGGCGCAACGGGGCGGCCGCGTCGTTAAACGTCCTATCTTCGGGTCTGAACAAATATCATGCAGGTCATGGCGCGTTCGCTGCTTCGCCGCACTTTTATGCCGACTATTCGCGCGTTTGGCGCGATGGCGTTGGTTGCGGCGTCGATCTTCGCTTCGTTGGTGCCGCCGGCCGACGCCGCCGAGCAGGCGCGCTTGCGTCTGACCCCCGAACAGCGTCGCAGCCTTTTCGAGCGGATGAGTCCCGAACAGCGCGAACAGTGGCGCAATGCGCAGTCACCTAACGACCGCCAGCGAGCCTTGCAGGGGCTCAGCCCGGATCAGCGGCGCGAGACCTGGCAGCAGCTGTCGCCTGAACAACGCGAGCTGATGCTGCGCCGGATGACCCCCGAGCAGCGACAGAACGCGCGCGAGCAGATGAGTCCGGACGAGCGGCAGGTCATGCGTCAGCGATTCCTCGAGCGCCAGCAGAACAATCGGCCACCGGCAGGGGAGCAGGTGTTACCGCGCCGCCAGTTATCGCCCGAGGAGCGCCGGCAGCTTCGTGAACAGGTTGAGCAGGCACGCAGCAACATCTATCGTCGTGGCGACGGGGGCAACCGAGGACCGAACAAGTGATGCGCTGGATGAATGGAATGATCGTCGCGTCGACGCTCGCGTTCAGCGCCCTAGGTATCGCCGCCGAGCCGCAGCTTGGCACGCAGGGCGCCAAGCTGCTGCTGACACGCGCCGGGTTCGCGCCTGACGGCGCCGAGGTCGCTGCGTACGCCGGGCTTACTCATGCAGCTGCGGTCGACCGCTTGCTGGCCGGAATGCGTACCGCCGCGGTCACGCCCGCCCCGGCGTGGATTGATGAGCGCTTCGTAGCGCCGCGCGAATTGCGTGCAATGACCGATGAGGCGCGCCGCGCCGAGTTGCAGAAGCAGGTTCGAATGGGTCTCGATCTGCGTGGCTGGTGGTTGCGCGAAATGGTGGCGACGCCTTCGCCGCTAACCGAGCGCATGACACTGTTCTGGCATAACCATTTTGTGTCGGCGCAACCCAAGGTGCGCTCCACGCAGCTGATGTACCGCCAGAACGTACTGCTGCGCCGGCACGCGCTCGGCCGCTTCGACGAGCTGTTGCATGCGGTGGCTAAAGATCCGGCGATGTTGATCTATCTGGATTCGGCAACCAATCGGCGCGGTTCGCCGAACGAGAATTTCGCGCGCGAAGTGATGGAGCTTTTTACGCTGGGCGAAGGCAAGTACAGCGAGGACGACATCAGGCAGGCCGCGCGCGCATTCACCGGCTGGAGCATCGATCCCGACACCGGCGATTACCTGTTCCGCCGTGCGCTGCACGATGGCGACGAGAAGACGGTGCTGGGCAGGACCGGCGCTTTCGACGGAGACGCGGTGCTCGACATTATTCTGGCGCAACCCGCGACATCGGAATTCATTGTGCGCAAGCTATGGCTTGAATTCGTCTCGCCCCAGCCCGACGAAGTGCGCGTGAAAAGAATCGCCGCACAGTTCCGCAGTAGCGGATGGAACATCGCGCAGCCCGTGCGTGCGCTGTTGCTGCAGCCCGAAGTGATTCAGCGCGATGAAAACAATGCGCTGGTGAAGTCTCCGGCCGAGCTGGTGGTGGGCCTTACGCGCCAATCCGGAGCAGGGCTGAGTCAACCCGTCGCGGCGGCGGTGGCGCTGGCCGGCATGGGACAGAACTTATTTTCTCCGCCAAACGTGCGTGGCTGGCCGGGCGGTGATGCTTGGATCAACACCAACACGCTGCTCGCTCGAAAGCAGTTTCTGGAACGTGCGCTGGGTGGCGCAGCGAGCGGCAAGCCAGGCGCGGAAGGCGCGGTGAGTGATGCAATGGCCGGTTCGGCTAAAGCTGAAGAGGTGCCGCGCCGTCGCTTGCAGATGCTCGAACAGGCGGTATCGGTCCGCGTTGATTCTGAAGCTTGGCTGGCGCGCGCAGGTCTGGCGCCGGAGCGGGTCGTCGCGCCGGGCGCGCGCGCAAAGCTCGAACAAGTGGTATTGGCCGTTCCGGCGACGGCGCCGGTGCGCGATGGCTCGCTCGGGCTCGACGCGCTGCGCGCGCTCGTGCTCGACCCGGCGTATCAGCTCAAGTGAGGCCACGATGAATCGGCGGGCATTCTTGGCTTCCTCGTCGGCGCTGCTGTCATGTGCAGCGCTTCCGGCATGGGCGGCGCCGGCGACACCGCGCCTGCTGATCCTGATCGAGCTGCGTGGCGGCAATGACAGTTTGAATACCGTCATTCCAGTCGACGACGGCGCATATTTCGATTTACGTCCGCGTCTGGGCTTCAAGCCGGACGCCGTGGCGCGGTTTGCCGGTGCCCCGGCGCTGCATCCTGCGCTGACGCCGCTTGAGCCCCTGTGGCGCGACGGTCAGATGGCGATTCTGCAGGGCGTCGGCTATCCGTCACCCAATCTGTCGCACTTCCGATCGATCGAGATCTGGGACACTGCATCGGACAGTCAGCAATACCTGCAGACCGGCTGGCTTACGCGCACGGTTGAAGGGCAAGCCGCCTTTGCGGAGTCGAGCGCCGACGGCGTCGTGATCGGCGCCGCCGATCTGGGTCCGCTGGCGGGAGGGGCGCGCGCCGTTGCGTTAAACGATCCGGCACGTTTCGCTGCTCAGGCACGACTGGCTTCTACCGACGGCGTTCCCGCGCGTGGCGCACTGGCACATCTGCTGCGGGTCGAGGCCGACATAGTTCGCGCGCGCGCGGACGTTCGCTCCGATGTTGCGTTCAAGACCGAATTTCCGCGCGGCGTTTTCGGCTTGGCTGCGCAGCACGCAGCGGGCATTGCCGCCACTGGCAAGGTGCCGGTGGTACGTCTAACGCTGCCTGGATTTGATACCCATCAGAACCAGCTCGGCCTTCACGCGAATCTGCTTAAAGTGGTCGCCGAATCCGTGGTCTCGCTGCGCGGCGCGTTGAGTGAGCAGGGCCTGTGGGATCGCACGCTAATGCTGACGTACTCCGAGTTTGGAAGAAGGCCGCGTGAGAATCAGAGCGGCGGCACCGATCACGGAACCGCCGGCGCGCTGTTCGCGTTTGGCCCTCTGGTGCGCGGCGGTGTGTACGGCGATGCGCCTTCGTTGCGCGCTCTCGACGACGGCGGCAACCTTCGGCACACGACCGACTTTCGCCGCGTGTACGCCTCCGTGCTCGAAAGTTGGTGGCAAATACCGTCAGAGCGTGTTTTGCAACGGCGCTTCGAACCATTGAGGTTCATCGCTTAACTTGCGCTTGCTGCACACGCGTCGAAAACCGCTTCGTTAATATGCCGGCGAAATGCCGGACACTGCGCTAACCGTTCTCGCGATCGACACCGCCACAGAGGTGTGCTCGGTCGCAGTGCTGCACGCCGAACGCCTAAGCGAACTCGTCGAAACTGTTGGGCAGCGCCACTCGGAGCGGGTGTTGCCGATGATCGACGCGATCTTGTCGGATGCACGGCTGTCGCTCGGCGACGTCAACGTCTTCGCGTTCGGGGCCGGTCCCGGATCGTTCACCGGACTACGCATCGCATGTGGGATCGCGCAAGGGCTCGCTTACGGCAAGCGCAGGCAAGTGGTGCCGGTCGGAAACCTGCGTGCCCTTGCAGCGCAAGCGTTTGACGTGGTCGTCGACGGCTCGTTGTTGCTGGCGGCGGTCGATGCCCGGATGAACGAAGCCTATTGCGCGGTTTATCGGCGCGACGAATCGGTCACCGAAGTCAGGGCGCCCGCGCTCGAGTCGCCGCAATCGCTAACCGAACTGGCGGATCTGCAGCAGGTCGACATCGTGGCGGGCAACGCACTGACAGCCTTCGCCGAAGCGTGGCCGCACGACAGGCGATGGGTCCGATTACCGGACGCGAAATCGTCGGCGGGTTCGATTGCGCGTCTGGCCCGCTTCGATGCCGCACATGGCTTGTCGGTGGCCCCGGACCGTGCAGCACCGCTTTACGTACGCGCCCACGTTGCATTGACCATCGAAGAGCGGCGACAACTG
The DNA here is from genome assembly GCA_038216465.1 of Burkholderiales bacterium. Classification (GTDB taxonomy): domain Bacteria; phylum Pseudomonadota; class Gammaproteobacteria; order Burkholderiales; family Burkholderiaceae_F; genus JACCZX01. The sequence continues at coordinate 46,840 of JBBQQC010000006.1, read as the reverse complement.
GCCGATGCAGCGCCGGGCCGTCCCAAAGCGCCCGGCGTACCCAGCCGCGGAACCGTGCAGCGGGCGCGGGAGCACCGTTGAGCGCGTTACCGAAACCCGAACTTGACCGCTATGCACCTATGGTCGAGGCCGATCTGCGGGAAGTGGTGGCGATCGAGAGCGATATCTATCCATTTCCATGGACGCGTGGAAATTTCCTGGATTCGGTACGCGCCGGCTACAGCGTTTGGGTACTGCGCGATGCGCATGCGACACTGATCGCCTACGCAGTGATGACGCTGATGATCGATGAAGCGCATCTTCTGAATCTGAGCGTCGCACGCGATTGCCAGCGCGAAGGTGTCGGATGGCGTACGTTGGAGTGGATGGCGGAAATAGCGCGCGGGTACGGCGCACGCACAATGTTGCTCGAAGTCAGGCCAAGCAATGCGTCCGCGGTGCGGATGTACGAGCGCTACGGATTCGAAAAGATCGGGGTGCGGCGTGGTTACTACCCGGCGCACGGCGGTCGCGAAGACGCGCTCGTGATGCGCGTGGCGCTTTGATGATGGACGTGCGCCGCGCCCAGTTGTGGCGCGCGATGGGCCTCGGCCCAGTGTACGTTTTGCGCACGGCGATCGATCGGCCGCCGTCGATTGCGCCGGTGGTACTCCCTGCGCCCGATCGCGCAGCGACCATCGGTCGTCTTGCTTGGGGAGACCTCGTTCAGAGCGTTGCGGGTTGCCGCGCCTGTTCGTTGTGTGAAACGCGCAAGCAGACCGTGTTTGGCGTCGGCAACTTGAACGCTGATTGGATGTTGATCGGCGAGGCGCCGGGTGCCGAGGAAGACGCGCGCGGCGAGCCGTTTGTCGGCCAAGCGGGTCGCCTTCTCGACAACATGCTGGCGAGCATCGGAATGTCGCGCGCCGGTCAAACGCCGCAATCGGTCTACATCGCAAATGTATTGAAGTGCCGGCCGCCGGGAAATCGAAACCCGCAGCCGGAGGAAGTTGCGAAATGCGAGCCTTACTTGATGCGCCAGATCGAGCTTGTCGCGCCTGCGCTGATCGTCGTCATGGGGCGGTTTGCCGCGCAGTCACTGCTCGGTACCGACGCCAGCATTGCCAACCTGCGCGGCAAGCGACACCGGATCACGGTTGCAGGTCGACAGATTCCCGTGGTCGTCACCTATCACCCGGCTTATTTGCTGCGTAACCTGATCGACAAGGAGAAAAGCTGGGCCGATATGTGCCTGGCACGCGAGATTCACGCACCGTAGAGTGAACGGACGCGGCTAGTGCGTCGTTTCGCCGATCAGCGCCACCGAGTCGAACTGCCGCTGGTTGAACTGATGTCGCAGCAGAACGAGCAGCATCGTGACCGCGACGAAGATGCCAAACATCAACATCACCGTCTGCAGCTGCAGGTCCAGCCAGATCAGCAGTGCGTACAGGCCGAGCATCACGAGAATGCTCAGATTTTCGTTGAAGTTTTGTACCGCGATCGAATGTCCCGCGGACAGCAGCACGTGTCCGCGGTGTTGCAGCAAGGCGTTCATCGGCACGACGAAGTAACCCGCAAGCATGCCGATCAACACCAAGATGGCGCACGCGATCAGCAGAAAGTAAGTGGCGTTGAAGTTGCCGAAATGAATCGCGCCTTCCGGAGCGAGTGCCGGCGTGTAGAACGCGGCGCCGGCGACGATGACGCCCATCGCAATGCCGACGGGTAGCACGTCCAGCGCTCTCTTCAACGAAACAGTGGCAGCGGCGTAGACCGCGCCCATCGTAATTCCGACCGCCACAACCGCCTGCAAGATCGCCGCGCGTGCCAGGTCAAGCCCGAGCACAGTCTCAGCCCATTTCAACACGATGAATTGAAGCGTCGCGCCGGCGCCCCAGAACAGCGTCGTCACCGCCAGCGAGATCTGCCCGAGCTTGTCGCGCCATAGCACGGTGCAGCAGTGAACGAAGCCGACCAGCAGCTTCCATGGATGCGAATGCTGCTTCGCGTAACGCGCGCCGGTATCTGCGATCATCAGGTTGATCGCCGCTGCAAGAACATAGATCAATGCGATAACGGAGATCGCCGCCTCCGCTGGCAGCTCGATACCGGTATCGATCAGCGGCATGTCGAACAACAGCAGCCACGCGGAGACATTCTGATCGATCAGCACGCCGCCGATCAGGAAGCCGAGGATGATCGAAGTCACTGTGAGCCCTTCGATCCAACCGTTGGCAACCACCAGCTTCTCGGGCGGCAGCAGCTCGGTCACGATGCCGTACTTGGCAGGCGAATACGCCGCTGCTCCAAATCCGATAACTGCGTAGGCGAGCAGCGGATGCGACCCGAGGAACATCATCATGCAGCCGCCGATCTTGATCGTGTTCGTGATGAACATCACGCGCGCCTTCGGAAAGGAATCGGCGAACGCACCCACGAATGCCGCGAGTGCGACGTATGAGAAGACGAAGAAAAGTTTCAGCATCGGCGTCATCCACGCCGGCGCTTCGACGTCGCGCAGCAGCGCGATCGCAGCGATCAGGAGAGCGTTGTCAGCCAGCGATGAAAAGAATTGCGCGGCCATGATCACGTAAAAGCCGCGTTTCATGACGCCACAGGCAAATGCTGTCGAAGCAAGTAAAGCGTCTCCCTATAAAATTGCGCGCTCTTATTTAGACTGCAGATGCCGCGCTTTGGCGGGCGTTATATCACGCAGTCGCTCTTTTTCAATGAGTCGCCGCACTATGCTATTGAGTATCAATTCGCCACTTGATTCCCATGCCGCGCCTGATTTCTGCCGTGATCGACTCGTTAGCGATGCGCCGCAACCTGGCGCTTGCGCGCCGGCATGCCGGCGAACGATTTCTCTGGGCCGTGGTCAAGGCGAACGCGTACGGACATGGGATGACGCGTGCGCTGCGCGGCTTTACGGAAGCAGACGGCCTGGCGTTACTCGATATCGACGAGGCGCAGCGTGTACGCGACGCCGGATGGTCTAAGCCGGTTTTGTTGCTCGAGGGATGTTTCGAACCGAGGGATCTTGAAATGGTGTCGGCGCTGCAGCTGACGCCGGTCATCCATGCCAAGGAGCAGATCGACATGCTCGAGCACGCGCGGCTCGCAGCGCCGATCGACGTGTATCTGAAATTCAACACGGGTATGAATCGGCTCGGTTTCGATGCGAACACCGCGGCGTCGGCCTATGCAAGGCTGAAGGCATTGAACATCGAGCAACTGACGTTGATGATTCATTTTGCAAACGCCGATCGTGCGGTCGGGGCGAGCGGACCCGCCGAAGTGAGTGAGCAACTGGCCGCGCTGCAACGTATCGCTGGTCAGTGGACCGAACCGCGCAGCTTCGCCAATTCGGCGGCGTTGTTCTTGCGGCCCGAAGTGAAAGGCGACTCGGTGCGGCCGGGAATTGCGCTGTACGGTGCTGCGACCGATGAATCGCACACGGCTGCGCAATTGGGTGTCGTGCCGGCGATGACGTTGAAGTCGCGCCTGATCGCAGTGCAGACGCTAAAACCGGGGCAAGCGGTCGGCTATGGATCGCGGTTTTCCGCATCGAGTCCTATGCGGATCGGCGTCGTTGCTTGTGGCTATGCCGACGGTTATCCGCGCAATGCGCCCGATGGAACTCCGGTGATTGTCGACGGCGTGCGCGTGCCGGTCGCCGGCCGGGTGTCGATGGACATGATCACCCTCGATCTGACGTTGGCTCCGGGCGCCGCGGTCGGTAGCGATGTCGAGCTGTGGGGCAAGCAGCTCCCGATTGATGAGGTTGCAAATCTGTGCGGGACCGTCGGGTACGAACTGATGTGCGCGCTGGCGCCGCGCGTGCCGGTGACTGAAGAGCACTGATGGCGAAAGCGAAAACCCAATTCGTCTGCGCCGAGTGCGGCGGCGCGAGCCTGAAATGGCAGGGTCAGTGCCCGCACTGCAATGCATGGAATTCGCTGTCTGAAGCGCGCGTGGAGGCGCCGACCGAGCATCGCTACGGCGCTCTGATGTCGGCTGCTGCCACGCAATCGCTGGGCGATGTGCAGGCGCGCGAGGCGCCGCGCATCGCGTCGGGTATCGATGAGTTCGATCGCGTGCTGGGAGGTGGATTTGTTGAGGGCGGTGTGGTGTTGATCGGCGGCGATCCCGGCATCGGCAAATCGACCTTGCTGCTGCAGTCTCTCGCTACATTGTCGGCAAACGCGCCGGTGCTGTACGTCAGCGGCGAGGAGTCAGCAGCGCAGGTCGCGCTGCACGCGCGGCGCTTGGGTGTCGATGCAAAGCTGGTTCGACTGTTGTCCGAAATATCGCTCGAACGCATCGTTGCTGCGGTCAGCACCGAAAAGCCGTCGGTGCTGGTGATCGACTCGATCCAGACGCTGTACTCGGAACAGCTGCAATCGGCGCCCGGCTCGGTGGCGCAGGTACGCGAGTGCGCGGCGCAGCTGACGCGGCTCGCAAAGCAGTCGGGATTGACGCTGATCATGATCGGCCACGTGACCAAGGACGGGACGCTCGCAGGGCCACGCGTGCTCGAGCATATGGTCGATACGGTGCTGTATTTCGAAGGGGAGTCTCACTCGTCTTACCGTCTGATCCGCGCATTCAAGAATCGCTTCGGCGCGGTCAACGAGCTGGGCGTGTTCGCGATGACCGATCGCGGGCTCAAAGGCGTAGCCAACCCATCGGCACTGTTTCTATCGAAGCACGATGTGCAGGTCTCAGGGTCGTGCGTGATGGCGACGCAGGAAGGCACGCGGCCGTTACTGGTCGAAATTCAGGCGCTGGTCGACGCTGCGCATGTGCCGAACCCGCGCCGACTGTCGGTTGGGCTCGATCAGCAGCGTTTAGCCATGCTGCTGGCGGTGCTGCATCGGCACGCCGGCATCGCGGCCTTCGACCAGGACGTTTTCGTCAACGCGGTCGGCGGCGTGCGTATCGGTGAGCCTGCGTCTGACTTGCCAGTGCTGCTCGCGGTCGTATCGTCGATGAGAGACAAGCCGTTGCCGCGCGGGCTGGTTGCATTTGGTGAGATCGGTCTTGCCGGCGAGGTTCGGCCGGCGCCGCGCGGTCAGGAGCGTCTGCGTGAGGCAGCCAAGCTGGGCTTTTCGATGGCGCTGATACCGAAAGCGAATGCGCCCAAGCAGCCGATCGAAGGCTTGCAGGTGATTGCGGTCGACCGAATCGAACACGCGCTGGCGCGCGTCCGCGAAAACTAACTCAGCACGGCGCGCGCCGCTGCGCGTCCGCTGCGAACTGCGGTCTCGAGTGTCGATGGATAGCCGGATTCGGTCCAGTCGCCGGCGATCGCAAATCGGTGCCACGGGGTTCGATTGGGAGGCCGTTGCAAGTCTGGTACGGCGGCCAGTGTGGCGCGTCGATCCGCTATCGCGCGCGCATCGAGCGGCGCGGGCAGGCGCAGATCATCGGTCAATTGCCGCGCCACGGCGCTGCAAACATCCTCCAGCGGTTCGGCTTCGTGCGGGCCGCTCGAACTGATCACGACCGCAAGAATTCCTTGGTTGGCGCGATCGAGCGCACCGCGGTCGAACACCCACTGCGCATAGCGGCGCTTGGCAGGATCGTCGAGCAGCGCGCTGAAGCCGCGCGGCACGCACACGGTCGCCGCGTACTTCAGGTAGACGGTATAGATCGGCTCGTGCTCGAAGCGGGCTACCGTTTCGAGCACCGCATGCAAGGGTTCGATATGCCCGGCGATGTGCGCGAGGTACGTGGGGGCGGCCGCATAGACGACAGCGTCGACTTCGAGCATTTGCTCGGGTTCGTTGCGCAATTGGAGACGAAACCCGTCGCTGCGCGCATCGCGCTCGACGCGCTCGATTCGCGCATCGCGGCGAACGTTTCCACCCCGCGCCACGACGTAGCGCTCGACCGCCTCGGGAAACAACGCCGAAAGGTCGGCACGAGGCACCCACATTTCGCTCGCTGCACTGGCCGCGCCCAGAGAGTCACGCAGTACATTGGCAAAGATCTGCGCCGAGGCGCGGTCGAGCGGTGTGTTCAGCGCCGCCAGCGCCAGAGGCCGCCATACGCGCCGAACGACCTGCGGCGTCTGCCCGCATTCATGCAGCCATTGCGTGGTTCCGCGATCGCGGCCGATATCCCAGCGCGCACGCTTCAGCCGATTGAGCAGACTGACCATTGCAGCGCGGTCGGCGAGCCGCAAGCCGCGCGCCGCGAGCAGCGCCGCCGCCAGGTGCCAAGGCGCGGGTAGCCGCGCCGCCTGCAATCGAAACCCATCTGGATACCGCAGTTCAAATGGCCGCCGCTCTACCGTCGAGGCCAAGGCTACGTTCAATCGCTCGAACAGCGCGGCCGTCTCGATGTATGCACCCAGCATCAAGTGCTGGCCGTTGTCGAGCACGTGCCAGTCTCCCGCCAGTTCGAGCGGCAGCCGGCGCGCGCGACCTCCGAGCTCTTCGCTGGCTTCTAGCAGCGTGACCGTGACTCCGCGTGCAGCCAGCTCGGCTGCCGCCGCGCAGCCGGCCCACCCGGCGCCGACTACAGCCACCTTGCCGGGCTTGCTCAACCGCGCACCCATGTGCGCCACGCGAGCCACAGCTTGCGCAGCGGTGTCAATGCAATGCGCTGATGCAACACCTGAAAGTTCTCGCGTTCGATCTCGGTCAACAACGCTGCGTAGATGGCGCCCATCATCAACCCCGGCCGCTGCGCCTTGCGATCGACCGCGGGAAGCAGTGCGAGCGCCTCTCGATACGCCGCGCGTGCGCGGTCTGCCTGAAAGCGCATCAACGGCGCGAAGCCTTCGACGTAGCGCGCACCGAGCACGTCGGAGGCTTTGACGTCGAAGCGCTGCATTTCGTCGAGCGGAAGATAAACGCGCCCGCGCCGCGCGTCGTCGCCGACGTCGCGGATGATATTGATCAGTTGCAGCGCGAGTCCCAGGCGTGCGGCGTACTGTAGCGTCCGCGGATCGCGGTGACCGAAGATCGTTGCCGATATTTCGCCGACCACGCCGGCCACCAGGTAGGCGTAGCGCTGTAGCGCCGGGTAGTCGAGAAATCGATTCTGTCGCAAATCCATCTGCATGCCGTCGAGGATCGCGGTTAGTCGCTCTTGCGAGATCCCGAAATCGGCGTCGATGTACGGCCGCAAGGCGCGCGTGACCGGGTGCGTCGGCTGACCCGCAAACAACTGTGCGATCTCGGTGCGCCACCAAGCGAGCGTGAGGTCGGCGGCAGCCGGGTCACTGACTTCATCGGCGACGTCGTCGACCTCGCGGCAATAGGCGTACACCGCAGTGATCGCACGCCGCCGCTCGGGCGGCAGAAAAAGAAACGCGTAGTAGAAGCTCGAGCCGCTGCTTGCCGTTTTTTGCTGGCAGTACTCGTCCGGCGTCATCGACCGCGCTTCGCAGGCTGGCAGTACTCGTCGCGTGTCATGCCGGCAGCGGAAGCAATGCACGCCAGCCCATCAGCGTCCAGTCGCGCGCCGATAGCGTGGGCCGGCGCGCAAATACGTCGCCGTTGACCGCGTCGATGCGTTCGAGAATACGCAGACCGCCCTGCACGACAAGGCGCAGTTCGAGTCCGACGCGCCCCCCGATCGCGCGTGGCAGCGGTGACCCTTGCTGCAACAACTCGCGCGTGCGCCGAACTTGGAACGCCATCAGACGTTGCCACGGCTGATCGACGATTGCACCCGCGATGTGCGCTTCGGTGACACCGAATGCTTGCATATCGTGCTGCGGCAGATAGACACGGCCCTTGCCCCAGTCGATCGCCACGTCCTGCCAGAAATTTGCGAACTGCAGCCCGGTGCATATCGCATCGGATTGCAGCAACAAGTGGCGTTCGGTGCGGCGAAAGAGTTGCAGCAGCAGGCGGCCGATCGGGTTAGCCGAGCGTCGGCTATAGTCAACGAGCGCATCGAGCGTGTCGTACCGCACCGTCGTGACGTCCTGCGAGAAGGCAGATAGGAGGTCAAAAAACAACGGAAGGGGCAGATCGTGCTCCCGGATCGCTGCCGCGAGGTCCAGCCATTCGGAGGGTGTGCCTGCTTCGATTGTGCGCAACTGCGTCCGTAACGCTTCGAGTGCAGCGAGGCGTTGTTCCGGCAACGCGTCGCCTTCGTCGGCCACATCATCCGCAGTGCGCGCGAAACGATAAATCGCAGCCACTGCGGGACGCAACCGTGCCGGCATTAGCCACGATGCCACCGGAAAATTCTCGTAATGACCCATGCTCACGGTGTCCAAGCTATCACAGCGATCGCGCGCCAAAACGGGCACGGGGTTCCGCTAGAATCGGCGCCGTTACGAGAGTCGCGATCGGAAAGCGACGCGAGCATCGCGCCGCGAAGGTGGCGAAATTGGTAGACGCACCAGGTTTAGGTCCTGACGCCTTCACCGGCGTGGGGGTTCGAGTCCCCCCCTTCGCACCACGACGGTTTCCAACAATCAAGAATGCAACAAACCATACAAAGCCTTAGTGCGCTCGAACGGCGTGTCGATCTGACGGTACCGGCGGCGGCGGTCGAACAGGAAGTGAAGGCGCGCCTGGTGAAGCTGGCGCGCGACATCAAGATGCCGGGGTTCCGGCCCGGCAAGGTGCCGATCAAGATGGTTGCGCAGACGTACGGCGCGCAGGTGCAGGCCGAAGTATTGAGTGACAAGGTCGGCGAGGCATTCAACTCGGCGGTAACCGCAAGCAATTTGAAGGTTGCCGGACAGCCGCGACTCGAAGCGCGCGGCGCCGAGGTTGAGGCGAATGCCGCCGACGCCCAGGCGAAGGACCTGACGTTTTCAGCGACGTTCGAAATTTATCCGGACATAGCAATCGGCGATCTTTCGGGGGCCGAGGTGAAGCGTCCGGCTTGCGCTCTGGGTGAGGCCGAGATTGATCGCACGCTTCAGATCATGCGCAAGCAGCGCGCTACGTTCGAGACTGTGCAGCGGCCGGCGCAAGACGACGATGCGGTGACGATCGATTTCAAGGGCACCTATGCCGACGGTGACAATGCGGGACAGCCGTTCGAGGGCGGAAGCGCAACCGGCTTTAAATTCACGCTGGGCGAGGGTCGCATGCTGCCGGGATTCGAGGCGGCCGTGCGCGCGATGGTGCCGGGACAGAGCAAGACGTTTCAGCTGCAGTTTCCTGCCGACTACGGTGCGCAGGCGCTGGCGGGCCAGGCCGCGACATTCGAAGTGACGGTCCAGCAAGTGGAGCAGCCGGTGCTGCCGCCGATCGACGCCGAATTTGCACGATCGCTGGGTGTGGCAGACGGCGATGTCACCAAGATGCGTTCAGAGATCAAGAACAACCTTGCGCGCGAGGTGGCGTCGCGGCTAAAAGCCCGCACCAAGGATCAAGTGATGTCTGCGCTGCTGGTGAGCAGCACGTTTGACGTGCCGAAGTCGCTGGTTGAGTCGGAAAAGCAACGGTTGGCGGAAGGTGCTCGCAGCGATCTGATCGCGCGCGGAATGGCGGCCAAGGACGCGCCACTGCCGCTCGATTTGTTTGCGCCTGAGGCGGAGCGGCGGGTAAGACTCGGACTTTTGCTAGGCGAAGTGGTTCGTGTCAATAACCTGCAATCGCGCCCCGATCAGATCCGCAAGCTGGTCGAGGAGATTGCACAGAGCTATGAAAAGCCGCAGGATGTGATTAACTGGTACTTGTCGGATCGCAAACGGCTCTCCGATCTTGAAACAGTTGCACTCGAGGACAACGTTACCAACTGGGTGCTACAGCGCGCCAAGGTGGTTGATACGCCGGTCGAGTTCGACGAGCTGATGGGGCACAGAGGCAAATGAGGGTGAGATGAGCAGAACGCAGATGAGTGCAGCGATGGAGCCACAGGGACTCGGAATGGTTCCGATTGTTATCGAACAGAGCGGGCGCGGCGAGCGCGCCTACGACATCTATTCGCGCCTGTTGCGGGACCGGGTGGTATTCATCGTCGGGGCGGTGACCGAGCAGACTGCCAATCTGGTTGTTGCGCAACTGCTGTTTCTCGAATCCGAGAATCCGGACAAGGACATCTCGCTGTACATCAACTCACCCGGCGGCTCGGTCAGCGCGGGGTTCGCGATCTACGACACGATGCAGTTCGTCAAGCCTGATGTCTCCTCGATTTGCATCGGTGTAGCCGCCAGCATGGGCGCATTCCTGCTCGCAGCGGGCGCCAAGGGCAAGCGGTATTCGCTTCCGAACTCGCGCATCATGATTCATCAGCCCTCGGGCGGTGTGCAGGGCCAGGCGGCGGACATCGAAATTCACGCCAAGGAAATTCTTTACCTGCGCGAGCGGCTCAACAAGATTCTGGCGGAGCAGACCGGCCAGACGATTGAAAAGATCGCCAAAGACACGGAACGCGACAACTTCATGTCGGCCGACGATGCCGTAAAGTACGGGTTGATTGACAAGATATTTGTAAGCCGCAGCGAGCAGCCGTAGCGGCTAGCGACGATCGGAGCTATGTCGGACAAGAAGGGCTCGAGCGAAAAGCTTCTGTACTGCTCGTTCTGCGGCAAGAGTCAGCATGAGGTGAAAAAGCTGATTGCCGGCCCGTCGGTTTTCATCTGCGATGAATGCATCGATCTTTGCAACGACATTATCCGCGACGAGACGACCACCGAGGCCGGCTCGGGCGCGATCAAGTCAGATCTGCCGACACCGCGCGAGATCGGCACCATCCTCGATCAGTACGTGATTGGTCAGGACAAAGCGAAGAGAATTCTCTCGGTCGCCGTTTACAATCACTACAAGCGCCTGAAGCACATGGGCTCGAAGGATGACATCGAGCTCGCCAAAAGCAACATTCTGCTGATCGGTCCGACCGGATCGGGCAAGACGCTGCTGGCGCAGACGCTGGCGCGGCTGCTGAATGTGCCGTTCGTGATTGCCGATGCGACCACGTTGACCGAGGCCGGATACGTCGGTGAGGACGTCGAGAACATCATTCAGAAGCTGCTGCAGAACTGCAATTACGAAGTTGAAAAGGCACAGCGCGGAATCGTCTATATCGACGAGATAGACAAGATTTCGCGCAAGAGCGACAACCCGTCGATCACGCGCGATGTGTCTGGCGAGGGCGTGCAGCAGGCGCTACTGAAACTGGTCGAAGGGACCATCGCGTCGGTGCCGCCGCAGGGTGGTCGCAAGCACCCGAACCAGGATTTCGTGCAGATCGACACCACGAATATCCTTTTCATATGTGGCGGCGCGTTCGACGGACTCGAAAAGATCATTCGCAACCGCTCAGAGAAGAGCGGCATCGGTTTCTCCGCCAGTGTGACCAGCCAGAGCGATCGCGCGGTCGGCGAGCTATTGCGCGACGTCGAACCGGAGGATTTGATCAAGTTCGGGCTGATCCCCGAACTGGTCGGCCGGCTGCCGGTGATCGCGACGCTCGATGAATTGAGCGAAGAAGCGCTGGTGGAAATTCTGGTCGAACCCAAGAACGCGCTGGTCAAGCAGTTTCACCGCCTGTTCCAGATGGAGGCCGTCGAGCTCGAAATCCGCAACGACGGTTTGAAAGCCATCGCGCGCAAGGCGTTGAAGCGCAAGACCGGAGCGCGCGGGTTGCGCTCGATTGTCGAAAGCATCCTGCTCGACGTGATGTACGACCTGCCGAGCACCAAGAACGTCATCAAGGTGGTCGTTGACGACAACACGATCTCGGGTGGCAAGCCGCTTCTGATTTATTCGGATCAGCCCAAAGTTGCCAGCGCTCCACGCTAATGCGTGGAAGCGATGCTCCGGTTTATTCCCGTTTTCACCGCTGTTATTTGCCCGGCGGCGCCGGGGTTCTGCATGCTAGATTGGGTTTGCCCGCATTCCTTCCGCTCTTGCATTCGTGCCGCACGGGCGCATATGGCGATTAAAGTCACATGAAGGGAACGACTCGAATGACGACCCAGATGTTGCCGCCGGAAACTACGACCTTGCCGTTGCTGCCTTTGCGTGACGTCGTCGTGTTTCCGCACATGGTCATTCCGCTGTTTGTTGGCCGCCCGAAGTCGATCAAGGCGCTCGAAGCCGCGATGGAAGCGGGCAAGAGCATCATGCTGGTCGCACAGAAGAATGCAGCGAAGGACGAACCCGAGGCCGAAGACATCTACGAGATCGGCTGCGTCGCCAATATCCTGCAGATGCTGAAGCTTCCGGACGGCACCGTTAAGGTGCTGGTCGAGGGTGCGCAGCGAGCTCGTATCGAGCGGATCGTCGACGGCCCGGCGCATTTCACCGCCGACGTGCTGCCGATCGTTCCCGATCAACAGTCGACCGCAGAATCCGAAGCGCTGCGGCGCGCGATCGTCACGCAGTTCGACCAGTACGTGAAGCTGAACAAGAAGATCCCGGCGGAAATCCTGACTTCGATCGCCGGTATCGACGAGGCGGGCCGCCTGGCCGACACCATCGCGGCGCACCTGCCGCTGAAGCTTGAGCAGAAGCAGAAAGTGCTCGAGATGTTCGGCATCAACGAGCGGCTCGAGCATTTGTTGGCGCAGCTCGAGGCGGAGATCGACATTCTGCAGGTCGAAAAGCGCATCCGCGGACGCGTCAAGCGCCAGATGGAGAAGAGCCAGCGCGAGTATTACCTGAACGAACAGGTCAAAGCGATTCAGAAAGAGCTCGGCGAAGGTGAAGAGGGCGCCGATCTCGAAGAGCTCGAGAAGAAGATCAAGGCGGCGCGCATGCCGAAGGCGGCACGCGACAAGGCGACTTCCGAGCTGAAGAAGCTGAAGCTGATGTCACCGATGTCGGCCGAAGCGACCGTGGTGCGTAACTATCTTGACACTCTGGTCGGCCTGCCTTGGAAGAAACGCAGCCGCATCAACAACGACCTGGGCAACGCGCAGAAAGTGCTCGACGATGACCACTACGGGCTCGAGAAGGTCAAGGACCGGATTCTCGAATACCTTGCCGTGCAGCAGCGTGTCGACAAGCTGAAGGCGCCGATCCTGTGCCTGGTTGGGCCTCCGGGCGTCGGCAAGACGTCGCTCGGACAGTCGGTGGCGCGCGCGACCAACCGCAAATTCATACGCATGGCGCTGGGCGGCGTGCGTGACGAAGCTGAAATCCGCGGCCATCGCCGTACCTACATCGGTTCGATGCCCGGGAAAATTCTGCAGAGCCTCGGCAAGTCCGGAGTGCGCAATCCGCTGTTCCTGCTCGACGAAGTCGACAAGATGGGAATGGATTTCCGCGGCGACCCAGCCTCTGCCTTGCTCGAAGTGCTCGACCCCGAGCAAAACCACACGTTTCAGGACCACTACGTCGAGGTCGACTTCGACCTATCGGACGTGATGTTCGTCGCCACCAGCAACACGATGAACATCCCGCCGGCGCTGCTGGACCGGATGGAGGTAATCCGGCTATCGGGGTATACCGAAGAGGAAAAAGTCCACATCGCCTTGCAGCATCTGTTACCGAAGCAGATGAAGACCAACGGGCTGAAAAGCGGCGAGCTGTCGATCGCCGAGAGCGCGATTCGCGACATCATTCGCTACTACACGCGCGAGGCCGGTGTTCGCTCGCTCGAGCGCGAGATCAGCAAGATCTGCCGTAAGGTGGTCAAGCAGTTGCTGCTCAAGAAACATGACAAGCGGGTACAGGTGACGGCGCGCAACCTAGACAAGTTTCTCGGGGTGCGGCGTTACATGTTCGGTGTGGCCGAAAAGGAAAATCAAGTGGGGCAGGTCACCGGCCTGGCCTGGACCGAAGTCGGCGGCGATCTGTTGACCATCGAGGTCGCCACGATGCCTGGCAAGGCGAACGTGCACCGCACCGGCTCGCTGGGGGATGTGATGAAAGAGTCGGTCGAAGCCGCGCGTTCGGTGATGCGCGCGCGCTCGCGCCGGCTCGGCATTCGCGACGAGGTGTTTGAGAAAACCGACATTCACGTGCACTTCCCGGAGGGCGCCACGCCGAAGGATGGACCGTCGGCCGGAATCGCGATCACGACGGCGCTGATTTCGGCGTTTAGCGGAATTCCGGTTCGTGCTGACGTCGCGATGACCGGCGAGATCACGTTGCGTGGTGAAGTGCTGGCGATCGGCGGGTTAAAGGAGAAACTTCTCGCGGCGCATCGCGGCGGTATCAAGACGGTGTTGATCCCCGAGGAAAATGTCAAGGATCTCGCGGAGATTCCTGACAATGTCAAGAATCGACTTGAGATTATTCCCGTCAAGTGGATCGACAAGGTGCTCGAAGTTGCACTCGAGCGTCGCCCAGTTCCGCTAACCGATGACGAAGTCGCGGTCGCGCCCGCCAAGCCGGCGGAGCCGCCTGCTGTCGGCGAGGTCGTCAAGCACTAGAGCCCTTTCTCGCACAGCGCAATTGAAGGTCTTCAGTTGCCGGCGCGCCGCACGGCGCGCCGGCTTCTCCGAGTATTCACACGCTTTCCCTTGACACTGCTATAGCGGCGCGGTTGAATAGTCGTTCAAATCTTCGAACCCATTCTCTTCCGCGCCGCAAATAACAAAAGCCGTGAACAAAAGCAAGATGCAGTGCGTCGCGCGATAGGCAGTGAAGCGACAGTCAGATGACGGGGGTGCATAAGTGAACAAGACCGAATTGATCGACCATATCGCCAAGCAAGCCGACATTTCCAAGGCAGCGGCGGGTCGGGCCCTTGAAGCGATTGTCGGCGGCATACGCGGCAGCTTGAAGCGGGGCAACTCGGTAACACTGGTCGGATTCGGGACTTTTATCGTCAGCAAGCGCGCGGCACGTGCCGGACGCAATCCGCGCACCAACGAAGAGATCAAGATCAAAGCAGCGAAAGTGCCGAAGTTCCGCCCCGGCAAGGCGCTGAAAGATTCGCTAAACTGACACGCTTCCGGAGTTGATTGCTGAGCGATCGCGTGGCAGCGATAGTAGCCACGGTCATGGGTGCTTAGCTCAGTTGGTAGAGCGGCGCCCTTACAAGGCGTAGGTCGGGAGTTCGAGCCTCTCAGCACCCACCAAATATTGGCAACGGAACCGACATCAGGAGTGGTAGTTCAGTCGGTTAGAATACCGGCCTGTCACGCCGGGGGTCGCGGGTTCGAGTCCCGTCCACTCCGCCACACATAAAAAGGCGAACGCGAGTTCGCCTTTTTGCTTTGGTAGTTCACGCTGAGGTATTCGCATGTTTGATTTCGTCCGCTCGCACCGTAGCTGGATGATGCTGTTCATCCTTGTGTTGATCCTGCCGTCTTTCGTTTTTTTCGGCATCCAGGGCTACAACAGCTTCATGAACAAGGAAGGAGCGCTGGCAACGATCGACGGCGCGCCGGTTACGCAGCAGGAATTCGACGCAGCGTTGCGTGACAGGGCGGAACGTCTGCGGCAGAGCATCGGCGCTAATTTTGATCCCAAGCTGCTAGAGACACCCGAGGCTCGTGCCGCCGTGCTCGATCAACTGGTGCTCGATCGCGCGCTCACCAATGAGGCGACGAAGTCGAACGTTGCCGTCACCGTGGATCGTCTGCGCGAATTTATCGCCAACGTTCCGGCGTTCCAGCAGGACGGCAAGTTCAGCTACGAGCGCTACAAGGCGTTTCTGGCGTCGCGTGGTCAAAGTGAAGCTTCGTTCGAGCAGAGTCTGCGCAATGATCTGCGCAAGCAGGCGGTCGTGCAGGCAGTGGTCGAGTCGGCGATCACGCCGAAGCACGTGCTCGAGCGTGTCGAACGCATTTTGCTCGAGCAGCGCGAGACCCGCGAGTTGCGCTTTCCGGCCGATCAGTTCGCTTCGAAGGTAGCGATTACCGATGCGCAAATCGCCGAGTACTACCAGGGTAACCGCGCGCAGTTCGAAGTCCCGGAGAGCGTGCGCGTCGAATATCTTTTGCTGTCGCCGGAAGCGATCTCCGCCAATGCGAAAGTGACTGACGAGGCGGTCAACAGCTATTACGAGCAGAACAAGGCGCGCTACGGTACCGAGGAACAGCGGCGGGCGAGCCACATCCTGGTTGCCGCCGAGGGATCTGACAAATCAGCCGCGCGCAAGAAGGCCGAAGAGATCCTGGCAAAGGTCAAGGCGAACCCAGCTGATTTCGCGAAACTCGCCCGCGAAAATTCGAAAGACCCAGGCTCGGCCGCGCAGGGCGGCGATCTGGGGTTCTTCGGCCGCGGCATGATGGTCAAACCGTTCGAGGAAACGGCATACCGCCTGAAAACCGGCGAGATCAGTGACGTTGTCGAAACCGATTTCGGCTTCCACATCATTCGCGTCACCGAGATCAAGCCCGCACAAGCGAAGTCGCTGGCGGAGGTACGAGTCGACATAGAGCGCGAGCTGAGAAATCAGCAGGCACAGAAGAGCTTCACGGAGGCGGCAGATCAGTTCACGAATCTGGTTTACGAACAGGCCGACTCGTTGCAGCCGGCTGCTCAGAAGCTGAACCTGAAAATACAGACCGCCGACAATCTGACGCGTCGCGGGCTGCCACCGTACCTTGGGTCGAAACTTATGGAGGCAATTTTCGCCGACGACTCGCTGAAGAATCGGCGCAACACGCAAGCGATCGAAGGTGCTCCCGGCACCCTGGTATCCGCGCGCGTACTCGACCACCACCCGGCATCGGTTCAACCGCTTGAAAAGGTAACGCCCCAGATCCGCCAGATTCTCACCGGGCGCGAGGCGATTCGCCTGGCGCGCGAAGCGGGCGAGCTGCGCCTGGCGGAACTGCGCAAAGCCCCCAGCGATGCCGGATTTTCCGCGCCCAAGATTGTCTCGCGGCGTCAGCCGCAGGATCTTCCACCCGATGCGCTCAACGAGGTGTTGCGGGTGCCGGCGGACAAGCTTCCGCAGTTTGTCGGTGCGGAGGTCGGCACCGACTTTCGCAGTACGAGCAGCGCGGGTTATGTCATCCTGAGAGTCGCCGCAACCCAGCCGGCGGACGCGATTCCGCCCGCTCAGCGCGAAGCGCAGGCCCGGGCGATCACGCAGCAGTCGGCGGCGGCGGCCGAGCTGACATTCGCCGAAGGACTCAAGTCGCGGCACAACGTCAAGGTCCTGCGTGCGGACTTACAGCGCCCGGACGAGAAGCCCGCAATCAAGGACACGGTGCCCGCGACTAAGTGACGGGTGACGGGTGACCGTTGACCGGTGCCAACGACGCCGCCGACCGAGCTGACGCAGCCAGCGCGCGCGCGGCGACGCTGAAGTCGTCGATGGAGTCGCTGTCGATGCGTAGCGTATCTGCGCTGGCGGCACGCGCAAAATTTCGATCGATCGATTTCAGGTAAGCGGGGTCGTAGTGTTCGATCAGCAATTGTTCGACGACGCCGTCCCAGTTGTCCTCGCGGGCGAGTGCTTTCCACTGCGCAATCTTCTGGCGCCCGTGCAGGGCAGACAAGCAGTCAAGCTGAGCGTTCAGCGCGTTGCGGTCGTGTTCGAAATGCTCGTATTCGTCGCGCAGCAGCCGGATGCGAGCCTGCAACGGAACTTCAAGCCGCACGCAATCAGATGCGCGCATTTTCGCCAACAGCGCATCCGGGACTCGCAGCTCGCCGATTTTTCGGCTCTCGGACTCAACGAAGACCGTGCGCGCACGATCATACGAGCGCAAAGCCGACCACAGGCGAGTCTCGAACATTTTTTGCGAAGGCTGCGGTTGCGACGGCAGGCCGCCGAGCACCGAGCCCCGATGGTGTGCCAACGCCTCGAGGTCGAGCACTTGCGCGCCTTGTGCGTCGAGCTGTTGCAGTAGGCGGCTTTTTCCGCTGCCGGTCGTGCCACAGACGACGCGCAGCGACAGCAGGGCGGGCAGCGTAGCGAGCTCCGTTACCACCTGACCGCGGAAGGCGCGATAACCGCCCTCGAGCTGCCGCGCCTGCCAGCCGACGCAGCGCAGAATGTGCGTCATCGCACCACTGCGATTACCGCCACGCCAGCAATAGACCAGTGGTTGCCAGTTCTTCGGCATCGAGTGGAACTGCGTTTCCAGATGATGCGCAATATTGCGCGACACATAGGCAGCGCCGCGGCGCCGCGCTTCGAACGACGACTGCTGCCGGTCCATCGTGCCCACCTCAACGCGCTCGGCGTCCGTCAACACCGGGCAGTTTATGGCGCCCGGCATGTGATCGAGCGCGAATTCGGCCTCGGTGCGAACGTCGAGCACCGAATCGAACGCGCTGACGCCCGACAGCGCCTCCGCGGCGGAGATGACGGCGCGCTCGGCGGCGGCTGCTGAGCGGCTCGTCATGAGCGGGTCTTTGCTGCAGCCTTAGTCGAGATCAGTGGCTCCAGCACCGGCCACACCGTTTGCAGAATTCTCGACTGCGCCTGCGCGCTG
The DNA here is from genome assembly GCA_038216465.1 of Burkholderiales bacterium. Taxonomy (GTDB): domain Bacteria; phylum Pseudomonadota; class Gammaproteobacteria; order Burkholderiales; family Burkholderiaceae_F; genus JACCZX01. The sequence continues at coordinate 28,584 of JBBQQC010000006.1, read as the reverse complement.
GGATGAATCCGATCCGCTTGAAAAAAATCGGCAGAATCCGAAAAGCCTTCCAGCAGAAACGGCACCAGCGCTGTTCCATACTGTCTTGAAAGATTCGCGAACGATGCGTAGAAGCGCTCGGTGTACTCGCGGCCGTAGTTGGGCGGCATGCGGATACCCGCAATTACGACGCGTGCGCCTGCCGTCTGGCTGGCACGAATCATCGCGGTCAGGTTGTCCTTCATGCGGGGTACTGGCAGTCCGCGCAGCCCGTCATTGCCGCCGAGCTCGATGATGACGATCGCCGGTCGATGCTGCTTCAGCAGGGCCGGCAAGCGCGAGCGTCCGCCACTGGTGGTTTCACCGCTGATACTGGCGTTGACGACCGTATAATTTGAGCCGCCCTGCTGCAAGCGGGTTGCAAGCAGTTGCACCCACCCCTGGCCGCGTTGTAATCCATATTCCGCCGACAGGCTGTCGCCGAGAACGAGAATTACCGGGCGCGCATCGCCGCTATTGGCCTTGCTCGAAGTCGAACTCACCGTGCCGAGCGCCGGCGCATGCAACGCAAGAGCACACAGCGCCGCCGCTGATGAAACCATCAAATGAATCAGGAAAGTTCTGCGCACGAGATGAATGACAACAAAGAAATTGCAGTCAGAGCGCGCAATCTCAGCAAGATCGTGCAAGACGCTACAGGCAGCCTGACCATTTTGGATGATATCAATCTAGAGATCAGGTCCGGCGAAACGGTTGCTATCGTCGGCGCTTCGGGTTCCGGCAAGTCCACGCTGCTCGGACTGCTCGCCGGGCTCGACGTTCCAACCTCCGGCTCGGTCAGCATTTTCGGCCGTGACCTTTTCGCACTTGACGAGGACGGTCGCGCAGCCCTGCGAGCGGAGTTGGTGGGATTTGTTTTCCAGTCGTTTCAACTGCTGCCGCATCTGAATGCTCTGGAAAACGTCTTGCTGCCGCTGGAGTTGACCGGACGTGCCCCCGAAGGGGTATCGCCGTTGGAGGCCGCACGGCAGCTATTGCAGCGAGTCGGTTTGGGTGAGCGGCTATCGCATTATCCGAAGTACTTGTCGGGAGGTGAGCAGCAAAGGGTGGCTCTGGCGCGCGCGTTCGTACTGCATCCCCCGTTGCTGCTGGCCGATGAACCCACCGGCAGCCTGGATGCGCGCACCGGCGAGGCCGTGATCGAATTGATGTTTCAGCTCAATCGCGAGCGCGGTTCAACGCTGTTGCTGGTAACGCATGATCCCGATATCGCGCGCCGCTGCGGCCGACAGATCGAGCTGCACGCGGGGCGGGTGATTGCTGCCAACGCTACCGTTTCGCTGTAAGCCACGCGGGCGGCGCAGCTCACGTTGACTCGCGTCGCGCAGCGCGCAGCTTCGCCAGCACAGCGGCGGCGCGCGGCGCGATGTCGCTAGCAACCAACCCTGCATCACGGGCTTCGCCGGCGCAGCCATGAAGCCAGGCCGCGGCCAGCGTCGCCTGCCACGGCTCAAAGTGCTGGGCCAGCAATCCGCCGATCAGCCCCGCCAAGACGTCGCCGGTGCCCGCGGTCGCCAGTGCGGGGCCTCCGGTGGGGTTGATCGCACAGCGACCATTCGTGTGCACGATGACGGTGCCGGCGCCCTTCAGCACGGCGATGCTTCGATAGCGGCTCGCCAGTTCGCGAGCGCGCGTCAGCCGATCGTTCTGTATGTCCTCGGCGGATGCCTGCAACAGGCGCGCCGCTTCGAGCGGGTGCGGCGTGATCACCGTCGGGGCGTTGCGTGCGGCCAGGCATTCGCTTAACGCCGGACCTTGCGACAACAGGTTCAGGGCGTCGGCATCGATGATCAGCGAAGCATCGCTGTCGAGTGCCCATTGCAGCGCTCGCCGCGCCGCATCGCTCTTGCCCAGGCCGCAGCCGATCACGATGGCATGCAGGTCGTCCGTGGTCGCATAGGAACGAAACATCAGCTCGGGCTGGCAGGGATCGACGCGGAACTCCGGGGCGCCAATGCAATCAACGTACACGCGGCCGGCGCCGATGATCAATGCCGCGCGCGCAGCCAGCAGCGCGGCGCCTACCATTCCCGCGCCGCCACCAATGATCAGCGCGTTACCGTAGCTGCCCTTATGGGTATTGCGGCGCCGTGCGGCCACGATGTGCGGGAAATCAGACGGGTCGGCCAGCGCGGTGCGGTTAGACGCGGACTCGATGCCAAGTGTGTCAAGCATCACAATGCCCGCCGCGTCGATGCCGTCGCCCGTGTGCAGGCCGGGCTTGTCGGCGATGAACGTGATCGTTTCTGAGGCGTACACACCTTCCACCCCTCCGATCCAGCAGCCACGATCGGCGTCGAGGCCGCTGGGTACATCGACCGCGATGACGTGCGTGCGCTGCGCGTTGATCCATTGCGCGCCGGCGAGCAGCATGCCTTGCAGTGGCCGCGTCTGCCCGATGCCGAGCATGGCATCGACGATCACGTCGAAACTTCCCTCGGTCGGCACCGCCGTGCGCAGCTTGCCTCCGGACGCGCGCCATTGCGCCAACGCATTGCGGGCGTCGTCAGGCGTCGGCTTGGATAGTTGAACACACGTGACGTCGTGCCCAGCGCTGCGCAACTCGCTCGCGGCGACATAACCGTCACCGCCATTATTTCCGGGCCCGGCCACGACGCATATCGACAGCGGCTTGTTCGACTGCGACGCGTTGATACGGCCCGCGACCGCCGCAGCGGCGCGGGCCATCAGCGCTCCCGCAGGCAGGCCCGACTGCGCCGCGCGCTCGATCGGCCGCAGTTCGGAAACGGTCAGCAGCGGAATTCCCATAGCTAGCCGGGCGTGTAACGCTCGAGCGTCAGGCCGTCGAGGTCGATCGCTGCCGTTCTTTGTGCGATCACGTCGGTCAGCACGCGTGCGGAACCGCACGACATCACCCAGCCGGTCGAGCCGTGGCCCGTGTTGACGTATAAATTTGAGATCGGAGTCTTGCCAAGCACCGGAGGACCATCGGGCAGCATCGGACGGGCTCCGATCCAGAAGCGCGACTTCGCGTAGGTCGCCGCATACGGAAACCAATCCTGAGCCACCTTGAGCAGCGTTCGCAATGCACGGTCGCGCAACTGCATGCCGCGCGTACCGAGCTCAGCGGTACCGGCGATTCGCAGCCATTTGCCCATTCGGGTAATCGCCACCTTGTACGTTTCATCCATCACGCTGATCAATGGAGCATGCTCGAACGCAGTGATCGCTGCCGTTGCCGAGTACCCCTTGACTGGTTGCATTGGCAAACGAATACCGAGCGGGCGAAGCAGCGCCACGCTGTCGATCCCTGCGGCAACGACGAAAGCGTCGCCGCGCACATCGCCCTTGTCGGTGCTCAATCGGATGACCCGCTGTTGCTCGAGTTGCAGCCCCTGCGTGGCGACATTGAACCGGAAATCGACTCCATCTTCAATCGCGATGTCTTTCAACTGCTGCGCAAAGAAGGCGCAGTTGCCGGTTTCGTCCTTCGGCAGATGAAGCGCGCCGGCCAGTCGCGTCGGTCCATGCAAGGCCGGCTCCAACGCGTGCGCTTCGACGGTACTCAGCAGCTTGTGCGTCACTCCCAGCTCGGTCAACATTTTTCGTGTGACGGCCGAGCGCTCGACTTCGAGATGCGTGCGAAACAGCTGCAGGTAGCCGGTCGTTTGCTCGTATTCGAGTTGATGCAGCGTGCGCAGCGCACGCAGCTCGGACTGGCTATAGAAGGCGAGCCGCTGCATGCGTGCCTTGTTGCGCGTGAAGCGTTCGAGACGGCACTCGCCAAGCCAGCGCGCAATCCAGCGCCACAGCGCCGGATCCATCGACGGCCGAAAAAGGATCGGCGCTTCCGGCTTGAAAAGGTAGGCGAGCACTTTGGATGGCATGCCCGGCTGCGCCCACGGCGCAACGTAGGACGGCGCCATCACCCCCGCGTTAGCGAAGCTCGTTTCCTGCGCGACGCCGGAGCGGCGCTCGATCACCGTCACGTCGTGTCCGTCGCGTCGCAGGAAGTAAGCCGTGGTGACGCCGATGATGCCGGCGCCGATGACGACTACGTGCATTGCCGCGCGACTAAAGTTTCATCTGCGATGGCAGGAACGTCACCAGCACAGGGAAAAACCAAATCGCCAGGACGGCCACCGCCATCATCAGAAAATAGGGGAATGCCGCCACTGCGATCGTGTTGATCTGGTGTTTCGTCATGCCCTGCAGCACGAACAGATTGAACCCGACCGGCGGTGTGATCTGCGCCATTTCGACTACCAGCACGATGAAGATGCCGAACCACAGCAGATCGATGCCGGCAGTCTGCAGGGTCGGCAGCAGTACTGCCATCGTCAGAACCACCATCGAAATGCCGTCGAGAAAACAGCCGAGCACGATGAAAAAGAACATCAGGAGCATGATCAGTGCAAACGGCGACAGGTGCAGCGCCGCAATCGATTCGGCAAGCTGCCGCGGCAAACCGATGAAGCCCATCGACAGCGCGAGAAAGGCCGAGCCGGCGAGGATCAGCGCAATCATGCAATACAACCGCGTGGCTGCCATCAATGAATCGACGAACGTGCGCCAGGTCAGTGTCCGCTGCATCGCCGATACGATCATGGCGCCTACTACGCCCAGCGCTGCGGCTTCGGTCGCCGTGGCAACCCCCGCATAGATCGAGCCGAGCACGGCGACGATCAACAGCAGCACCGGAATCAGGTGCCGCGACTCTGCAAGTTTGCCGGCAAAGTCGAGTTTGATGTCTGCCGGCGGAATGCGCTCGGCATTGCGCAGCGACCAGAAAATCGTGTAACCCATGAACAGCGATGCCAGCATCAGACCGGGAATCACGCCGGCAATGAACAGCTTGCCGATCGAGACATCGGCCGCAACGCCATACACGATCATGATGATCGAGGGCGGAATCAGCAGACCGAGCGTGCCGGCACCGGCCAGCGAGCCGATCGAGATCTGCTCCGGATAATTGCGTTTCGCCAGCTCGGGCAGTGTGATCTTGCCGATCGTGGCGCAGGTCGCTGCCGATGAACCCGACACCGCGGCGAAAATGGTGCAACCGATGATATTCGTGTGCAGCAGGCGGCCCGGGAGCCACTGCAGCCAAGGTGCGAGCCCGCGAAACATTCCTTCCGATAGTCGCGTCTTTAGCAAGATCTCGCCCATCCAAACGAATAACGGCAGCGCGGTCAGCGTCCAGCTCGACAGCGACCCCCATACCGTCAGCGCAAGCGCGTCGCCTGCGGGGCGGGTCGTGAATAGCTCCATGCCAATGAATGCGACGCCGAGCACCGCAATCCCGATCCAGACGCCGGCGCCAAGAATCACGAACATCGCAACGATCAGCAGAAACGCGATCAGTGTGCCCATGGCTATTCGACGTTCGCCACTTCGGTGACCGCGGGCGGCAAGCGGCGCGTGCGCACCGTGATCACGAGCTGCTCGACGAACGCGAGCGCCAGACCCGCCAGACCGATCGCCATCGAAAGCTGCGGAATCCACAGCGGCGTGGCATCGACGTTCTGCGAAATGTCGTTAAAGACGTAGGAGCCCCATACCAGTTTCGCCGCGAAGTAGGCGAAGTACACGCTGAGCGCTGATGCGATGACCAAACACAGCACTTCCATCCACCAGCGGGAGCGCCCGTGCAGGCGCTGCAGGATCAGCGTGACGCGGATGTGATCGCCCTGGCGCAACGCATATCCGAGCGCGAGAAAAGAACCTGCGGCGAGGAAGTAGCCTGCATAGGCATCGGCACCCGCCATCGAAAAGCCGAGTGCGCGCAGCACGATGCTGACGACTTCAATCGTCAGTGTGGCGAAGATGAAAAAAGCGCCGAGCCCGCCGAGCAATTTGAAGAGGCTATCGAGCGCGGTACGCATGAATCAGCGCAGGCGAGAGCATGCCGCAGGCCAACGCGCGGCCCGCGACGGCGCTCCGACCCGCATCGGCGTCAGATTATTTCCGAAACGACGTGATGATGGTCTGCCCGTCGGCCCCAGCCTTGGCCAGCCATTCGTTCAGCAACGTATCGCCGAGTTTTGACAGCTCGCCCTTCAGCGCAGGGCTCGGCTCGTACACGGTGATCTTGTTATTGCGAAGTGTGGTCAACGACTCGCTCGTGTAATCGCGCATGCGCTTCCAGCCGCGCTCCTCGGCCGCCTTCGCCGCGGTCACGACGGCTTCCTGTGTCGCGTTGTCGAGCTTGTCGAATTCCTTCTGGTTGACGATCACCATGTTCTTCGGAAGCCACGCGTCGGCGGTCGCGAAATGGGTCAGGCTCTCCCACACTTTGGAGTCGACTCCGGTCGCGCCCGACGACATGAACGAATCGACGACGCCGGTGGAAAGCGCCTGCGACAGCTCGGCCGCCTGAATCGTCAGCGGCTGCGCGCCCACGTGCTGGGCGATGCGTGACGTCGCGGGGTTGTACGCGCGCCACTTCAGCCCCTTCATGTCCGCCACCGTGTTCAGCTGTTTCTTGGAGTAGATGCCCTGCGGCGGCCACGCGACCGCATACAGCAGCTTGATGCCCTGGCCGGACAAAATCTTTTCAACGACCGGGCGCTGCGCCTGCCACAGCTTCCACGAGGCGTCGAACCCGGTCGCCACGAACGGCACGGCGTCGGCTCCGAACACCGGATTCTCGTTTTCCAGCAGGCTCATCAGCACTTCGCCGATCTGCGCCTGGCCGGTCTGCACTGCGCGCTTGATCTCGGGCGCTTTGAACAACGCGCCGTTCGGATGGACGGTGATGGTGAGCTTGTTGCCGCTGGCTTTTGCTACGTCGGCCGCAAACTGGCTCAGATTCTGCGTGTGTGGATTGCCGGCCGGATAGCCTGCCGGTAAATCCCATTTGGTTTGCGCCGACGCTGGCATCGATGCCAGCACGCCGCACAACGCCATCGGGACGGTTAGCAATAAAAGTGAGCGGCGTTTCATCAAATCCTCGCAGTCGTGCAGTCGATAACCGAAAAAGGTACGGATGCGTTGCTAACATCGCGCGACCGAATAGTACCCGCCGAAATGAGCAACGCACCACGCTGGCAATTCTGGATTGACCGCGGCGGCACCTTCACTGACGTGGTGGCGCGCCGCCCGGATGGCTCGCTGGTGACGCACAAGCTGCTGTCTGATAACCCCGAGCAGTACGACGACGCGGCGATCGCGGGAATCCGGGTCTTGCTCGGGGTTGGACCGGACTCGCCTGTACCGGTCGATCGGGTCGATGCGGTGAAGATGGGAACGACCGTCGCCACCAACGCGCTGCTCGAGCGTAAGGGCGAGCCCACGGTGTTGGTCGTCACGCGCGGCTTTGGCGACGCGCTGCGCATTGCGTACCAGAACCGGCCCCGGTTGTTCGACCGGCACATCGTGTTGCCGGAGTTGCTGTATTCGAAGGTGATCGAAGTCGACGAACGGATCGGTGCCCACGGCGACGTAGTGGCTACGCTCGGTCTGGTGACCGCTAGCGCACAGCTGGAGGCAGCGTACGCCGCAGGATTTCGCTCGGTCGCCATCGTGCTGATGCACGGTTACCGCTACCCTGCGCACGAAGCCGCGCTCGAGGCTGCGGCGCGTGAGATTGGCTTCGCGCAGGTGTCGGCCTCGCACCGCGTCAGCGCCCTGATGAAATTCGTCGCGCGCGGCGACACCACGGTGGTCGATGCCTATCTGTCGCCGATTTTGCGGCGCTACGTCGAGCAGGTGGCGAGTCAGTTGCCGCGAACGCGGCTGCTGTTCATGCAATCGTCGGGCGGTCTGACCGATGCGCGCCGCTTTCAGGGAAAGGACTCGATTCTCTCGGGTCCGGCAGGCGGCATCGTCGGCATGGTGCGCACGAGTTTGGCGGCCGGCTTCGACCGCGTGATCGGGTTTGACATGGGTGGCACGTCCACCGACGTCTCCCATTTTGCCGGGCGCGATGTCAGCGACTGCGAGCGGGTGTTTGAAACGCAAGTCGCGGGCGTGCGCATGCGTGCGCCGATGATGAGTATTCATACGGTCGCGGCCGGCGGCGGCTCGATCCTGCACTTCGACGGCGCGCGTCTCAGAGTCGGACCCGATTCGGCGGGTGCGAACCCAGGACCCGCGTGTTATCGCCGCGGCGGGCCACTGACGGTCACCGACTGCAACGTGATGGTCGGCAAGATTCAGCCGGCATTTTTCCCGAAGGTATTCGGACGGGGCGCCAATGAAGCGCTCGACGACGAAGTGGTGCGCGAACGATTTGCCACGCTCGCGATGGAAATCGAAGATTCCACGGGTCGGGAGCTGGCGCCCGAGCAAGTGGCAGACGGCTACCTCGATATTGCCGTAGGCAACATGGCCGAGGCGATCAAGCGCATTTCGATTCAGCGCGGACACGATGTAACGCAGTACACGCTGTGCGTATTCGGCGGCGCGGGGGGACAGCACGCGTGCCGCGTTGCCGACGCGCTCGGCATGAGCCGCATCTTTGCGCATCCACTGGCGGGTGTGCTGTCGGCGTATGGCATGGGATTGGCGGATCAGACGGCGATGCGCGAGCGCTCGGTCGAGCGGCTGCTGCAGCAGCCCGATGCGGTTGCGCATGTCGATGCTGTTCTCGATCGTCTTGCAGCGGAAGCTGCCGGCGACCTCGAGTCGCAGGGCGTTGCGCGTGAGCGCATCCGGGTCGTACGGCGCGTGCATCTGCGCTACGACGGCACCGATTCGGCGCTAATTGTCGCGGCGGCCCCGCTGGCCGAGATGCAGGCGGCGTTCGATGCTGAATATCTGAAGCGCTATTCGTTCCTGATGCAGGGTCGCGGGCTCGTGATCGAGGCGGTGTCGGTCGAAGCGATCGGAGCCGGAGAGCCCGCTGTGCCGGGTGCGAACGCGGATTGCGCGCGGGAGAGGCCGCTCGCGCCGCGCGCGGTCGCGCGCATGTACACCGACGGAAAGTGGTGCGACACACCGCTGCTCGCGCGTGACGACATGCGAGCCGGCGACGCGATCGCCGGCCCCGCGATCATTGCCGAAATGAACGCGACCACGGTCGTCGAGCCCGACTGGAGCGCGATCGTCAGCGATCTTGGCCACGTCGTTCTGGAGCGAGTGCGCCCGCGCGCTGAGCGCAAGGCGATCGGCACCGACGCCGATCCGATCATGCTCGAAGTGTTCAACAACCTGTTCATGTCAATTGCCGAGCAGATGGGGTTGCGACTGCAGAACACGGCGTACTCGGTCAACATCAAGGAGCGGCTCGACTTCTCGTGCGCCCTGTTCGATGGTGGCGGCAATCTGATCGCCAACGCGCCGCACATGCCGGTGCACTTGGGCTCGATGAGCGAATCGATCAAGACCGTGATGCGCGAGAACGCCGGCGCGATGAGGCCCGGCGATGCGTACGCGATCAATGATCCTTATCACGGCGGTACGCATCTGCCCGACGTCACCGTGATCACCCCGGTGTTCGATCAAAGCGGCGGCGAGATCCTGTTCTACGTCGGCTCACGCGGGCATCACGCCGACATCGGTGGCACCACGCCGGGCTCGATGCCGCCGTTTTCGACATCGCTCGATGAGGAAGGTGCGCGATTCATCAACTTCAAGCTCGTTGAGGGGCAAGGGGTCGATCGTCCGGGCCGGATTCGAGAGGCCGAGCTGATGCAGCTGCTCGGCGGCGGCACCTATCCGGCGCGCAACCCGAACCAGAACCTGGCCGACCTACGGGCGCAGATTGCCGCCAACGAAAAAGGACGTGAAGAACTGCTGAAAATGGTCGCGCAGTTCGGACTAAAGGTTGTGCGCGCGTACATGCAGCACGTGCAAGACAATGCCGAAGAATCGGTACGGCGGGTGATCACTCAACTGCAAGACGGTCACTTCGATTACCCGCTGGACAATGGAGCGCTGATACGCGTGCGGATCGAGGTCGATCGGGAAAGCCGCTCCGCAACGATCGATTTCACCGGCAGCTCGGACCAGTTGTCGAACAACTTCAACGCACCGAGCGCGGTGTGTTACGCGGCGGTGCTGTACGTGTTCCGCACGCTGGTGGACGCCGACATTCCACTGAACGCCGGATGCCTGAAGCCGCTGCACATCGTCATACCGGAACGCTCGATGCTGAATCCGCGCTACCCGGCCGCGGTCGTCGCAGGCAACGTCGAAACATCGTCGTGCATCACCGACGCGCTTTACGGTGCGCTGGGCGTGATGGCCGCCGCGCAAGGCACGATGAACAACTTCACCTTCGGCAACGAGCGTTATCAGTATTACGAAACGATTTCCGGCGGGTCGGGCGCCGGCGTTCTCGATGTCGGCGCCCGCGCCGAGACCGAAGGATCGTCGGAAGCTGGATTCAACGGCACCGACGTCGTGCAGACACACATGACCAACTCGCGCCTGACCGATCCTGAGGTGCTTGAGTTCCGCTATCCGGTGCGCCTTGAAAGCTATCAAATACGTCCGAATTCAGGCGGTGCGGGCCGCTGGCACGGCGGCAATGGCGGCACGCGCCGCGTGCGCTTTTTGGAGCCAATGACGGCTTCGATTCTGGCCAATCATCGGTCGATTCCGCCGTTCGGCATGGCGGGCGGTGAACCCGGAGAAGTAGGGCGTAATTGGATCGAACGAACTGACGGGCGCATCGAGACCATGAGCCACATCGGATCGGCTGAAATGAACGTCGATGACGTGATAGTTATTCAAACTCCGGGCGGCGGCGGCTACGGAAGAAAATGAAGGCTCATTGACCCTAACTGAACTCGGCAAATAGCCGGCGCCGTCGGCGAAATTCTGCACACGCGTGCCGTGGGCAGGCGGAAATAATTCGCCGTATGAATGCGCCGGACCGTCTCGGTCTTAATTCGATTCTCGGCTCACTGACCGTGAGCTATGCGCCGCTCGTCGATCGCGACCGGCGTACGTTCGGCACGCGTTTGACGATGCTGTCGGTGAAGCCCAGCGATCGGCTACCGGTGGGTCTTATCCTCGAACAGCTGAACGGACTGTGGCCGGAGTCGCGCGCTCTGGTGCTGATGGCGCCGCTCGACGCTCAGCTCGACGACTCGTTGCTCGAATGGCAGCCGCCAACGAACGCGGTCGTCGAAATTCCGGCGATTGCACTGCGCGATCCGGCGATGCAGGGACTCGTGCAACGCGCGCGCCGGGCGGGGATAAGGATGGCACTGCGTGGCAGGCCTGACGTCCCGCTGCCGCCGGCCTTGCTCGACTGCTTCACTTACGCGCTGATTCACATCACCGAAGACCGGCGCCGTCGCAGCGATGGCAGCAATGCGCCGCCGCCCCCCGGCGTGATGCGCCGCATGCCTTTCATCATCACCGGCGCCTTTCGGGTCGACGAGCTGCAATCCTCGTACGAGCGCGGCGCCGTCGCCAGTGTCGGCGTGCCTCTCGACGAAGCGCATCCAACCGTCGAGCGCCCGCCCCAACCGAGCCAGCAGGCCGTGCTCGAGCTGCTGCGCATGGCGCACGAGCGCGCAGATATCGAGCTGATGGAGGCTGCAATCAAGCGCGACACAGCGCTTGCGTTCGAGTTGATCCGCTTCGTCAACTCCGCCGCGTTCGCGGTGCCGATGCGGGTTAGCTCAGTGAAGCGCGCGATCATGGTGCTCGGTCACGCCAAAATGACCCGCTGGCTGTCGCGCATGCTCCGCGTGTCCACATTCAACGCGGACGCGCTGCCGCTGATGCACGCAGGCACGCGCCGCGGTTTGTTCCTCGAGCATCTGGCAAGTTGCAACGCCGAAGGCGCCGAATTGCGCGACTCGCTGTTCCAGACCGGCGCATTCTCGTTGCTCGATCGGATGACGGGCACGGCATTTCCGCGCCTGCTGCAGCACGCGCAGCTGGCGCCCAGTGTGTCGGCTGCACTGGTCGACCGCACGGGCCCGTGCGCGCCGTACCTGGCGCTGGCCGAAGCCATCGAGCGCAACGATCCGGTCACCGGCAGAAAGCAGCGCGAGACGCTGGATATATCGCTTCTCGACTGCAACGTCGCGCTGCTGCGCGCACTGTCCGCTGCGCAGACCACGCACGGCGAACCGCGTCCCGCGGCCTGACGACTCGATCAGTAGATGGCGGGCTCCGGCACGGGGGCGCCGAAGCTCGTTTCGAGGAAATCGAAGTCACACCCCTGATCGGCCTGCAGGATGTGTTTGCTGAACATCCAGCCGAAGCCGCGCTGATAGCGCGGCGGTGCCGGCTTCCACGCCGCCTTGCGGCGTGCAAGCTCGTCGTCGCTCACTTCCAGATGAATGCGGCGCGCGCCGACGTCAATCGTGATCTGATCGCCGGTGTTGACCAGCGCCAGCGGCCCGCCGATAAACGATTCGGGCGCTGCATGCAGGATGCAGGCGCCGTAGCTGGTGCCGCTCATGCGGGCGTCAGACAGGCGGAGCATGTCGCGTACGCCCTGTTTGACCAGCTTGGTCGGGATCGGCAGCATGCCCCACTCGGGCATGCCGGGACCACCCTGGGGCCCGGCGTTGCGCAACACGAGAACGTGATCGGCGGTGACATCGAGGTCGGGATCATCAACCGCGCGCTTTAGCGACGGGTAATCGTCGAACACCAGCGCCGGCCCGGTGTGGCTCAGATACTGCGGCGCGCACGCGCTCGGCTTGATCACACAACCGTCGGGCGCCAGATTGCCGCGCAATACCGCCAGCGCTCCCTCGGCATAGATCGGATTCGACAGCGGGCGGATGACGTCATCGTTGTAAACCGCGGCACCTTCAATGTTTTCGCCGAGCGTGCAGCCATTGACCGTCATTGCATCCAGATGCAGGTGGCCACCCAGTCGATTGAGCAGTGCCGGCAAACCACCCGCGTAATAAAAATCCTCCATTAGATATTTGTCGCCACTCGGACGAATATTGGCGATCACCGGCACCGTACGGCTAGCCGCATCGAAGTCGTCGAGGGTCACGGCGCAGCGCGCACCGGCTCGACGCGACATCGCGACCAGATGAATGATCGCGTTAGTCGAGCACCCCATCGCCATCGCCGCCGTGATGCCGTTCATGAAGTGGTTGCGCGACAGCATGTTCGCCGGGGTCGACTCGTCCCAGACCATCTGCACGATGCGGCGCCCGCATTCCGCGCTCATGCGCGGGTGGTTGGCGTCGGGCGCCGGGATCGACGACGCGCCCGGCAGCGTCATGCCGATCGCCTCCGTAATTCCCATCATCGTGGCGGCGGTGCCCATCGTCATGCATGTGCCGTGGCTGCGTGCGATGCCGCCTTCGAGCTCGGTCCATTCGGCGTCGGTCAGGCGGCCCGCCCGGCGCTCATCCCAGTACTTGAAACTGTCGGAGCCCGACCCGAGCACGGTGCCCTTCCAGTTGCCGCGCAACATCGGTCCCGCCGGCAGAAAGATGCAGGGCAGCCCGGCGCTGAACGCGCCCATCAGCAGCCCCGGAGTAGTTTTGTCGCAGCCGCCCATCAGCACCGCGCCGTCGATCGGATGGCTGCGTAGCAGCTCTTCGGTCTCCATCGCGAGAAAATTGCGATACAGCATCGTGGTTGGCTTGACGATCGGCTCCGACAGCGAGATCGCCGGCAACTCGACGGGAAAGCCCCCCGCCTGCAGCACGCCGCGCTTGACATCCTCGACGCGCTGCTTGAAATGCGAATGGCACTGATTGACATCGCTCCAGGTGTTGACGATTGCAATCACGGGCTTGCCGACCCAGTCGGCCGGCGCATACCCCATCTGCATAAAGCGCGAGCGGTGGCCGAATGAGCGAAAGTCGTCGGGCGCGAACCAGCGTGCGCTACGCAGCGCGTGCGCGTTCTGTTTGGTCATCGCATCAATTCAGTCGAGTCGGGCGCCATCGCCATTCAAGCGCTGACGCAAATCAGCGCCATCGATGGCACGCGGCGCGATGTTGTCGTTGACGGCAAGCGCCGCCGCATGTCCGATCGCGTGACCGTAGGAGAAGCACTGCGCGGTTACGCGCGCGGATGCCATTGCTTCGTGTTCAGCCGACAGGCAGCGACCCGCGACCAGAAACGACTCGCCGCGCACCGGCACGAAGCATTGATACGGTATCTCATAGTAGTCGTTGAAGAGCCACTCAAGCCGCGGCTTCTCGCCGCTGTGCATTTCGATCGGCCACGGGGAGCGGGCGATGCCTGTTCGATTTTTGACTTTGCCGATCACGTCGCCATTAGTCAGCGTCGCGCCGCCCTTGACCTGGCGTGATTGGCGCACGCCGACCTGCACCCCGTTGTCGTTGATGAAGCTCTTCTCGCAGCCGGTCAGATGATCGCGGATGAAGCGCGCGTACTCGCGCGCCTGTTGACGCCCCTGCATTTCGGCCTCGGTGAGGTCTGCCACCACGATTGGATTCAGCTCGCGTCCATCCCGGCCGAGAATCCGGGTGGCGTTGCACAGCAGCTCGTTCGGCCGCGGCGTCGGAAACAGGAAGATCTTGGCGCGCGGCAGCAAGTAATCCTTGTTCGCGTTCAGCATTTGTATTTTCTCGACGATCTCATCACCGAGAATGCTGTCGGGTCCGTAGGCGGCCAGAAATCGCGGTACGTCGACACCTTGCATGCGAAAGATCATCGTGGGATTTTGCACTTTGCCGTCCTGCCCCATGAAGGTGCTCAATCCTGCCATCGCGACCACATCGGCGTCGCCGCTGGCGTCGATGGTCAACCTCGCTCGAACATCGAGCTTGCCCTGCTTGCTATAGGCAATTACACCGGCGACGCGCTCGCCGCCGTCCATCAATACATCGGTTACGACCGAATGAAATAACGTTTGCACGCCCGCCTGCGTCATCAGGTGATCGCCGGCTTCGCGCCAGGTCAGCGGGTCGTGCACACGCGTATAGGTCTTGCCGTAGCGAACGGGACCGGTCAAGCCCTGCTTTTGTTCCATTAGTCGAACGAACTCGTCGGCAAAGCCGAAGACAAGTTGCAGCGGCTTCGAATCGGGATCCTGCGACGCTTCGTACAGGCCGCAGATCGTGCCCGACATTCCCGCGACCGCACCGCCGCCGCAGAACCCGTAACGCTCGATCGCGAGCACGCTCAGCCCCTGCCGTGCCGCGGTGACCGCCGCGGCTACGCCGGCGGCGCCGGCACCGACGACCAGGATGTCGGTATCGATACGAGTCGTTGGCCGAAGATCGGTCCACTGAAGATTTGCCATTGAAGGTTTGTACGGGGTGGCGGTTTCGATCAGCGTATCCGAGTCGCGCGCCGCGCGGGCAAACGGTTTGACATTGTCGAGCAACCGTTCCTGTGCGTCGACGTCCGCTGCCCGTTTTACTCGAAAGGCGTAGCCTTCGTCGTGCCGACCGGCAGCAGGCACCATTGCCTTCGTCAGCAGCGAAAGTGGCTTGTGCACCCAGGTCAGGTCATCGAGCCCGCCAACGTTAAATCGGAGCACCAGCATGGAAGACGGCAAACCTCGCTTGATTCAGGCCAACCCGCTTGCTGCCGGACTGGCTGTTGGCGAAGCCAGCACCGACCACATCGAGTACGTCAAGCTCTCGCTTGTCTTTCTGCCGCTGGCGGCACCGATCAGCGATGCAAAAGTGCTGACGGGCCGGCAGAAGCCGCTGACCGAAATCGCGTTCCTGTTCGCCGAGATCGCGACCAAGGAGGGTCATTCCGGAATTGGCTTTTCGTATTCGAAGCGGGCCGGGGGACGCGGCCAGTACGAGCACGCGAAGGAAATTGCGCAAAACCTGATCGGAGAAGACCCCAACGACATCACTCGGCTGTGGGACAAGCTGATTTGGGCCGGTGCGTCGGTCGGACGGAGTGGGCTGGCGACGCAGGCGATCGCGGCGTTCGACATCGCGCTATGGGATCTAAAGGCCAAGCGCGCCCAGTTGCCGCTGGCTAAACTGCTCGGCGCGCATCGCGACTCGGTGCAGTGCTACAACACATCGGGCGGTTTCCTGTCGACGCCGATCCACCAGGTACTCGACAACGTGTCGGCGGCGCTCGAGCGCGGCATCGGCGGCATCAAGATCAAGGTCGGGCAGCCCGACCCGATGATCGACCTCGAGCGCGTGCAGGCGGTGCACAAACACATCAACGGTCGGGTGCCGATGATGATCGATGCCAACCAGCAGTGGGATCGCGTCACGGCGCAGCGCTTCGGCAAGCTGGTCGAGCCGTTGAACCTGACATGGATTGAAGAGCCGCTCGATGCCTACGATGCCGAAGGCCACGCCGCGCTTGCCGCAATGCTCGATACGCCGATCGCGACCGGCGAGATGCTTACCAGCGTCGCCGAGCACTGGGAACTGATCAGGCATCGGTCGTGCGATTTCATCCAGCCCGACGCTCCACGTGTCGGTGGGATCACGCCAATGCTGAAGATCATGGCGCTCGCCGATCAGGCGCGCATGCGCATGGCGCCGCATTTTGCGATGGAGATTCACCTGCACCTTTCGGCGGCCTACGCGCACGAACCGTGGGTCGAGCACTTCGAGTGGCTCGAGCCGATGTTTAATGAGCGGTTGCAAATCGAAGACGGCAGGATGATTTTGCCGAGCCGGCCGGGACTGGGCTTTTCGTTGAGCGAGCAGGCGCTGCGCTGGACCGCGGACACCGCGGAATTCGACAGCAAGTAACGCCGCGCGGCGTTCTATAAACGCCACGCCGCTATAATTTCGTACGCTTGCCAGCTCGCAAGCGCACGATCACCGCGCCTTGCGCGCTTTTTTCGCTTGATGACTCCGCTCAGTACGTTCTTCGCGCTCTCCGGGCCGAGCGCGTTGTCGGCTTTCCGTGCGAGAAGGTTGCTGGCGTCGATCCGATCGATCGAAACATCGGTTGACTTGGTGAGCGGCAGATTTGTGCACTTCGTGCATGCGAGCCGCCCGCTTCAGGCCGACGAGCGCGCGCGGCTGGATGCACTGTTGGCGTACGGCGATCCGGCGAGTGCCGAAACACCGGGTACCGCGTTCCTGGTTGTTCCGCGACTGGGGACCATCTCGCCATGGGCCAGCAAGGCCACCGACATCGCGCATAACACCGGGCTGGCGGCCGTGCGCAGGATCGAACGCGGCACGCTGTTTGTGATCAAGCTCGGCCGAAAGCGGCTGAGTGCTGCCGCTGCCGCGCGCGTAGCGTCGGTCCTGCACGATCGGATGACCGAAAGCGTGATCGACCCAGCGACCGATCCGGCGCGACTGTTTAGCGAGCTCGAAGCAAGATCGATGCAGACGATCCCGATGCTTGCGTGCGGACGCACTGCGTTGGAGAGCGCAAACGTCGCCATGGGGCTCGCATTGTCGAGCGACGAAATCGCGTATCTGCTGGCCGCGTTCACGCAGATGCGGCGCGATCCGACCGACGTCGAGCTGATGATGTTTGCGCAGGCGAACTCGGAGCATTGCCGGCACAAGATTTTCAACGCAACCTGGACGATCGACGACGTGTGCGAGGAGTCGACTTTGTTCGACATGATTCGCGCCACCCATCGTGCGGCACCGCAGGGAACGCTGATTGCGTACAGCGACAACTCGGCGGTGCTCGAAGGTCGCACCGTCTCGCGCTTTTACCCGGCGAGCGATCACCCGGCAGGCGCGGTCGGCATCGATTACGGCGCGCGCGACGAGTTGACGCACACGGTATTCAAGGTCGAGACGCACAACCATCCGACTGCGATTTCGCCGTTCCCCGGCGCGTCGACCGGCGCTGGCGGTGAGATCCGCGATGAAGGTGCAACCGGCCGCGGAGCCAAGCCGAAAGCCGGGTTGTGCGGATTTTCCGTTTCGCATCTGCGCATCCCGGACATGCGACACGCGTGGGAGGACGACTTCGGATTTCCTGCGCGCATCGCCGACGCGCTGTCGATCATGATTGACGGTCCGATCGGCGCGGCAGCATTTAACAACGAGTTCGGACGCCCGAATCTGCTCGGCTACTTTCGCAGCTACGAACAAGACGTCTGCGGTACACGATACGGTTACCACAAGCCGATCATGATCGCCGGCGGGATCGGCAACATCCGCGACGATCAAGTCCATAAGAAAAACCTGCCGCCCGGTTCGCTGCTGATTCAACTCGGCGGACCCGGCATGCGCATCGGGCTCGGCGGCGGCGCAGCGTCGAGCATGGGTGCGGGCGCCAACACGGAACAACTCGACTTCGACTCGGTGCAGCGAGGCAATCCGGAAATGCAGCGCCGCGCGCAGGAGGTGATCGATCGGTGCTGGGCGCTCGGCGCCCACAATCCGGTGCTGTCGATTCACGATGTGGGCGCGGGCGGACTGTCGAACGCGATGCCGGAGCTCGCAGACCAGTCGAAACGCGGCGCGCGCATCGCGCTCGCCGCAATTCCGATCGAGGAGAGCGGCATGAGCCCGCTCGAGATCTGGTGCAATGAATCGCAGGAGCGCTACGCGCTGGCGATTGCGCCCGACCGGCTGACGGCATTCGACTGGCTGGCGCGGCGCGAGCGCTGTCCCTACGCGGTCATCGGTCGCATCGCGGAAGATGACCAACTCGTGATCGATGGCGCCGACGGCGCACGGGCGGTGGATATGCCGATGAACGTGCTACTCGGCAAACCGCCCCGGATGCACCGTGACGTGCGGCGTGCCAAATTTTCGCTGCCCGCGTTCGACGGTGCCGGGTTGAACTTAGAACGATGTGCTCTCGACGTGCTGCGCCACCCGACAGTCGCCAGCAAGGGATTTCTAGTCACGATCGGTGACCGCACCGTGGGCGGCTTGTGCTCGAGAGACTCGATGGTGGGTCCGTGGCAGGTGCCCGTTGCCGACTGCGCGGTGACCTTGCTCAGCTTTGACGGCTATGCGGGCGAAGCGATGGCGATCGGCGAGCGAACGCCGCTGGCGGTGATCGACGCCGCAGCCGCATCCCGCATCGCAATCGGCGAAGCCATTACCAATATCGCTGCGGCCGACGTGCACTTGCAGCGAGTCAAGATTTCCGCGAACTGGATGGCGGCGTGCGGCACCGAAGGAGAAGATGCGAATCTGTTCGATGCCGTCAAGGCTGCGAGCGATTTGTGTCAGGCGCTCGGCATCAGCGTGCCGGTCGGCAAGGATTCCTTGTCGATGAAGACCGCGTGGCGCGACGGGGAGGTTGACAAGACGGTGGTGGCCCCGGTGTCGCTGATCGCCAGCGCTTTTGCGCCAGTCGAAGACGCGCGACGCTCGTTGACACCGCAGCTTGTGGCCGACACCGAAACGGTATTGATATTGGTCGACCTCGGTGCCGGACGAAATCGAATGGGCGGATCGATCCTGGCGCAGGTCACGCAGCAGATCGGCAACGACGTGCCCGATCTCGACGACCCTGCAAAGCTGGTGGCATTCGTCGGCGTGCTGCGGCGCCTGCAAGGCGATGGGCTCGCGCTTGCCTATCACGACCGCTCAGACGGCGGACTGTTGGCAACACTTGCCGAGATGGCGTTTGCCGGCCACGTCGGCATCAGCGTCAACTTGGACGTGCTTGCCATCGATCCGTTGGCGCAGGATTCGGGCGATTTCAAGATCCGGTCCGAGCAGCTTGCCGTGCGCCGCGGTGAGCTGATACTGAAGGCGTTGTTCAACGAGGAACTCGGCGCCGTGCTGCAGGTGCGAGCGCGCGACAAGAGCCACGCGATGAGCGAACTGCGCGCCGCAGGGCTCGGACCAGTTAGCCAGATCATCGGCAAGCCCAACGCCAACGACGTGATCGAGTTCTGGTGTGATGCCAAGCCTGTGTTGTCAAAGCCGCGCAGCGAGCTGCAGAGAGTGTGGGGCGAAGCGTCGTGGCGCATCGCGCAGCTGCGCGACAACCCCGACTGCGCCGACCAAGAGTACGCACGCGCGACCGACAGCAACGACATCGGGCTGTCGATGATGCTGACGTTCGACGCAGCCGAAGATATTGCGGCGCCGTTTCTTTCTTCAGGCAATCGTCCGCGCATCGCCGTCTTACGCGAGCAGGGCGTCAATAGCCAGACCGAGATGGCGTACGCGTTTGATCGCGCCGGCTTTGGGGCCGTCGATGTGCACATGACCGACTTGATCGAGGGGCGGCAGTCGTTGCGCGACTTCAAGGGCCTGGTCGCGTGTGGTGGGTTTTCTTACGGTGACGTGCTCGGCGCCGGCGGCGGTTGGGCGAAGACGATTCTGCACAATCCAAAGCTCGCCGAAATGTTCGTCGCGTTTTTCAGCCGCGAGGACAGCTTCGCGCTCGGCGTGTGCAACGGCTGCCAGATGATGAGCCGATTGAAAGCGTTGATTCCGGGCGCTCAACATTGGCCGCGCTTCGAGCGTAATGCTTCTGAACAATACGAAGGCAGGCTGGTACAGGTCGAGGTGGTCGAATCAAATTCCTTGTTCTTTGCCGAGATGGCAGGCAGCGTCGTGCCGATCGCGAACGCACACGGCGAGGGACGCGCAGTCTTCGAAGCTTCTTCACAACAGACCAGCGCGAGCGTCGCAATGCGCTACGTCGATTCGCACCGCCGAGCGACCGATGCTTACCCCTACAACCCGAATGGTTCGCCGGGCGGGCAGTGCGCTTTCACCACGACTACCGGCCGATTCACGATCGTGATGCCCCACCCGGAACGCGTTTTTCGCACGCTGCAGATGTCGTGGCAGCCGCCGCAGCTCGGTGAGGATTCGCCGTGGCTGCGCATCTTTCGCAATGCGCGGCGCTGGGTTGGCTAAGCGCGGGCAACAAGAAAAAGGCCGCTCGAAAGAGCGGCCTTTTCAATTAGAAACTACAGCTGGCTAACCGCCGCCCGTAGCCGGTGGGTTGCCGGAACCACGCTTCGTTCCGGGCAGATTCGTCGTCGGCTTGTTGGTGATGTTGCTGCTACCACCCGCTGTCGACGCGCGGGCACCGTCCATCATCATGACGTCATTCATCATAACCATGCCCTTGTCGTTGCGCTTCATGCGGTCGAAGCGTCCGCCGTAATAATTCACGTATTCCTCGCGCGAAATCATTCCGTCGCCGTTCGTGTCCATTACCTTGAAGTCGATTTCATTCTGCATCGTCTTCTGGTTCGCCATGGTGTCGCCAGGCTTCGGGCCTGAAGTCTGAGCACCCGCAACGGCGCTCGCGCCGATGAATGCGGCGCCTATGACGATCGAAATTACCTTTTTGTTCATGTCTCCCTCTTGTGGTCGTGAAAAATTTACCGCAATCGCGCGGCTGATATCAGCGACCGCGCGTTTTTTAGCGGCCGCGCAACTACAGAGCACGAACAATGCCCGGCCGAAGAACTACTGGATCTTGGCGTTTTTGCGCAATGACTCGACGAATGCCTGCACGCGCTGCTGCTGCAGCCCCTCACGAATCTGGGGGGTGACCTGCTCAAGCGGCGGGAACTGGGTGTCGCGTGTGTCGTCGAGCCGGATCACGTGCCAGCCAAATTGCGTCTGTACCGGCACCTCGGTGACCTGACCCTTGGGCAATTTGGTCAACGCGTCGGAGAAGGGCTTCACGTAGGAATCGGGCGCGGCCCAGTCCAGATCGCCGCCGTTTTTCGCTGAGCCAGTATCTTTCGAGCTCTTCGCGAGGTCCTCGAACTTGGCGCCTTTCTTCAGTTGCTCGATGATCGCCTTGGCTTCGTCTTCCTTCTCGACCAGGATATGGCGGGCGCGATATTCCTTGTTGCCGACTTTCAGCTTCTGTTGATCGTAGGCGGCCTTGATTTGCGCATCGGTGATCGGGGTCTTCTCGACCTCGTCGCGCAACAACGCCTGAATCAGCGTGTTCTGCCGCTGCACGTCGAGCATGAACTTGACATCAGCCTTTTCGGCGACGCCGCGCTTCTGCGCTTCCTGCAACAGGATCTCATTCTGGATCAGCCGGTCTTTGACCTGCTTACGCAGCTCGGGCGAATCGGGCTGGCCCTGCTTGGTCAATTCTTTGACCCACGCATCCTCGCGCGCTTTGGAAATCGGTTTGTTGTTTACGACCGCGACGTTTTGTGCCACGGCAAGACTGCTCGCCAGCGATAGCGCGGCAACCAAGGCAGTTCGTTGGATCAATCGGCTACGTTGCATAGGAGGCTAGTGTCCCGAAGAGTGTCCTGATAAAAAATCGGCGTTAGGTGGGCCCTGAACAGGCGCCCGTTCGACCTCGTCGGGCGCCAGTAGGTTCATTGCGAGCGCATGAACTTCGCGCTGCATCAGATCACCTAAAAGATCATACACGAGGCGGTGCCGGGCCAGCTTCGACTGCCCTGCGAACCGCGCGCTGACGAGGCGCAGCCGATAGTGACCGCCGCCCGAGGCCGCGCCAGCATGGCCGGCGTGGGCGGCGCTGTCGTCGATGATCTCCAGCACGACCGGCTGCAGCGCGCTGAGTTGGGTTCGGATGCGATCGAGCGTCGCTTCAGCCATCGGGCGCCGGCTTCAAATGGCGGCTCAAATAGATCCCCACGCCGAGCACGAACGCGAACGTAAAGCCGATCAGTCCGAACGTTTTGAAGTCGACCCATTGCTCGGTTGTGAAGGTGTAGGCGACGTACAGGTTCACCGCTCCCAGCAGCGTGAAGAAGCCGGCCCACACCCACAGCAGGCGATCCCAGACTGCTGCCGGAAGATGCAACTCGGAGCCGAGCAACGTGGCCAACAAGTTGCGCCGGAACAGGACGCGTCCGCCGACAAGAATGGCCGCAAAGCTCCAGTACAGCAGGCTCGGCTTCCATTTGATGAACAACTCGTTCTGCAGCCAGATTGTCAGGCCGCCAAACGCAACGATCAGGATCGCGGACAGCCATAGCATGGGCTTTACCGGCTGCCGACGCGCCAGCAGCCATCCGACCTGCAGCAAGGTGGCAACGATCGCCACTGTGGTTGCGGCGATGACGGCGATCAGGTCAGGAAACGTTGCCGATGTGGCTACAGCGCCGAAAACGGACGTCACAAACGCGGTCGCCTGGTCGGGAAAACTCTTGCCGATTCGGTAGGCGATAAAGAATGCTGCAACCGGAAATAGATCAAATAGCAGCTTCACGTTTTGGCAATCTTTTGCGGTTCGAACCTCAATGAAGCCGAATTGATGCAGTAACGCAGCCCCGTCGGCGGTGGCCCGTCCGGAAACACGTGGCCGAGGTGCGCATCGCATAGGTTGCAGACGATCTCGGTGCGCGTCATGCCGTGCGTTGTGTCGCGCTCTTCGCGCACGTTCGCCGGATCGAGCGCCTTGAAATAGCTGGGCCAGCCGCAACCGGCATCGAACTTCGTATCAGACGCGAACAGTGGGGTGCCGCAACATACGCAGCGATAAATGCCTTCTTCGTTGAAGTCCCAGTAGCGCCCGGAGAATGCAGGCTCGGTTCCTCTTTCGCGTGCGACGGAATACTCCATCGGCGCCAGCTGCTGCCGCCATTCGGCCTTTGATTTATTGACTTTGTCCAGCGTGTCTGCCATTACGATCCTTAAGAAGAACAAGACAGTTGGAGCGTCCTGGCCCATTCGGGCGGCTCGTGCGCATAGGCCTCGAACTGCGCTTGTTCGTCGTACGGTCGTTCGAGCACTTCGAGAAGGCGCGCCACCTCGCCGAAATCGCGCGGGCCGTCGTCGCCACGCGCTTTGCGGATCGCAACCTCGGCCAGATGGTTGCGCAGGATGTATTTCGGATTGACTCGATCCATGCGCAGGGCGCGCTCATTGTCGGCGGAATCCTCTTCGCGAAGCCGGGCCCGGTAGCGCGCGGCCCAGGTGTCGAACGCCGCGCGGTCAATGATCGAATCGCGCACCGTATCTGTCGCGTCGACCCGCAGACCGGAAAGCGCACGCCAGAAGATCGTCCAGTCACTGTGGGTCGCCTGCAGCAATTCGATCACGTCGTTGATCAGCGATTCGTCGGCAGGCTGCGCGGTCGCGAGTCCGAGTTTGGCGCGGAATACGGCGTCAATCGCCCGCGAGTATTCGTCCAGATAGCAATCGACCGCCGCCTTGGTCGCATCGGTGTCTTCGGTCAGCGCCACTAGCGCCTGCCCCAGCGCATACAGATTCCAATGCGCGATCTGCGGCTGCATGTTGTACGCGTAGCGTCCGTTGACGTCACTGTGGTTGCAGATGAATCCGCCGTCGAAGGCATCGATGAATCCAAACGGTCCGTAGTCGATCGTGATTCCGAGGATCGACATGTTGTCGGTGTTAAGCACACCGTGACAGAACCCGACGCCCTGCCATTGTGCGACGAGCCGAGCGGTGCGGCGCGCGACTTGTTCGAGAAACGCGAGATACGGCTGCGGCGCCGCATGGCATTCAGGGTAGAAACGCGCGATTACGTAGTCGGCCAGTTGCCTCAGCGCATCGTATTGATGGGTCCAGTAAAAATATTCGAAGGAGCCGAAGCGAACAAAGCTGGGCGACATGCGCATCGCCACCGCGGCGGTCTCTACCGTCTCGCGAAACACCGGTTGGTCAGAACCGGCCACAGCCAGCGCGCGTGTGGTCGGGATCCCAAGGTGATTCAATGCTTCCGAGCCGAGAAACTCTCGGATCGACGAACGGAGGACGGCTCGCCCGTCGCCCATACGCGAATACGGCGTCTGGCCCGACCCCTTCAGCTGCAGCTCCCAGTGGGCGCCTGTCGGACCGATCGCTTCGCCGAGTAACAGCGCGCGGCCGTCGCCCAGCCGCGGCACGTAGACGCCGAACTGATGGCCCGAATACACCGCAGCCAGCGGGTCGCTGCCGTCGATCGCCCGATTGCCGGCGATGACTTCGACAAAGTCGCGGCTGCGAGCGCGCGTGGCGTCAATGCCGATCAACGCACCTGCCGATTCGGAGAAGGCGACCAGATGCGGGGCCGGCAGCGGCGCCGCCTGCAGGCGCGTGTAGAAAACACCGGGAAGCTGCGCGAACGAGTTGTCGAATCGCAGCCCCCAGTCGCTCGGTGCATCGGCCGGCGGGGAAGCGAGTTTTGGTGCAGCGACCGGCGTTTCCAATGATTCTCTCTGTAAAGAAGCGAAGACAGGTAATTGTATGAGCTTGACGACGCGGCGCCGAGTCACCAGCATATGAGGGCGCGGCCATCCATTTCCAGAACAAGGCCGCAGGAGACCCGCATGTTGCACGGCTTGATGATGCAGATGCCGCTGCTGATTTCGTCGCTGATCGAGCACGCGGATCGGCATCACGGCGACGGCGAGATCGTTTCGCGCCGGGTCGAGGGCGACATCCACCGGACGACGTACCGTGAGCTGCACCGCCGCTCACGGCAAATGGCAAATGCAATAGACGCGCTCGGCGTCGATCGGGGCGACCGAATTGCCACCGTTGCGTGGAACGGCTATCGGCACATGGAGCTTTACTTTGCGGTGTCGGGTGCGGGCAACGTTCTGCATACGATCAATCCGCGCCTGCTTCCCGAGCAGATCGCATGGATCGTTAATCATGCGCAGGATCGGGCGCTGTTCTTCGATTTGACCTTCCTGCCGCTGATCGAAGCGATCGCGCTGCTATGCAAGATGGTCAAGCACTGGGTGCTGTTGACCGATCGAGCGCACATGCCTGCCGACAGAGCGGGAAAGGCGCCGCAGTTGCTGTGCTACGAGGAGTTGCTGGCCGGCGCGTCCGACGAGTTTGAATGGCCGCAGTTTGATGAGGACGTCGCGTCGTCGATCTGCTACACATCGGGCACCACCGGCAATCCGAAGGGCGTGCTGTACAGCCATCGGTCGACGGTAATACACACGCTGGCATCGGCGCTGCCTGACGCGTTAAGTGTTTCTTCGCGCGACGTGATTTTGCCCGTCGTGCCTATGTTTCACGTCAACGCGTGGGGACTGCCCTATGTTGCGCCGATGACAGGGGCCAAGTTGGTCTTTCCCGGCCCGAATCTGGACGGCAAATCGCTGCACGAGCTTTTCGAATCCGAGAAGGTCACATTCTCGGCAGGCGTGCCGACTGTGTGGCAGGGACTGCTCGCCTATATGGAAGCCAACAGTCTGAAGTTCTCGACGATGAATCGAACGGTGATCGGAGGTTCGGCGTGTCCGCCCGCGATGATCAAACTGTTTCAGGATAAATACGGCGTACGGGTATTGCACGCATGGGGCATGACAGAGATGAGTCCGCTCGGCACGGCCTGCACGTTCAAATACAAGCACGGTGACTGGCAGCCTGAGCAGCGCTTGCAGCTGCAATACAAGCAGGGCAGGGCGCTGTACGGCGTCGATATGAAGATCGTTGACGATGATGGGGCCGATCTGCCGTGGGACGGCGTCGCGTTCGGCAACCTGCTGGTGCGTGGCCCGTGGGTCGCGCGCGACTATTACGCAAGCGGCGAAGCGGCTCCGCTGGTGACCGATCCGCACGGCCGCACCTGGTTTCCGACCGGCGACGTATCGAATATTGACAGCGACGGCTACATGCAGATCACCGATCGCAGCAAGGACGTGATCAAGTCCGGCGGCGAGTGGATCAGCTCGATCGAGATCGAGAACATCGCGGTCTCGCACCCGGCGGTAGCGATGGCGGCGTGTATCGCTGCAGCGCATCCGAAATGGGCCGAGCGCCCGCTGCTGGTCGTCGTCAGAAAGCCGAACTGCGACGTTACGTGCGCCGAGCTACTGGCGCACTATAACGGCAAAGTTGCCAAGTGGCAGGTGCCGGACGATGTAGCGTTTGTCGACTCGCTTCCGCTGGGCGCGACCGGCAAGATCCTGAAGACTAGGCTGCGCGATCAGTTTCGCGAGCATCGGTTTCCGACGACGGCCTGAAGGTTTACGCTGCTGCGCCGTTTGAGTATTCTTCCTTCGGAAATTCACAACAACGGGAGACAGACGATGAATCGCCGCCACGTGATTGGATGCATCACCGCCGCCGCAGCGGCGATTTTCGCGAGCCCGGGAACTGCGCAGACCAAAGGGCCCGCCGCAAGCGTAGCGCAAACCGTCAGGATCGCATTCATCGATCCGCTGTCGGGCCCGTTCGCCGGTGTCGGCGCCAACCAGCTGAAGCACTTTCAGTTCGTCGCCGACATGATCAACGCGCAGCAGCTTGCCGGGCCCGGCGTCAAGCTGGAGCTGGTGTCATTCGACAACAAGGCGTCTCCGCAGGAGTCGCTGACCGTGCTTAAGCAGGTGATCGACCAGGGCATTCGGTACGTCACGCAGGGCAACGGCTCGGGGGCGGCGCTGGCGCTCAGCGATGCAATCGAAAAACACAACGAGCGCAATCCGAACCAGGCGATCTTGTTTCTGAACTACGCCGCGGTCGACCCCGACCTGACCAACAGCAAGTGCAGCTTCTGGCATTTCCGCTTCGACGCCAACACCGACATGAAGATGGAAGCGTTGACCGCGTACATCAAGGAGCGCCCCGAAGTGAAGAATGTGTTCCTGATCAACCAGAATTACTCGCACGGACATCAGGTGTCGAGGGTGGCCAAGGAACTGCTGGCTCGCAAGCGGCCTGACATCAAGATTGTCGGAGACGAGCTTCATCCGCTCGGCCAGGTGCGCGACTTCTCGCCGTACATCGCGAAGATGCGGGCTGTCAACACCGATACCGTGATCACCGGTAACTGGGGGCCGGACCTTGCGCTGCTGGTCCGTGCGGCGCGCGAGGCCGGGTTGAACGCCAACTTTTACACCTACTACGGCGGCGTGATCGGCACACCGACCGCGGTCGGCCCCGCCGGTGAAGACCATATGCGGATGGTGGCGTACTGGCACCCGAATATCACCGGTTATCCGGGCGAGAAGATCTACACCGACTTCAAGAAGCGTTTCAATGAAGAGTTTTATACGGTAGCGACTTATTCGTCGCTGTCACTGCTGGCCGATGCAATGAAGCGCACGAAGTCGACCGACCCCTTGACGGTGGCGTACGCAATGGAGGGCGCCAAGCTGGCGAGCATCAACGGAGACGTCGAGATGCGCGCTGCGGACCACCAACTGCTGCAGCCGCTGTGGATCGCGTCGTGGACCAAGGTCGGCGGAGCCAACAAGCACGACATCGAAAAAACCGGCTACACATGGAAGACCGAGGTCGCCTACCCGACCTACGTTGCCACGCAGCCGACGAGTTGCGTGATGAAGCGGCCGCCGCGTCCGTAGCACTCCGGCATTGGTCTGACGGCCCGGGTTCTCCCGGGCCGTTTTTTTCCAGCCGCAATGGACGCGACAATCAGCCAGGCGCTGTACGGCATCAGCTACGGCCTGCTGCTGTTCATGCTGGCCGCCGGGTTGACGTTGATCTTCTCGATGATGGGCGTGTTGAACTTTGCACACGCCAGCTTTTACATGCTCGGAGCCTACGTTGCCTACCAGGTCAGCACTTGGGTGGGATTCTGGGCGGCGCTGGTGCTGGCGCCGCTGCTGCTGTTCTGCGTCGGTGCCGCAGTCGAGCGCTGGGGATTGCGGCGCGTGCACCAGTGGGGCCAAGTGCCCGAGCTGCTGTTTACCTTCGGTCTGTCGTACATCATCGTCGAGATGGTGCAGGTCATCTGGGGCCGCGCAGCGGTGGCGTATCGCGTCCCGCTGGAGCTCGACGGCCCGGTGCACTGGCTGCAGCAATTCGGCATCACGTTTCCGCAATATCGGATGTTCATGATGGCGGTCGCGATCGGCATGCTGGCGGCGATCTGGCTGCTGTTGACACGCACACGCATCGGCCTCGT
>JBBQQC010000005.1:0-125684 GCA_038216465.1 Burkholderiales bacterium | reverse complement strand
TCGCGCAGAACCTGGGTGCGATCGGCTTCTTCGTCGAAAGCGTCGGGCAGGATGCGGATCGCCCGCGCGGCATGTTCCGCTACGACCCGGCCCCCGGAATATTCAGCGCCGATCTCGGACAGCTGCAGGGCGGCGACACCGTCGCCGCGCCTGCGGACGACGATTACATCGCGCCGCGCACCGTCGACATTCGCTTGCCCGCCCGGCGCGGCGACAACGTCGAATCGGCCGCTCGCAAAACGCTCGAAGCAGCGCACGCACAAGCGGCGCGGTTGGTCGAGGTGGCGGGAGACGCGCGCGCGATCGAAGAGCTCGAACGCCTGCTGCCGATGCTGGCCAACGAGGCCGACCTGCTCGACAACGATCCGCTGAAACAGAACGCGGCGCGCGCGAGTCAGCTGCTGCAGCAAGTGAAAGAGACCAGTCGCCGCGAAGACGCAGCCGAGCTCGAAAAATTGCTCGCGCCGATCCGCGGCCCGGAAACTCCGAAGCCGACCGCGCCCCTGCCGACGTCCGAAGCAGCCGCCGACAACGAACTGCGCCAGATCTTTGTCGAGGAAGCGCGTGACGTGCTCGACAGCATCATCGAACAACTCGAGATGCTGCGCACGACACGCGATGACGAAGCGACGCTGACCACCGTGCGGCGCGCGTTCCACACGCTGAAGGGTTCGAGCCGGATGGTCGGCTTCAGAACCGTCGGCGAAGGCGCCTGGGCGGTTGAGCAATGCTTTAACTTGTGGCTGGCGCAGGAGCGCTCGGCGAGCGACGATCTGCTCGACCTGGCTGACGGCGCGCAGCGCGTGATCCGCGATTGGATCAACCAGATCGCGCGCAATCCCGCGGCGGAGCCTGATCCGATTCCGCTGGTGCGAGCGGCGCAAGCCGTCCGCGAAGGCGGAGCGTTCGAATACGCAGGCGCATTGCCGGGGATACCCGCCGTCCCAAAGCTTGACGGCAGCGCGTCGGCAGTGGTCGTTGACGCGCTGCCAAACGATGACCAGCACACGATTGAATTCGAAGTGGATGCTGTTGGCGAATCCACCGTTGGCGACGTCGAAGCGCGTGAGCAACAGCCGGCGCCGACTGTTATTGCAGCGGCAGACTGGAAGCTCGGCTTTGCGCCGCAACCGGCAGCGCCCGAACCCGCGTCTGCGAGTGCGTCAACCGAGCCCGGCAGCGAAGATATCAAGCGTATCGGCCCACTCGAGATCAGTCACGGGCTTTATTCGATCTTCCTGACGGAAGCCGACGAATGCATTCGCGTGCTCGCCAACGATATCGCTGAATGGCGCTATGAGCCGGCGCGCGGCGTGACGCCGAACATCATGCGGCGCGCGCACTCGCTGTCGGGCATTTCGAAGACCGTGGGGCTTGCACCGGTAGTTTCAATCGCCGAACCGCTCGATGACCTGATGCGGACGTTGACGATGCTCAGTCCCCGACATCTGGCCTTGATGCCAGCGCAATTCGACACGCTCGAGCGCGTGACCGATCGCGTGCGCGGCATGTTGCATCAGTTTGCCGCCGGCATTTATCCCGATGAAGCGCCGCTCGACGCAGGAGCGTTGCACGACCTCGTATCGGTCGTGCGCGCGCATACCGCGCTGCATGATGATGCGCACGCCGGTGCAGGATTGCACCTGGTCGAAGCCGATGCGCTGCACGAAGACGAGCCCCAGGTCGCTGAACCGGAGATCGTCGCGCTTGCAGACGATGCCGCCACCGATACCGAAGAAGTCATCGAGGCGCCGGCCATCGATGAAGACTTCGAAGCAGAACTCGCTGCGGAAGCCGAACCCGCGGTTGCAGCAGAAAATGATCAGGAACCTGGCGGGGCTGCAGCGGAGTCTGAACAGCCGGCGGTATCACGCTTGCGCGACGAGATCGACGCCGAATTGCTCGAAGTGTTTTTGACTGAGGCCGCCGAGCTGTTGCCTTCGGTGGCGACCAATCTGCGCGGTCTGGCAAGCAATCCCAACGACGGCGAGCTCGCGCGCGATCTGATGCGCAAGCTGCATACGGTCAAAGGCAGTGCGCGCATGGCAGGTGCGATGCGCCTCGGT
Source organism: Burkholderiales bacterium (assembly GCA_038216465.1). Lineage (GTDB taxonomy): Bacteria > Pseudomonadota > Gammaproteobacteria > Burkholderiales > Burkholderiaceae_F > JACCZX01. The sequence continues at coordinate 123,618 of JBBQQC010000005.1, read as the reverse complement.
GAAGCAATACACGAGATGGAAACGCGGATGGAAGCTGCGATGCAGCTGGCCGATGTTCCGCCGATCATCATCGACGATCTGCACACGCAGTATGACCAAGCAATGGCGTTGTATGACGAGCTGCAGAATCCGCTTGCTGCTTCTACCGCACTGGCCCCAAGCGCAGATTCCGACGAGCCGCCGCGCGCACCGGTCATCGATATCGCTGCGGCGCGCGCCGACAGCAAGGTGGAAGCGCGTGCCGAGACATCCAAGACTGCTGCGGCGCCGCTCGGTGCAATCGGCGGAGAGGTCAGCGCCACGCTCACCGCAGCTGCACCGGGCGTGCAGCAGGCTGTAACGTTCATCCGCGTGCGCGCCGACGTCCTCGACAAGCTGGTCGATCAGGCGGGCGAGGTCTCGATCGCGCGCTCGAAGTTAGAGAACGAAGTCGGAACCATCAAGGGATCGCTGACGGATCTGACGGAAAACATTTCGCGGCTGCGTGCGCAGCTGCGCGAAGTCGAGATCCAAGCGGATGCGCAGATTCAGGCGCGTGGTGACCAGCTGTCGCGCGAATCGGCCGACTTTGATCCGCTTGAGTTCGATCGCTACACCCGGCTGCAGGAGCTGACACGCATGCTCGCTGAGTCGGTCGAGGACGTGGCGATGGTTCAGAGCAACATGCTGCGTGGCTTGCAGAGCGCCGATACTGATCTGACCTCGCAGTCGCGTCTGACGCGCGATCTGCAGCAGCAGTTGATGCGGGTGCGCCTAGTGCCGTTTTCCAACGTCTCGGAGCGCTTGTATCGCGTAGCGCGCCAGGTGGCGAAGGAGCTCGACAAGCGTGTCAGCTTCGACATTCGCGGCGCGACGACCGAGCTCGATCGTGGCGTGCTCGAAAAAATGGCAGGCCCGTTTGAGCACCTGATTCGCAATGCGATCGTGCACGGACTGGAAGCGCCGGCCGAGCGTCGCGCCGCCGGCAAAGCCGAGACCGGCGAGCTGATGCTCGACGTGCGGCAGGAAGGCAACGAGATCATCGTCGTCATCAGCGACGACGGCGCCGGTCTGCACCTCGAGCGCATTCAGGCGCGCGCGGTCGAGCGCGAGCTGATAACACCCGATCAGCTGTTGAGCGATCGCGAGCTGATGGAGTTGATTTTTCAGCCGGGTTTTACAACGGCGACCGAAGTCACCGAGCTGGCGGGCCGTGGCGTCGGTATGGATGTGGTGCGTGCCGAGCTTGCTTCGTTCGGCGGACGCATTTCAATTTCAAGCGAAAGCGGGCGCGGTACGCGCTTCACGCTGTACCTGCCGATGACGCTGGCGGTTGCGCAGGTTGTGCTGGTCGGTATCGGCGGGCGGCGCTACGCGATTCCTGCCGGCATGGTCGAACAGGTGCGCCGCTACCGGCCGGCCGTTCTGCTGGCAGCGCTGACCGACGGAATCATTGAAATTCCGCCGGTCGGCACCGTCGTGCTGCGACCGTTGACGCAACTGCTCGGCGAGGAGACGACGCCGCATCTGGCGCGCCAGACGCCGGTCGTGTTGCTGCGCTCGGGTGACGATAGGTTGGCGATCGCGGTCGACGAGGTATCGAGCAATCAGGAGGTCGTGGTCAAGAGCGTCGGCGTGCAGGTGGCGCGGCTCGCGGGCATCCTGGGCGCAACGATTCTCGGCAACGGCGAGATCGTGTTGATCATCAACCCGGTGCAACTGATTGCACGCGCGCCCGAGCCGCCGGCCGTCTTCGACGTCGCGCCCGATGCCCGCGACGAGGCGAAGGCAGCGCAGAAGAGAATCGATCATGTGACCGAGCTGTCGACGTCCACGGTGCCCACGGTAATGGTGGTTGACGATTCGCTGACGGTGCGCCGGGTGACTCAGCGGTTGTTGGAGCGTCAGGGATACACCGTGCTGCTAGCGAAGGACGGCGTCGATGCGCTGCGACAGCTGCAGGAGGTCAAGCCCGACATCATGCTGGTCGACATCGAAATGCCGCGTATGGACGGCTACGACTTGACGCGCAACGTGCGCGGCAACAAGCAGACCGCGACTATTCCGATCATCATGATTACGTCGCGCACGGCCGAAAAACATCGCAGCACCGCGTTCGAACTCGGCGTTAACGAGTACCTCGGCAAGCCTTATCAAGAAGACGAGCTGCTGAAGTTCATCAAGCAATATTTAGCTGAACGCGTGTCAGCGTAGCGGGACAGGTCGCGGACGAGCATGCCGCTACCGCTTTACTCTGCCGAAACGGTTCAGTGTTTTCGTTCTGGCTTTCGAGTGATCGACGATAGGGTTCGGATAGTCGCGACCGACGATACAGCCCGCTTCTCGTTGTCGCTTCACCGAGACCAACCACGGCGCGTGAATTTCCTCTGCCGTGAAGTTCGTGAGCCGCGGCAGATATTGGCGGATGAAGTCACCGTTCCGATCGAACTTTAAAGACTGCGTGATCGGATTGAAGATACGGAAATAGGGTTGCGCGTCGCAGCCGGTCGAAGCGGCCCATTGCCAGCCGCCGCTGTTGGCTGCGAGGTCATAGTCGTTGAGCTGGCGCGCGAAATAGCGCTCGCCGCGACGCCAGTCGATGCCGAGGTCCTTGGTCAGAAAGCTCGCGGTCACCATGCGCAGGCGGTTATGCATGTAGCCGCTGGTGTTGATCTGCGCCATGGCGGCGTCGACCAACGGGTAGCCGGTCTTGCCTTTGCACCAGGCTGAAAAATTTGCTTCGGACCGGGCGCCGCTTTCCCATTGAATGCGGTCGTAATGCGGGCGGTAAGCATGGTCGGCGACGTGTGGGTGGTGCCATAAAATCATTTGGTAGAAGTCGCGCCAGATCAGCTCGGACAGCCAGGTCTGAGCACCGACGGATCCGCGTTGCTTGTAGGCGAAGCGCGCCAGTTCTCGGGTCGACAGGGTCCCAAAGCGCAGATGCACCGAAAGGTATGAAGGGCCTCGCGCAGCGGGAAAATTGCGCGCGCGCTGATAATTGCCGATGCGCGCCTTGAAATCATCAAACATTTGCTGCGCTCCCGTAGCGCCGGTGGGCAGCGGAAGATCGTCGAGGTTGGTGCGTGCGAAGCCCAGCTGTTTCAGCGTCGGAATCGGCTGCTGCGTCGCCGGCCTGGTCAGGCGATTCGCGTGGCTGTGCGTCTCGTGCACCGCCAAATCGCTCGTTGTAAGTCGCTTCAGCCATTCATTCTTGTAAGGGGTGTAAACGCTAAACGGCGTGCCGGCGCGGCTTAGGATTTCGTCCTTCTCGAAGATGACGTGATCTTTGAATAGCATCAGGTCGCAGCGCTGGTCCAGCAGCGAGTGCCGGACTCGTTGATCGCGCGCGCACGCGTACGGCTCGTAATCGGCGTTGCCGAACACAGCGTCGACGCCGAGCTCGCCGGCTAGCTGGACGATCGCTTCTGCAGCATCGGCGTGGCGCACGATCAGTGCGCCGCCGCGATCCTGCAGCGACGCAGCGAGTGCAACAATCGATCGGTGGATGAAATCAACACGCCGATCGGACGTAATGCCGGCAGCACTCAGCTCGTCGAGGATGGTGCGGTCGAATATGAATGCGCAGTAGACGCGATTGCATCGCGACAGCGCCGCCGCCAGTGCGGCATTGTCGGTCAGGCGCAGATCCCGGCGGAACCAGAACAATCCCTGCTCGTATTGCATCGGGCCGCGCAAAGTATGACGGCTGCAGTTTACAATCCTGCCTCATGTCGAGCGAACCGAAGGTCCATAGCCAGATGGACCTGAAGCATCAGTTCCTCATCGCCATGCCCGCGATGGCGGATACCAACTTCGAGCGCTCGGTCGTCTACGTGTGCGACCACAGCGATCGCGGCGCCCTCGGCCTGGTGATTAACCGGCCGACCGATCTAACGCTCGGCAAGCTTTTCGATCGCGTCGATCTAAAGCTCGAGATTGCGCCTCGCAGGGATGATCCGGTCTACTTCGGCGGACCAGTGCAGATCGAGCGCGGGTTCGTGCTGCACGGTTCGAGCTCTAACTTCAGTTCCACGCTGACGATTTCGGACGATATTTCGCTGACCACGTCCAAGGATGTGCTCGAGGCGATCGCCGACGGTTCCGGCCCGGACAAAGTGCTGGTCACGCTCGGCTACTCGGGGTGGGGCGCCGGCCAGTTGGAACATGAGATCGCACAGAATGCGTGGCTTACAGTCGGTGCAGCGCCGCAGATCATCTTCGACGTGCCTGCGGTTGATAAATACGATGCGGCGCTCAGGTTGCTTGGGGTCAACAGCTCGCAGCTGACGGGGCTCGCGGGTCATGCGTGACCTCGCTGGTCGTGCAACCCTTCGCTCCCATTTCCGCCTTTCCTCTGTTGTTCCGTCGGGTTCGATGATCGACGGGGTCGTGCTGGGGTTCGACTTCGGCACGCGGCGCATCGGCATTGCAGTCGGCAACCGCATAAGCAATCAGGCGCGTCCGCTGGCGACGATCGATGCCAGCGGCCGACACGCCCGCTGGAAAGCGCTCGGCGTCGTAATCGCCGAATGGCAGCCCGTCACGCTGGTTGTCGGAATCCCGCGCTACGCCGATGGCGCGCCACACGCGATGACTGCGAAGTGCGAGCGTTTCGCGCGTCAGCTGGAAGGCCGCTACCGGCTACCGGTCGAACGCGTCGACGAGCGCTACAGCTCGACGGTGGTCGAGCACGAGGATGACGTCGATGCCGCTGCGGCGGCAGTCATTCTCCAGCAGTGGCTGGATGACAAGGCGCACGATGCTTGAGCTCGACGCTGAAGCGATCTACCTGCAACTGGCGCGCCGCGCGCGCGAGCGCTACTCGACGAAACCGTTATACCTGGTCGGCGTGCATACCGGCGGAGTTTGGCTGGCCGAGCGTCTGAAGAAAGAGCTGAACGTCGAAGCGCCGGTCGGCATTCTCGACGTTTCTTTTTATCGCGACGATTTTGATCAATCCGGGTTGAAGTCCGCCGTGCGGCCGTCGCAGATCGTATTCGACGTCGCCGGCAGTCACATCCTGCTGGTCGACGACGTGCTCAATACGGGACGGACGGTGCGCGCGGCGATGAACGAAATTTTCGACTATGGGCGGCCCGCAAAAATTGATCTGGCAGTGCTGGTCGATCGCGGCGGTCGTGAGTTGCCGGTCGCGCCCAGCATCGTCGGCGCCACGATCGAGCTGCCAGCATCGGTCGGCGTTGTGCTGACACGCGACGACGACGACCGGCTGCACCTGACGATGGAAACGCGGGGTGATTGACGTGGGCGGCAACCCTCAGCTGAACCGCAACGGCGAGCTTCATCACCTGCTCGCGATTGACGGGCTCCCGCGTGCGGTGGTCCAGCTCATCCTGAATACGGCCGACCGCTTCATCAATATTGCGGAGCGCGAAGTCAAAAGCGTGCCGTTGCTGCGCGGCAAGAGCGTGTTTAATCTTTTTTTTGAGAACAGCACGCGCACCAGAACCACATTCGAGATTGCGGCACGTCGCTTGTCGGCCGACGTCTTCAACCTCGACATCGTGCGCTCGAGCGCTGCCAAGGGCGAGTCGCTGCTCGACACCATCAACAATCTGACGGCGATGCAGGCCGACATATTCGTGGTGCGCCATGCGACCAGCGGCGCTCCGTATTTGATCGCGCGCCACACGAGCGCGCACGCGCCGTATATACACGTGATCAACGCCGGCGATGGCCGGCATGCGCATCCGACGCAGGGTCTGCTCGATGCGTACACGATCCGGCACTACAAGAAGGACTTCAGCAACCTGGTCGTTGCCGTCGTCGGCGATATCCTGCATTCGCGCGTCGCACGCTCCGACATACATGCTCTGACCACGCTCGGTGTGCCCGAAGTGCGCGCGGTCGGACCGTTGACTCTATTGCCGGCGGGGCTGGAGCAGATGGGCGTACGCGTGTGTACCAAGTTCGAGGAAGGCATTCGCGGTGCGGACGTGATCATCATGTTGAGGTTGCAGAGCGAGCGGATGCGCGGCGCGTTATTGCCGTCGGCCGCGGAATACTTTGCCAACTACGGACTGACGGCAGAGAAACTCGCCCTCGCGAAGCCCGATGCGATCGTGATGCACCCGGGTCCGATGAATCGCGGCGTCGAGATCGACTCGCACGTCGCCGACGGCAGTGCAAGCGTGATATTGCCGCAGGTGACGTTCGGCATCGCCGTTCGCATGGCGGTGCTGTCGATCGTGTCGTCGTCGGCGAGCATGGGATGAACATTGCCATCATCAACGGTCGTGTACTCGATCCGGCGAACCAATTCGACAAGGTCGCCGGCGTGTTCATCGCGGATGGGCGGATCGTCGCGGTCGGTCGCGCGCCCGAGCGTTTCCATATCGATCGCACGCTGGACGCGCAGGGCCTGATCGTGGCCCCGGGCCTGGTCGATCTGTGCGCGCGCTTGCGCGAACCGGGGCACGAGGGCGCGTTGAAGATCGAGATGAAGGCGGCGCTGGCCGGTGGAGTGACCAGCGTGGTGTGCCCTCCCGATACCGATCCGCCGCTCGATGAACCCGGGTTAGTGCGGATGCTGCGTCAGCGTTCGCGCGAGTCGGCCGGCGCGCGCACGTATCCGCTCGGTGCGCTGACCGCCGAATTGAAAGGAGAGGCGCTGGCTGAGATCAAGACGTTGTCGGAAGCCGGCTGTGTTGCGTTCATGCAGACGCGCAGCCTACCGCACGACAATTCGGTGTTGCTGCAGGCGATGCGGTACGCAAAGACGTTCGAACTGGCAGTCTGGCTGCGTCCGGTCGAAGACACACTCGCGGGCAACGGCGTCGCTGGGGCGGGGGCGGTTGCAGGCCGTCTGGGGCTACCTTCCGTGCCGGTCGTCGCCGAAACGGTCGCGCTGCACACGATCTTCGAGCTGCAGCGTGCGACCGGGGCGCAGGTTCATATCTGTCGCCTGTCATCGCGCGAAGGCATTGAGCTCGTGCGGCAGGCGAAGCGCGACGGTCTTGCGGTCACGGCCGACGTAGCGATTCATCACGTGCACTTGATCGACGTCGACATCGGTTACTTCGATCCCAATTTCCGCCTCGACCCCCCGTTGCGCGGCACGCGCGACCGTGACGCGATCGTCGCGGGGCTCTCTGACGGCACGATCGACCTCATCTGCTCGGATCACGCGCCGATCGGCGAAGACGACAAACTGCTGCCGTTCGGAGAGGCGGAGCCGGGCGCGAGCGCACTCGAAACGTTGTTGCCGCTGACCCTTAAGTGGGCCGGCGAGCATAACGTCGCGCTGTTGCAAGCGCTCACAAAAATAACGAGCGCTCCCGCGGGGATTCTCAGCAAAGGTTCAGCGAAAGGCCGGCTGACGGTGGGAGCAAAGGCGGACGTGGTCGTCTTCGATGCGTCGACGCCGTGGGTGGTCGGCGCCGAAACACTAGTCAGCGCGGGCAAGAACACGCCGTTTGCAGGCTATGAGTTACAGGGCCGGGTGCGCTACACGCTGGTCGGCGGCGAAGTCCGCTACGACGCGTCGAGTTGTTGATGCGATGGCTGTTGGCACCGCTGCGCGCGGTGATTTTCTCGGCGCACGTACTGCTCGGCGTTGCCATCGTGCTGGTCATTTTTCCGTTTGCCGGACAGATCGTTCGCAATCGCATCAACCGTGTGTGGTCGCGCATTCTGATCGGGCTGTGCGGCGCGCGCGTTCTCGCGACCGGCGTCGTGATTGCGCCCGACCTGCAGCGTGATGGTCTCGATCCGCGGACGCATGGGCGCCTCGCGTTGGCCAACCACGTGTCGTGGATGGACATTTTCGCCATCAATGCGGTGCTGCCCAGCCGTTTTATTGCCAAGGCCGAGATCGGGCAATGGCCGCTGCTAGGTATTTTGGTCTCGCGCGGTGGAACGTTGTACATCGAGCGCGGGCGGCGCCACGCGGTGGCGGCGATGAACCGCACCGTCGGCGAGCATCTGCAGCTGGGAGAAACGATTGTCGTGTTTGCCGAAGGGACGACGACCGACGGCAGCGAGCTGCTGCCGTTTCACTCGAACGTGATCGCGCCAGCAATCGCCGTCGGCGCATCGATATGGCCGGTCGCGATTCGCTACACCGAGCGCGGCCAGCGCTCGGCGGCGGCAGCGTTCATTGGTGAAATGGGGCTCTTCACCTCGCTCGCGCGTGTGTTGGTGGCCGATCAACTGGTCGTGGAAGTCGCTCTGCTGCCGCCGGTTCCAGTCGGCGATGCGCCCGATCGACATGCCATCGCGCGCGCGGCGCGGGCCGCGATCGCGCAAAAGCTTGGCTTGGAATCCGTGCAGCCAGTCGACCGTCGTGATCAGCCTGCCACGGCCTGCGATACCGGGCAGTCACACTGAAAGATCGCGCGGTCGCTCAGCCGCAGTGCGGTGAGCTTGCCGCCCCATACGCACCCCGTGTCAAGCCCGATCACATTGGATCGGGCAACCAGGCCCTCGGCGGACCAATGGCCGAAGACGACAAGCGAACCGCGCGTCGCGCGCCGCGGGTGATCGAACCACGGCTCGCCTGACCGCGCTCTGTTTGCCGCATCCTTGTGCTTCAGATCCATCGTTCCATCCGCAGACAGCATACGCACGCGCGTCAGCGCGTTGACAACACAGCGCAAGCGATCGTTGCCGGTTAGATCCTCGCTCCATTGGCGCGGTTCGTCACCGTACATCTGGCACAGGAACGCGTTGTCGTCGTCCGCCACCAACGATCGGTGTACTTCAGCGGCCAGCGACAGTGTTTGTTCTACCGTCCACGGCGGCAGCACACCGGCGTGCACAAACAGCGTGCCGCTCTCGAAATGCGCCAGCGGGCGGTTGCGCACCCACGCGAGTAGCTCGTTGCTGTCGGCCGCATCGAGTACTTGCTGCAATGTGTCCGCACGTTTTAGCGGCCTGACTCCGGCCGCGGCCGCGAGCAGATGAAGATCATGGTTTCCCAACAAAGCAACGGCCTGGCCGTGCTCGACCAGCGCCTTGATGTGGCGCAGCGTCGCCAGTGATTCGAAACCCCGATTGACGAGATCTCCGACGAAGATGAAGCGCTCAGCGGCAGGCAGTCTCGCTGCAAGCTGCGTGAAGCTCGACAGGCAACCCTGGACATCGCCGATTGCGTAGGTCGCCATCGGTCGGCCCATCACCTTGTTAGCATGCGGCGTTGATGTGACCGCATGAAGGTCTGGAGCAACGATGAAGCCGGTACGCAAGGCAGTCTTCCCCGTCGCCGGGCTTGGCACACGGTTCTTGCCGGCAACTAAGGCGATGCCGAAGGAAATGCTGCCGGTCGTCGACAAGCCGTTGATTCAGTACGCAGTCGAGGAAGCCGCTGCGGCCGGGATCACGCAGATGATATTCATTACCGGCCGCAGCAAGCGATCGATTGCCGACCATTTCGATCGTGCGCCCGAGCTCGAGGCCGAACTGGCGGCCAAGGGAAAGTTTGAATTGCTCGAGGTGGTGCGGAACATATCTCCGGAAACTGAAAGCTTCGTCTACACACGCCAGTCCGAGCCACTGGGCTTGGGACACGCGGTGCTGTGCGCGGAGTCGATCGTCGGCGATGAACCGTTCGCCGTCAATCTCGCCGACGATTTTATCGACGCCGAACAATCGGGGATCGGCCAGCTGGTCGAAGCGCGCTCTGCGCGCGGCGGCGGTAACGTGCTGGCGGTGGAGGACGTGCCACCAGCGGACACGCAGCGTTACGGAATCGTCAGCAGCGTTCCGGTCGAGGGGCGCCTGTCGCGCATCGCGCACATCGTCGAGAAGCCCGCGCCGGATCAAGCGCCGTCGACTCTGGCGGTGACCGGGCGCTACGTCTTGGAGCCCGAAATCTTCGAGCACCTGCGGTTGATTCCGCGCGGTGCGGGTGGTGAAGTGCAGCTTACCGATGCCATTGCGCGCATGGTGCCCATGGACACGACGTTCGCATACCGCTACCAGGGGCGGCGCTTCGATTGCGGATCGAAGGAAGGTTTCGTCGCTGCAACCATCCACTTCGCGCGCAAGGCCGGCTACGCCGTTTAGATTAAACAGGATCAGCCCGATTCGTCGCTATCGTCGCTTGCGCGTGCGCGCGCCCGATAGAGACGAAACGGCATGAAAAAAAAAGCGAAGTAAGCGGCGCAGAGCACCAGAAACAATCCGAAGATCCACCAATCGGGAACGTCGAGGCACCAGAGCAGCGTGCCGATTGCTGCAAGCAGGACATTGGCCGCGACCAGCACCGCCAACGTGGTGCGCGGCGGGTAACCGCGCCGCATCAGGATGTGATGAATATGGTCCCGATCCGGCGACATCGGACTGCGACGACGCGCCAGACGTCGCACCGTCACCGTGAACACGTCCATCAGCACGATACCGAGCACCCACAGCATGGTAGGCGGCGGCACGTTGATCGTGTTTTGCTGCGTCAGCGAAACCGCAAACCATACGATGGCGAAGCCGAGCACCATGCTGCCGGCGTCGCCCATGAAGGTCCGGTGGTCGCCGCGCACTGGCCACGGCAGGTTGAAGAACAGAAAACCGATGATGGCCCCCGCCAGGACAATGATGATCTTTGCTGCATTGAAGTCGCCGACGGCGAGAGCGAACAGCGCGAAGAAAACGAGGATCACCAGCACAAGGCTTCCAGCGAGACCATCCATACCATCGAACATGTTGATGGCGTTGATGACCGCCACCGTTGCAAACACGGTCAGCGGAATGCCCCATAGCCGAGTGTTAATCGGGTCAGTCGCGAACAGGTTCCCTAGGTTCACCAGAAAATTTGCGCCGCCGGACGTCATCAGCACCGCCACGAAAATCTGCACCAGCATTTTCGTTCCCGCCGACACTTCACCGAGGTCGTCAAGCAACCCTGTCATCGCCAGTATTACGACGCCGACGAAGAACGCTGCGTACTGGCCGAACGCCGAAAATGACGCGGCCAGCGCCAGCAACAGGGCGGACGTGATCGCTACGCCACCGGTTACCGCAACGGGCGCCGTGTGTCGCTTGCGCCCGCCGGGCACATCGACCAACTGCCACCGTTCCGCCGGACGGCGCAGCATCAGTATCAGCAAGGCCGTCACGAATGCGGCGAACACCGCTTGTCCCAAATAAGTCAACGGCAAGTACGTTGGCATGCGCGATTATCCAACGTTGGCAGTATGCGAAGAGGTTAGTACCCGTCGGTAAACGTCGAGCGTCTTGCGCACCATTTGATCGACCGAGAACACCTGTTCTACCCTTCGCCGCCCGGCGGCTCCCATCCGTGCACGAAGCGTCGGCTCGCTCAGTAGCGTGCGCAACGCGTCGGCCAATGCGCGCGGATCTTTCGGCGGCACCAGCAACCCTGTTTCGCCATCCAACGTTACATACTCCACACCGGTTCCGAGACTCGTTGCAACCACTGGCTTACTGCAATACATCGCCTCGAGCTGCACCAATCCGAACTGCTCGGCGCGCTCGACCGAAGGCATGCAGAAAACGTCGCAGATATCGTAATAAGCACCCAGTACCGGGTCGGGGATGAAGCCCACAAATCTGATCCGGTGGTCGACTCCCAGTGTGCGTGTCAGCTCCATTAATGTTGTCGTCAACGGCCCATGCCCTCCAATCCACAGATCAGCATCCAAGTGCTGCATCGCTCGAATCAGGATATCCAGACCTTTGTAATAAACATGACGGCCCACCGAAAAAATAAGCGGCCGGCCTGTGCGCTCGCGCAGAAGCTCATCGCGCTTGCGACGCGATTCATCTGACATCGTAAGCACGATCGGGTCAAAGCCGTATGGGATGACTTCGCGAATTTGACCCGGTTTGCCTGCGGGAATCTGCAATGAGCCCGCAAAATGCTGCGGGGTCGCGCCGATCAGAGCATCGGCATGATGCACAAAGGATCGCAGCGCAGGCGTGTACAGCGGCAGCGCCCATTTTTGCTTGACGATGTCGCTATGCCAGGAAATTACCCTGCGAACAGACCGCGGCAGCGCCATCGCGGTCAGATGACCGAGCGGGTCGGGAAAATGCAAGTGAACCAGGTCAAATTGGTACCGCCGCTGCAAACGGCGCGCCACTACCGGCATCGATGGAGCCAGCGCTACGCTTCCTAGCGAACCAAAGCTCGCCGCACGAACCGTCTCGTAGCCGTAACGTCGATGACTATCCGTGATTGCGCGTTCGTTGGCGACCAGGTTGCATACTTGTACTTCCAGGGGGACCGCACCCAGCAACGCACGCAGATGACGCTCGATCCCGCCAACATCTCCGTCGAATTTGCCGAGATGAAGGACGTTCAAGAGCCAGATCGTCCATAGTATTCCCTGTACCAGTCTACAAAGCGAGGTAACCCTATGTCGATAGTCGTCGTGGGCACCCACTCATAATCGCTGGAAAGGTTTGTGATGTCAGCAAACGTTTCCTTCACATCTCCCACTTGCATTGGCAAGAGACGCATTTCAGCCTTCTTACCCAGCGCGGCTGACAGCACCTCGATAAATCGCATCAGTGGCTCCGATCGATGGTTGCCAATGTTGTAAACGCGGTGAGCAACACCATCGGCGTCTTTTGCGGGCACGCGGTCCAACACAGAGACGACACCTGCCACGATATCGTCGACGTAAGTGAAATCTCGTCGCATGTCGCCGTGGTTATATACATCGATCGGCTGACCCGCGAGGATGGCCTGCGTAAATCTGAAGGTCGCCATGTCCGGCCGACCCCAAGGGCCGTACACGGTGAAAAACCGAAGCCCGGTTGCGGGCACTGCGAATTGCCAGGAATAGACACGCGCCATCAGCTCGTTAGCGCGCTTGGTCGCCGCATACAAGCTCACTGGTCGGTCGACGCGGTCGCTCTCCGAAAACGGGAGCTTGGTGTTGCCTCCATAGACGCTGGACGATGATGCATACACCAGATGCCGCACCGGACGCGCCCGGACGGCCTGCAGAATATTTAGAAATCCTGTCAGGTTGCTGTCGATGTAATCCTGCGGATGCGTAATCGAATGACGCACTCCGGCCTGGGCGGCCAGATGAACGACGCTTTCAATCGAATTTTTCGCGAACACTCGTTCGATGGCGGCGGCATCGACGATATTCACCTTCTCGAAGAGAAACTTCGAGGCGGCGCTGGCGTGCTCTAGCCTCGACAAACGCGCGCGTTTCAGCTGCGGATCGTAGTAGTCGTTAAGATCGTCGAGCCCAACGACCCTATTGCCGCGCTCCAGCAGGCGCTGCGCGACGAACGAGCCGATGAAGCCAGCAACGCCCGTTACCAGCGTAGTGGCTGCCTGGCTCATGCCCCGCGGCCGATGCCAAAGTATTGAAGTCCCGCGGAGCGGACGGTATCCGGATCGTACAAATTGCGTCCGTCAAAAACCGCCTTGCATTTGAGCGTGCGCGCTAATTGCCGGAAATCTGGGCTGCGAAATTCAAGCCACTCGGTGATCACGGCAAGGACGTCGGCCCCTTCCAACGCCGCCGCGGCGGAATTCATCAGTTCCACGTTCTTGTTGTCATGGGTGATCGCACGCGCATTAGCCAGGGCAACCGGGTCATAGGCACGCACTTTTGCCCCGGCCGCCGTCAGTGCATCAATCACGCAAAGGCTTGGCGCCTCTCTCATGTCGTCGGTATTCGCCTTAAATGCCAAACCCCACAGAGCGATCGTGCGGCCCGCAAGTTCACCATCAAAGAAGCGACGAATCTTTGCGGCGAGGACATAGTGTTGTCGTTGATTGACTTGCATCGCTGCAGCCAATATGTCCACCGGTTCGTCGTGTTCCGCCGCGGTATGTACGAGCGCGCGCAAGTCCTTTGGAAAGCATGATCCGCCAAAGCCGGCCCCGGCATAAAGGAAGTGCGGACCGATTCGCGGATCCGAGCCGATACCGTGTCGTACATGCTCGATGTCCACTCCGAGCCGATCAGCGAGATTGGCCATTTCGTTCATAAAAGAAATGCGCACCGCCAACATGCAGTTGGCAGCGTATTTCGTGAATTCAGCTGAACGGATATCCATCACGATCAGTCGATCGCGGTTTCGATTAAACGGCGCATACAACTGCCGCATCGTTTCCGCCGACTGTGAATCGTCGACACCAACGATGATGCGATCCGGTTTCATGAAGTCCTCCACGGCGAAGCCTTCCTTCAGAAACTCCGGATTCGACGCTGTCGTGACGCGCAATGTCCGCCGCCGCCCTGTAACTTCCGACCGCAGCGCACTGCGCACCTGATCGTTGGTGCCGACCGGCACGGTGGATTTAACCACGATCAACGAATCGCGCTCGATGCGCTTGCCAAGCTCTCGCGCAGAAGCGAGCACATGCGACAAATCGGCAGAGCCATCTTCGCCCGAGGGAGTTCCGACCGCGATAAGTATCAGCGTCGCATGCGATGCCGCATTGTCATAGCTCGTTGAAAACCGTAGTCGACCAGCAGCCACATTGCGCTCGATAAGCTGATCAAGACCCGGTTCGTGAATTGGAATTTCCGAGCGCTTCAGTCTCTCGACTTTATGAGGGTCGATATCTACGCATAGAACGACATTGCCGACGTCTGCAAAACAAGCCGCAGTCACCAAGCCCACATAACCGGCGCCGATTACCGATACATGCATCAAGTCTCATTATCTTGCAACACGGAACAGCGAATTGTACGGATGCGGGCACCCTTGATGCCGCCGCTGAAAGGCGTCAAACCGTAAGTGCTTCGCGGTACACAGCGATCGTCTCTTTCGCACACCTTTCCCACGAAAAAAGAGCTGCCTGCTTCAGCGATGCAGCGGCTTTTTGCAGCCAGAACGCCCTGTCGTCGATGAGTCGTTTCATCGCATTTTGGAGAGCGTCGGTATCCATCGGATCGTGCATCACTGCCGCATCACCTGCGACTTCGGGCAGCGAAGAGACGTTGGAAATGATCACCGGTGTGCCGCACGCCATCGCTTCAAGCGGAGGTAGGCCAAAGCCTTCATAAAGTGACGGGTATAGGAGTGCGGTCGCCCCCGAATACAGGTCTGCCAACTGGTCGTCCGTGACGAAGCCGAGCGGCCTCGCCTCTGCGCGTTCGACCGGCGCCTTTAATTCGCCCTCCAACCGTGAAGTGAGCCAACCTCTCATCCCCACCAGAACCAGCGGGAACCTGCGCCGAATTGCCTCCGGCAGGCCTGCGTGAGCTCTAACCGCCGTCTCGACGTTCTTGCGTGGCTCCAAGGTGCCGACGACCAAAAAATAACTGCGTTGCTGCAGATTGTATTTGGAGAGAGTTGCCGCGCGGGTCGTCTCGTCACGTGGTTTGAACATGGCGCGCGGAGCCAGCAAGGTAGTTGTAACTCGGTCCGAAGGCACCCCGAACTCGTCGATCACCTCTCGACGTATGAATTCCGAGTCGGTGATCACATGTTGCACTCTCTCGAGCGCGAGCGGCAGGATCCGGTTCATGATTGCCACGCGCTCCTTCGGATGAGTCTCCGGATAGCGAATCCAGGAAAGATCATGAATCGAGACCACCGTCGGGCCAGCAAATCTGAGGGGAAGAAAATTTGGCTCGTGATAGACCGACACGCGCCGACTTTGTGCCCCGGAATGAAACTTCCACCCTTGCAGGGCGCGACTGACCAGGTAGGGATGAGGGACCACCTTCTTGATGAAGGTTTTGATCGGCCCCAGTGAAAGAAAGGGCTCTGTCCTTACTTCCTTGCTCCATCTCGCCACATAAAAAATGTTTAGATCGACCTCTCCCGACGCGATCAAATTTTCGGCGAGATTTTTTGTGTACTGACCAATCCCCGTCAGTGGCGAGAGCAACGCCGCGCCGTTCAGTCCGACGACCAGTCGGTCAGTCGGTGTCACTTAACGACTCGAAGATCAAAGAAGATCTGATAGAGCGGATAAATGAAGGCAAATCTCGACTCGTAGTGTTCCTTGTTGCGGTTGGCCCAATTGAGCAACCAGAGATGCGGTCCTCTGCGCTTCGACTTTTCCTCCCGATCGTATTCACACGTGACTAGTTCAAATCGGGTATTGCTGTAACCGAATTTGAACGCTCGACTGCCCTCGATAAAGTAGTCGAACGTCTTCGACGTGAAGGCACGCTTGTGCGTTGGATCAGAGTAGAAGTTCACGCTACTCATGAACGGTCCCGACACTTCGACGATGGCTCCTGGCCGGGCAATACGCCAGATTTCCTCCATGGCCCGAATGAAGTCTTCGAGATGTTCGAGAACATCCCGACAAAGGATGCGATCCCACTCACTATCCGCGAACGGATAGGGGAAGGTGTTCAAGTCATGCAAAATGTCGGCCTGTGATCCGCGAATGATGTCGATTCCGAACGCGCCAGGCGTTTTGTTGAATCCGCAACCAAGCTCCAAAACTCTCATCTAGTGCACATTCGTTTGCAGTGACCTGCAACTTTGATTATTTCGTCACGACACAGATCCCACCGTCCCTAAGGCGTCGATCTGCCATCAAGCGCGCCGCCCGTATGGACCGCCGCCACCAAGGCAGCTGTTCACGAGACACCTGGGCAAGGTTTATTCCGTACATCACGAGAATCGCCAGGGTCGGATCCACCAAAAACTCGAAGCGGGAGAAGCCAATAGATGCGCATACGTCGCGGATGTGTGACGGCGGCATGTCTTTTTCCGTAACGCCGTACAGCTTCATCGCCTGAATCGAATCAGGGTTGACGGAATGGCCGACGCCCGGCTCATGCGTCAACAGAATGCCGCCTGGCCGCAAGGCTCGATAAACACATTGCAGGGCCGCGCGCTCGTCGACGGCGTGATGCAGAGAGTCGTAGAAAACGGCACAGTCGAATGGTTCGTCGAACGCGAGTGATTCGTAGTCCGATACTATGAATTCAAGCTCGGCAGCTTCGTAACGAGTCTTGTTGCGTTGCGCGTAATCAATCATGTCCGGTGCAATGTCTTGTCCCACGACGCGGTAGCCGCGCCGCGCGAAGAAAGCGCTCGTCCACCCCGTGCCACACCCCAAGTCCAGCAATCGGGCGGGTGGTGGCGGCATCAGGCTCATGATCAAGCCCAAGTCGACCAGATTCTTCGAACACGTGAAATGAGAAAAAGGCTTGTCGTACGCACCAAGAGCTGCCTCTTGGCCAATTGTCTTCATGTAATCGATTTCGCCCTGCTTCATTGACCAAGCTCCCGTTGGACGTTCCCCGTATGACCGCTCAAGTGGTTCGCAAGGAATGACAGCGATGACGGATGGCCTGATCGTAGGCCAGTCAGGTAAAAGCGAGCGGGTTGGTAGAGCTCTGCTGGGTCGCGTAGGTCGAAGTGACCTGCCAAATCGCTTCGAACGAAGAAGGCATTTGTACCAGCCAGGTTGCAGCAGACAAGGCTATATCGAGTGCCGAGTGCTTGCACCCATGCACCCAGTGAAGCTCCGTGGTAGTCGTCGTTCTTCCAAGTGTGAACTGGGTCGTATTTCACAATTTGCGCCATCGGATACGGGAACTTCGCGTTGTACTCAACGACGAGTACTTTTGGAGTCATTGCTCCAGCGGCGAGCGCCACCGGAAGATCGTTGCCGTCAATGTCGATCGAAAGAAGATCAATCGTTTGCGGCGTGCCAAGCGCCGTTAGTTCCTGGCGCAGCACTGTTTCAACGTTCTCCGTCGTAACGCGACAGCTGATAATCCGAAGCCGCAGCGGCGCGTCGGCAATAGCGGCGCGAATCAGCGCAACATTCGAAGGATCGGCATCGATCCAGACACCCCTCCAATCCTTCAGAAGAAGGTAATGCGTATTGTTCTCGTTTCCATCGCCGCAACCGATTTCTACGAATGTGCCGCGCTCGAGGCGCAGGCGATCGCAGATAGTCTCGATGATGCCGTCTTCGTCAGACTGCGAATAAACCTTGAAGCCTCGCGCCGCCGGATTGTCCGGCATCAACGTACACAACTCATGTCGCAACTGCGCCATTTCGCGCGCAAGCTGCAGTTGCAGATGCGCGTCGCCTGACGCGGTCAACGCTCTGGACCGACCGTCTAGCAAATCGCGAATGAGCCGCTTGAGACCCAAAGTAGTCGCCGGGATCAGCGTTTACGGGACGGGTAGGAGCTAACTTTCTGGAGTCGATCTAACAGCCGAATCTCCTCAGGAGAAAGCATCTGGAAGATAACACGCACTAGGAAGAAGGCCGCCCAACCCGCGGCGCCCATCAGAGCCAGTGTCCACCAGTCAACGACGAAACTAGTTAACGAAAAGAGAACTAGACCCTGCATCGCAACGCCGAGCGATATACCAGCCCAGAACCGCGACTGTCTTTCCGACTTGCCTAAACCGAGCGCGCGTCTGGCAAATAAACTAAACATCAGCGATGTAGACATTGCGGCAAGTATGGCGCCGGCTGCGCCAAGCAAACCGTATGTTGGGACAAGCGTGATGATGCCGCCTACCACGAGCCCCGCAGTCAGGCAGGAGAAACGGGCGGCCGGTCCCGAGCGCCCGCTAGCCGCGAGCACGTGTCCAACCGGAACGGCGAATGCGGGTATGGCGAATGCAACTAGTAGCACTTGGAAGGCAAGCACAAGATCGGGTGTGCCATAGACGCCAAGCCAAAGTTTCAGGAACGGTTGCGCGAGCCATAGCGCCGGAAGTAGTACTGGCATGACCACGACAGCAACAGCGCGGTCAAGCGCCTGAAGCAGGGCGCCCAGCTGGTCGCCGGCTGCACTTAGATGCAGCCCCGAAGCGTGTGGAAACGCGAAAGAGGTGATCGCGACGACCGCGGCGAGCGGTTTATTGGCAACGTTGGCGCACAGCGCGTACGCGCCCGCGATGGCCAGTGAGCCAAATGACGAAATGAGGATGCGATCCGCCTGAAATGCGATGGCGCTGGCTATCTGTGCGACGAACATGCCGCCTGCAAAATGTAAGTCTGTGGCAGGTATCGACACCTTTAACGACGGCTGTGAGTCCCAACGAACCACGCGGTTCACTGCAACGGTCACCAGTGCAGCCGATGAAACACCGACCAGAATTCCCAGCACCGCTATGTCTCGCAGCGGATGCCCCGCACGGATCAACAGCAACGCCCCGATCCATAGAACAACGGTGGCCAACGTCTGCACGGCTGTAAGCAAAGCAAAAGATTGTGCTGCGCGCGCGACGAGTGCCGGAACTGCCGTAGCGAGGCTTACTGCACCCCAGGCAGCGCACCATCGAATCAGTTCTCGCGCCGCTTCGAATCCGAGTGGGGCGGTGAAGCCGAGCGTCTCCGCAAGCCATGCCGCAGCACCCGCCACGACCGTCCCGAAGAGAAATGCGACCACGCAGAAAGCCAAAGCATAGGAAATTAGGATGCCGCTTCCATCGACGTGCCCTTGCCTCAAATCAGCAGCAAACTGACGAACCGCGCTCAGAGCGAGACCGAAATCAAATTGAGTTGCGATGACCGGTGTCACCAGCAGAATCATCAGGATCCCAAAGCGCTCCGGTCCGAGTAGATGAAGCAGGCGAGGCGTCAACAGGAACACCACGATCAACGGCAGCAGCCAGCTCGCAAGACCCCAGAACGCCCGAGCTGAAAGGCGGCCGGGGCTATTCATCGGGGGCGATGCACTGTTGATCGCGTTCTATGGCGTGCTCGCCCGTATCCGCTTCAGCAAGGCTGTCGTGGACACGTCGTGCATAAAGGGAATTGCCACCGCCGTTCCGCCCCACTTAGTGATCGCTGCAACCTCCGGTATGGCAGCCATGTCGTAATCGCCGCCCTTGACGTAGATCTCTGGCCGCACAATTTCAAGTACTGGTAAAGGCACCTTTGCGGTGAACACCGTGACAATGCTCACCGACTCGAGAGCCGCCAATACGGCCGCGCGGTTGGCTTCGTTGTTCACGGGGCGGTCTTCACCTTTGCTGAGCTGCCGGACCGAAACGTCGCTGTTGACCGCGACAATGAGTGATGCCCCCAGCGCGCGCGCCTGCGCAAGATAAGTCACATGACCGCGATGCAAGATATCGAATACGCCATTGGTCAGGACGATGGGGCGTGCAAGTCGCGCTACTGCATCTGCGAGGTCATCGGCGGCCACTATTTTTCGCTCGAAGCCGATCGTGGTCACGGCGCGCTTGCAAGTAGGCTGACTGCATCATGAACTTCGACACTCGCGGCCGCCTGCTGCAAACTGGCGAACTCCGCAATTGATAGCCCTTCGGCATCGGCCGGTGCCGGGGATGATGATCCATTGGTACCCAACAGATAGCGCAACGGAACGCCAGCCGCCACCGCGGCCTGCAGGTCGGACGCTTGATCTCCAAACATCGCACTGCGTGTCAGGTCCAGGTTGAGCTCGCGCGCCGCGCGCAGCAACATGCCGGGCGCGGGTTTGCGGCAGTCGCACTCGCATCGATAGCGGCCGAACGCCTCGGTGGGATGATGCGGACAATAAAAAATGCCATCGATGCGAACGGTGTGCCGCTCGAACTGGTGGGTCATCCAGCGATTGAGCGCGAGAAACTCGCTTTCCGAGTACAGGCCGCGGCCGATGCCCGACTGGTTGGTGATGACGACCAGCGCAAAACCCAGGCGCTGCAGGGAGACCGCGCCTTCAAATACACCAGCCACGAATTCAAAGTCCTGGGCGCGAGACACATAGCCGCTATCGACATTGATAACGCCGTCGCGATCGAGGAAGGCAGCTGGACGCAAGTTCACGCAGACGCCTGACGAGCCAGCAGCCAATCGACATAGCTGGCCGTGCCCGACTCAACTGTTTGAAATGCGAGATTGCAGCCAGCTGCGCGCAACCGCGTCAGGTCTGCCTGCGTAAACGCCTGGTACTTCGAGACCAGTGCATCCGGAATGCTGATGTATTCGATTGCTTTCGCAGACACCAATTGCTGCAAGGCGAGCGGCGGATCGCCATCTGATGCGCGAACCGTATTGACGACAGCGGCCGCGACATCATTAAAACTTTGGGCACGCCCGGTGCCGACGTTGTAAATGCCGGACACGGGCTGCTTCCAAAAGTGCAGATTGACATCGACCACGTCGCTCACGTGCACAAAGTCACGGCGCTGTTCGCCGTCTGCGTAGCCGTGACTGGCCTCAAAAAGCTTTACGCGACCATGCTCGCGAAGCTGGTTGAAGGCATGGAAGGCAACCGACGCCATGCGTCCCTTGTGCGCTTCGCGCGGCCCGTACACGTTGAAATACCGCAGCCCGACGACCGGGGCGTCGAGACTGGGCAGATGCCGGCGCACGACTGCATCGAATAAGAACTTCGAATAGCCATAAATGTTGAGTGGCCGTTCGTACGCGCGATCTTCGACGAAATCGGGCCCGCGACCGTAGACAGACGCCGACGACGCATAAATCAGCGGGACTTTCCGCTCCTGGCACCAGCGAAACAACTCGAGTGAAAATCGGTAGTTATTATCGATAACGTAGCGGCCGTCGGTCGCCATCGTGTCCGAACAGGCGCCTTGGTGAAAGACGACATCAGCGCGTGGCAGGGTTCGGCGCCTCAAAGCATCAATAAATTCCTGCTTGTCCAGATAATCGGCAATATCGCTATCGACTAGGTTGTGAAACTTGTCAGCCTGGGCTAAGTGATCGACAGCGACGATGTCGCGCTCTCCACCTTCATTCAGCGCCTTGACGTTGTTGGCGCCGATAAAGCCCGCCGCGCCGGTCACAATGATCGTCATTGCGAAGCGCCTGCGTGCGGGCCAAACAACTCGTCGTACGAGACGGTTGCCGAGCCGAACTTGGACACTGCGATGCCACCAGCGCGATTGGCTGCTAGGACGGCATCCTTTAGCGATGCGCCCGAGGCAACCATCGCGGCCGCTACTGCGATCACTGTGTCGCCGGCACCGCTTACGTCGTACACCTCGCGCGCTTCCGCCGACACCGACCATGCGCCCTGATCGGTGAAAAGCGTCATGCCATCTTCACTGCGAGTCAGCAGCAACGCCTGCAGCCCGAGTCCTTGCCTAAGACGTTGTGCACGCGTTTCAAGATCGGCTTCATCACGCCAGCGCCCAACAACCTCGCGCAATTCAGCCCGGTTCGGTGTCAGTACCGTCGCACCAGCATAAGCCGAGTAATCATCACCTTTGGGATCGACAAAGACCGGCATGCCCGCTTTGCGCGCCATCGTGATCAACTGTGCGATGTGCGCGAGACCACCTTTGCCGTAGTCGGAAAGCACGACGAGCTGATACTGCAACATCAGCGATGCAAATGCCTGCAGGTGCTTCAGAAGTATTTCCTCCCGCGGCGCTTGTTCAAAATCGGCGCGCAGCATTTGCTGATGACGGCCGATTACGCGCAACTTGACGGTGGTTGTCACTTCGCGTTCGATGCGCACATGCGGCTCGATCTCCGACGCAGCAAGCAGCGTGGCGATCGTACGGCCGGGCTCATCGTCGCCGACTACAGCCATCAGGCCTGCACTGCCCCCAATGGCGGTGACATTGCGTGCGACATTGGCAGCACCACCCAACCGCTCCTCGGAGTGGCGTACGCGCACGACCGGTACTGGTGCCTCGGGCGAGATTCGCTCGACATCGCCGAACCAGTATCGATCGAGCATGACGTCGCCCACGACCAGCACCCGAGCCTCGCGCAAGGCGGCAGGCGAGGGCGAGGTCATGCGGGTTGAGCCGATTGCTCCAGCATCCATCGCAAAGTTGCGTCAAAGTCAGAGTAGCGCAGCGTCCCGATCGCTTGCTGTAGGCGTTCGCTGCTGCCGACCAAGCGCCTAACCTCGTTGCCGCGCACCAATGCTGCATTAACTCGGATTGTGGGGTGATGTCCGGTTATGCGGGCTAGCTCATTCAGAATGCTGCGCAGGCTACGTCCGACGCCGGAAGCAATATTCAGCACCTGCGATTGCAAAGGCGATTCGAGCAGCCGCACATAAGCGTCGGCCACGGAGCGCACATCGAGAAAATCGCGCTCCACGTCGAGGTTTCCCAGCTCGATCACCGGCGCTCGCCGCCGAAAATGATCGATCAATTTTGGCAGCAGGAACTGTCCGGCTTGCCCGCGACCGATGTAATTAAATGGCCGGGTAATCAGGATAGGCAGCCGGTCAAACCGGGTGCGCGCCATGAATTCCATCGCCAGCTTGCTGCACGCGTAGTGGCTCACCGGCGCGGTCGGCGTGTGTTCGGTAATCGGGTCATCGGTGGCGTTGCCGTAGACCTGAGATGTGCTGGCAACTATGACCTTGCGCAAATGCGGTGCGATACGCTCGAGCGCGCCAAGCAGTGACGTCGTGCCAACGGTGTTCACTGCATACACTGCCGTCGCATCTTCGTGCGCGACAAAACTGATCGCGGCCAGATGGATTACAAAGTCGGGCTGAGATTTCTCAACCACGGCCGCAAAGGAGTCCGGCCGCAACAGATTGAATTCAGGCCCTGTCGCCCGGATTACTTCATATCCGCGTTCTTGCAGCAACGGGCCAAGATGAATGCCCGTGAACCCTTCAAGGCCCGTTACCAGCACTCGAACGCGATCAGAACGAGAAGCCACTCGCATTCCGACGCAGATCGGCCTCGACCATCATCTTGCAGAGCGACTCGAGCGAAGTCTTCGGTGTCCACCCAAGAACATCCCGCGCCTTAGACGCGTTGCCGATAAGCAAGTCAACTTCCGCCGGCCGGTAAAAGCGTGGATTGATGCGAACGACGATGTTGCCGGTGCCGCTGACGACCCCAGTTTCGTCGACGCCAACGCCACGCCACTCGATACTAGTTCCGACCGCTTCAAAAGCCATTGTGACGAAATTGCGCACGGTCTCAGTTCTGCCGGTGGCAAGCACGAAAGTGTCCGGCTCCGACGCCTGCAGCATCAAGTGCATGCCTTCGACGTATTCCCTGGCATATCCCCAATCGCGCTTGGCATCCAGATTGCCGAGCTCCAGGCAGTCGGTTTTTCCGAGCTTGATCTTGGCGACGCCGTCGGTGATTTTCCGGGTGACGAATTCGAGACCCCTTAGCGGCGACTCGTGATTAAAGAGCATCCCGCTGGTACCGAAGATACCGTAAGACTCCCGATAGTTGACGGTCATCCAGTGCGCATAGAGCTTGGCAACGCCGTAGGGGCTACGCGGATAGAACGGAGTTTCCTCGTTCTGCGGCACCCGCTGCACTTTGCCGAACATCTCTGAGGTAGATGCCTGATAAAAACGAATGCTGCAGTCAACGATGCGAATCGCTTCCAGCAGATGCAGCGCACCTATACCGGTGATCTGCGTCGTTGTGACAGGCTGCTCAAAGGAGACACCGACGAAACTCTGCGCAGCGAGGTTGTAAATCTCCGCCGGCTGCGCCCGCTGCACAAGGTTTATGGCAGCGCCCAAGTCAGTCAAGTCGTACTCTACCAATTCGAGCTGCGGATGCTGATCGATACCAAGCTCTTCGATGCGCCAAAAGTTGACCGAGCTCGTTCTTCGGTACGTGCCGAAGACGCGATAGTCTTTTTCGAGCAAAACCTGTGCAAGGTACGCGCCGTCCTGACCGGAGATTCCGGTAACGATCGCGGTCTTCATCGCGAGAAGGTCACGTTCATCTCCGCTCCGCTACGCGTCGAGCGCCACGTTGTCGCGCTGGTGGGTTGACGCGGAATGCCGATAAGCGTCAGTGCGTGGTGGCCATGCAATGCGAAGGTCTTCAGTTTCGATCGACAGATTCAACGAGTACGCCGGATCCTTTTCAAGAAAGTCTCCCCATCGACTTGTCATCAGCAAACTCTCCCGCTCGGCCTGCGCTGTCTTTTGCGGAGTTGTATCAAATCCTCGCGTTGCTGATTCGTAATGAATCATTTCCGCATACGGCGTCCATACATTGCGATAGCCGGCTTCGCGCACACGCAGACAGAAGTCGATATCGTTGAACGTGACCGGGAACTGTTCGTCCAACCCGCCAACCTCCGAATAGATCGATTTTTTGACCATCATTGCCGCCGCCGTTACCGCGCTGAATGACTGATGCAGGGCGGCTCGACCGAAATACCCCAGCTCTCCCCTCTTCAGGTTTCTGTGGATGTGAGTGGCGATTCCGCCTAATCCCAAAACTACACCGGCGTGTTGCAACCCTCCTTGTGGGTACCACAAACGGGCGCCGACGGCGCCGACATCCGGCTGCATCGAGAACGACAACATCTCCTCCATCCAGTCTGGCGTTAGGATCTCGATGTCATTGTTCAGCAGGCAGATGTATTCGCCGTCGGTCACGTTCACAGCGCGATTATTGAGCGCTGAGAAGTTGAAAATCGATTCGTCGCGCAGCACCCTGAAGCGCTCGGACGGAAGCCGGTCGAACAGCCGAAAAGTCGCATCCTCGGTGCTTCCGTTGTCCACGATCACGACCTCGTAGTTGCCGTACGTGCTACGGCCGACGATCGAGTCAACGCATGGTGCAAGCAAATCTGCGCGGTCGCGGGTGCATACGACGATCGAGACTTTCGGAGCGGGATTGGCGAGGGCATACCTGACTCGATGCACTCCGTGTCCCTCAGGCGCCGCAACCACGGTCCCGGCAACACCGCGCCGCCGCAAGTGCTCGGCAATCGCCCGGCGAGCGGCCTCTGCTGCGTACGGCTTGGCATCGGAGCTCGACGCGGTGCTGCCGCGGTGGGCTCGCCAGTGATACAGAACGCGCGGAATGTGCAGCACCCGGTTACTGCCGATCTTCTCGATCGCGCGCAGGGCAAGATCGTAGTCTTGCGCACCTTCGAATCCGCGCCGGAACCCGCCTACTTCGTCGATCAAGCTTCGACGAAGAACGGTCAGATGACAAATCATGTTGTGCGCGAGAAGCAATTCGTAGTTGTAGTCGCACTTGAAGTACGGTTCGTAGCGGTTGTTGTTCTCGTCGATCTTGTCTTCGTCCGAATAGATAAGCGAAACGTCAGGGTGCTCGCCGATCGCTTCGGCGGTCACGTGCAGTGCGTGCGGGTGCAGGCAGTCATCGTGATCAAGCAAGGCGATCCAATCGCCGGTAGCCACTGAGAGGGCAGCATTTGAGGCCTCCGAGATGTGCCCGTTTGACT
The DNA here is from genome assembly GCA_038216465.1 of Burkholderiales bacterium. Lineage (GTDB taxonomy): Bacteria > Pseudomonadota > Gammaproteobacteria > Burkholderiales > Burkholderiaceae_F > JACCZX01. The sequence continues at coordinate 97,616 of JBBQQC010000005.1, read as the reverse complement.
CGCGATAAACGATGCGTATTCGCGGGTCTCGTTGCGCGTATTCATCCAGGACAGTTCGAACGTGCGGGTCGGTGGAGCAGTCGTCAGCGACGCACAATTCCCAGTTCGGATACGTCTGCCTCAGAACGGAATCGAGCGCTGCCCGCAGAAATGCTTTCGGAGTGTTGTAGACGGGAAGTAGGATTGAAATCGTCGGTGTGCTGCGCCAACTCTGTCGTTCCCAAGCCAGCTCGGCAGCCGACCGGTGCTCGGATTCGAAGGTCTTTATCCAGTTGACGTAGCTCTTTTCGCCTAATCGCACCTCCATGTATCGACGCACGATTCGATGACGCGCTTCCCAACGGCTTGCCGGATTGGTGACCGGAACGAGGGTGTCCGCCAACATACCGATGGCGCGACCGACGCCGTCAACCGATACGATTTGGCGCAGCATGCGGCCGACAGCACGCAGCTTTCCCAGCACGCTGACTGTTGCGGCGCCTAACTCGAAGCGCCCGGGGCGAGCGATAGGGCTTAGACGAGCCGAGCGAAGCTCGTCGGGAACGTGAAAAAGGAGTTCGACCTCCGATGAAGCTGCGCTCGGACGCGGCAACGCAATCTCAAGCGCGCTGAAATCGCCGGATCCAAAGTCGAACGACAATCTAGGCCAGCTCCATTCGTCGCGCGCCACCCGAAGGTGGAATTGCATGCTGATCCAGCGACCGCGGAATCGTTCAAGGCCGACTACTTCGAATTCGGGACGACCCGAGCGGGCGATCCAGCCGCCAGTTGTTTTCTGCTGCGGAGCTGCGGCTTCCACGTCCCGGACCGGGACCAGCGGCAGCTCCAACCCGCGCGAATCCTCGTTTCCAAACGTCATCCGCAGCACTTCACTGACCGTAATGCCATTGTTCGAAGCACGGCGGCGCACATCGATTGTCCTTGTGGGTGCCGATCCGACCGGCACGGTGACCGTGGTTAGTCCCATGCCGCCGTGGTTATACACATCGATCGGATTGTACGGATTGGCTACGCTTCGCCCTTCAACGCGACTCTGAGCGCGCAGGAACACAGGGTGCTCGTGTCCTAGAATGCTGCATTCAATGCGGTGACTCGGGATGATCTTCGTTACCGGCGGGGCGGGTTTTATCGGGTCCAACTTTGTGATCGATTGGCTGGGCCAAACCGACGAAAAGGTGCTCGTCATTGACAAGCTGACCTACGCCGGCAATCTCGATAATCTTGGAGGCGTGAACGCGGACGCGCGCATGTTGTTCGAGCGCGTGGACATCTGCGACGGCGAGTCGATCGCAGCGCTGCTGCGCACGCATCGACCGCGTGCGCTGCTTCACTTCGCCGCCGAGAGCCATGTGGATCGCTCGATCCATGGCCCGGCCGATTTCGTGCAAACGAACGTCAATGGAACCTACGCGTTGCTGGAGGCCGTTCGCGGGTACTGGCAAACGCTGGGTGAGGCAGAACGAGCTGCGTTTCGCTTCATTCACGTCTCCACCGACGAGGTTTTCGGGTCACTGGAGCCAAGCGCTCCGCCGTTTACCGAACAAACGCCGTACGCGCCCAACAGTCCGTATTCGGCTACCAAGGCTGCCTCCGACCATCTGGTTCGCGCCTATCACCAGACTTACGCGCTGCCAACGATCACCACTTGTTGTAGTAACAACTACGGTCCGTACCAGTTTCCTGAAAAGCTGATTCCGTTGATGATCCTCAACGCGATCGAGCAGCGCCCGTTGCCGGTCTACGGCGATGGTTTGAACGAGCGCGATTGGCTGTTCGTGGCAGATCACTGCGCCGCTATCCGCGCCGTATTCGAGCGTGGCCAGGTAGGAAGCGTTTATCACATAGGCAGTCGCAACTGCGTAAAGAATATCGACGTCGTGCGAGCGATCTGCCACCTGCTCGATGAATTGCGACCGCGCGCAACCGGCTCGCACGTGGAGGGCATCAGCTTCGTGCGCGATCGCCCAGGACACGATCGCCGGTACGCGATCGATCCGCGCAAGATCGAAAACGAACTTGGCTGGCGCGCACGTGAAAACTTCGACGCCGGCCTGCGCAGAACGGTGCAGTGGTACCTCGAGCATGCTGAATGGGTGCAGAGGGTGCGAAGCGGTGAGTATCGCGTGTGGATAGAGCGGCAATACGGTTCGAACCCGGCCCACCCGATTCATTGACGTGCTGTCACGCTTGAGGCGGTTGCTGCTCGCAATGCGCCGGCATTCAGACCGGCGCGCGCGGCTGCGCGTCCTGACCTATCGCTGGCATGTCCCACACCAGTACGAGCTCTGGAAGCTGCCGATCGACGTAACCATGGTGACCGGAACGGGCAGCGTAATCACCGAGCACTGGGACTATGGGCAACGTCCGCTGCCGCGCAATGCGAAGTTTCGCGCGTTCGAGGAAATCGATACGCGCGACTACGACCTGGCGATTCTGCACTTCGACGAGAACGTCCTGGCGCCCGAAAATACGAACGGGGTCATAGGCGCGGAGTGGGCCGCTGCATTCAAGCTGTTCCGCGAGCAGATTGATCTGCCCAAGGTTGCTATTTGCCATGGCACGCCGCAGTTTTACGGGCAGTACAACTTTGATTATTCGGGCTCGGATCTTATGCAGCCGATCGAAACCGAGCGGCAGCGCCTGGTCGACTACGTGGGAGACATTCACGTCGTCTGCAACTCGCATCAGGCACAGGCCGAGTGGCAGTTCCGCCGATCGAGCGTGATATGGCATGGTTTCGACCCGAAGGACTTTCCGCCGGCAACGTACGAGCGTGGCATCCTGTCACCGCTCGGCCCGCTGGTACTCTCGCGTCCGCATTACCGGGGATACTTTCTCCATCAGCAAGTCTTCGCCGGCCATAGCGATTTGCGCCCTTCAACACTGCAGGTTCCAGAGCCTGAACCGCCTCATGCGAATAACGCCTACGCGTTAGCGAAATTCCGCCGCTACGTCGATGAACTGCGCCGCTATTCCGTATATTTCAATCCGACACTTCGTTCACCGATGCCACGTGCGCGAGGCGAGTCGATGATGTGCGGGCTGGTCACCGTCAGCGCTCGCAATCACGACGTCGACCGCTTCATTGAAAATGGCGTGAACGGTTTTTTCGCCGATGATGCCGACGAGTTGAGATCGCAGCTTTCCTTTCTGACACGCAATCCAGAGGCGGTACGGCGCATCGGCGCGGCGGGGCGAGCCAAGGCGCTTGAAGTGTTTCATATTGACCGCTACCTTTCCGATTGGAGACATCTTCTTGACCAACTTGTCTGAGACCCGCCGGTGGCGGGATCCCATTGGTGTCGTACTGGTCAGCGTCTATCTGGTCGGGGTTGGAATTTTCTTGATCCTGACGCGGCGCATCCCCGCTCCCCCTTTTCTTCGTGTGTTTCGTGCGCTCGCGCGCCGGCCGTACGCCGGTACTGTCAGCGGCTTTGGTCCAGAACAAGGCCATTGCTTTTACGCGCCTTTGCCTTCGTACCTTCTGTCGGATCTGGAGAGTTCCTCGTCCTTGTTGCTGTTCGAGGACGGCCGGCCATTGGGCCCGGCCCACGCGCCGCATGATCAAATGCGCACGCTGGGCGGCGGACGATTTTCGCATTGGGGCACGCACTTGTTCTTCACCACGTCCGACAACAGCGACCCCCGATCAAACGGCCGAAGCTATACAGTCAGGGAGACGCGCCGCTCTGTGTTCCCATCTGAGCGCAAGAGTGGGGCACCGGGGTCGGACACCTAGATATGTGCGGAATTGCGGGGTTGTTTTCAGTGCAACGAGCCGTTCCCGAGGTTGGAGCTCGCGATGCCGTGCTCCGGCGCATGACGCATAGCATCGCGCACCGTGGCCCTGACGACGAGGGAATCTGGCATGACTCCGAAGGACGTTGTTCACTCGGACATCGCCGGCTGTCGATTATTGATACGTCCGCCGCAGGCCATCAGCCGATGCTCGATGCAAGCGGGCGGTGGGTGATCAGTTACAACGGTGAGATCTACAACTTTGAGGAACTTCGCGCCCAACTGCAAGCGTGCGGTATAGCGTTCCGTGGACGCACCGATACCGAAGTGCTGTTGCATGCGCTCGCGCTATGGGGTGTGGACGCGCTGGCGAGACTCGATGGCATGTTTGCGTTGGCGGCTTTCGATCGAGAGTCGGGCCAACTGATTCTTGCGCGCGATGCGTTCGGAGAAAAGCCGCTTTACTACGCTGAACTTGCCGGCGGCGCTCTGGCGTTCGCCTCCGAGCTGCAGGCGCTTGAAGCGGTGCCGAACGTTGGTCTCCAAGTCAGTCTTGACGCCGTCGCAGAGTTACTGATGTTTCAATACATCGGCGCGCCACGAACGATCTACAGCAGCATCCGCAAGCTGCCACCAGGGCACTGGCTGATCGCTTATCCGGGCCAGGCTCCGAAGATCGGCAGGTACTTCGCGTTCCGTCCCGGAAGCACAGGTTTCGATCATCGGTCCGTTGAAGAAATGGCGGACGAGCTTGAGGAGATTCTGGTACGAAGCCTGCGCCGCCGCTTGGTTTCCGATGTACCGCTCGGAGCGTTTCTGTCTGGAGGCGTCGACTCATCGACGGTCTGCGCACTGATTCGCCGCCGTCTCGATGTACCGCTGAAAACGTTTTCGATCGGGTTTCAGGGTGCAGCCGAAAGCGAGCATGAAGTCGCCCGAGCATTTGCCGAGCACCTCGGCACCGAGCATCACGACAAGATCATCGCTCCCAATACCAGCGATTTCCTTCTGAATATGGGCCGAGTGCTCGACGAGCCAAATGCCGACAGCTCGTGTCTTCCCACTTATTTGTTGTCCGCTTTCGCGCGCGAAACGGTGACGGTGGCGCTTTCCGGTGACGGTGGCGACGAGATGTTTGCCGGCTACGACCGCTACTTTGCGACCATCGACGAGTCACGTCGACCGCAAGCGGCGTGGCGACCTGGCGATGCGTATTACTCGAACCGCATCCTGGTTTCGGTAGAAGAGCACATCAGAGAGCTGCTGGGCTCCGTGCCGGCAGGCGCCAACGAACACCTGACGCGGTTGCGTAGCGAGGTCAATCGCGCTGACGTTCCGCTGTTCTGTCGCTTGCGGCAGACAGATGTCGAGAACTACATGCCGGGTGCTGTGCTGCCGAAGGTCGACCGCATGAGCATGCAGCACTCACTTGAAGTGCGCACGCCGTTTCTGAGTATTGAACTTGCACGCTTTGCAGAACGCTTGCCGCAACAGGTTCTGTACAACGGCGCGCGAGGCAAGCTTGTGTTGCGCGAAATTGCGTATCGCCACTTCCCGCGCAACCTTGTCGATTTGCCTAAGAAGGGCTTCGGGCTTCCGATGTCACGTTGGGGCCAGAACGAGTTGCTAAAAGCGGCGTCGAGTCTGCTCGAGAGCTCTGACAGCCATCTGGCGGCCGCCTTAGGCCGTGACGCGATTGCCCGTTTCATGCAGAGGCAGCAAAGCCCCAGCGGCTTCGTTACGTATCAGGTATGGGCGCTCACAATGCTGGAGTCGTGGCTGCGCCACCATCCTGCGCAGATCGCGTCCTCTGATCCTTCGCCTGCAGACTTGTCGCGCAGTGCTGACTCGCGGACAACTGAGCCGTCAATTTCGCCGCTGGTACAGGTTTGGAAAATCGCAGATGGCGTGCTCGCAGTCGCTGAAGCTGATATATCGAGCACAGCGAGTCCTCGCATTCCAGTTTCGACATCAGACGTGGTGCGGATGATTGCTGCATGCCCGGATCTCTGGCAGCACGTTGTGGCATCGCCCGATCTGCGCCCGATATTGGAACAGCCGAACTCCTGGACAGCGTTCACCCTGGGCAGATGCGAAACCGATCCCCGGAATGCCATCAAAGGTGCAACGCTATTGCTGACGAATAGCAGCTTGGTTGCAGCTACAGGTTGGTCCGAACTAAACGCGCTTCGTCGGCTGGGTCTTGCGCGAGTAGTACTGCCGCATCCTTACCGCGGCAATGGTGACGTGGTGACGATCGCGTTGCGCAGACCAACGATCTGGCGCGCAAGCATGAATTTGCTTGGTCTGCTGAGACTCGCATTTGGGCGATTGATGTTCGTGCGCGCGAAACCGGAACAAGGAAAAATGTGGATTGCTGGCCCGCTCACCGACATAGCCTCGACCGAGGAGGATGTATCCGACCGTTTCGCGTTGTTCGAAGGCATTCGACAGCTGCCCCCGATTCCAGTCTCGCTGGCCGACATTCGGTTAACCGGTGCGGGACGCTACTCGGCCAAGGGCGGATTGGTGTACTTCTCGTCGACCAACCGGAAGGGCCGACCAAAGTCTGTATGGATGGTCGAGCGAAATTCTCGTACAGAACCGCGGCTACAGTTCTTGTCGAGGCCTATTACACCGGTCGTCTTTCAGCATCCACGCCCTTTCCTGATCGAACTTCAAGCCGCGATAGCTGCGAGTACGAATAGTCCAGAACATACACCTCTGAGGCGTGGAGATAAGGTCGTCGTGTTGACGCATGCATTACCGCCGGGCGGAGCGGAGCGCCAGTGGTGCTACCTCGCGGGCGAACTGAAGCGGATGGGGCACAACGTCGACTTCGTCACACAGTTTCCGCTCGAAGGCGATAACAGGCACTACCTTCCTTTGCTCGCGAGCGATGGTGTCAAGTTGACTGAGCTGGCTCAAACCGAAGTGGGCGAGCAGGAAATGATCGCTGTCGTGCATTCCAAGCTCGAGCGGATGATCGCGGGAGATGCCGCGGCCGGCATGGAGAACCCTTTCGGTCAACAGCTGCGCGATCTGGTCGAGCTGTTTGAACGACTGAAGCCTCGGGTTGTCTTTGCCCAACTCGACTCGTGCAACTTGATTGCCGCGACCGCGGGATTGTTGGCATCCGTCCCGCAAATCGTTCTATCGTTTCGCAACTACAACCCAAGTCGGTTTTCGTACCTCGCCAATGACTGGTTTCAACCGCTATACGCATTGCTTTCGAAGTCGCCGAGTGTTCTGCTGACCGGCAATTCGCGCGCAGCGAATGCAGACTACGCACGATGGATCGGTGTGGATGAGTCCCGGGTCAAGCTTGCTCCCAACGCTATTGATTCTGAGGCGCTAACTCCTGAGGGTCCGGACTCCCTGCTGAAGCTGCGCCAACAGTTGGGGGTTGCACCTGAAACGCCGGTGATCCTTGGCGTGTTTCGCCTTAACGAAGAAAAGCGTCCCATTCTGTTCGTGGAAGCCTTTGCTGCGGTGGTCGCGCGCGTGCCTACTACACGCGCGTTTGTGGCCGGCGTGGGACCATTTGAGCAAGCGATGCGACGGCGAATCGATGAATTGAACTTGCGGACATCACTCCTGCTCTTGGGACGGCGCGATGATGTGCCGCAGTTGATGCAGATTTCTTCCGTGTTGCTGTTGACCTCTAGCTTCGAAGGAATGCCGAACGTAGTGATGGAGGCGCAAACGGTGGGTATTCCGGTTGTTGCGCCAAATGTGGGAGGCGTTTCGGATTGCATGATCGATGGCCAAACGGGTTACCTGGTTGAGCGCGACAACATCGACGGCTTTGCAAGGCGCTGTATTGAATTGCTCGAAGATCATGACCTGCGCACCAGGTTCGGCGCCAACGGCGCCGCGTATATGCGTAATTCGTTTTCGCGCCGCGCGATGGCACAGCGTTATCTCGACGTCCTTGAAAACGGCGCCGAGACTAAAGAAAACATGCCTGAGCCAATTCAAGCCACGGCTGCTTAGTGTTGTCAGATACGTCAACAGTTCGGACGGCTGCGCAACGTGTGCATGAATATCTGCGCGACCCGAAAACTGGCGCCGCATTGACATTGGAAGGCGACGCTTATGTGAGCTCGGACGGCCGGTGTTTTCCGATCGTCAACGGCGTATCGCGTTTCGTCGAAAGCGATCAGTACGTCAAGTCATTCAGCTTCGAGTGGAATGTCCACGATCAGACACAACTCGATATCTATCGCGACGATCGTCCGTCGGAGCATGAGTTTGTTGCGAAAACCGGATTTACCCCGGAGTTCCTGAAAGGCAGGTTGATTCTCGACGCGGGCGTTGGCGCGGGTCGGTATGCCGATGTCGCCAGCCGCTGGGGCGGCGATGTCGTTGGTGTCGATCTAAGTTACGCGGTCGAGGCGGCGCAGCGGAATTTGGGGAAGCGGCCGAATGTATGGATCGCGCAAGCTGACATAGGTGCGCTGCCCTTTCGTCCCGGTACGTTCGACGTTATTTTCTCAATCGGCGTTCTTCACCATACGCCCAATACGCGACGGTATTTCGATAGCCTCGTGCCACTGCTCGCGCCGGGCGGAGTGATCGCGATATGGGTCTACCCGCGTAGTGACGCTTATATCACCCGAGCACATTGGGTACCGTTCGTCAACAAGCTTCCAGACAAGGCGTATTACGCATGGTGCCGCTGGTTCGTACCGTGGGCAGAAGCGCGCCTCGAACATCCGCTGGTGGCCGCGCTCCAGCGTGCTTTCCCGTTTCCGAGGCATGGCCTGGGTGTCGAATACGACATTCTTGACACATTTGACGGATACTCGCCCGCCTATCATTGGCTGCATGCGCCCGAGGAGGTGAAAGGTTGGTTTCGCGACGCCGGTCTGGTCGAAATCCAGCAGCCGAGCGACTGGGATACTTGCATGCGGGGCCGCGCTGCTAGCACTGGCAAGCGCTGACCGAATTGAGGCAACTGCGTGCAGAACTCTTCTGACGAACTCGCCATCGAGCGTTCTGTTGCCGACGAATCTCCTTCGTCCGAGACGGTTTTGTCGGTTGAGAACGTTTCGAAACGGTACGAAATCTACGAGCGACCGCAAGATCGACTAAAGCAGTCGATCGTGCCGCGCCTGCAAACCGCGCTGCTGCCACTTTCGATGCGTAGATCGCGTCCTTATTACAAAGAGTTCTGGGCTCTGCGCGACGTTTCGTTGCAACTTAAGCGCGGTGAAGCTCTCGGAATTCTCGGGCGCAATGGAGCTGGAAAAAGCACGCTGCTTCAAATAATTGCCGGCACACTCACGCCGACGTCGGGTGCAGTTGCAGTACGCGGCAAGGTGGCGGCTTTGCTTGAGCTAGGCAGCGGGTTTTCTCCCGATTTCACGGGGGACGAGAACGTACGACTGAATGCCACGTTGCTCGGACTGGACGAAAAAACGGTCAACCGTAAGTTCGACGAAATCGCCGCCTTTGCTGATATAGGCGACTTCATCGATCAGCCTGTCAAGACATACAGTTCCGGCATGATGTTGCGACTGGCGTTTGCGGTTCAGACAGCGGTCGAGCCAGATTTGCTCATCGTTGATGAAGCCTTGTCGGTGGGAGATGCGAGCTTCCAAAAGAAGTGCTTTAGGCGGTTGGAGCAGCTGCGGGAGATGGGTACAACGATCTTATTCGTCACCCACGACACCGGCACCGTCGTCCAGTTTTGCTCGCAGGCTCTGGTCTTGGAGAACGGAAAGATATTCACGTCCGGAATGCCGCGGGCCGTAGCGCGTCGATATCATCGACTGCTGTTTGAAGGTGTTAACGAGGTTCACGGCGCGGAGTATCAAAACCGGCTTGTCCACAAATCAGCGACGCCCGCAGCCGAGATCCTGTCGGAAACTGTGGGGCCCGTGGACGTAATGAGCCAGGCTCACGAAAGTCTCACGGGCTCGTTGCCTTCGGCCAAGGTAGGTTCCGACTCTGATGCGAAGCCAAATGTTTCGGCGCGTGGGACCGACGACGGCAGTTCATCGGCTGAACCAGGGTCTGCCCGCGAAGTGCGTTACGGCAGCCGGGAAGCAGAGATAGTCGAAATCGGTTTGCGTGACATGCAAGGTGTCAGCACGCGGCTGGTCGAGGTTCATTCAAGTTATGAGTTTTACTTCAGGGTCCGTTTTAACGCAGACGTCCATTCTAGGGTTGGGTACGGCTTTATCATCTCCAATTCACGCGGCGTCGAGATTTTTGCGACAAAAGCGGGCTTGCACGGAACTGCTCTGCCACCTTCGTCAGCGGGTACTGCTTACGAGTGTAGTTTTACAGCTGCCATTCCAATCGTGCCGGGTACTTATTTTCTTTCTGTAGCGATCGCGCACGAGGAGGAACAAGAAAAGAGTCAGTTCCTTGATTGCCGGTTTGATGCGTTCGAGTTTCAGATCGTTGGAATGACACGTGCGTTTACGACATGCCTCGTCGATTTAGACGTCAAACTATCGGAGCGCCGTTGGACCGCCGTGAGCGGAAAGAGTGGAGCTGGGTCATGGGAATTGCAGTAGGTGCCCTAGAATTTTTGATGAATGAGGGCATAGCGCGTCCGTGGTCGGGGCGCGTCTTAACGTTGGGTCGTCAAGACACATCCGTATCTGGATCCGATTTGTGCCGCGTCGCCGCTGAGCACAGCGTAACTCTGTCGCCGTCGGTGCAGCGACTTGCAAATCAGTCAACGGCTCTTACGGACCGTCAGTTGTTTCACGCTTTGGGATTTAGTTCCTTGTCCGCCCTGGACGCAAGCTCTTACGAGGGAGCCGACATAGCACATGATCTGAACAAGCGCGAAGTACCAGCGGGATGTGAACGTGCTTTCGACCTTGTATTTGACGGTGGGACGCTGGAGCACGTCTTTGACGTGGCAGCTGCGTTAAGTGTAGTTGCCGGAATGACCGCGGCAGGGGGAAGAGTTGTTCATCTAAGTCCATTGTCGAATTGCGTCGATCACGGTTTTTACTCGTTCAGTCCTACGTTCTTTTCGGATTTTTACCTAGCGAACGGATGGCTGATCAAACGCATCGCAGTTGCGCGGTTCGACAACGACCCAGCAACCGATCCCTGGACCCTAACAGATTACCGACCCGGAGATTTTTCCCGCTTGGGGAGCTTGGACGCAGGTACATACTTTCTGTTGACGTGCGTGCAGTCGACAGAGAGATCCACGGGCACCGTGGTTCCTCAGCAGTCTTACTACCGGACGGCTTGGGAACCGGGGCCATCCAATCAACAGGGTGGCATCGTCTAAACACTTTTCTGCGCATCCGTTAATTACAGCCGGTCTGTAAGTCACGTGCCGCTCATCGCTTGGTGCTAGCTAGTTGGACGCCATTTTTCCGTTGGCCCCGGCTAATGACCGGCAACACGCTCACTGCTCCTATACAGTTCGTATCGCGTCTCGGATCATCGCCAACGGATCATGCAGTCTCTCGCTAATGCAATGCCCACAACGCCTTTCGATTTGTCGTTGCTCGCGACCCAGTACCGATCAGCCTCCGTCTACCCCTTGTTTAGGGAACTCAACGAGCGCATTTCGATGCTGCATCCGGACGTACTCGCTCTGCTTTACCACTATGGCGCGTACGCGGAAGGACCGGTACTCGAATTCGGGCCTTATATCGGTGGGTCCACGATCGCATTGGCGCGTGGCGCCGTTGACATCGGAAATTCGGCACGAGTCACATCGGTTGAGCTGGGGCGGGACTATCGCCATCCCACTCACGTGACGACCAATATCGTCGAAAGTCTCGCTGCGAATTTGAAGAGCTATGGAGTTGATGAGCGGGTTAACTTGATTGTCGGACATAGTCGCGATCAATCCGTTCTAGATAGTGTCAAGAGTGTGTTTGACGATACGGGACCCTTTTCTTGCTTTGTGATCGATGCCGATGGCTACATAGAAGAAGATCTAGCGCTGTACAAGCCTCTTCTTGCGCCCCGATGCCACCTCGTTGTGGACGACTATTTTTCGCCTGGAGCGCCCGACAAAGAAGCCACCACGCGCAGCCAACTCGCTGCGCTAGAGCGACGGGGATTGGTAGAGCCATTCGGCGTATACGGCTGGGGCACCTGGTTCGGTCGGCTCGTTTGACGGTGGTTGACATTGCACTTGCTTCCGTGGAGTCGGAAAAGGTGATAGCTGATAGGTCGGAGGCGCGACAGCCTGGTCATCAATCGCAAATTCAGCTCTGGAGCATCGCCGATCGCGTACTCATCGCAACCGAGACTGAAGTTGCGGGCGCGAGTCAGCCTTCAATTGCAAGGAATTCAGCGGTTTCCGCATCGACGTTGGCCAGAATCATTGCGGCGAGCCCCGATCTGCTGAAGTGCATTGCTGGTTCCTCAACCACAGTTTTCCGCCCGCTGTCAGAGACGGTAATTTCATGGGCGGCGCTCGCGGAAGGCCAATGCAGTGCAGAGACCAAGCGTGCTCTTGCTGGCGCAACCGTGCTGCTATTGCGTGCCGGCTTCTGCGAGGCCGTCGGATGGTTTGAAGTCGATGGATTGCGCCGATTGGGCGTCGCACGTCTGATGATGCCGCACCCGCATCTCGAAGACGGCTCGGTGATATCGCTTTCGATGAGAGTCGCAAGTGATTGGCGCGAGCGCATCGACTTATTCCTGCTCGGCCGGGCCGCAGTGGGCCGCAAGGTGTTGCGGAGCGCTTGGGCGGAAAGAGGCCTGATGTGGGTCGCGGGGCCATCACAAGAAATACCGGCGGACGAAAAAGAAATGTCGGATGGCTTTGCGTTGTTTGAAGGGACCAGACAACTGCCGCCGCTTCCTGTTTCACACGACGCCATTCGACGTTTTGGCGCTGGTCGTTACTCGGTGTGGGGGCACCATGTGTTTTTTTCGTCCACCCGTGACAGGCTGCCGCCGACGGCGATTTGGATGGTGCCGAGCAACGTTGCGACGCGGCGATGTCTTAAATTTGTCTCCGAAATACTTGTTCCTTCTGTGCGAAAGCACCGCCCCCTCTTCCTGGAAGAACTCAAGGCAACGATAGACAATGAAGGCGCGGTGTCGAGACGATTGAAACTAAGCCCCGGCGATCGTGTCGTCGTACTAACGCACGCGTTGCCCCCAGGGGGTGCTGAGCGGCAGTGGTGTTATTTAGCGGGCGATTTGAAGCGGATGGGATACGAAGTCCATTTCGTCACACTATTCCCGCTGGAAGGTCAAAGCCGCCATTACGTACCGCTGCTCGCTCGCGAGGGCATTGAAATCACAGAACTCGATCAAAAGTTCGATCGGCCCGAGTTGTTGGGAGCGTTGCGCGCCGCGCTTGATGACATTCACCGCGGCGACTTTGGGATCGGAACGGCAAATCCATTCGGTTCTCGGCTGCATGAATTGGTAAATCTGTTCTCACGCTTGAGACCGCGAGTGGTATTTGCCCAGCTCGATTACGCAAACCTAATCGCCGGGGCTGCCGGCGTATTGGCTTCGGTGCCGCAGACCGTCTTGTCATTCCGTAACTACAACCCGACCCGCTTTTCGTATCTGACCAACGATTGGTATCAGCCGCTGTACTCGGCACTTGCGCGGTCGCCCAGGATACTGTTGACCGGAAATTCAAGTGCATCGAATGCGGACTACGCGCAGTGGATGGGTATAGAAGAGCATCGTGTAAAGCTGGTGCCGAACTCGATTGATATAGCGACGATCAGTGCCAGCGATAAGGACGTGCTGCAGAAGTTGCGGCAACGACTGGGTATCACATCATGCACTCCGATAATCCTGGGCGTATTTCGTCTTAGTGAGGAGAAGCGGCCCGTTCTGTTTGTGGAAACTTTTGCCGCGGTCGTCGCGCGTTTGCCAAAGGCTCGAGCGTTCGTCGCAGGGGTTGGTCCATTCGAGGAGCAGATGCAGCGCCGTATCGTCGAACTCGGTCTACAGGACTCGCTGACGCTACTTGGACGGCGCGACGATGTTCCCGACTTAATGCAAATTTCCTCTCTGCTGTTACTAACCTCTTCGTTTGAAGGCATGCCGAATGTCGTAATGGAAGCGCAGGCAATGCGCCTGCCGGTTGTCGCTTCGAATGTGGGGGGAGTGGCAGATTGCATGATTGACGGAGAAACCGGATTTTTGGTGGACCGCGACAACACGGAGGACTTTGCGCGCAGATGCATCGACCTTCTTGCCGATGACCAACTACGAGCCAAGTTCAGCATCAGCGGCGTCGCCTTCATGAGCACGTCATTCTCGCGTCGAGCGATGGCAGAGCGATACTTGCGCGTTCTGACAGACGAAGCCGAAGCGCTTGCCGATATATCTGAAATACTTGGAACCGCTGCTTAATGTCTGTCGGAAGCGCGCTCACCAACGGTTCCATGGGGGAGATGACTCTTGACGCTTGTGCGTCCACTTCACTGTCCGGCAAATGGCGCGCAGGCTTTTCGAAATAAGGTCATTTAACCCGGAGCAGGGGAATTGCTGGATTTCTGACTTGCCGTCAGAGCTGACGCCCGGCGACACCGCGGGCCATGCTGCCAAGTCCGGCTTGTTGCTCTTTGAAGATGGCAACGCTCTAGGCCCAGCCTGTTCGGCGCACGACCTTATCCGCAAGGTGGGGCGCGGGGCATTCTCTCACTGGGGTCAAGCACTTCGGTTTTCCACATCCGATAACACGCCACCCGCTTCGAATGGCCGCTGCTATAGCATCGTCGCGGACGTCGAAGAAGTAGTCGACTCGCAACCCAAGACATCTGGCGCTGCGCCTGTGAACTACCAGCCCTTAGATGCAGCGTCTGCTGCGATCGAGAAAGACGCGGCGTACGCGATCGTCACCGCGCAGTCCTACGTGGACTGTTTACCAGGAGGGTCGTCGCATTTGAGCGGCCGCTCTATCTTGGAACTGGGGCCAGGCCCGCATTTTGGGGCCGCATTAGTAATGCTGTGCTGGGGCGCCGATCGCGTTGCCGTAGCCGACCGATTCCTCGTCCCCTTTGATGCGGCGTATCACATACCTCTTTACAAGCGGCTCGCGGTTATGCTGCAGGAGCGTGGGGCCGCAGTCTCGATCGACCCGATAAGTGAAGTGCTTCGTCGACGGGAGCATGCCGCGGCAGGACTGACAATCTATTCCACGCCCCTTGAAGAGCGTTCGGCGTTCGGCGACTCGCGGTTCGATATAACAGCATCGAATGCGGTCTTCGAGCATTTATTCAATCCGCGGGCGGCGATCAAGTCCCTGTATGAATTGACCGCCAACAGCGGCATCGGATTACACCAAGTGGATTTCCGCGATCACCGCGATTTCTCACGACCTCTGGAGTTCCTGCTCGACGACGAGCGGTCGTTCGCGGTGTTATTCGAAAGGGAATTTGGCCAGATCGGAAGTCGGATTAGGCCATTTCAAATGGAAGCGATGTTTCGAGACGCGGGTTTTGGCGTCGTGGATTTCCATGTGAACCTTTCCGTTGAGCCGGCATATCTGGAAAATTTCGTCCCCCGCCTTAGGGCGTCGCCTTCAAGTCCCTTTTGCACAAGCGATGTAGACAGCCTGAACGCGATCAGCGGGCGATTCGTCGTCAAGAAGCAGCAGATCATGGGCGATCTCGAAGCGGACGGATCTCTTTAATCAGGTAATGGCGAATCTGTGCGAACTCGATAAAGGATTGTTCGTCGACGCATAAGGACTGCGGATCGGACTGGTAGTTGAGCACGCCCCGGAAGAAGAGCGGCTTAACATTAAAAGCGCTCGGATCTGATAGGTCTACGGCGCGGACGATCGTGAAAGGCGGGGACAGACGCAAAAAGTCGTCACCAAACCAGGTTCCCTTTAGGCGGGAGTCATTCCGGAGTCTTTGAGGAGTAATCCTGAACGGATCGAAACTCTCAACTATCGAATTTCCCTCGACAATAGCTAAAGATTGCGACTCATTTGCGAGTCTTGCCACAATTTCCTTTGAACCGGCAGGACATCCCAATCCGGCGACCCGCTTGAGCTGACCTATTTCTGCGAGAGGGGTCGCAGGCGAAAAGATCAAGATGAGTATGAAGGCCCCTGTAGCCACCGCAACAGACAGCGACGGTGCAGCTCCTGACATCTCCAAAGAAGCCGAGCGTTCACCCGAGAGCGCTCTCGAAACGAGCTGCAGCAGCCATTGTAGTCCCAGCGCGCAAAGCAAGATTCTTACGGCGACCGTGACGGCAAATACTCGAAGGCCGCCGCTATCGATGATGAGGGGCGCCGAAAGAATCTCGGCAAAGGCGAGCGCGATTATCAGGCGTGCAACGGGGAATTGCGCGTCCAGGATGCAACGTATAGCGCCGAGGCCCGCCAACAACGTAAGCAGTTCGTTGTAGCGAGGATTCGCGATGAAAGTGAAGAGGGTCTTGAAGTACAGGCGCCCAGCTTCCGCCAACGCTTCGATGAAAATGCCGGGTCTGTCGACGATATTGTGCCAAGCAATTTTGTAGACCTCGCGGAATGCGTCAGCTTCGCTTTGCTTGAAAAGCGCGTCGAAGTCGCGGTACGCCTGACTCCAGTCTCGTGAACCGGTGGAGAGTCCATACAGCGACGCGGAAAAGTTGCCGCCGGTGTTGCTCGCATCCGCGCCCAACAGCGACACCATTGACAACTGAATCAGCGGCCCCGCCAGCGCGCCCAAGAGAGCAATGAAAAAATACTTTGTACGGTCCAGGGCGCTGGCACCAGAAAACGATAGAAAGGCCCAGACAGGAAATATCGGCAGCAATAACAATGCGCCGGCTCTTGCGGCAAGACCGACACTGACGAGGAGGATGCCTGCGAACAAGTGCCACGATTGCTTCGTCTTACAAAAACCAAGCAACAGCGTCAGACCGCACAGACTCAGCGTGAATCCCAGGACTTCCGTCATGAAAAGACCAAGAACAAATTCCCATGCATACAGGAAGAGCAGTACTGCAACTACTAATGCTGCGACAGGTCCTGCAACTGCACTGGCGGCTAGTGAGAACATCGCAACCGCCACCCCAACCAGAGCCCCTTGAGCGACCAAAGCGAGCTGAGAATTCCAGGCCGTAAAGCTGAAGAGGGAAGCGAGCATCGCCGGATAGAGCACCCGCCGACTGCACCAGACGTCTGCAATGGGGCTTGTGTCAAGACTTGATCCGGCGGCGATCCATGTCGCGCAGATGTGGTATCCAAGAGCGTCACTGACGGGTAAGAACCGAGCCACACCAAGCCCCGTGATTGACGTGTCTCCAGCATACCAACCGTAAATTACGGCGGCGGTGCAGACAACAGCTCCCAGCGCACCGGCGAGTGCCGCGACCCGTCGTGTGTGAGAGCGCGGGCTGCCTAATAGGGCGGTCAAGCGTCGCAGCGCCATGACAACGCGTGCGCAGCGAGGGCCACTCAGTTGCTTTATCGCTTCGATAACAAGAATGAGCAGTGCTGCAGCCAGCGCGGCTGTGCGTGCAGCGGTCCATGCAGGGCGCAGGTTCAGCCTGGCTTCGGCCAAATAGGTGCGCCCGTTAGCCGTTGGATCAGTTCCGTCACTTGAAGAGAACCAGAGCGCGTTGCTCCAGTGCGAAAAGCGGCCGGCGCCTTGCTGCCGAACATTGGTATGAGCTGAGTGCGCGGGTCCGAGCGGCTTTCCTTCTTCGAGCAGCCGCAGTGTCGATGCGCTTGGCTTATCAGTGTAGTCAGATCGAAGCTGAAAAAGTAAATGGGAGCGGACTCTTACAGGAACTACGTAGGCGAAACTGTCTTCATGGCGCACCTGGGTCGCATCGAATCGAATCGATAACGTGGGCGCGAACAACTCTGCGAAGATTAATGCCAGCCCCAACAGCAGGCCGAGCACCGCGAAAAAGCGTAAGGCAATGGCGGCTCGCACCAACCGCTCCACGTCACCCGTCGGACGGGCGTGCAGCGCCCGCTGAGACTTGATGATGTGCAACTGGAACAGTCTTGCTCTGACGCGCATCGCGCGCTTGCGCGACGCGACGTGCGCGCCAGCGCTCGATGGGCTTGTCGAGCACCTGCAGAGCGATCCAGGAAAGCGCGCACGACAGTATCAGCGCCACGACAGCTCCGTATTGTCCGAAGGCGGCAGCTGCTGGCCACGCAAACAAGAAGTGACACAGGTAGACGGGATAGGAAAGGTTGCCCACCTTAGTGTCGAGGGATGAATTCTTGGTCAAGAAGAACAGCGCCGGCAGACCCAGCGAAAATGGAACCCAGTTCAACCAATAGTGTCCTTCTGCGACAACTGCTGTCACCAACGGCGCTGCTGCGAACAACACGACAAGCCACCGCTTTGAACTCACCAGAAAGGGTGTTAACCGAAAAACAAGCATCCCCAGCACGAAGAAACATAGATTCCAGAGCGAAAGTAGGTGTAGCCAGGCGAGGTCGCCCGCCCATAGGCTCAGCGATTTCTGAAGCACGAGCAACGCTATGAAGGCGACTAGGAGTCGATACAGCTTCAACTGCGCCAGGAAAGGAACGACCGCATAAAAGACAATCTCGACGCCCAGCGACCATATGTGCGGCATCACCAAGTATTGATATCCGCCGCGTAGTTGCGACGTTTCTGCCATCCCAATTCGCCATGGAAGGAACTGGCCGGAATCAACATCGACCAGAAACAGGCGCAAGACGTCTGACCCTACAAAAAGCAGGTTTGGCACGATCGCCACCACGCTGCCGACGCTGCCGTCCGTTGCGTAGGTCATCCCCTGCTCGGCGATGTGAAATATTCGATCGATTCGCGGCATGCCGTGTTGGCCGATTAAAGACAGCAGCAAGTAAACGAGCAGGAAAAGAAAGTAAAGGGGGAAGAGTCGCAGTGCGCGATTTGAGTAAAACAGCCAAAGCCCGCCGGACGCTCGATACTTTTGATCCAGAATCAGCGCCATGTAAAAGCCGGAAATGATGAAGAAAGCCGTGACCGCATCGGCCCCCAGACCGCGCCACCCGAAGATGGGCGAGGAATGACTGATGACTACCAGCCAGGCGAGAAGCAAGCGCAATACGCCCACGTTAACGCCTCTTTTCTCGCGCGTTCGTCACAGATTTCATCAAGGCGATCTATAACTCCGAGGGCCGATGCTCACTTGAAGGTTACGTTGTCGTTACTTGAGCTTTTCAAACACCGCCAATAGACGAAAACCCATCAGCGGCCCGAGCAGCGATTCGACACGGTCTTCCAGCCAGAGAAGTTTGCGTGCGGCTGCCGCGGTAAGCAGCGTCCAGGGCTTGAATCCACCGGACAGCGGATAAGCCAACAAGCTCAGGCGCTGCAGAGTAATCATTTTGAGCGAAGGCTCGATTTCTCGCAGGCGGGCCGAATGGGAGCCGGTCAGCAGAGTGGGGATCGCCTGATTTCCGACGTATGGATTTTTCTTGGGGTCGGGTAAGCCTTCAAGAAGAGGATCAGCATTCAAATCCACAGGCTCTTCGTGTGCCGTTCGATACACGATTCCACTGAGGGGAGTAATACCCGGCTCGACGAAAATGACGCGGCCCCCGGGTTGCAGGACGCGCGCAGCTTCCTTCAAGAACCGGATCGGATACTCGATGTGATGCAGCACGTCGAGCATGACGATATTCACGGCGCTGGCGGAGCGTAGAGGCAGCGACTGAGCGTCCGCAACAAAGTCCAGCCAGGGCTCATGCACGATGTCGAATGACAGCACGTCGGGTGCGAACTGTTTGAAATTTCCAGATCCGCCGCCTACCTCGATCGTTAAGCCCGGACGGCACGCTGCGGCGATGCGTCGATAAAGGTGCCCGTAAACCTCTCGCAGCACGGGCTTCGACTGCCAGAGATCGCGATGATTTTGTTGTCTTTCCGCGGCGCTTGGGGTCATCGGCTTAGATAAATTTCAAACGGCGCGCCGCGACCGTAAGCATCGCAACCAGTAACGCGCCGTGCCGCCATCTTGAGATGTTGGTCTCGCCATACGTACGCTCGCGGTAGGTTATGGGTATCTCGACGATGTGAAGAGCCATCCGGGCGGCGCCGAAAAGAAGATCAAAATCGCCGAAGGGATCGAATTCGCCGAAATAGGCGCGGTCTCTGGCCAATCGCTGATAGTTGCCGCGCGAAATGACCTTAGTGCCGCACAGCGTGTCTTTGAAGCGCTGACCAAGAACGAATGAGAAGGCAACCGCGAAAAATTTGTTGGCGATCAAATTCAGAAAGCGCATTGCACGCTTTTCCATCGGATAGACAAGGCGACTGCCGTTAATGAATTCGCCTTTGCCGCTGGCGATAGCCCCATAGAACTTCGGCAGTTCCTCGGGGGGAACGGTTAAGTCGGCGTCCAGAATCATCAGGACTTCGTTGCGTGCCAGGGCGAACCCGCGACGTACTGCGTCTCCCTTGCCCTTGCCGTCCTGTTGTGCGATGACGATGCTTTTTACGCTGGCATAGCGCACCTGCGCATCGCAGATCCTTGCCCATGTGTCGTCGGTGGAACCCCCTTCGACAAAGATCAATTCATCTTCGGGGCCCATGCGTGGCAACCGGGAGATGATGGCGTCGATGTTGCCCGCTTCGTTGCGAGCAGGTACCACGACGGAAACAGACATCGCCCGAGCAGGGGCTGCCGAAGTCGCCGCTGGCCGTGCTACCAGTACGTTGACGAAGCACAGGCTCGAGACCAGTGGCAACGGTGCTAGATACCGATTGATGATCGGGCTGATCAGCGGGATATATACGGGCAGCAGGACCTTGGGCTCGCGCCGGACCACCTCGAGGTCGGCAAGTCTCATGAAATTTGCCATGTCTTCGTGCGACAGCCAGTTCCATTCAAGCGTCTTGGTCCGGAAGCCTAGGCGCGTTGCGAGGCTAAGAAGGGGCCGCCACAAAGAGCTGTAATAGACGACGATCAAGCGTGCCTGGTCTTTCATCGCGGGACGCAGGCGCGTCAAGTAGGCCTGAATATCACGCTCGTAATGCAGCGTGCCGTTTAACAGATAAAAATCCGCGGCAAGCGGGTGCGCCGCTGCCTCATCAATCGATATCGAACGACAGTTCGCCAGATGCTGGTCGAGTTCTGCGCTGGGTGGATCAACGTTGACTAGCGAGTCCGCGGGCCGAGCAAACAGGCCGACATACCGCGCCAGCAATCGATAAAAATAGGCTTTCAAGTGTTGACCCCACGCACTGACAACCGGAAACGCCGAGAGCCGAATACCAGCGCGATCAGCCCGCTGACACAGAGCCCGACAAAGAAGACGGCATGAATCGCAACCGCCAGAACCAATCCTTCGGAGCCGGGTTTTCCGAGAAGGATAAAGGCGGACACGATCGCCGCGTGGAACGTCCCGATTCCCGACGGTGCCGCCGGAATGGCGACCCCAATCGATCCGGCAAAAAGCAGCACCATGACGTCGGCCGGTTCGAGCTTTATACCGATCAACTGCGCAATAGCAACGTACGCTAGAACATACAGAACAAGCCAGATAAATGCGGTTTGCAGCAGCAGGACCGTCGAGCGAGCGGCGGTCGTTGATTGACGTAGATGGACCAAAGGACGTAACAGGTGTCGATAGAGTCGCGGCGACAGACGGATCGCCCTGGATAGCGCGCGAATTACCTTCGTCAACCAAGTCGAACGCGCTGCCAGAATCGTGACCACGACGATAGCCAGTATTGCCGTCGCAATCGCGGCGATATTGATTTCGCCGTGACCTTTCCTCATCACGGTAGCCGCGGCAGCGAGTCCGAAGGCGGCTACCGCAACTAGATCAAACAATTTTTCGATCGCGATGGCAGACACGGCTGCGTGGATCGACGGCGCGGCTGCTCCGCGAGACGAGAGCACGACGCGCAACGCGTCACCTCCTCTGAAAGGAAAGATCTGGTTGCCACCCAGACCAAGCGCCGCGACCTCGATGGCACGAGTTATCGATAGCGCCCCGATCAGCAGCGTCCGCCAACGCCATCCAAACATCAGGACAATCGCGCCGACCAGCAGCACGATCACAGGCAGACGATCCCACTGCACTCGTGAGGACAGGCCGCGAAAGGCATGAAGATCGGCAAGGGAGACCGCAAGGCCGAGAGCCGCGACACTGACCGCAATGGGAAGCCAGGCGCGCAGCGCCGCGGCGAAAACCTTCGAAATCATCGGACGTCGATGGCTAAAGAACGTCGGCGAAGCCGCGCCGCGTTTTCTGAAACCACGCAAACCCCAGCCACATGACTAAAAAGCCGGCGGCGGTGTATTCAGCCAGCAAGCGCCAGTTAGGACGGTTTCCGAAAATCAGAACGTCTCGCGTTTGTTCAATCGAAAAGGCTATTGGGTTGACGTCCGTCAGCCAACGCAGGTCGGCCGGAAGCGCAGACGACGGATAGAACAACGGCGACAAAAACATCACTGCAGTCACGGCAACGCCCAACAACTGACTGACATCTCGTACATACACGCCCAGCGCCGAAAAGAACCACGTCAATCCCAGGGTGAGACACATCAAAGGTATTAGCACAGCAGGCAAGAAAACCGCCGTCCACGGCAGGCCGCCTTTCACGATCACGATCAGGACTGTGAGCACGCAGAGGCTGATTCCCGCATGAAACAGCGCAGCTCCCAACGTTGTCCACGCCATTATCTCCAGCGGGAACACGACTTTCTTTACGAAATTCGGCTGACTGACGATGATGCCCGGAGCCCGCTGCACACATTCGGCGAAAATTCCGAAGACGATCATCCCCGCAAAGAGAATGACGGCAAAGTTCAGCCTGCTATCGGATGCGGTTCCCGGCCACCGGGTCGTGAATACAACCGAAAACACAAATGTGTAGACGATCAACATCAGCACGGGGTGCGCGAGGGACCAAACGACGCCCAGGGCCGAGCCGCGGTAGCGGCCGAGAACATCGCGTTTGATCATTTGATAGAGAAGCTCGCGCTGCTCCCAGAAACCCGAAGCGAGGGTCCTCAAGGAGATCGATGGTGGCGAATTTGCGCTTTGCAAAGCGTGCCTAATCGATCAGATCGGCATCTGCAAAATGTGCCGCATGCGCGTCCTTGTCGGAGACAATCGGGGCATCCGAAACCGGCCAGTCGATTGCTAGGTCAGCATCGTTCCAGAGCACGGCGCGGTCAGACGCTGCGTCGTACAGCTCGCTCGCCTTGTAATGAACGTCGGCAGCATCGCTCAGCACCAGAAATCCGTGCGCAAAGCCAGGTGGGATCCACAGCATGTGCTGATTAAACTCGGAGAGCTCGACGCCGACCCATCGACCGAAAGTCGCTGCGCTCCGACGCAGATCAACTGCCACATCGAAGACGACTCCGTGTGTACAGCGGACCAGTTTGCCCTGTGGCCGAACTAGTTGGTAGTGCAAACCGCGCACAACGTTGCGCACAGATCGCGAATGATTGTCCTGGCGGAAATGCAGGTCCAGTCCGGCGAGTTCGAACTTTTTCTCGTTCCATGATTCCAGAAAGAAGCCACGAGCGTCGCTCCATACCTGGGGTTTGATTAGTAGGACACCTGGTAGCGCGGTTGGGGTGATCTCCATCATTTCTTGTTTGAGAGCTGATCTGCTTCGCGTGAGAGAATACCCGAGCCAACACTCAGCTTGCCGTGTCGGCGGGCTCGATCGCTAATGAACAAGAACTCCCGCATTTTTGTGGCTGGTCACCGGGGTCTGGTGGGCTCGGCAATAGTTCGCCGTCTACTCGCTCTTGGGTTCGACAATCTCTTATTGCGCACGCATCGAGAGCTCGATCTCGCCGAGCCTTCAGCAACTCATCAATTTTTTGAAAGCGAGCGGCCTGAGTTCGTGATCGTCGCCGCTGCCAAGGTCGGCGGCATTCATGCAAATAGCACGCTACCCGGAACGTTCATTCACACCAACTTGGCGATCCAAACCAATGTGCTGCACGAAGCGTGGCACGCGGGGGTTGAAAGGTTGTTGTTTCTCGGCTCTTCCTGCATCTATCCGCGCGAGTGCCCTCAGCCGATAAAGGAAGATTATCTGTTGACGGGTCAGTTGGAACCGACCAATAGCGCTTATGCAGTGGCCAAGATCGCCGGCATCGAGATGTGTCGCTCCTACAACCTGCAATATGGGATGCGATTTCTGGCGGCCATGCCAACAAATATGTATGGTCCCGGCGATAACTTCGACCTTGAAACAAGTCACGTGTTGCCGGCATTGTTGCGCAAGACGCTTGAGGCTGCGCTAAACGGCGATGATGAAGTCGTCGTTTGGGGCACCGGAAAGCCTCGCCGCGAGTTCCTACATAGTGATGATCTCGCGGATGGCTGCGTGATGCTGCTGTCTCTCGACACTGCGACGTTCGATGACTTTCTGCGCAGCCACTACTATCCACTGATCAACATCGGGTACGGCGAGGACATCACGATCACCGAACTCGCGCAGCTCATAGCACGCAAGGTTGGATACCAGGGCCGCCTTCGCTTTGACTCGTCGCGGCCCGATGGAACGATGCGGAAACTGATGGACAGCTCGCGCATGCGCAGCCTGGGCTGGAAGCCGAAGATCGATCTTGAGCAGGGCATCGAACAGATGATCGACCGGTTGCGTTCACAGTTTCCGACGCCGCGAACGAAACTGGCTGCTGCGGGCTGACTGATTACTGTGGCGAGAAAGGGCATCGTTCTGGCGGGAGGATCGGGCACGCGCCTTTATCCGGTCACGCACGTCCTGTCGAAGCAATTGCTGCCGGTGTACGACAAGCCGATGATTTACTACCCGCTGTGCACGCTGATGCTCGCGGGCATTCGCGACATCTTGATCATCTCGACACCGGCGGACACTCCGCGTTTCTCCGAGTTGCTCGGTGACGGGTCGCGCTGGGGGTTGAATCTGAGCTACGCGAGTCAGCCATCGCCCGACGGGCTGGCGCAGGCCTTTGTTATCGGCAAGGAATTTGTCGGGGCCAGTGAGAGTGCACTCGTGCTAGGCGATAACATCTTCTACGGCCATGACTTGCCCACTGCTTTACAGAGAGCAAACGCGCAAGCGAGGGGCGCGACGGTATTTGCGTATCACGTCAATGACCCCGGACGCTATGGAGTGATCGAGTTCGACGACGCGGGGCGAGCCAAGACGCTGGAGGAAAAACCGAAACGTGCACGTTCCAGCTATGCCGTAACGGGACTGTACTTTTACGACCAGAGAGCACCTTCGATCGCGTCAGAACTGAAGCCATCTTCACGAGGTGAGCTCGAAATCACCGACCTAAACCGCCAATACCTGGAATGGGGCGAGCTAAGAGCCGAAGTGATGGGGCGCGGTATTGCCTGGCTTGATACCGGCACCCATGATTCGTTGCTTGAAGCATCGACGTTCATTGCGACGCTCGAAAAGCGTCAGGGACTCAAGGTGTCGTGTCCGGAAGAGATCGCTTGGCGCATGGGCTATATCGACCGCGAAGCAATGGTCGCTCTTGCGCATGCGATGGGCCAAAGCGCATATGCGCGCTACTTGGTGCGCATTGCCGACGAGCGCATCTTGGATGCTGGCACCGGCTCGCACGCCTGACACGTTCAAGCTGCAATGCGAATATTGTTGACTGGAAGCAACGGTCAGCTCGGCCGGTGCTTGACAGCCGCTTTGGCACCGCTCGGAACCGTAATTGCAACCGATCGCTCGACATTGAATCTTTCGCAGCCGCAGCGCATCCGAGCACGAGTGATGGCGCTGACGCCGGATGTGATCGTGAACGCGGCGGCCTACACCGATGTTGAACGCGCCGAGTCGGAGGAACAGTCAGCATTGACGATCAATGGCATCAGCGTCGGGGAGCTTGCGGACGCAGCACGCGAGCGCCAAGCTCCTTTGATTCACTACTCGACCGACTATGTGTTCGACGGCACCAAAGCGCTGCCTTATGTGGAGGAGGATCCGTGTGCGCCGTTATCAGCCTATGGGCGCTCGAAGCTAGACGGCGAACTGCGAATCCGCAACTCTGGCTGCGCGCATCTGATTTTGCGTACGAGCTGGGTCTACGCAGCGGCCGGCCGCAATTTTCTGACTACCATGCTGCGCCTGGCCACCGAACGCGAGGAGCTGCGCGTGGTTGATGATCAGATTGGTGCGCCCACCTTCACCGGCTTTCTCGCAACGGCTACTTGCCGGGTGCTCGGAGAAATTTTGTCGAGCGATGTGGCGCGGGAACGCGTAAACAACGGCGAAACGGTGCACGTTGTCAACGGTGGCGTCACGAGCTGGTTCGGCTTTGCCTCCGAGATCTTCGCCAACCGTTTGACTCAGCAACGCGTACGGAAGCCCACGCTTTTCCCGATCAAAACGAGCGAGTTTCCGACATGCGCGCGGCGGCCGGCGAACTCGTGTCTCAGTACGGAAAAAGCGCGCACAGTGTGGGCGTTGCAAGTGCCGGACTGGCGGGAGTCGCTGACTGACTGCTTACGTCAGCTGCCATAGCGCGACCACGATCGCTGTCAGGCCCGTCCGAAGTCGTCCGAAAAGCGAACGATGTCGTCTTCGCCCAAATAGTCCCCGCACTGAACTTCGACCATGACGAGCGTCTGATCAGTCGCGTTTTCGATCCGATGCTTTACCTGCATCGGAACGTAAATTGATTCGTTCGGCCCCAGGTTGGCGGTCTGGTTGCCGACTGTCAGGCGCGCACTGCCCTGTACGACCACCCAGTGTTCCGAACGCTTATGGTGCAGTTGCAGCGATAGCTTCTTCCCCGGATTCACTTCGATTCGCTTGACCTTGAACTGCGGTGCCTCGTGCAGCACGGTGTACTTGCCCCATGGCCGATGCACGGTCAGATGCTCCCTGGTCGTGACGTGACCATCGCGCTTCAATTTGGCAACAATATCCTTCACTTGCTGACTCGAATCTTTGTGCGCTACGAGTACCGCATCGGGCGTATCAATGACCACGAGGTCATCGACTCCCACTGCTGCCACCAGCCGATCTTCCGATCGCAGATACGTGCCGCGAGAGTTGACCAGGATGGTGTCGCCTTCGGTGCTGTTGCCAGCTTCGTCGGTCTCGCGCGTCTCGGCGACGGCTTTCCAACTGCCAATATCGCTCCAGCCAAAAGCGCATGGAATCACTGCGACATTCGCGGCTTTCTCCATCACCGCATAATCGATCGAGATATCGGGCAGGTCGGCAAACGAGGCTGCGTCGAACTGCACCTGGCCGCTCGCCCCGATGGCGCTGCACTGCGCGACACGCTGCGCGGCTCGTAGCACCTGCGGCGCGTGCTTTTCCAGTGCGGCCAGAATTGCGGTGGCGGTAAAGCAGAACATGCCGCTGTTCCATACGAAGTTGCCGGCCTTAAGATATTCGGTGGCCGTGCCGATCGATGGCTTTTCGACAAAGCGCTCGACCTCGTGCGCACTCGACCGCGCAACCCGGGCGCCATATTCAATGTAGCCGTACCCAGTTTCTGGCCCGGACGGTTCGATGCCGAAAAGGACCAGCCGCCCCTCGCGCTGAGCTAGTGCGGCGGCATCGACCACGGCATCGTTGAAGCCCGATTGACGATCGATTAAGTGATCGGCGGCGAGCACGACCAATACCACATCCGATCCGAACTTCGCCTCCGCCCATAACGCCGCAAGCGCGACCGCGGGTGCCGTGTTGCGGCCCACCGGCTCAAGTAACAGCGAGATCCGCTTCGCGCAAGACTCGTCCATCAACTCTTCGGCGGTCTTGTATGAATACGCCATATTGGTGACCACTGCGGCGTGGGAAACACCGGGCAGCGCGCTCGCGCGCTCCCAAGTCATCTGCAGCAGGCTCTTGCCACCGGCAATTTTCATGAAGGGCTTTGGCATCGCCTCTCGTGAAACCGGCCACAGCCGTGTGCCCGAGCCGCCGGACAGAATGATTGGGAGCAGTTGCATCAAGTTGCCCTTATTTCTCTGATTTTCACCGTTACCTACAGCTTATCAGCGCCCATTGGTGCCGACGTTGAGCACTGGCCGCTAGAATCTTCGTCGAAACGAGTCAAGCCAGCACGTGACACTTCCCGATCCCTCGATCTTCAAAGCCTACGATATCCGCGGCGTCGTCGGTCGCACGCTGACTGACTCCGCTGTGCGCGCGATTGGTACTGCGTTGGGCTCACTGGCGTCCGAAAATGGGATTACGTCGATGGCCGTTGGCCGTGATGGCAGGCTGTCGGGACCCGCACTGCGCGACGCTTTGATCCAAGGCATCACAAGCGCCGGGATCGATGTCATCGATATCGGCCTGGTGCCCACACCGGTTCTGTACTTCGCCACACATCGCCTGCGAACCGGCTCCGGGGTTTCGATCACCGGCAGCCATAACCCGCCCGAGTACAACGGATTGAAAATGATGATGGCTGGTGCGACGCTTTATGGCGACGACATTCAGGCGCTGCGGCAACGGCTTGAGCAGCAGCGCCTCATCGAGGGAACGCGCCGCGGACAAAGCCGCACGGTCGACGTGGTGCCAGCGTACCTGGACGCCATTGTTGATGACGTCAAGCTCGCGCGGCCGATGCGGATCGCGATCGATTGCGGCAATGGCGTCGCCGGTGCGATTGCGCCCATGCTGTATCGGCGGCTCGGCTGCGACGTCATCGAGCTGTTCTGCGAAGTAGACGGAACGTTTCCGAATCATCATCCAGATCCTTCGCACCCGGAGAATTTGCAGGACCTGATTGCGCGGCTGCGCGCCACCGACGCCGAGATCGGCCTCGCATTTGACGGTGATGGCGATCGCCTCGGCGTCGTCACCAAGGATGGAAACATTATCTATCCCGATCGGCAGATGATGCTGTTCGCGCAGAACGTGCTGGCGCAGCGGCCCGGCGCCGAGATCATCTTCGACGTCAAGTGCACGCGCATGCTCGCGCCGTGGATTCGCAAGCACGGCGGGAAGCCGACCATGTGGCGCACCGGTCACTCGCTGATCAAGGCGAAGCTGAAGGAGACGGGCGCGCCTTTCGCTGGCGAGATGAGCGGACATTTCTTCTTCAATGACCGCTGGCCCGGGTTCGATGACGGGCTTTATGCGGGCGCGCGGCTGCTCGAGATTCTGAGCCGGCACTCTGATCCGTCGGCCCTGTTGAACGGTCTGCCCGATGCGTTCAACACTCCCGAGCTTCAGTTAAAGACCGCGGAGGGCGAAAACTTCGCGCTTGTCGAGCGCCTGAAATCGGAAGGCGACTTTCCCGGTGCAACCGAGATCATCAAGATTGACGGCGTCAGGGTCGAATACGCCGATGGCTTCGGGCTGGCGCGACCGTCAAACACGACGCCGGTCGTCGTAATGCGCTTCGAAGGCGATGACGCTGCCGCGCTCGAGCGCATCCAACACGCGTTCGCAGCGCAGATACGGAAGATCAAGCCCGGCGCTCAAATGCCCGTTGCATGAGCCTGCGGAACGCCCTGGCGCATGACTCGCGACTGTCAGGACTGCACGCAGTGCGAAGGGTGCACCAATGACGTCGAGAACCGTGCTCGTCACCGGCGGCGCGGGTTACATCGGGACGCACACGATGGTCGAGTTGCTGGCGCAGGGCTACGACGTCGTGTGTCTCGACAATTTCAGCAACAGCTCTCCGGAAGCGGTCAGGCGGGTCGAGAAAATTGCCGGCAAGCGCGTCACCACCGTTACCGGTGACGTGCGCGACCGCGAAGTGATGTCGCGTGTGTTCAAGCGGCCGGTCGACGGCGTGATTCATTTCGCGGCGTTAAAGGCGGTCGGCGAATCGGTGGCGCGGCCGGTCGACTACTACGGCAATAACGTCGGTGGCACGCTGGCGCTGCTCGATGCGATGCAAGAACGGAACGTGCAGCGCGTCGTATTCAGTTCATCGGCGACTGTCTACGGCGTTCCCGACAAATTGCCCATCGCTGAGGACGCCGCGCTGCGGCCAATCAACCCGTACGGGCACACCAAGGCGATGGTCGAACAGATATTGCACGACTGGTGCGATGCGGGCGTCGAACACGCTGCGGTAGCGCTGCGGTACTTCAATCCGATCGGAGCACACCCCAGCGGCCTGATCGGCGAAGACCCGCACGACGTACCGAACAACCTGTTCCCTTTCATTGCGCAGGTCGCGATCGGCAAGCGCGAACAGCTCACGGTCTGGGGCAACGACTGGCCCACCCCCGACGGCACCGGCGTGCGCGACTATCTGCACGTGATGGACCTGGCGCGCGGACATGTGGACGCGCTCGTGCATGCATTCGCAAACCAGGGTTACTCGGCAATCAATCTCGGATCGGGCCACGGTGTCAGCGTGCTGCAGATGATCGCGGCGTTCGAGCGTGCCGCTGGCCGCAAGGTGTCGCATGCGGTTGGACCTCGGCGCGCGGGGGACATCGCTGCCTGTTGGGCCGACGCCGCGCTGGCCCTGCGCCTGCTGGGCTGGAAGGCAGAGCAGACGCTGGAGCAAGCGTGCGCCGACGGCTGGCGCTGGCAGCAGCAGAACCCGAACGGGTATCGCAGCTAAGCATTTGCTGGCTGCACAATAGGGCCGTGCGAATCCTGATCGTCAAGACGTCCTCGATGGGCGACGTAGTGCATGCGTTGCCGCTGGCCGTCGATATGGCGCACGCGCTCCCGGAGGCGCATATCGACTGGCTGTGCGAGGAAACGTTTGCGGCGATACCAGCGATGAGCCGGGATGTCGGGGCGGTGCAACGCGTGGCGCTGCGTCGCTGGCGCAAGCGCCCGTTTGATCCTGCCGTGTGGCGCGACGTGCGGCGTGCCAAAGATGCGTTGGGCGGCGCGAACTATGACCTGGTGCTCGATGTCCAGGGGTTGGCGAAAAGCGCGTGGCTGGCGCGCTGGACCGGTGCGCCGGTCGCGGGGTTCAATTCCGCAACGGTGCGCGAGGGTTTCGCATCGCATCTGTACCAGCGCCGCTTCGACGTACCCCGCAGCCTGCACGCGATCGAGCGCTGCCGCAGGCTAGGGGCCGCGGCGCTCGGATATTCATTCACCGGCGCACCTCGCTTCGGTATTGCACCACCGCTGTCGCGCACCATTGCGCCGATGGCGGTGCTGTTGGTCAACGCGAGCCGCAGGACCAAGTTGTGGGACGACGGATGCTGGCTCGCGCTCGAGCGGTGGTTGGCGAACGCCGGCTTCGCAAGTGTGCTGTTTTGCGGAACGCTAAAGGAGCGCGTGCGTTGCGAATCGCTCGCGGACCACATGCAGCGCGCCGTGGTCAGCCCGCCCGCATCGATCGCGGTCATTGCCGGCGAACTGACCGCAGCATCGATCGTGGTCGGGCTCGACACCGGATTGACCCACCTGGCAGCGGCGCTCGGACGGCCGGCGGTCGGAATTTTTTGCGACTACGACCCCGCGCTGGTCGGGCTGATCGGCGATGCGGAAGTAGGCAATGCCGTTGCCAGCGTCGGCAGCGCAACGCGAGCGCCGGAAGCACAGCAGGTCATCGACGCCACAGAACGCGTGCTGGGTCATCGAGCATGACGCTCGCACGCGCCGCTTACACCGCGGTTGCGTTCTGTGCGATTCCGTTTGCCGCGCTTTATCTGCTCTGGCGTTCGCGCCGTCAGCCCGAATACCGGCGGCACTGGGTCGAGCGCTTCGGCTGCGCGCACTACCGGTACGACAGCGCGCTGCCGGTGATCTGGATCCATGCCGTGTCCCTCGGCGAAACGCGCGCGGTCGAGCCGCTGATCGATGCGCTCGCGGCGCGCTTCCCGAGCCACCGCCTGCTATTGACTCATATGACGCCGACCGGTCGTGCCGCTGGCGCCGAAATTGCCGCGCGTTTGCCAGGCCGGGTGTTGCAGAGCTACCTGCCCTACGACCTGCCCTATGCGGTGCGT
The DNA here is from genome assembly GCA_038216465.1 of Burkholderiales bacterium. Lineage (GTDB taxonomy): Bacteria > Pseudomonadota > Gammaproteobacteria > Burkholderiales > Burkholderiaceae_F > JACCZX01. Next base: position 66,100 of record JBBQQC010000005.1, on the reverse strand, counting down.
CGTTTTCTGCGTGCGTTCAGGCCGGTGCTTGGCATCAGCGTTGAAACAGAGGCGTGGCCGAATCTGGTCGCGACCGCCGCTCAGCTGCGCATCCCGCTGGCGCTTGTCAATGCACGCCTTTCCGAGCGGTCGTATCGCGTATCGCAGCGCTATGCGGCGCTGATGCGCGAGACTGCGGCGCGCTTTTCGCTGGGGTTGGCGCAGACCGAAGCGGATGCCGAGCGGATTCGCAAAGTCGGTGCCCGCGCGGTTGAAGTAACAGGCAACATGAAATTCGATTTCACGCCCGATGATGCGCAAGTGGCGCGCGGAAAAGCCTGGCGGCGTGCTTGCAGCGCGCAAACGGTGTGGCTTTTCGCCAGCACGCGCGAAGGCGAGGAAGCCATGATTCTCGATGCGTTGCCGGAGCGAGCCGATGCAATGATCGTAGTCGTTCCGCGCCATCCGCAGCGCTTTGACGAAGTGGCTCGGCTGTTCGAAGCGCGCGGCCGGCCGCTAGTGCGGCGTTCGAGATCAAGTCTGGAAGCGGACCTCGGGCCTGGCGTCGTGCTCGGCGATTCGATGGGCGAGATGGCGATGTATTACGCAGCGGCCGATATTGCGTTCATCGGCGGCAGCCTGCTGGCGCTTGGGGGGCAAAACCTGATCGAGGCATGCGCGGTCGGGACGCCGGTGGTCGTCGGGCCGCACACGTTCAACTTCGAGCAGGCGACGCACGATGCGATCGAGGCGGGGGCTGCGGTGCGCGTCGCCGACGCGACGGACGCGATTGCGACGATGGCGTCGATCGCATTCGACCGCGCGCGGCAGCGGCGAATGAGTGCGGCGGCGCTGCAGTTTGCCGGCGCCCACCGTGGTGCGACGGCGCGCACGCTGGCGCGCCTGGCGCCGTTTATCGAGGCTGCGTCGGCGGCGCGCTGGGTCGACCCGGCGCCCCCGGCCGAGGCGGCGCCGCCGGATCACTGAGTCCGGGCGTCGAAGTCGTTCCGCGTGGGCGCGTGCCCGGGGTGGGCGCTGGTGTTAGTACCGGCGAATCAAGTGCTGGGAGATTGGAGCGTGGCGACCGCAAGTTGACTGCGGGAACATCGGGCACCGTGATCGGTTCCGCGGGATCAAGCAGCGCATTGACCGCAGCGATGTCTTCGTCGCCGAGCGTGCCGGTAGCCGACTTCAAACGCAGGCCTGCCAGGAGAAAATCGTAACGCGCGCGCTTCAAGTCGCGCTGCGTTTGAACCAGCTGCGTGGTCGCGTTCAAAACGTCAAGTTGAATGCGCACGCCGACCTCGTAGCCCAGCTGGGTCGATTCGAGCTGAGTACGCGCCGAAACTTCGGCCGATTCGAGTGCGCTGACCTGCGCCAGCCCGAAATTGACGCCTGTGTAGGCATCGCGGGCCGCATTGGCCGCGATGCGGCGCGCCGACTCGAGGTCGAAGTTCGAACGTTCCTGCAGCGCGAGCGCCTCGCGCACCCTGCTTTGAATCAGGCCGCCGGTGTAGATCGGAACATTCAACTGCACGCCGACCGAGCCGCTGTTGATGCGGGGATTCAGATCAGTGGTCTGCGTGCCGTTGAATTTGTTGATGCCGTAGCCGCTGACCAGATCGATCGTCGGCCTATAGGCGTCACGCTGGCGCTGTATCTCGCGTGTCGCGATTTCGTAGCCGCTGCGTGCGATCTGGACCGAATAGCTGCCGGTCTCGGCAGCGCGCACCCACGCGTTAATCTCTTGCGGCAACGGCGCGGTCAGCGTCGGCCGCTCGCGCAGTGGCGCCAGCGTGTCGGGTTCGCGCGCAATGATGATTTGCAGTTCGCTACGGCGAACCAGCAGCGCGCCCAGCGCGACCTGCTCCTGCGCGGTGATCTGATCGAAGCGTGCCTGCGCTTCGTTGGTGTCGATGATGGTCTTGGTGCCGACTTCGAATTCGCGGCGTGCCTGCTGCAATTGCTCACCGGTGGCCTGCTTCGAGGCCACTAGTGCGATCAGTTGATCGCGCGCCGCCAGCACGTTGAAATAGGCATTGGCAACCCGCAGCGCGAGATCCTGTTGCGATTGTGCGAGCTGGGCCTCGCTTTGCAACACCGTCAGCTTCGCCTGATCGAGCGCGGTCCAGTTTTGCGCATGGTAGAGCGGCACCGTCAGGTTCAGGCCGCCGCCGTAGACGCTGTAGTTGCTGCCGGCGGTAACGAAGCCGGGAGTCGATGACCGGTACAGGTTGTAGTCATAGCGCGCGTTGGCAGAGAGGTTGGGCAGCAGCGCCGCGCGCGCCTGCGGAATTCGCTCCTGCGTGGCCAGTTGCAGCGCACGCGCCGACGCCAGCACTGCATCGTTGACCAACGCTTCCCGATACAGCGTCAGTAGATCGTTGCGCACGCCTATCGCGCCAACGTCGGCGGCCGTGCGCGGATCGGTCGGCTGTGGCTTTTGCTGCGCCCAGCCGACGGCAAGCGGAGCCATGGAGATAGCGACGCACGTAATCGCTGCAATCGTTCTCTGCAGTGCCGGAACTCTTGTTGTTCTCATCCGCGATTCCATTAATAGGTCGGCATGGCTGGATCGACCTGCCGCGCCCACGCGTCGACGCCGCCGGTCAGATTGAAAACGCTGGAAAATCCCTGGCGCTCCAGAAACATCGCTACGTGCATGCTGCGACCGCCATGGTGACAGATGCACACCGTGTCGCGCTCCGATTGCCATTCATTGAGGCGCTGCGGAACGGTTTGCATCGGCGCGAAGTGTGAGCCTTCAATACGGCACAGGTTGTTCTCCCAGGGTTCGCGCACGTCGAGCATTAGCGGCTTTGGACGGTCAGGGTCGGACAGCCATGCCGCCAGATCGGGCGCCGACAATGCTTTCATCAAAATTTGAAGGCCGACGGGCGCGGCGCGTTTCGTAGTGGTTTCAAATTGGTCTCGAACAAGTTCAGCGTGTCCAGCCCGTCTGCGGTCACCCGTGTGATGATCTGCGCCACCAGCGCCGGCTCGACGCCGACGATCGCCGCTAGTCTTCCGCCGACCTTGAGCTGGTCGATCAACTCCGGCGGCACGATCGCCAGTGCTCCGGTGACGACCACCACGTCATAGAGCGCAGCGTCACCCATGCCTCGGCTCGCATCGGCAAGCTCGACGCGCACGTTGTGCACGCCGGCGCGGCGCAGGTTGGCCTCTCCGAACAGCTTCAGCCTCGGCTCGATCTCAACCGAGATCACATCGCCGGCCTTGTGCGCCAACAGCGCCGCCAGGTAGCCCGACCCGGTGCCGATTTCGAGCACGTGCTCGTGCGACTTGACCGAAAGCTCCTGCAGGATGCGCGCTTCCATTTTGGGGGCCCACATCGACTCGCCACTGTCCCAGTCGCCGATCCGCAACGGTACTTCCATATCGGCGAACGCCAGTGCGCGATAGGCAGGCGGCACGAATTGCTCGCGCTTCACTATCAGAAGCAGATCGAGCACCGACTGATCCAGCACGTCCCAGGTCCGAACCTGCTGCTCGACCATGTTGTGGCGCGCTTTTTCAACATCTAAACCGGCGTGCATTGGCGTTACCCGTGCGAAGCAGCGCGAAAGTTTATCAGCGGCTTACCGCAGCGCCGCGCAGTTCACGCCGCCACCTGTGCGGTTCGTCGCATCAGAGTGCAGATATGGCAAGCTCGCAAGATGAAGTCGCCGATTTCCAACGTGTTGACCATCGCCGGGGTCGATCCCTCCGGCGGCGCCGGCATCGTTGCCGATGTGAAGGCAATCAGCGCGCAGCGGGCTTATGCGTGTGCGGTGGTGACCGCGCTGACCGCGCAAAACACGCGTGGCGTGATGGGCGTTCTCACGATCGATCCTGTGTTCGTCAGGCAGCAGATCGATGCGTTGTACGCCGACGTCCGCATCGATTCGCTGAAGATCGGGATGGTCGGGCCGAGTGCGTTGATCGAGGCCGTCGCCGATCGGGTTGCTGCGTACGCCACGCCGCACCGGGTGCTCGATCCCGTAATGGTTGCCAAGAGCGGCGACACATTGCTGGAAAAGTCGGCGATCGGCGCGCTGCGCGAGACTTTGGTGCCGCTGGCGACCGTCATCACGCCCAATCTGCCCGAAGCCGGCGTGCTGCTTGAAGCACGCGCGGTCGAGACAATCAAGGAAATGTATCGGGTCGCCGAGCGCCTACGCGACCTGATGACCCACAGTGGCGCGCGCTGGGTCTACCTGAAGGGCGGTCATTTGCCCGGCGATGATGCGTTCGATCTGCTGACCGACGGTGACCGCATGATCGAGTTGAACGCACCGCGCATATCGACGAAAAACACGCACGGCACCGGATGCACATTGTCGGCCGCACTCGCCGCGCTGCTGCCGCAGATCGGCGACGTGCCCGAAGCCGCTCGGCGGGCGAAGGCGTATCTAACCGACGCGCTGCGCCACGCCGATCAGCTTGCAGTGGGTTCGGGTGCGGGACCGGTGCATCATTTTCACGCGCTGTGGCGGGCGGGCGCGTGACATAATGCGCGCCCTCGGCGGATTAGCTCAGCCGGTTAGAGCAGCGGAATCATAATCCGTGTGTCCGGGGTTCGAGTCCCTGATCCGCCACCAGATAAATTCTTATGCGCACGTTTGCAAAGCTTGTTCTTCTCTGGGTCAGCGTTTCGCTGCTGGCGTGTCAATCGACCAATCGATTGCCCGACGGCTCGATGGTCGGCGTGATGACGACGCAGCAGCTGCCGGATGTACAGATCGACGGCAGGCAGCAGCGCCTCGCACCGGGCGCGCGCATCGTCGGCGCCAACAATTCGTCGATTACGCCGAATCAGGTGCCGGCGAACAGCAAGGTCCGTTATCGCGTCGATGCGTCGGGATTGGTGACGCACGTGTGGCTGCTGCCGCCCGACAGATAAGGCCTCCGATTCGCCGGCGGATCACGTCTGCAGTTTCAGTTTCAGATGCGCGCGAACCAGAAACTTTTCATCCGCACCTTTGGCTGTCAGATGAACGAGTACGACTCGGACAGGATGGCCGACGTGCTGCGCGCGTCCGATGGCCTGGTCGCGACTGACGACCCGGCTGCCGCCGACGTTATCCTGTTCAACACCTGCTCGGTGCGCGAAAAGGCGCAGGAGAAGGTTTTCTCCGATCTCGGCCGCGTCAAGCATCTGAAGCAGGCCAATCCCGAGCTGCTGATCGGGGTCGGAGGCTGCGTCGCAAGTCAGGAAGGTGCCGCAATCGTCGAGCGCGCCCCGTACGTCGATTTGGTATTCGGTCCGCAAACGCTGCACCGCTTGCCCGAGCTGATTCGCAAACGACGCGCAAGCGGCCGGGCGCAGGTCGATATTTCGTTTCCCGAAATCGAGAAGTTCGATCACCTGCCGCCGCCACGGGTCGATGGTGCGAGTGCCTTCGTGTCGATCATGGAAGGCTGCAGCAAGTACTGCAGCTTTTGCGTGGTGCCGTACACGCGCGGCGAAGAGTTTTCGCGCCCGCTCGACGACGTGCTGATCGAAGTCGCCGATCTGGCCGAGCAGGGTGTCAGCGAAGTCACACTGCTGGGACAGAACGTCAATGCCTACCGGATCGGAGAAATCGACTTTGCAGCATTGCTCGAGTGTGTTGCGCAGATTCCCGGCATCCAGCGCATTCGCTACACGACTTCGCACCCGAAAGAGTTCACGCAGCGCCTGATCGACGTGTATGCGCGCCTGCCCAAGCTGGTGAACCACCTGCATCTGCCGGTGCAGTCGGGCAGTGACCGTGTACTGGCTGCGATGAAACGCGGTTACACCGCGCTCGAATACAAATCAATCGTGCGCCGGCTGCGCCAGGTACGACCGGACATCTCGCTGTCTTCCGATTTCATCGTCGGCTTTCCAGGCGAGAGCGACCACGATTTCGAACAGACGATGCAGTTGATTGAACACATCGGCTTCGATGCCAGCTTCAGCTTTGTCTACAGCCGACGTCCCGGGACGCCGGCAGCCGATTTGGCGGACGACACATCGCAGGCTGCAAAGCTGGCGCGGCTGGCGCGTCTGCAGGCTGCGATCGACGCTCATGCACAGCGCATCAGCGAAGCGATGGTGGGTTCGATTCAGCGCATTCTGGTCGAGGGGCCGTCCAGGAAAGACGCATCCGACTTGATGGGCCGAACCGAAAACAATCGTATCGTCAATTTCCCGGGTGGGCCGCGCGCGCATCAGCTACTCGGCGAGATGATCGACGTGCGCATCACGCGCGCTTTGCCGCATTCATTGCGTGGGGAACTTGGGCTGCTGGAGCCCGCTCTGAAGACGTGCGACGAAGTGCCGTTGGGGGCGACGAAACACGCCCACTGAGGCAAGGCCGCGCGCTACGATCAGCGCCGCTCAGACGGAGGTGCCGACCGTAAACGGCGTTGCTCCGAATCTGGTTCGTAAGGAGACAAGCATGGATGAAGTTCAACCGGCGCATCGCGCATTGCGCCTGGGCTTATCGACAGCGGCCGCGTTAGCGGTCGCAACGCTTTCGGCCTGTGCGACGACTCAGCCGCCGGCCGCCGGTTCGAAAGAAGCTGCATCGCCGCCACCAGCTGCATCGGCGATGCCGGGTGCGCCGCCTGCTGCCGCATCTGCGACCCCACCGACACCCGCTACGTCGAGCGCGCGACCGGCGTCGCCCGGCGCTACGCCACCTGCCGCACCCCCTGCGACGCCCCCGGCAGCGAATGCGCCGCGCCCGTTTGCCGAAGTGATCAAGGACGCGAAGCAAGTCGCCGGCTTTCTGCCGCTCTGGCAAAAGGACGATCGCACGTGGATCGAGATTGCGCCTGAGCAGTTCGACAAGCCGTTTTTCTTTTCGATCAACATGAGCCGGGGAATCGGAGAGCGCGGCTTATTCGGCGGCTTGATGGGTTCGTGGTATTCGACCGGCGGCGAGTACGTCGGCCAGTTTCGCAAGGCTGCGGGCAACGTTCATCTGCTCGCGAAAAACACCACGTTTATCGCGCGCCCCGGCTCGCCCGAGGAGCGCGCGGTCAAGAACGGCTTTTCGGACAGCCTGATGGGATCGGCGCCGATCGCCAGCGCACCGCATCCGGAGCGCAAGTCGATTCTGATCGATGCCAACGCGCTGCTGATGACCGACATGCCGCGCGCGTCGTACGTGATCGAGCGTGCGTATCGCAATTCCTTTTCATTCGACGCGCGAAATTCTTTTATTCAGTCGGCCAAGACCAACAGCGAGCGCACCGTGTTTGACGTTACCGCGCACTATGCGCAGCCGCGCATTCCAGTGCCGGCTCCGCCGCCGACGATACCGGGCGGGACTCCAGCGCCGTTTTATCCGCCACCCATTGTTCTCGAGGACCCGCGCAGCCTGTTCCTCGGATTCTTGTACACGTTCACCAAGCTGCCGGAAAGTCCAATGCGGCCCCGGCTGGCTGACTCGCGGATCGGCCACTTCGGGACTCCGAAGGTCGACTTTAGCGATACGTCGAAATTCCTTCCGATGCGCTGGTATGTACAGCGCTGGCGGCTTGAGAAAAAGGACGCGGACGCCGACCTTTCGGAGCCGGTCAAGCCCATCACGTTCTACCTCGGCAACGAGATTCCCGAGAAGTATCGCGAGCCTATCCGGCAGGGCATTCTCGAGTGGAACAAAGGCTTCGAGCGTATCGGGTTCAAGAATGCGCTGATCGTCAAGCAACAACCGGATGACGCCGACTACGACCTCGGCGAGCCGCAGTATTCGTCGGTGCGCTGGATGGCGACCGCCACCCCGTCGTTCGGGGCGATCGGCCCCTCGCAAGTCGACCCGCGCACCGGCGAGATTCTCGACGCCGACATCGGCTGGGACGCGAACATGGTGCGCAACGTGCGCGCGCTGCGCAGCGAGGGCGTCGTCACCTACACGCCGATGTACAACGCAGTCTCGGGCGAGCTCGACGTCGCAGGCGGCGCCGGTCACATGCACAGCCGTTTTTGCGATCACTTCGAACACGCATCGCGTGAGATGGGCTTTGCCTTGTCACTGCTGGAGGCACGCGGTGACCTCGACCCCGACAGCCCCGCAGCGGATCAGCTCGTGTTCGACTTCCTGAAAGACGTCACGATGCACGAGGTCGGTCACACCCTTGGCTTGCGACACAATTTTCGGGCGTCGACTGCGGTCAGCCAGCAGCAGGTGTCCGACCGCTCTTACGCGGAGAAGAACGGCCTGACCGGTTCCGTGATGGAGTACACGCCGGTCAACATCGCGCTGAAGGGCGAAAGACAGGGCGCGTACTTCACGCCGACGCTCGGCGCTTACGACTACTGGGCGATCGAGTACGCATACAAGCCGTTTCCCGCCGAGCAGGAAGGTGCGGAGCTGGCGAAGATCGCGGCGCGCGCCAACGAGCCACAGCTCGCTTTCGCAACCGACGAGGATATCGGCGTTGCGATCGATCCGATGGTCAACCAGAGTGACCTCGGCAACGATCCGCTGGCGTTTTTCAGACGCCGTATGAAGCTGTCGCAGGAACTGTGGCAGCGGCTCGAGCAGCGCCCGCTGGCGAGCGGTGAGAGTTACTCGGTGTTGCGCCGCCGCTTCCTCACTGGGTTCACGCAGATGGGTTACGCGATGGGTACCGCGGCCAAGTACGTCGGCGGCTCCCAGCTCGTCAACGACTACGCCGGAACGTCGCGCCTTCCGGTGACCCCGGTCGACGCCGCCAAGCAGCGCGAAGCTCTGGCGTTGATCGCCGAGGGGTTGCTACGCAGCGACAGTTTCAAGGTATCGCCCGAGTTTCTGCGCAAGCTGGTGACCGAGCGGCTCGAGCGTGACTCGCTGTTTCTGAGCAATTACGTGGCGCCTGGCTCGCCGTTTGAGCTGAATCTTCCCGAGCGCGTGTTGACGTTGCAGCGCGACGTGCTGAACCGCCTAATGAGCCCGGTGGTGGCACGCCGCGTCGTCGAAAACGGTGGGCGCAGCGCGGGTCAGCGCGGCAAGAGTACCGAGCCGTTCACGCTGTCGGAACTGTATGGGACGGTGCAACGTTCGATCTGGGAAGAAGCGCGGATCGGCGCCGACAGCGACATGATGCGGCGCAATCTGCAGCGCGAACATCTGCGGCGGTTGACGGCCGGGTTGCTCGGTTCATCGGGCGGCTATCCTGCCGACGCGCGCGCGCTTCTGCGGCGCGACGCGCGGCAGTTGCGCGACTGGGTTGCGAGCGCTTCGAACAAGGTAGGGTTAAGCTCGGAAACGCGGGCGCACTACACCGAGGCTGCGGAGACGCTGACCGAAGCGTTGAAGGCGCCGATGTTGCGCATGGGAGTCTGAGCTGGCAAGACGAGCATCGGCGGCGAAGAAGGTATTGAGATTTGCCGCTGACGCGAGCAACGCCGAACTGGCGAACGTCACCGGCGCGCTCGACGCCAATCTGCGGCAGATCGAGACCGAGCTCGACGTCTCGATCGCGCGGCGCGGACATCAGTTTCGCGTCGAAGGTGCGTCCGAACCAGCGCAGGCGGCGATCGCGGTGCTTGAGTTTTTCGTTGAGCGCGCGCGCAAGAGTCAGCGCCCGGTGTCGGTCGACGATATTCAGCTGTATTTCGTCGAGCTGCGCGGCCGGCGTGACGCGCCGCGCGACGCCAGTGATGATTCCGCTTTGCCGCAGCTTCAAACCCGGCGCCCGGATCTGCGCGGGCGTACACCACGGCAGCGCGATTACATCGAAGCGATTCTTGCGCACGACATCACGATCGGCATCGGGCCGGCAGGCACCGGCAAGACCTACCTTGCAGTCGCTGCCGCCGTCGACGCGCTCGAGCGCGACGTCGTCAAGCGCATCGTTCTGACGCGCCCCGCTGTCGAGGCCGGCGAGCGGCTGGGGTTTTTGCCGGGCGACCTCGCGCAGAAGGTGGATCCGTATCTGCGTCCGTTGTATGACGCGTTGTTCGACCTGCTCGGCTTCGACAAGACGCAACGTCTGCTGGAGCGGCAGACGATCGAGATCGCCCCGCTTGCTTACATGCGCGGGCGCACGCTCAACCAGTCGTTCGTGATCCTCGACGAGGCCCAAAACACGACGCGCGAGCAGATGAAAATGTTTCTAACACGCATCGGGTTCGGCTCGAAGGCGGTGGTCACCGGCGACGTCACGCAAATGGATCTGCCGCGTGGCACGACCAGCGGGCTGATCGAGGCGCAGCACGTGCTGACCGAGGTGCGCGGCATCGCATTCACGTATTTCACAGCGGCCGACGTCGTGCGCCATCCATTGGTGGGCCGCATCGTAGAAGCCTACGAAGCCGCCGAGGAACGCGCGCAGGCCGCCGAGGCGGCGCGGCCGGTGGCGGCTTTGGTATCCGATACCGGGCGCCGCCGCGCGAGCTGAAGATGGGCTCTGTCGTGCCCGCGCTGAACCTGTCGGTTCAGGGGCGCGCCGGGTTCGTCGGCTTACCGGCGCGCTCGACGCTGAGGCGCTGGATCCGTGCCGCGATCGAGCGCGATTCGGAGCTCACGCTGCGGTTTGTCGGAGGGCGTGAAGGCCGGCGCCTGAATCGGGACTATCGGGGGCATGATTACGCGACCGACGTGTTGACGTTCAGCTATGTGACGGCGCCGGTCGTGCGCGCCGATATCGTCATCTGCGTTCCGGTCCTGAAGCGCGAAGCCGCTGCGCGTCGCAAGCCGTGGTACGACCATTTGGCCCATCTGATGGTCCACGCGACGCTGCACGCGCACGGGTACCACCACGACAACGCGGACGGCGCCCGATTCGTCGAAAGACGTGAACGGCAGATCCTGCAATTTCTGGGTAGGGCGGCGCCGTATTAAGCACCGTTATTGTCAAATCCAGCTCGTGTATCGTGGATTTGTCGCAACCGTCAGGAGGGGTTCCAGCGCGCCAGGCTCCCTCCGTCCGAATGTCAGAACCTCCGGCCAGCCGTTCTCACAGTCTCCAAAAACACAAGCACAAGTCATTGTTCGAACGGCTCAGCGCGATCGTCTTTCGCGAGCCCGAAAATCGAGAGGACTTGCTGCAGGCGCTGCACCAGGCGCACGAGCGCGCGCTGCTCGACGCCGATGCGCTGTCGATGATCGAAGGTGTGCTGCAGGTGTCGGAGCTGCGCGCGCGCGACCTGATGGTTCCGCGGTCTCGGATGGACGTGATCGACATCGCTGCAGCGCCCGCCGACTGGATTCCGTTCGTCATCGGCACGGCGCACTCGCGTTTCCCGGTCATCGAGGGCAGCCGCGATCAGGTGATTGGCATCTTGCTCGCCAAGGACGTGCTGCGCTATTACGCAGAAGCCGATTTCGATTTGCGGGCAAGCCTGCGTCCGGCTGTTTTCATCCCCGAGAGCAAGCCGCTGAACGTTCTGCTGCGCGACTTTCGCGTTTTTCGAAATCATATGGCGATCGTCGTCGATGAATATGGCGGTATTGCCGGGCTGATCACGATCGAAGATGTACTCGAACAGATCGTCGGTGAGATCGCAGACGAGCACGATGACAACAAGAACAACGATGCGATTGTTTCCGAGGGCGAAGGGCGCTACCGCGTCAGAGCGCTGACCGAGATCGGGCAGTTCAACGCCAGCTTTGGCACGCAGCTTTCGGATGCGGCGTTCGACACGATCGGTGGGTTCTTAACGGAGTACTTCGGCCATGTGCCGAAACGCGGTGACGTGGTAGAACTCGACGACCTGCGCTTCGAGGTTGTGCGGGCGGACGCACGCCGCGTTCATCAGTTTTTGGTGACCCAATCGCCGAAAAGGACGGTGATGGAAGAGTTCGCCGAAAGCGAAGAGCAGCGGCATCCGGCGTAGCGGCCGAGCGCCGGCGTCAGCGGCGGCACAATGCGGGGCCGCCCGGTAATTGGAAATTCAATGACTGTCGTGCATCGCCTGTGGCCGCTGTGCGCGTTGCTCGCGGGCGCTGTCCACGCAATCTCGTTTGCGCCGTGGAATCTGCCTTGGCTGCAAGTGCTGGCGCTCGCGGTGTTGTTCGCGCTCAGCGCGCGCTCCAGTTCCGCGCGAGGCGCGGCGCTGCTGGGCTTCGCATTTGGCATGGGTTGGTTCGGAGTCGGCATTTCGTGGGTGTACGTCAGCATGCACGACTACGGTCTGATGCCGGCAGCGCTGGCTGGCGTTGCCACAGCCGCGTTCTGCGCCTACCTTGCACTCTATCCTGCGCTCGCACTCGGCATTGCGCACACGTTGTTCTCCGGCACGCTCAGCCGGCTCGCACTCGGCCTGCCCGCGCTGTGGATGATCAGCGAGTGGCTGCGCGGAACCGTATTTACCGGCTTTCCGTGGGCAGCCAGCGGCTATGCGCATACCGATGGCCCGCTGGCGGGGTGGGCACCAGTACTCGGCATGTACGGCGTCACGCTGATGGCAGCATTACTGGCGGGGACGCTGGCCTGTCTGACGGTGCCGCGACGTCGCTACGGGTGGTTCGCCACGGCGGTGGTTGCAATTGTCGGCGCGGGTTGGTTTGCAAGCACCCGATCATGGACGGCCCCGGTCGGAGCTCCAATCGGCGTGCGGCTGGTGCAGGCCAACGTTCCGCAAAATCTAAAATTCGAACCGGATGGCGTCGCGCGCGCATTCACCGCCCATCTGGCGCTAATGCAGGGCCGGCGCGTCGACCTGGTCGTGCTGCCTGAATCGATTTTCCCGGTGCCGATGCAACTCGTGCCGCCGCTGTACCTGCAGGCGTTTCGCGATTTCGCGCAGGCGCAGCAGGCCGCGGTTATTTACGGCGTGTTCCTCGAAGAGCCGCGCGCACATTATTTCAATAGCGCGGTGGCGTACGGTGCCAATGCTCCCTCCCAGCCGGCACTCGGCGATGCCTCGTTCGGTCGATACAGCAAGCGGCATCTGGTGCCGTTCGGTGAATTCATCCCACCCGGCTTTCGCTGGTTTATCGATCTGATGAAGATGCCGATCGGAGATCAGCAGCGTGGTGCGATCGCGCAACCGCTGGCGCTGGCGGGCCAGAGGGTGGCCGTCAATATCTGCTACGAGGATCTGTTCGGCGAGGAGATCATCGATGCTTGGCATACCTCGGGACCGGCGCCCACGATGATGCTGAATATCTCGAACCTCGCGTGGTTCAACGATTCGCTGGCGCTGCCGCAGCACCTGCAGATCTCGCGCATGCGCGCGCTCGAAACACAGCATCCGATGCTGCGCGCCACCAACACCGGTGCCACCGCGATCATTGACGCGCACGGCAACGTCGTCGCACAACTGCCGTATTTGACCGCGGGGGCGTTGGACGGCCAGGTGCAGGGCTACGAGGGAACGACGCCGTTCATTCGATTCGGCAACCTGCCGGCGCTGGTGCTGGGGGCGCTGCTCGGATTTTTGGCGCTCGCGATCAGACGGTGATCCGTACAATCGTCGCGCGATGATCACGTTTCAGGAAACCATTTTGCGGCTGCAGAAATACTGGGCCGATCAAGGGTGCGCGCTGTTGCAGCCGCTCGATCTCGAAGTCGGCGCCGGCACGTCGCATCCGGCGACGTTCCTGCGCGCGATAGGGCCGGAGCCGTGGCGCGCCGCGTACGTGCAACCGTCGCGACGGCCGAAAGATGGCCGTTATGGGGAAAATCCCAATCGTCTGTATCAGCATCACCAGTATCAGGTCGTGCTGAAGCCCTCACCGCCGGACATTCTCGACATTTATCTCGGATCGCTCGTGGCCCTCGGCATCGATCCGCTGGTCAACGACATTCGGTTCGTCGAAGACAACTGGGAAAACCCGACGCTGGGTGCGTGGGGTCTCGGTTGGGAAGTGTGGATGAACGGGATGGAGATCACCCAGTTCACCTACTTTCAGCAGGTCGGCGGGCTCGAGTGCAAGCCGATAACCGGCGAGATCACTTACGGGATCGAGCGGCTCACGATGTACCTGCAGAACGTCGATAACATTTTCGATCTGGTCTACACGACATGGCGCGACCGTGATGTCGAAAGGCTGTTGAGCTACGGTGACGTGTTTCATCAGAACGAAGTCGAGCAAAGTCGTTTCAACTTCGAGGTGGGCGATTCGCAGGTGCTGCTTGCGCAGTTCGATGTTTTCGAAGCCGAAGCGAAGCGGTTGATGGACGCCGAGCTGGCGTTGCCCGCGTATGAAATGGTTCTGAAGTGCGGCCACGCGTTCAATCTGCTCGACGCGCGCGGCGCGATCAGCGTGACCGAGCGCGCCGCCTACATCGGCCGCATCAGAGCACTGTCGCGGCGGGTCGCTCAGAGCTACTACGATTCGCGCGAGCGCCTCGGATTTCCGATGCTGAACGACGGCGCAGTCGCGGGAGCGCGCTCTGTGCCGGGTTCCCCGAAGGTGCGCGCGGGAGCATCAATCGGCGCACCGGCTGCGATTGCGCGCGGCGTGAGGATGTAGTGATGAACGCGTCGCTGCTGGTAGAAATCCACACCGAAGAGCTGCCCCCGAAAGCGCTGAAGGCGCTCTGCAATGCCTTCGCCTCCGGAATCGAGAGCGGTCTGCGGGCACGCGGATTCTTGTCCGACCAGAGCGTGGCGAATGCGTACTGCTCCCCGCGACGGCTCGCCGTTCAGATCACCTCTGTTGCCGCGCGCTCCGCCGATACGCTGCTGCGTCAGAAGCTGCTGCCGGTAACAATTGGGATCGGCGCCGATGGCCGCGCGACGCCGGCGCTGCAGAAGAAACTGGCGGCGCTGGGTGTCGAAGCCGACGCCAGACGATTGAAGCGCGAAAGCGACGGCAAGCAGGAAGTGCTGGTCTACGTGGGAGAAAAGCCGGGAGAGCTGTTGGTTTCGGCACTGCAGGTGACGATCGAGCAGACGATTGCAGCGCTGCCGATTCCGAAGATGATGAGCTATCAACTGGCGGACGGTGAAACAACTGCCAGGTTCGTCCGCCCGGCACATCGTTTGATCGCAATGCACGGTCACGCGGTGATTCCGGTGCACGCGCTCGGGTTGCAAGCTGGCACGAAGACCGAAGGGCATCGATTTCTCGCGCCGGGCACGCTGACGGTCCTCTCGGCGGACATGTATGCCGAACAGTTGCTGGACGATGGCTACGTGATCGCGTCATTCAGTGAACGCCGTGCCAAGATCGAATCGTTGCTGCAGGCACTGGCTGCCAAGCTCGGTGCAGCGCCGGTGATGCCGGACGAGTTGCTCGATGAAGTCACCGCGCTGGTCGAATGGCCGGTCGTATACGACTCTGCCTTCGACGCGGAATATCTTTCGGTGCCCGCCGAGTGCCTGCTGCTGACGATGCAGCAGAACCAGAGATACTTTGCGCTAAACGATGCCACCGGCAAGCTGACAGATCGCTTTCTGCTGGTGGCCAACATCGACGCCGCCGACGGTGGCAAAGCGATTCGCGCCGGCAATGCGCGCGTGGTGCATGCGCGGCTTGCGGACGCCAAGTTTTTCTACGACCAGGATCGCAAGCAAACACTCGCAAGTCGCGTCGACGGGCTCGCGCACATTGTCTATCACGGCAAGCTCGGCACGCAGCTGCAGCGCACGGAAAGGGTCGCTGCGATAGCGGCCGGCATCGCCCGAGAAGTCGGGGCTGCCGCAACCACGGGCCATGGTGCGAAACCAGGGGTTGATCAGGCGTTGATCGAGCGCGCCGCGCGGCTTGCCAAGGCCGATCTGCGCACCTCCATGGTGGGCGAATTTCCTGAGCTGCAGGGCATTATGGGGGAGTATTACGCGCGCAATGACGGCGAAGACGCGGCCGTATCGCTCGCAATTCGCGAGCACTATCACCCGCGGTTCGCCGGCGACTCGCTACCGTCGGGGGCGGTAGGTCTGTACGTCGCGCTGGCCGACAAGCTAGAAACACTGGTCGGGTTGTTTGGGGTCGGCGAACAGCCCAGCGGCGACAAGGATCCGTACGCGCTGCGGCGGCATGCGCTTGGCATTCTGCGAATGCTGATCGAGAAACATCTGGCGATCCCGCTGGACCGTCTGCTGCACGTTGCAATGGCGGCGTTCGCCGGTGTCGCCGCATTCAACCCGCCGGAGACGAACGTACGCGAGTTTCTATACGAGCGTCTGCGCGGAATGCTGCGCGAGGACGGTTACTCGCCGCAGCAAGTCGAGGCGGTTATCTCGTTGCAACCAATTAGGATCGATCAGGTGCCGCAGCTGTTGGCGGCGGTGCGCGCGTTCATGGCGCTGCCCGAGGCCGAGAGCCTCGCGGCGGCCAACAAGCGGATCGGCAACATCCTGAAGAAAGCCGACGATGTGCCGATCGTCTTCGACCGGGCGTTGCTGTTCGAGCCGGCGGAGCTCTCTCTCGGAGAGGCGTTCAGCGCGGTGCGCCCATGGGCCGAGCAGCTGTATGCCTCCGGCGACTATGCGGCGATGTTGAAGTCACTGGCACCTCTGAAGCTGCCGGTCGATCGCTTCTTCGACGAGGTGATGGTCAACGTCGAAGACGCCAAGTTGCGCGCGAACCGTCTTGGCCTGCTGGCAGCGGTGCGCACGACGATGAATCGCGTGGCGGACATCTCCAAGCTCAGTGGCTGAATCGGACTGCTAAGGCGCTCGATGCTGTGGCTGCGATCGCTCGCATACGTTACCTTTCTGTTCGTAACGGTGGTGCCCTGGTCGTTCGTCGTGTTGGCAGGCTGGCTGTTTCCGGTGCATACGCGCTACTTGTTGTGCATGCGCTGGACCGGGATGGCCGTCTGGGGAGCGCGCGTTATTTGCGGCATCAAGTATCAGGTCAAAGGCCGACACAACCTGCCTGACGGTCCGGCCATCGTGCTGCCCAAACATCAATCGACGTGGGAGACATTCTGGCTGCCGAACGCGATGCCGCGTGATCTGACGTTCGTTTACAAGCGCGAGCTCAACTGGATGCCGTTTTTCGGCTGGGGCATTGCATCGGCGCAGATGATCAGCATCGACCGCAGCAAGGGTCAGGACGCGTTCGAGCAGGTCGTCGAACAGGGCAAGGACCGACTGGGACGTGGATGGTGGATCGTCATTTTCCCTGAGGGAACGCGCACCAAGCCGGGCGCGACCAAGCGCTATAAGACCGGAGGCGCGCGGCTGGCGGTGCGTACCGGCGCGTGGGCGGTGCCGATCGCAGTGAACTCGGGCGAACTCTGGCCCAAAGGCCGGTTTATCAAGATGCCGGGCACCATCCAGGTGTCGATTGGTCCCGCGATCGATCCGAGCGGCAGGACCGCGGAGGAAGTCGCTGCGCTCGTCGAGGCGTGGATCGAATCGGAGATGCGCCAGCTGGCGCCGCATCGTTACAGCGCGCCGTACGTGCCAGCGAGCGGTAGAAGTATGGAGAACGCCGCGGCGGAAGCGTCGTGAGAAGCACTCAGCGGCCGCAGCTGCGTGCGTATCAGCAGCTGCAATTGGCATTAGAGTCGCTGCAAGCTGCATTCACCAGGCGTGAAATAACGCCGGTGAGCGAACTCCGCGTCGCCGTGGCCAATCAAATCATTGTTTACCGGCTACAGCGCGTGCGCCGGCGCACGATCGGGCTGCAGGTCAACGAGCAGGGGCTGACCGTTCGCGCGCCGCCCTCAAGTGCGCTGCGCGAGATCGAGGCGGCAATCGTCGAAAATCAGCATTGGATTTTCGCCAAGCAGACCGAGTTGCGCGCGTGGTACGAGCGGCAGCGTCTGCTGGCAATTCGCTTTACCGAAGGTGGAACGATTCGATACCTGGGTAGCGCGGCGACGCTGCGGCTGGGTGCCAACGTTGCTCACTTCGACAGCTGTGCAAACGAGATTCATCTGGCGCTGCCGCTTGAGGCTGCCGAGCTGCAGGTGCGGCGCGCGCTTCAGTCCTGGTTGCAGATGCAGGCGCGCAGCATCATCGGCGAGCGGCTCGATCGATTTTCCGGCCGTGTCGATGCGCGCTTTGCCGGTTGGCGCCTGTCCTCGGCGCGCACGCAATGGGGATCGTGCTCACACGATGGACGCGTCCGGCTGAGCTGGCGTCTCGTGCATTTTTGCGTGCCGGTGATCGATTACGTTATCGCGCACGAGTTAGCACACCTGCGGGAGCTCAATCACAGCCCGCGCTTCTGGTGCGAGGTCGCGCGGCTGTTGCCGGGTTTCGAAGCCGCGCGCGACCAGATCAAGCGCGTTGAAATCAACGCTGTTTCGTTCTAGCGCTAATCAGACGCTGCGCCAACCGGACGAAGCTTTCGACGTCCAGTGTCTCGGCGCGCGCCTTTGGATCGATTCCGCTCGAAGCGATGTCGTCGGCGTCGAACAGTTCCGACAGCGCGTTGCGCAGAGTCTTGCGCCGCTGGCCAAACGCGGCACCGACGACCCGCGCGAATGCATCTGCGTCGACGTCAGCCAACTCGCCGCAGGCGCGCGGCTGCATGCGAACAACGCTCGACGTCACTTGCGGCACCGGCTTGAATGCACCGGCCCCCACGTCAAACAGTTTTTCTAGCCGGTAGCGGAACTGCAGCATCACCGACAGCCGCCCATACGTCTTACTGCCCGGGGCAGCCACCATCCGATCCACCACTTCTCGCTGCAGCATGAAGTGCTGGTCGGTGACGAGGTCGGCGATCGGCCAAAGCGCGAACAGCAGCGGCGTTGAAATGTTGTACGGAAGGTTGCCGACAATGCGCAGGGACACCGAGGGCGAAGATATATGCGCCGCCAGGCTGCGCCAGTCGACTTGTAGCGCGTCGGCCTCGATCAGGGTCAACGCGTCGGCGGGAAAGCGCTCGCGCAGAAGAGCGGCAAGGTCGCGATCGATTTCGATCGCGTGCACATGACCGGCGCGCTCGATGAGCCGGCTGGTCAGCGCCGCTTGGCCCGGCCCGATCTCGACGATCGCCTGTCCGGGCTGCGGGGCAATCGCTTCGACGATACGGGCGAGGACGCCGGGGTCGTGCAGGAAATTCTGGCCGAAGCGGCGGCGAGCTCGATGCGGTGCGCGATCCGGGGCAAGCGACATCACGCAGCGCGACGCTCGCGCAACGAGTGGTGCGCCAGCTCGATCGCGAGCTTCAGCGCCGCGCGCATGCTGCCGGCATCCGCACGGCCGGTACCCGCCAGATCGAGCGCGGTGCCATGATCCACCGACGTCCTGACGAATGGCAAGCCGAGCGTGATATTGACGCCGTGTCCGAAGGTGGCGTACTTCAGCACCGGCAAGCCCTGGTCGTGAAACATCGCGAGCACGGCGTCGTAGCGCTGCACAAGCGACGGTACGAATACGGTATCGGCCGGTAGCGGGCCGTCGACCTGATGACCTTGGCTGCGCACTCGCGAAATTGCCGGCGCGATGATCTCGATTTCCTCGCGCCCCATGTAACCGCTTTCACCGGCGTGCGGATTCAAGCCGGTGACCACAACGCGCGGCGCGGCGATGCCGAACCGCGATTGCAATTCGGTCACGAGTATTTTCAGCACGGCAGCGATTCCGTCGACACTCAGCGCACCTGGCACTGAAGCGAGCGGTAAGTGGGTTGTCGCCAACGCAACCCGCAACGTCCCGTGCGGAGTGGCGCCTGCCAGCATCATCACCACGCGCGGCGTCGCGGTGCGCTCGGCCAGATACTCTGTGTGACCGGTGAATGGAATGCGCGCGTCATTGAGCACGCTCTTTTGCACGGGTGCGGTCACGATTGCATCGTAGTCGAGCGCCATGGCGCCGGCGATTGCACGATCGAGCGTGGCCAGCACGTAGTGCGCGTTGCGCGAATCGCGCCGGCCCGCCAAAGCGGCAGTGCGCAGCGGCACGTGTTCGATTGTCGCTGCGATCGGCCATGCGATGCCGGTCGCGCGTGCCCGTTGTTCAAGCAATGCTTGGTCGCCAATCAGCGTGATGCGCGCGTTGTCGGCCAGACCCTCGACGCCGCTCAGCGCCGCGAGCGAAATCTCCGGCCCGATCCCCGCCGGCTCACCGGTCGTGATCGCGATGCGAGGCGCGTCCGTCGACCTATGAGCGATCGTCGAGCCGGTACTCGACATACGTCTTGTCGCGCAGCTGCCGCATCCAGTCTTGGTAAGCCTCATCGGCTTTTCGATCGCGCAACGCCTGCCGCGCCTGCAGGCGCCCACGCTCGGACGAGGCTTGTTCGGTGCGCCGTTCGAGCACCTGAATCAGGTGCCAGCCGAATGGTGTCTGGGTGGGTGCGCTGACCTCGTTGATCTTCAGCGCGTTCATCGACTTCTCGAATTCAGGCACCGTGTCGCCGGGATAGAGCCATCCCAGATCTCCGCCGCGGCTGCC
Source organism: Burkholderiales bacterium (assembly GCA_038216465.1). Lineage (GTDB taxonomy): Bacteria > Pseudomonadota > Gammaproteobacteria > Burkholderiales > Burkholderiaceae_F > JACCZX01. The sequence goes on along the minus strand of JBBQQC010000005.1, from coordinate 45,912 downwards.
GCTCGGATCGACCGAGTGCAAACGAGCCAGGGTGCCGAACTCGATTTGGCCCGCGTCGATACGCTGCTTCATCTCTTCGAGCCTGCGCCTGACCTCGGGCTCTGGGGTCAAGTCCGATACCCGCATCAGAATATGGCGCGCGTGCGTCTGCTGCACCGGTCCGGTTGCCAGCTTGCTGTCGACGCCGCTGCGGCGACCAAGAACCTTCAAGATGTGGAAGCCGTTCGGGCTGCGTATCACGGACGTCACGTCACCGGTTTTCAGCCCCTTTAGCGCATCGATGAACAATGTCGGCAGACGATCCGCGTTGCGCCAACCCAGCTCGCCTCCCTGCAGTGCCTCGGGCGCATTCGAAAAGCTGGCGGCGACACGCGCAAAGTCGGCGCCACTCTTTAGTTGCGCAATTAGATCGTCGGCGCGCGCGCGCGCGGCGTCGACCCGATCGGCGGGCGCATTTTCGGGCACGCGCAACAGGATTTGTGCAACGTTGATTTCCTCGGCGTCTGCGGAGACGCCGGCCTGCTCCGCGATGAAGTTTTCAAGCTCGCTATCGGAAATCTGAACTCGAGAGTCAACTTCGCGCTCGCGTAACCGGTTCAGGATGATGTCCTGCCGAATATCATCCCGAAACTGAGTAAACGAAACGCCGTCTGCCTCGAGCCGCTGACGCAACGTCTGCACCGACAAGCCGTTGGACTCCGCGATGCGGCCGAGCGCAGCGTTGACCGTTGCATCGTCGACCCGCACGCCGGTTTCGCGTGCCAACTGCAGCTGCGCGCGGTCCACGATCATCCGCTCCAGTACTTGCCGCTCGAGTACGTCGTTCGACGGCGGTTGAATTTTCTGCCGGCGCAGCTGAGATTCCGCCATGCGCGCGCGCGTGCGCAGTTCGTTGGCGGTGACGACTTCATCGTTAACGACCGCGACGATACGGTCGACAGGCCTTGGTGCGGCGCGTGGTATCGATGCGGGCGCCGAAGGCGCAGATTGCGGCGCTTGCGCCCAGCCAATGCTCACCGCCAGCAGCGATGCGGCGGTAATCGCCAGGTAGTTACGAACCAAAACTTTGTTCATGGATTGATTAGCACTCATTTACTCGTAGTAATCGAAGCGTCCCGGCTCGCGTGGCACCGGGTTCAGCGACTGATAGCCGGGAATATTACGCCGCAGAAGATTGGCGGCGCTCGATCCGATATTTGCCAAACCGCTGAGCTCCAGCTGCACATAGAAGTTGGTTGTCGCCGTCGTTGCAGTTGTCGCAAACCGCTGCACCACGAAGCGAACCAGCCAGCATTCCTGCTGATATTCAAGGCCCGCGACCATGTCGATCAGGCGGCGGTCCTGCAGCGAATAGTTGAAGCGCCCGACTCCATACCAACTGTTGGAAAGCGGCCATTGGCCCGACAAGTCGATCTGGCTGATGCCATTCGTTTGAAATCGGTAATAGGCGCTGAGCACCGAAGCGCGTCGCGGCTGCCAGCGCACACCTGCGGTGGCTCGCACAAACTCGCTGCGCTCCGCCGCGTACTGCGCAGCAAGATCGACGGCCCATGAACGCCCCAGCTGCGCCGTCAACGCCGCCAGCACGTCGGTCGCGTTGGCCGTACGGGGTGTTTCGCCGGGCAATGTCACGCGCTGGTCGGTGAAGTAGTAGCGCTGCCCGATCGACGCGCGCAACCGCTCCGCTCCGGTTTCGTTGTCGAGAATCCGGGTCGTCAGTGCTGCCGTTAGTTGATTGGCTTCCGAAATCCGATCCGACCCGGAATAGATATTTTCGCTAAAGAGCTGCGCGTAGTTCAGGTCGGCCAGTGCGCTGTCGAAATTCGGCAGCTTGCTTTGATCGCGGAAAGGAATGTAGGCGTAGAAAAGGCGCGGTTCGAGCGTTTGCTGCGCGGCGCGGCCGAACCAGCCGACGTCGCGCTCGAAAATCAGGCCGGAGTCGAGGCTCAATATCGGCAGCGTTCGGGTTTGTGAGGCGTCGTTACCGAGTTGCGGCTTCAGATCGTATTTGACGGAAGAGATGCGCGCGCGCGGAATGACAAACCATCCTGCAGCGAGGATCGGGTAAGCGGCGCGCACATCCGCGAGGTAGCGGTCGCCGGATTCGAGCGTCGGGTGTTGGAATCGGGTGCCTTCAAGCGCTGCCGCTGCTTCGAACCCATTCCAGTCGGCAACGTAACCGTTGACGCTGACCTGGGGCACACGCTCATAGGGCTTGGCGACGGTCTGCAGCGTATTTGGATCCTGCAAGGTCTGATTTTTTGTGATGCGTACCGACGTGTTCCAGTACGGCTGGCTGTAGGCGACATAGCCGTCTTGCGGCAGCACTTTCTGCGACGTGTCGACGATCGTGCTGGCGAAATCGACGAAGTAACGGTCGTCGGACACGCGGTTGTAGTTGATGCCGGCGCCGAATCCGGCGGGCGACGCGTATTCATAGCGCACGGCCTTGAAGTCTCTCGAATGGCCGAACTCCTGATCCTTAGGAATGATGTCGTACACCAGCGTGCCGCGATGATTCGGGTTCAAATAGCGCAGCTCGTTTTCTAGCAATACCCCGCGCTTGCTCATAACCCTCGGTGTCAGCGTGTAGTCGTAGTTGGGTGCGAGGTTGAAGTAATACGGCGTTTTGATGTCGGTGCCGAGTGTCGAGCTCAACCCGAAACTCGGTGTCAGAAAACCGGACTTGCGCCGGTCGCTGGTCGGAAACCTCAGAATCGGCGAAGCGAGAATCGGCAGGCCTTTGAAGTACAGCGTCGCAAACGTAGCGGTAGCAGTTTCGTCAAGTCCATCGAACTCGATCGATTCCGCCTGCACCCACCACGCGTTGTCGCCCGGCCCGCAGGTGGTGAAGCGCGCGTTTTGCATGAGCGCACGTTCGCTGCCTAGAAATTCGATCAACGTCGCGTCGCCGCGCCCTCTCCGCGCAGCGTACGTATAGCTGGCATCGGGCATCGTGCCGGTCTGTTCATCGACGCGGAGGTCGAGTCGCGGCCCCGAAAACGAAGCGCCGTCGCGAAAGACTCGGGCGTGCCCTTCGACGTTGACGATATCGGTGGCCTGCGTGTAGGTGATGGTGTCGCCGCGCACGACGGTGCCGCCGCGCCGCATCTCGGCGTCGCCGCGCAGAATAAGTCGCTCGTCGATCGATCCTTCGACGTTTTGCGCGCGTGTGAAAGTCGGCATGCCAACGCGCGCGTGCGCGCGGGTTTCGTCGAGCTGGCGGTCGAGCTTCAGTTGCGGACGCACTTCTTGCGGCACTTCGGGGGCTGTCGTCTGCGCCACCGCTGCGGCGCACGCCACCAGGTACGCTGCACAAAGCAGCGGAAGACGGCAGCGCAAAAACCTAGACACGGCGATCGCCGGCAAGCGTGGCATTTAGAATCTGCGAAAGCTGTTTTTTGGCCAGCCTGTGCCCGAGCAGAGCGAGTCGATTATAGGCACCGCCTTCCTGCGAGCCGTCGCGACCCAGTACCGATGAATCAATCCCTTCCCAAGGTGCCCGGCGCAAGCGTCGACACCCGGTTGTCCGCGCTGTTGGCCTGGCTCGGCTCACTTCGCCCCCGTTACGGGCTGATCGAATCGTCGCTGCGCGCCGCGTCGGTGGACGCCAGCTCGCGTCGCTACTTCCGGATCGACAGCGATCATGGAACGTTGATTGTGATGGATGCTCCGCCTGGCACCGAAGACTCGCGTCCTTTCATTCAAGTTGCCAGTCTGATGCGCGCCGCCGGTGTCCACGTGCCCGACATTCTTGTCGACGATCTAACGCAGGGATTCCTGCTGCTATCGGATCTGGGAGATACGACGTATCTGAGCGCGCTCAATGAGAGCAACGCGACCGAGCTATTCGGCGCGGCGATCGACGCGCTGGTTCGCTGGCAGCGAGCGACCAGCCCCGGCGTCTTGCCTCTGTACGACGCAGCGCTGCTGCGGCGAGAGCTGCGGCTGTTTCCCGACTGGTTCATCGCACGCCATCTACGGCGCGAACTGACCGCGAGCCAGCATACCGATCTCGAGCAGATATTTGATCGCATCATTGCAGCAAACCTGGCCCAGCCGACCGTGTTCGTGCATCGCGACTACATGCCGCGCAATCTGATGGTGTCGCGTCCGAATCCGGGCGTGCTCGATTTTCAGGACGCTGTGACCGGCCCGATCGCGTACGACATCGTGTCGCTGTTTCGTGACGCGTTCATCAGCTGGGACGACGAGCGTGTCAGCACGTGGACTCGGCTCTACCTGGATCGGGCCCGCGCCGCCGGCCTGCCGGTTCATGCGCGATTCAATGACTTCTGGCGCGATTTCGAATGGATGGGTCTACAGCGGCATCTGAAAGTCCTCGGAATCTTCGCGCGCATTCGATATCGCGACGGCAAGCCGCACTATCTCGAAGACGCGCCGCGTTTCGTCAGCTATGTGCGGGCCGTCACGCAGCGCTACGGTGAGCTGGCGCCGCTGGCGCGTTTGTTCGATCAGCTAGGACTGGCGTGACCCTTGCGCACGTAACTCACGCCTTGATCCTTGCTGCCGGTCGCGGCGAACGTATGCGGCCGTTGACGGACACCATGCCGAAACCGCTTTTGCACGCCGGCGGCAGGCGATTGATCGAATGGCAGATCGACTCGCTGGCGCGCGCCGGCGTGCGGGATATTGTGATCAATGTCGCGCACCTGCCCGATCAGTTCGAGGCTGCGCTCGGTGACGGGGCGCGCTATGGAGTCGCCTTGCACTATTCGCGCGAAGGTGCGCATGCCGGTGACGCGCTCGAGTCTTTGGGCGGCATCCTGAAGGCGTTGCCATCGCTTGGCCCGGCGCCATTTATCGTAACCAGCGGCGATATCGTGACCGATTTTCCGTACGATCGACTGCGTGCCGCTAGTGAAATTCAGCAGCGCGGCGATGCCGACGCGCATCTTGTGCTGGTCGAGAACCCACCATTTCACCTGCGCGGCGACATGGGGCTAGTCAACCAGCGCATCCATCCCGATGCGCTGCCGCGCATGACGTACGCGAACATTGGCATCTTTGCGCCGCGTCTATTCGCTGCGCTTTCACTCTCATTGCAAGGCGGTCGGGCGCCGCTGTTCCCCTGGTTGTACCAAGCCGCGCGCGCAGGCCGGGTCAGCGGGGAAGTTCATCGCGGACGGTGGTGGAATGCCGGCACGCCGGATGACCTGCTGCGTCTCGATGCGCAGATCAATTGTGAAGCGCACCGAGCCGACGCGAGCGGCGCGCAGCAATGAGTTCGCTAGACAGCGCGCCGTGCAGCGACCGGGTTGGGATTCTGGGAGGCGGGCCGGTCGGCCTCGCGGTGGCGTTACTGCTGGCAAGGCGACGCGTGCCGAGCGTGGTGATTGACGCGCGCAGCGTCGATCAGGCCGGCGCCGATCGACGGTTGCTTGCGCTGTCACTCGGGTCACTGCAGACGCTCGGCACGCTGACGGAATTGCCGCAAGAGGCACTGGCTGCCATACGCACAGTGATCGTTTCGTCGGTTGGGCAGTTCGGTCGCGCTGTGATCGGCGAGCGCGACGCCGATTCTGAAATCCTGGGGGCCACGATTCGGTACGGTGACTTGATCACCGCGCTGTGTGCCGCGGCAGACGTGAACGAATTCATAACGATGCGCCGCTCGCTGAAGATACTGGAAGTACGGCAGTCGCCGTCAAGCGTGGAAATCGTAGTGCAGGGAGCGCCTGCGTTCAGCGCCCCGGTGGCGCTGAGTGCCGAAGGCTTAAGCACCGTGGCCAGCCAGACTGCCGCCTACGCGGCGCTGGTTGCCGATCTCGAAGTCACCGGCCTCGAGCGTGGTACGGCGTGCGAGCGATTTACGCGTGACGGCCCGCTAGCGCTGCTGCCGCTACCTGCCCGTGCCGCGGGGAGCGCCCATCGGATGGCGCTTGTGTGGTGCATGTCAAACGCGCAGGCCGAGCGGCGAATGGGACTCGGAGACGGCGAGTTCATCGAGGAGTTGGGCGGGCAGCTCGGCGAGCGCAGGCTGCGAGTCGTCGCGGCGCAACCTCGCCACAGGTACCCGCTGCACGAGCGCGCGCGAACTGAATTGGTCGAACACCGGATCGCCTACCTGGGCAATGCCGCGCAAACGCTGCACCCGGTGGCAGGGCAAGGGCTGAATCTCGGGTTGCGCGACAGTGCTGCGCTTGCGGAGGTGATCGGCGCCGCTTACGCGATCGACAGCGATCCGCTTCAATCGCTCAGCTCGTATGCGCAATCGCGCCGGGCCGATCGCGCCGCGATTATGGCGTTGACCCGCACGGCACCCGCGTTTTTCGCGACGCGCTTCACTCCCATAGCACTGGCCAGATCGCTTGGACTTACCGCATTGGCGGTTGTGCCGAATTTGCGACGCGAGTTCGCACGCTTTCTGATGTTCGGCGTACGCTTTTAGCGCAAACGATGTCCGCGCAAAGTCTGCGGGCACGTCTTCGCTAATATCCGCGCTCTTATTTTCCCCTCGCTCCCGATCGCATGCACATTGGCCCGCACGAGCTGCCCAACAACGTTTTCGTTGCGCCAATGGCGGGAGTGACCGACCGGCCGTACCGACGCCTGTGCAAGGCTCTAGGCGCCGGCCATGCGGTGTCGGAAATGGCCGCATCGAATCCGCGCCTGTGGGCAAGCGAAAAAACGGCGCGCCGTTTGAATCATGACGGGGAACAGGCGCCGGTGGCGGTTCAGCTAGCCGGCGCGGATGCGCAGATGCTGGCCGAGGCGGCGCGCTACAACGTCGATCGGGGTGCACAGATCATCGATATCAACATGGGATGTCCGGCGAAGAAAGTGTGCAACGTGGCGAGCGGGTCGGCATTGCTGAAAGACGTTGCGCACGTCGTGCGCATCCTCGAGGCGGTAGTCGCGGCGGTGAATGTACCGGTGACACTGAAGTTTCGCACCGGGTGGGATTCGTCGAACCGCAACGCGGTCGAGATTGCGCGGCTCGCGGAGGCTACCGGCGTTGCCGCACTCACCCTGCATGGCCGCACCCGTGCGTGCGGCTATAGCGGCGCCGCGGAGTACGAAACGATTCGTGCGGTCAAGCGCGCAGTGAGGATTCCTGTTATCGCCAACGGCGACATCGATACCCCTGAGAAGGCGTACTTTGTTCTGCGCGAAACCGGCGCTGACGCGGTGATGATCGGCCGCGCGGCCCAGGGGCGACCGTGGATCTTCCGCGAGACGGTGCATTTTCTGAAGACGGGCGCTCATCTTCCGCCGCCGCGCGTCAGTGAGGTGCGCGGCCTGATGCAGAATCACCTCGACGATCACTACGGTTTCTACGGCGACCAGGCGGTGCGGACCGCGCGTAAGCACATCATCTGGTACACGAAGGAGCTGGCCGGCGGCCGAAATTTTTGCGAGCGAATGAATGCGATTGGAGATTGTGTGGCGCAGGCACGCGCGGTCGACGAATTTTTCGCCGCGCTCGAGGATCGCTCTGAACGGCTGATGTACAAGTCGACATTGCATTGAGGATGGCTAGATGGCAAGAGTAGTAGCGAAAGCGGCCGCGAGGTCGGGCAGCCGGCCGGCGCCCGCTGCGGCGCGCTTTGCGTACCCGACCAGCGAGCGCGTCAGCCGCGCACGCAGCGGAGAGACGCTGGAGCAATGCGTGGTGCGCAGTCTTGAACAGTATTTTTCCGATCTCGACGGCTCGCGCCCACACGCGCTGTTCGAGATGGTCAATAACGCCGTCGAGCGGCCTCTGCTGCAATTTGCGATGGCGAAGTGCGATGGCAACCAGTGCGCCGCCGCCGAATTGCTCGGAATCAATCGCAACACGTTGCGCAAGAAGCTGCAGCAATATCGGCTGTTATGAGCTCGGCGAACCGCCGGTGGGCGCTGATCAGCGTTTCCGACAAGACCGGTGTCGCCGAATTAGCGCAGCAGCTGCGGAGCCTTGGATTTAATATTTTGTCGACCGGTGGCACTGCGAAGCTGCTGAGTGAGTGCGGCATCGAAGTGACCGAGGTCGCCCACTACACCGGCTTTCCGGAAATCCTCGACGGGCGCGTGAAGACGCTCAATCCGCGCATTCACGCGGGCCTGCTCGCGCGCCGGCTGGATGCGGACCATATGCGTTCGCTCGCCGAGCACGCAATTGATCCGATCGAAATCCTGGTCGTCAACCTTTATCCGTTCGAACAGACGGTGGCGCGCTCCGGCTGTACGTTTGACGATGCGATCGAAAACATCGATATCGGCGGCCCCGCGATGCTGCGTGCGGCTGCGAAGAACCACTCGAGCGTGGCGGTCGTCGTCGACCCGGAAGATTACGCGTCGATCATCGAACAATTGCGCAACGAAAACGCGGTTGATGCGCGGACCCGCCTCGCACTGGCGAAGAAGGTTTTCGCGCACACCGCGCGATACGACGGAGCAATCGCCGACTACCTGACATCGCTGGGCGAAGACGGTGTGCGCGAGGTGTTTCCTGCCGTTCTGTCCCGGCAGTGGGAGAGAGCGCAACAGATGCGCTATGGCGAGAATCCACATCAGCAGGCGGCGTTCTATCGCGAGCAACGTGTGGCGGCGGGGTTGCTGGCCAGCTTTACGCAATTGCAGGGTAAGGAGCTCTCGTACAACAACATTGCCGACGCCGATGCCGCGTGGGAGTGTGTCCGCGCATTCGATGAAGCTGCGTGCGTGATTGTCAAGCACGCAAATCCATGCGGAGCTGCGGTCGGCGCCAGCGCACTCGATGCTTACTCCAAGGCGCTGAAAACAGATCCTACGTCGGCCTTTGGTGGAATTATCGCCTGCAATGTTGCGGTCGATGCGGAGGCAGCGCAGGCGATCGGGCGCCAGTTCGTTGAAGTCGTCATTGCGCCGCACTTCACCGCGGAAGCGCGTATAGCTTTCGGTGCCAAACCGAACGTTCGCCTGCTTAGCGTGCCGACGGGCCACGCTCACAATGATTTTGATTTCAAGCGCGTCGGCGGCGGCCTGTTGCTGCAGACGCCTGACGATCACTTGCTGCGAACGGCTGACCTGAAAGTGGTCACGGCGTTGGTGCCTACGAAGCAGCAGATCGATGATCTGCTGTTCGCGTGGAAAGTGGCGAAGTTCGTCAAGTCGAATGCGATCGTCTTCGCGCGCGACGGGATGACGCTGGGCATTGGCGCCGGGCAAATGTCGCGCGTCGATTCGGCACGCATCGCGTCCATGAAAGCGGAATCGGCGGGTCTAAGCCTCGCGCGCTGCGCGGCGGCGTCCGATGCATTCTTTCCGTTTCGTGACGGGCTCGACGTGCTGATTGACGCCGGTGCGGCGTGCGTAATACAACCGGGCGGTAGCATGCGCGATGATGAAGTGATCGCGGCAGCCAATGAACGGGGCATCGCGATGGTATTTACCGGTATCAGGCACTTCCGGCACTAGTCGCACCCGATGCGGCGCTGCGACGCTGCTGCCTGACAGTCAATGGCACAATCCTCGCGTGCCATCCACGGTGATCCGAATTCTCGGCATTGACCCCGGACTTAATCGGACCGGATACGGCGTCGTCGAAGCGGTCGGGCCGAAGCTCTCTTACGTGGCCGCAGGGGTGATTCGCGTTCCCGCCGGCGACTTGCACCAGCGTCTCGGAACGATCCTGCGGGCGCTCGCGGACGTGATTCGCGATACGCATCCGCATGTGGCCGCCATCGAAAAAGTCTTCGTCAACGTCAATCCGCAATCGACACTGCTGCTCGGCCAGGCGCGCGGGGCGGCGATTTGCGCGGCTGTGACCGAGGGACTGGTCGTGCACGAATACGCCGCTTTGCGCATCAAGCAGGCAGTGGTTGGCTTCGGTCGCGCCGACAAGCGGCAGGTGCAATCGATGGTGCAACGATTGTTGTCGCTCGACTGCGCGCCCACCAGCGATGCCGCGGACGCCCTGGCGTGTGCGATTTGTCACGCGCATTCGGCGAGCTTGCTGATGGCGATGCGGGCGAAAAGTCACGCGGCACCCCGCTCGCGCTCGCCCGCGAATGGGCGGCGCGCGTGGACGGCGCGTATCCAAGGTCTCGAGTAGCAGACAATGATTGGCCGCATCGAAGGCCGGCTACTGGAGAAAAATCCCCCGGCAATTCTGGTCGACGCCAACGGTGTCGGCTACGAGATTGATGTGCCAATGAGCACGTTCTATCAACTGCCCGCCATATCGGAGCGCGTGACGCTGCTGACGCACCTTGCGGTCAGGGAGGATGCGCATCAGCTGTATGGCTTTTCGACGCCTGGTGAGCGAGCGGCGTTTCGCGAGCTGATCAAGATTTCCGGCGTCGGTGCGCGCACGGCACTTGCGGTTCTGTCCGGACTCTCGGTCACCGAGCTGGCACAGACGATCACACTGCAGGAAAGCGCACGCTTGACACGCGTGCCTGGCATCGGGAAGAAAACCGCCGAGCGGTTGTTGCTCGAGCTGAAAGGCAAGCTCGGCGCCGATCTCGGCAGCGCGAAAGCGAGCGCGGCCAGCGCTCCTGCGGCCGACGTGATCCGCGCGTTGCTCGCGCTTGGCTACAACGAGCGCGAGGCCAATGCCGCGGCGCGCGGCATACCAGCCGACGCGAGTGTGTCTGATGGCATTCGCTTCGCTCTCAAGTCCCTCGCCAAATGAGCACTGGCCAAATGAACGAAGCGGAGCGCGTTGTAGCGGCGAATGCCGTCTCGCCGAACGAGGAAGCGATTGAGCGCGCGCTACGTCCGACCTCGCTGGCCGAGTACGTCGGACAGCCGAAGGTGCGTGAGCAGCTGGGAATATTTATCGAAGCGGCGCGCAACCGGGCCGAATCTCTCGATCACGTGTTGCTATTCGGCCCGCCCGGACTGGGCAAGACGACGCTGGCGCACATCATCGCGCGCGAGATGGGCGTCAACTTGCGGCAGACGTCGGGCCCGGTGCTGGAACGACCCGGCGACCTGGCGGCGATCTTGACCAACCTTGAGAAGAACGACGTCCTGTTCATCGACGAGATACATCGGCTGAGTGCGATCGTTGAGGAGATTCTGTACCCCGCACTCGAAGATTTTCAGATCGACATCATGATTGGCGAGGGCCCGGCGGCGCGCTCGATCAAGATCGATCTTCCGCCGTTCACACTCGTCGGCGCGACGACGCGGGCCGGGATGCTGACGAATCCTTTGCGGGATCGGTTCGGGATCGTGGCGCGTCTCGAGTTCTATTCCGCGGACGAATTGGCAGCCATCGTGCGGCGTTCGGCGCGTTTGCTGAAAGCGCAGCTGACCGACGCCGGCGCGCGCGAAATCGCTCATCGGTCGCGCGGGACGCCGCGCGTTGCGAATCGGCTGCTACGACGTGTGCGCGATTACGCTGAGGTCAAAGGAACCGGCGAGATCTCGCAGTCGGTTGCTGACTCGGCATTGGCGATGCTGGAAGTCGATCGGCTGGGTCTCGACATCATGGACCGAAAGCTTCTGCTCGCAGTCATCGAGAAATTCGCGGGCGGCCCGGTCGGTATCGACAACCTGGCGGCGGCGGTGGGGGAGGAACGCGACACGCTGGAAGACGTGGTCGAACCCTATTTGATCCAGCAAGGATTGCTGCAGCGGACGCCGCGCGGCCGAGTGGCAGCGGTTACGGCGTATCGGCATTTCGGTATCGTGGCACCGCGCGGCACGCTCGGTACGGACGGGTTGTTTTAGATTTTGCAATCGCGGCGCGCTGCTGCGGTGCCGCAGCGCTGGCACTAAGCTTGCATAGTTTTTCCGAATTAAAAGTGGCTAGAATCGCCGCCTTTTGCCAATCCGGGGCGCGGGAGATTCGATTGCCGACGGCCGATGAACTGACGGAAGGGGAGGGCTGAATGGACTTCTCGCAAACACAGCGTGACCCGACTCGGAAATTTGTTGGCATCGGTGCCGTCGTTGTTTTTCACATCATCATTATTTATGCGCTGATAAACGGCCTGGCGCGCAAAGTGGTTGAGGTGGTCAAAGGCCCGATCGAAGTCAAAGTGATCGAAGAGGTGATCAAGAAGCCGCCGCCGCCGCCGGAACTTCTGCCGCCGCCGCCGAAGGTTGTGGCCCCGCCGCCGCCTTTCATTCCGCCGCCCGAAATTAATATTGCGCCGCCGCCGACGCCCGCGCCGACGATCACCGCGGTAACGCCGGAACCGCCACCAGCACCGTCGGCGCCGGTGATCGCAGCGCCCACGCCGGCGCCCGCGCCGCCAGCCGTCCAAAGCGCTGCCGTCGTATGTCCGAATTATCGCGAGGCACTCGGTTCGGTCGCGTATCCGCGCGAGGCCGCCCTCGACAACCTTCAGGGTGAAGTCCTGGCCGAATTCACGCTCGGAGCCACCGGTCAGATACGCGACATCGTGATCAAGTCGAGCACCAATCGTGTCTTCAACAAGCCCTCAATACAGATGATTCAGTCGCGACTGGTCTGCAAGGGCCAAGGCCATGACATCAAGTTATCGCTGCCGATCAGCTTTAAACTCAATTGATAACCGGCCGGGATGGCTCATGAGGCGCCCGGTTAAATAATCTTCTACGAGGAGACTTTCAATGATCGGTTTTTTTCGCCGCCACGCGGCTGTGTTGACCGCGCTGCTGATCGTGACCGCGCCTGGACTGGTAAGTGCACAGCAGGACCCTGCCAAGTCCGCGCCGCCGGCCTTGGTCCCGCCGGCTGATACACAAGTTGTTCCCCCGGCCGCTCCTGCTGCGCCTGCCGCTACGGCGCCGGCGAAAGGGCCGGCGGTCGAAAAGGAGGTCGTCGAGAACCCGTATGGGCTCGAAGCGCTTTGGCGGCAGGGCGACTTCGTTTCAAAGGGCACCCTGATCATCCTTGTGATCATGTCGATGGGAAGCTGGTACATCTTGTTCGTCAAACTGTGGGAGCAGTACAAGCTGATGCGCGAGGCCAAGGACGTGCGCAGCGCCTTCTGGAAAGCGCCTTCATTGAAGGAGGGCGCGAAGCGCCTCGACAAGAAGAGCGCTTACCGCTACATCGCCGAAAGCGGGCTCGACGCGAACGAGCATCACGAAGGCGCGCTGACCGAGAACATCGATTTGAATGACTGGGTCACGATGTCGGTACAGCGCTCGGTCGATACGGTGCAGAGCCGGACCCAGGACGGGCTGGCTTTTCTTGCGACGGTCGGCTCAACCGCTCCCTTCGTTGGGCTCTTCGGTACTGTGTGGGGCATTTATCACGCGCTGACCGCGATCGGCATTGCTGGCCAGGCGTCGATCGACAAGGTGGCCGGGCCGGTCGGTGAAGCGCTGATCATGACTGCCATCGGTCTGGCGGTCGCGGTACCTGCGGTGATGGGCTACAACTGGCTGGTGCGGCGAAACAAGGTGGCGATGGACGCGGTGCGTACTTTCGGTGCCGACCTGCACGCCGTGTTGCTGGGCCGCGCGCCGCAGACGCGTGTAGCAGCGCCGGCGCGCTAGCGTCGCGCGCGGAGCCTGACCATGGCGATGAGTCTAGGATCATCCAACAACGAAGAGGACGAAGCAATCTCGACGATCAACACGACGCCGCTGGTGGACGTGATGTTGGTGTTGCTGATCATTTTCCTGATCACAATCCCGGTGGTGACGCAGTCAATACCGCTGAAGTTGCCGGAGGAAACCAACGTTCCGCGCCAGACCAAGCCCGAGAATATCGAACTCGCGGTGACGAAGGACGGCGATGTCTACTGGGGCATGCAGTTGATCAAGGACAACGAAGAACTGGTCAACCGCTTGAAAAAGATTGCCGTTCTGGTTCCGCAGCCCGAGCTTCAAATCCGCGGTGATCTGGCGGGGCGGTACGAGTTCGTCGGGCGTGTCGTATTTGCCGCGCAACGAGCGGGTATACAGAAAATTGGTTTTATTACCGAACCCCCGCCGCGCGGCGGCTGACATCAGGAGCAGACGATGGCAATGAATGTCGGTAGCGGCGGCAGTGCCAAAGAGCCTTCCGTGATGATCGACATCAACACCACGCCGTTGATCGACGTGATGCTGGTGTTATTGGTGATGCTGATCATCACGATTCCGATCCAGCTGCACTCGGTCAATCTGAACATGCCGGTCGGCACGCCACCGCCGCCGCTGCAGGAGCCGGTCGTGATTACGGTGGATGTCGACTTCGATGGGACGATCTACTGGAACGGCGAGATTCTGGCGAACAAGGCCGCGCTCGATGAGCGTTTGACATCCGCGGCAGCGATGCCGGTGCAACCCGAGGTTCATCTGCGACCCAACAAGCTCGCCGAATACAAGGACGTGATGATGGTGCTGGCGGCAGCGCAAAGGCTCGGCGTGACGAAACTTGGGCTGGTCGGTAACGAACAATTCGTGCGTTAGTGGTGAGCGTGATGCAACTTGTGTTACCGGGCCAGGCTTCCAAGTGCTTGCGGCTGTCGTTGTCGGCCGCGGCGATTTGTGCGGCATTCGGTGTGCAGACAGTCGCGTTTGAAGCGGTCACGTGGTCGACCGCCCACGCCCAAGAAGCGATTCGCGGCGAGATCGGCCGGCCACTGCAGGCAGCGCGCGATCTGATCAAGGCCAAGAAGTACTCCGAGGCACTGTCGAAATTGCGGGAAGCCGATGCGGTGCCCAACCGCTCGGCGGGCGAAAACTTTCTTATCGAGCAGATGCGTGCGTCGGCCGCGTTGTCTGCGGGTGACAACGGCCAGGCGATCAAGGCTATTCAGGCGCTGCTCGGCAGCGGCCGTCTACCGGAATCGCAGCAGGCGCAGTACGCGGGCAGTCTGGCCTCGCTTTACTACCGCGAGAAGGACTACAAAGACGCAGCGCACTGGGCAAGCAGGGCGCTGCGCGCCAATCCGTCCGACGGTGCCATGCGCAGTCTGCAGATACAGTCTTACTACCTCGCGGGTGATCTGGCGGGCGCGTCACGGGAAGCGCTCGAGGATGTGCAAGCGGCGGAGCGAGCGGGTCGCACGCCGCCCGAAGATCGTCTGCAGCTGCTTGCGAATATCGCATCCAAGACCGGCGATCGTGCGGGCTACGTGGCGGGGATCGAGCGGCTGGTCGCGTACTACCCAAAGAAGGAATACTGGGTTGATTTATTGCGCCGCCTTGAAGCCAAGCCCGGATTCTCGAACCGACTGACGCTCGATCTGTATCGGCTGCGCGCGGCAACGAAGACGCTCGACTCGCCCAACGAGGTGGTGGAAATGGCGCAGCTCGCGCTGCAGCAAAAGCAGGCCGGCGAAGCGAAGAAGCTTCTTGACGATGCGTTTGCATCAGGGTTGCTCGGCAAGGGCGCCGAGGCAGAGCGCCAGAAGCGACTGCTTGCGCTGGCGAGCGAACGGGTCGGCGAAGCTCCAACACAGCTGAAGCAGGCGGAAGCGGAAGCGCTCGCTTCCACGGACGGGTCCGATCTAGTGAATGTTGGATTCGCCTATACCGGCCTCGGGCAGTTCGAAAAAGGTATCGACCTGATGCGCCAGGGCATTGCCAAGGGCAAGATGAAACGCGCCGACGAAGCAAATTTGCACCTCGGGATCGCCTATCTTCGAGCGGGACAAAAGGCCAAGGCGCGCGAGACCTTCAAGTTGGTCAGCGGCACCGACGGCGCGGCGGACCTGGCTCGCTTGTGGATGCGGGTGTCCTAGCGCGCTGCGAGTAGGCGTGCCCAAAAAAAACCGCCGGCGAACCGGCGGTTTTAGTTTGAAACTCCGACTCTTAAAAGAACTTGTAGCCAGCTCGGACGTACATGAACCTTCCTCTCGGATCGGCATACACCGGGTCGTATCCGGACTGGAACGAGGTCTGGCCACCGGCGTTGGTGTACGGCGGATCCTTGTCGAACAGGTTCCTCACACCGAGGGTAAATGTCAGGTTCTTGATCCCGGTGTAGACGCCCTGTAGGTGATACAGCTCGTACGAACCTACTTCGCGCGGCTTGAACGTCGGATCGGTCGGATCGTCAAACGTGGCGGGCAGATCGGTGTATCTCTTCTGGTACTGCTGCGCAAAGGTCAGTGCAAACTGACTGAACGACCAGGTGACTGCCGCATAGTGTCTCCACCTGACGATGACGCCGCCGGTGCTGTTATTGGCGGTGTCGAGCGCATTGCTGAACGAGCCGTCCGGGTTCTGTGTGTCGTACTGACTCAAGTAAGTGCCGTTGAGTGAGAAGACGAACTTTCCGTAGGGCGTCGTTGGAGTGGTGGCTCGGAGGTCTACATCCCATCCCCCTAGCTTCGTTTCGCCCAGATTGATATTGGTCTGGTCGATATCGATGATCGCCCCCGGCAGTCCGCCCTGTGGTGCGCCGCGCCTGACCAGCGAGCCATATTTTCCGAGGTCAGTCAAAATAGTCGCGGCCGGAACGTTCGTAACGATCGTGTCCTTCAACGTGATGTGGAAGTAATCGATCGCGGCTGAGAAGTAGTTGGTCGGCTCGAGCACAATCCCGGCGGTGTAGTTCCTCGAACGTTCGGGCTTCAGAGCAGAATTGCCGCCGTTGGTGATCGGGAACTGGGTGCCGCAATCGAGCGAAGAGCCCGTCGTGGGGCAGCGCAGCGGGTCGTTCAGTCCCGGCGGAGTTACACCGGTCGTCCTCGGCGCGAACAAGTCCAGCAGACTGGGGGCGCGGAAGCCCTTGCCGGCTGAACCGCGTAGCAAGAATTCGCGCACGGGTTGCCAACGCAGTCCGACCTTCGGGTTGGTCGATGAGCCAACCCCTTCGTAGTGGTCGTAACGTACGGCAGCAGTCGCTTCAAGAGTGCGCACGATCGGCGCTGCTACTTCGGCGAAAACCGCATACACATCACGCGCCTTGTCGACCGGAATGAAGTTGCCGCCGTAGCCGCTCAGGTCGCCCTGTATCAGCCCTGTTGACGGCTGCAGCTCGTAGCTTTCGCGGCGGCCTTCGGCTCCGACCGCCAGCCCGAGCGGGCCGCCCGGCAATTGCATTAGCTGGGTCGACAGGGTGCCCGACAGACTCGTCAAGCTCGTCTTGGTATGCAGCGTATCGCCCATGAACTCGGTCGCATTTATTGCGGCTTGCGTCGCCGGCGTATTCGGACCAAAGAAGTTCACGGTGCCGCTGTTCAGCAGCGGCAGAATCTTCGTGAAGAGAGCGTAGCCGTCGTTTACTTTCTCCTTCACATCGCTGGCACTGTAAAGAAACGCGCTGTTGTAGTCCCAGTTGCCGAACGTGCCGCGCGCACCGAAGACGAAGCGCGTTGCTTCAGAAGTATCGGTCAGATCGCGGTCGCCCAAAACTGCAGCGCGCCAGCGAATCAGCAGATCCGGAGTCGGTCCGCCGGTTTGAGAGATCACATACGCGGTCGGGTAGTACGGGCTGGTTGGCGACAGCACGATCGTCGAGTACGGAATGCCGCTGGCGCCTGGCCGAACATCCTCTCCGCCGACGAAGGCGTTGTAGGGATACTGATTGGCCAGCGGATTGTTCAACGGCATCGTGAATTGATCCGAAATCGGAGTCGGTTGAATGCGTGTGTTCGTCTCATTCCTCGAATACGAAGCTTCGGCGAACAATTGCACATTCGGCGTCAGATCGAAGGCACCGCTGGTGAAAATGCCGGTCCGCTCGGAACGCGGTACCAGCGATACAAGCGGCGCTGGATCGAATCGGCAGCGAGTGGTCGGATAAAAGAACGGATCAAGCGTTGCGTAAGGCCCCGGGCAGGCCGGTGCGCTCGGGTTGCGGGTGCCCAGTGAGCCATCCGCAGCCGCGAAATTCGCGGGAAACGTGTTCCCCGAGGTCGTATCGTTGTTGTGCTCTGGGTCGATGGTGGTCGAAGCGAACTTGCGATCGCGTCCGAACAAGGCCCTTTCTCTCGAATAGCTGACTACCGCCAACGCGTTGAACCGGTCTTTGGCCAGGTCGCCAATGCCGAACGCAACGCTGGCACGCGCCACCGAACCGCTGTCCTGCCGCGCCGCGCCATACTCGGCCTGCGCTTCCAATCCTTTGTATTCGCGACGCAAGATGAAGTTAACCACGCCGGCGATCGCGTCCGAACCGTAGATTGCGGACGCGCCGTCCTTCAGAATCTCGATGCGGTCGATGGCGGCCAGCGGAATGCTGTTGACGTCGACCGACACGCTGTCATTGGTGAAACCGTAGCCGTACGGCGAGACACGCCGGCCGTTGACCAGAACCAGCGTGCGTTGCGACGACAAGCCGCGCAGCGAAACTCCGGACAAACCGAGCGTGGTCGCGCCCGACGCGGAGGCGTTGGTCAGTGACCCCGAGCTTGCATTCGACGAGATCGTCATCATCAGCTGCTCGACGTTCGACGCCCCGCTCTTCTCGATTTCGTCACGGGTGATGGTCTGCACCGGCAATGCAGTTTCTGCACCGATGCGCTTGATGCTCGAGCCGGTGATCTCCACGCGGTCTAGCTGCTGCTGCGCCAGAACCGGTGGCGTAATCCCCACCAATCCCGCGCCAAAAGCGGCGGCGACCGCGAGGCTGAGTCGCGTACGTTTCAACATGTTGGCTGTCCCTCCTAGTGGTTGCCCGATCGACTCGCGGTCCGCCTTGTGGGTTTGTGCGGCCGGTTTCGGCATGTCGGAAGCGTACTCATTGAGATGCTGGGGTCACGGAATTTCTGCTCTGGATGCGACCAAGTGGCGATCGGTGTCTCATCCGACCAACACCGCTAGATCGAAAACGAAACGAAAAAAAGGGCGGGTCCGAAGACCCGCCCGACTGTTACAAGCTTATTCCGTAAATCAGCGGAATTTGTAGTTCGCGCCGATGCGGAAAATACGGCCACGAACATCGTACTGCGTGAAGTCGTAGTTGTTGGTTGAGTCAAAGCCGTTATCCAGCGGCGGCACTCGGTTAAACATATTGAGCACAGACGCCGACACCCCGAAATTGGCCGTGATGTTGTAGCGCCCGTACAGGTCGAAGGTCGTGTACGACTGCACGCTGAGCGGATAAGTACCGTTCTGGAAGCGCGGGTCCTGCCGCACGAAAAATGATCCTGCCAGAGCCGTCTGGTAATAATGGTGAATGTAGTTCATTCGCCCCGATACGGTCCATGGCCCTTGATCCCAATCCAGCGACAAGAAACCCTTCCAGCGCGGCACGGTGACCGTGCCGTTGTTGCTTCCCACATTTTCCGTGCCGTCTTCTTCGAACTTCGCCACGTACGTCACATCCAACCTGGGCGTGAAGCGCCCCC
This sequence comes from Burkholderiales bacterium, assembly GCA_038216465.1. Classification (GTDB taxonomy): domain Bacteria; phylum Pseudomonadota; class Gammaproteobacteria; order Burkholderiales; family Burkholderiaceae_F; genus JACCZX01. Next base: position 26,752 of record JBBQQC010000005.1, on the reverse strand, counting down.
AGTTGGTTCGCGCGATATAGCGCATATCGAGGTCGACACCTCTGGTTTCAGTGCGGTTCACGTTAATGAAGCCGTTTAGTACCGTCACGATTTGCCCTCCCGGAAACTGAGGCGTCGGCGGCAAACGGATGACTTGCGACGGATCGTTCCTGTCAACGATATCTTGGAACGAAGGGGCGTTGACGATGTTCGACCATGCGATGTCATACAAGTCGAGCGAGACGTTGAATGAGCTTGTAGGCTCCCAAACGATGCCAACCGTCGTAGCCCGCGACTTCTCGGCCTTGAGGGCCGGATTGCCGGTGAACACGCCCGAAACCTGCTGGTTGGTTATCCCGTTGATGTCATCGTTGACCTGCACGAAAAACAGCCCGCGCGACGGCGTAATTTCAACCAGCGACGGGGCCCGGAAACCACGCCCCCAGTTGGCACGCAGCAACAGCTCGGGCACAGGCTTGAATTTCAAACCCAGTTTAGGATTTGTCGTATTGCCAAAGTCGCTGTAATGGTCGTGCCGCAGCGCAGCCTGGGCCTCGATTTGACGCGTCAAAGGCAGTGCGAACTCGACGTAAGCCGCGTAGTTGTTGCGACTGCCGTCGGTGGCTGTGTTACCTTGCCCCAAGATGTTGCCGCCGATCGCCTGCGCATCGGGCCGATCCTGCAGACTCTCCCGGCGATACTCGGCGCCCACCGCCAGACCGATCGGACCGCCAGGCAAGGAGCCGAACTCCGTCGTCGCCTTGGTATCAATGAACTTAAGCTCGGATTCAGCCTTCCGCGCGAGGCTGGTCAGGATCGAATTGTTCACCGCCGCCGAATTGCCCAGCGGCGCATCCAGGTTGTAAGTCGAGCTGGTCGAAATCGGGGTTGGTGGTTGGGGAGTCGTCGGAATACCGAAGGCTGCACTGACGCCGCTCTTGGTTGTCCGATTCGTAAAAGTCGACTCGGCGTCGTTTCTTGAGTAGCCGACCGCGCTTTCCAAATCCCAAGTCGCTAGGCGGTACCGGATTCCAAGCAGTCCCCGATACGTATCGGAGTCGATTTCTGCATTCCGCGTGCCCAATCCCTGCAGGTTGCCGGTGAAGGTCGCGTTGGTCCCAAACGGATTGCCCGCAACCCCCGGACCAAAAACGACGTTGTAACTAAACGGCTGCAAACCGGCGGCGGTTGGCTGAAGCGCGGTCGTGACGAATACCGGTTTGGTAAAGGTCTGCTCGGTATGGGTGTGCGTGTACGCCACCTCGGCAAAGCCCTGAACCGTCGGCGTGAAATCGAATACGCCGCGACCCAGAAAGCCGATCCGCTCAGTGCCCGGTATCGCGCTAAGTTGATTATTGACGTCGATCGAGCACCAGGTATTACCCGGCTGATTGAGGTTGGTTGCGCCAGCACCGCCGAGAGGCGGAGGCGGATTCGGCTGCCCGGTGGCCGCATTGAAGCCTAGATTGATAAGGCCGCGCGAGACCGCGCCATTAAAGTCAAGCACGGTGCCGCCGATTGCCGCGCACTGGCTAATCGCACGGCGCATGTTGCCGATGACCGGGTTACCGACCGCATTGGTGCCAGTGACATTGAGCCAGGTGCCGCCCGCGGTCAGACTTTGAAAGTTGCGGCCACCATCTTCTGTGCGGTAGTCGCGCGTCTTGCCGAACTTGGTGTCAGACAACAGTATTTCGTCACGCTTGTAGTAGTCGAGCACGCCAAACACGTTGTAGCGCTGCGAGCCCAGATCACCAAAGCCGGCGACGATGCTGGCACGATAGTCATTGGCGCCCTCGAAGAAGCCTACGTCGCCGGCGACTTCTATCCCTTTGTAATCGCGGCGCAGAATGACGTTGACGACGCCGGCGATCGCGTCCGATCCGTAAATGGCGGAAGCGCCATCTTTCAGGATCTCGATTCGTTCCACCGCGCTGACCGGAATGGAGTTCAGATCAACGAAAACCTCCTGCAGGTTCTGTGCGAAACCGTAACCGGTAACGCGGCGACCATTTAAAAGGACCAGTGTGCTTTTCTGACCCAGTCCACGCAGAGAGATGCCGGCGGCGCCCGGGGCAAAGCTATTGGAGAAGCTCTCGCTGTAGCTGCCTCCGGTATTAGCCGGAATGCTGCGCAGGACGTCGCCCACCGTTGGCCGGCCACTGCGCTCGATCTGCTCGCGCGTGATGATCTCGACCGGTGCCACCGTTTCCGTGTCGGTGCGTCGAATGTTGGAGCCGGTAATCGTGATGCGCTCAAGCTGTTGCTGCGACGGCGGCGGCGTTGTTTGCGCGTACGCCGCGGTGCCGACGGCTGCAAGGCCGCCGAAGGCAAGCGCCAGGCTGTGAACCATCGGTTTGACTCTGAACGACATGGAATTCCCCCGAGGAATTTGAAAGTTGGCGCTTGTCTGGCGCCGGAATTCAGCCCGCCCGAAAAGCAAAACCCGCGTCTTGGGACACGGGTTTATTCGGCGATGGCTCGACTCCGGATCTACTCAGACGTGCGAACGGGCTGATTCTCAACGTCGGGTCACGCGAATGCAACAAAGTGCAGCGCGATGAGTAGTGCGTGTTGTATTGAAAACACAGCGCGACGCCCGTGCGATCCAGAAATATTGCGCTGCGATAAACCGGTCTCGCGTCCGGGGAGTAACCCTAGGCGGCGCGGCGCAACGAGCCAACCCGCGGCACGGCCGCGAGCAACGCTTGCGTATACAGGTGACGCGGACGCTGCAGCACGTCGGCCGCAGGGCCGGCCTCAATGATTTTCCCGTCCTTCATCACCGCGATGTCGTGCGCCAGATACTCCACCACTCCGAAGTTGTGCGTGATGAAGAGATACGCGACGCCGAGTTCGTCTTGCAGTTGCCGCAGCAGATTCAGAATCTGCGCCTGCACCGACACGTCGAGCGCAGACGTCGGTTCGTCGCAGACGATCAGTCGCGGCTCGACCGCCAGTGCCCGCGCAATGGCCAGCCGCTGACGCTGACCGCCGGAAAACTCGTGCGGGTAGCGATCGACGGCGTCGGCGCGCAATCCGACTTTCTCGAGCAACGCCTGCACTTCGGATCGCCTCTGCGCGGCCTCGACGTTGGGCCGCAATGCGACGATGCCTTCCTCAAGAATTTCGGAAACCCGCATCCGTGGATTGAGCGAGGAAAACGGATCCTGGAAGATGATCTGCATCTTGCGGCGCGCCTGATGCAGGTGGTCGCCGTCAAGGCGATCGAGTGGCTGGCCGTCGAGCTTTGCTTCTCCCTCGATGCGGGCGATTCCTCGGAGCAGCTGCAGCAGTGCTTTCCCCGTGGTCGTCTTGCCGCATCCCGATTCACCGACCAGCGCCAGCGTGCGCCCAGCCGCGAGTTCGAACGAAATGCCGTCGACCGCCTTGACGTAGCCGATCGTGCGCTTCAATAGCCCCTGTCGAATCGGGAAGTAGACACGGTAGTCGCGAACCTGCAGTAGCGGCGCCTCTGATGGATCCGATGGCGCTGCGCGCGCTTCCGGGAGCTCGGCGGATAGGGCTTGTGAAGCATCCTTCCGTGTTACGCGCGGGTCGGGCGTTAGCCCGGTCTTATATAGAACACAGCGGACCAAATGGTCGGCTGTCGGCTCGAATAGCGGTGGCGGAGCTGCGACGCACTCAGCGTGCACCCAGGGGCAGCGATCGGCAAAGCGGCATCCGGTAAACAACTGGTTGAGTGCTGGCACCTTGCCCGGAATAGCGGCCAGCCGTTCGCCGCGCTTCTGGGTGCTCGGAAGCGCCGCCAACAGCAATTGCGCGTAGGGGTGCAACGGCCGCGCGAAAAACTCCTGCGCCTCGGCAACCTCGACGATCTGGCCGGCGTACATCAGTGCAATCCGATGCGCGACCTCGCTGACGATCCCTAGATCGTGCGTGATCAGCAGCATCGCCATGCCTTGCGCTTTTTGCAGCTCGACCAGCAGCTCGAGAATCTGCTTCTGAATCGTCACGTCGAGCGCAGTCGTCGGTTCGTCGGCGATCAACACGTCTGGCTCGGCAGCAAGCGCAATCGCAATCATCACGCGCTGCTTTTGGCCGCCGGAGAGTTCAAACGGATAGCTGTCGATGCGCCGTTCCGCCTCCGGCAGGCCGACGCGCTGCAGCCATTGCAGCGCCTTGGCGCGCGACGCGGGGCCTTTGAGCGCGGTGTGGCGCTCAATCACTTCGACAATCTGGACGCCGACACGAAGCACCGGGTTCAAGCTGGTACCGGGCTCCTGAAAGATGATGCTGATGCGGCGGCCCCGAACGTCGCGCATGCGCGCCTCGGGCAGCGCCGTTACTTCCATGCCTGCAAGATTGACGCGTCCCGCATCGACTCTGCCGTTATCGGGCAACAAGCGCAGAATTGAAAGCGCGGTCATCGATTTACCGCAGCCCGATTCCCCGACCAGTGCAAACGTCTCCCCGCGCTTGATGGAGAGCGATAGCGCATCGACCGCGCGCACCAGACCCGTGTCGGTATCGAGCACGGTACCCAGACTTTCGACCGCAAGCGCCGTTTCGCTCACGCAGCTTCCTTCAGCACCTTGCGCGGCCGGAACACACGCGCGCGCGGATCGAATGCTTCACGCACGGCGTCGGCAAAAAAATTGGCAGCCAGCACGAGAGCAAGCATGAAGGTGAACGCCGTCGCGAGGTTCCACCACACCACCGGATCGCGCGACATCTCGCTGCGCGCGAGGTTGATCATCGAACCGAACGACGACGAGTTGGGGTCGACACCAACTCCCACGTAGGAAAGTACGGCCTCGTACAGCACCAATGCGGAGAAATCCAGCACCGCAACGATCAGAACCAGGTGCATCACGTTCGGCAACACATGCCGCGCCATCACGTGCCACTTGCTGACGCCGAACGCGCGCGCAGCCTGCACATAGTCAAGCTCCGAAATTTTCAAAGTTTCGGCGCGCAGCAGCCTGCACAACGTAGCCCAACCAGTGACACCGAGAATCAAGCACAGCAGGAACAATCGAAACTCGGCGCGCTCGACGCCGGTTTCAAAAACATCGGCGTGCTGATCGATATAGACGTTGATCAACAGCACGAAAGCTGCCACCAACAGGATCGGCGGAATCGACGACAGCACCGTATAGAAATACTGGATTCCATCGTCGACCCAGCCTTTGAAGTATCCGGCCAGGATGCCGAGCACGATCGCTAACGGCAGTGTCGCGATCGTCGCCAGCGAGCCAATCACGACGGCGGTGCGAATGCTCTTCAGCGCCTGATAGAGCACGTCGTTGCCGGTGCGATCGGTGCCAAAAGGGTGGTAATAAGGCCACAGCGCGGCCAGCCAGCCGATGATCATCGCCATTGCGATCGTCGTGATCAGCATCGGACGCCACGGAATCTCCGTGGCGCCGCGAGCGATCTGCGTCAGCGAATTACGCAGACCTCCGTGCTTGCGGCCAACCAACGCGGCGGCAGCGACTGCGATCGCGACGCCGGCAACCAGGCCCAGCAGCAGCCCCTGCAACGAGCGCGCCGCGATGTCGGCAGTCCATTCGCGTTCGGGGTCCTTCAAATGCGAACCGCCGAAAGCCAGGCGCGGATTGCCGCGCACTTCCTTGCCGGCGATAACCTGCGTTTCCTTTTGAAACGACCAGTACGCAACAGGCGTGGAATACGTTTTCTCACGCGATTCAGTCGCGTGCGCCATCAATGCATCGAAGATTGAGAGGGTGCGAGTGCCGTAGGCAATCTGCGCGGTTGCGGCGGCCCCTTCAGCCGCGGGCAACCGCGGGCGAAAGTGCACCGAATCCAGCAATGCAATCGTGATGAATACCGCGAGCACCACCGCAGCACACATCGCGGGTGCGTCGCGCAAGACATGCGACCAGTTGGCCTGAGCGCGCGCGTTGTGGCTTACACGCCAGACGTAGAAAGCCACCCCGACGACCACCAACCACAGCACGAAGTCGGTCCAAAGGAAGACAAATTTAGGCAAGCCGTACCCTCGGATCGACGAATGTGTATGCGATGTCGGTGACGAGATACGCCAGGATGTAAAGCAGCGAACCGAGGAAAACCATCACGTGCACGATCGCGAAATCCTGCCCGCCGATCGCCTCGATTACATACGTGCCCAGGCCGGGAATGCCGAAGAAGGACTCGAAGACGATCGAGCCCAGGAAGGCATACGGCAGCAGTGCGCTGATGTTTGTCAGCACGGGCAACCAGGTATTGCGCAGAACGTGGCGGAACAGCACCACGGCTTCAGACAATCCTTTCGAGCGGGCGGTGCGAACGTAATCCTTGTTGGCTTCCTCGAGCAACATCGCGCGGAAAAGCCGCGCTTCCGAGCCGAGTTGAAAGATGATGCCGACGATGATCGGTAGCGCGAGAAACTTCAGCAAGCTGAGCCCCGGGACGAAGCCGGACAACGGTACGAGCTTCAGCATCTTGCCGAAGAACCATTGCGCCATGATGATGTAGAACAAGCTTGAGATCGACATCATCACAACGCACAGCACGGTGCCCCAGAAGTCGAGATAGCTCGCACGGAAAAAAACGAGCAACAGGGAGAATGAAACTGCAACGATGACTGTCAGCAACAGCATCGGGCCGGCCAGCGTCAGGCTTACCAGCAAGCGGGTGCCGATCTCGTGCTGGATATCGCGCCCACTGTCGCTGGTACCGAAGTCCAGCGTGAACAGGCGCACCGATCGGTCATAGAAGATCGTCTTGGTGAACTTTTCAGCGCCCTGGGCACTGCGGTTGAACCACAAAGGTTTGTCGTAACCACGCTCGGCCTTCCATTTCTCGATGGCGTCGGCGGAGACGCGCTTGCCGCCGATGTTCAGGCGCGCGATGTTGTCGGGCGAGTTGACAGCGAAAAACAGCGTGAACGTCAGCAGGTTCACGCCGATCAGGATCAGCACCGCATAGAGCGCGCGGCGCACGATGTAGTTGGCCACTACTCGGCTCCGCTAACCGCCAGACCGCGGGCCGCATTTTCGCGCTCGCGCCGCTTCCAGGTTCGAAACGCCGGAACTACCGCCGCGATCAGCGCCAGCGCGATCAGGACAATCGGCCACCAGATCGGGTTGTTCCATTCGGCGATCTTGGCCGCCCGCAGAACAGGGTCGATCTTCATGTACATCAGGCGGTCCGCTATCTGCGGCGATGGCTTGACGTTGCTGACCCACTGATGATGCACGGAGCCCGCGTACGGGTTGTAACCAAACGCCCATGGCGCATCCTGCTGCATGATTGCGACCATCTGGTCCATGACCTGCTGCTTGCGTGGCCCGTCGTCCAGGTACTTCATTTCCTCGAACAGCTTGTCGAACTCCGGACTTTGATAGTTCGCGGTGTTGTTGCCGTTGCCTTGCGTCAACGCTTGGGAATTCGGGCCGTACAACAGGAACAGGAAGTTCTCGGCGTCGGGGTAATCGGCCTGCCAGCCCCACCAGAAAATTTGCAGGCTGCCTTTGTCGGCCTTGTCCTGAAAGCGGTTGTAATCGGTCGCGCGCAGCTCGAGCTGGACGCCTATCTTTGCGAACTGTTTGACCATCCACTCGACTTCGGCCTTTAGTTCCGGGGTCAATGTGCGCTGGTAGTCATAGTTCAGCACCAACGGTTGACCGGATGTGGCGTCGCGTCCGTCCGGGTAACCGGCTTCAGCCAGTAGCTTCTTGGCAACTTCGATCGGTTTGCGCTTCGGCTTTCCGTCGACCACGTCGTACACGACCCGGTTGATCCCGTCCGGCCGGAAGCCGAATACCCCAGGGGGCACCGCGCTCATCGCCGGTTCGCCGGCCGCCTTGCTTTCAAAAACACGCACGAACTCTTCCCAGTCGATGGCAATCGACAGCGCCTGTCGCAGTTTGCGGTTGCGAACCTGCTGGTCGGCGGTCTTGCCTTTGCCGACCGTTGGATCCCACCAGTTGAAGCCGAGATACCAGTTGGAGCTTTCCAGAGTGCGCGGCATCTGGATTCCGCGCTCCTTGAAAAGGCGTGCGACTTTTTCCGAGTTCTTGACGTCGTAATCGATGTCGAGCAGCCAGTCGTGGCGCGAGATCTCCGGATTGTCGTAATACCCCTGCATGAACTTGGTCTTGTGCGGAATCTTCTCCTTTTCAATCGTGAAGACAACGCGGTCGATGAACGGCATCGTCTTGCCGCAGTCTGCCAGCAGCCCGGCCGCCTGGTCGGTGCTCTCACCCTCGCACGGGTACGGCTCGCCGCGAAAATTCGGATTGCGCGTCAGCACGTGCCGGCGATTGACCTGCGACTCGGTCAACATGTAGGGACCGGTGCCGACCGGCCAGTCGTTCATCGTCAGGTTGTTGGCTGCCATTCCTGGCTGCGCATAAAACTTGTCGGCCTCCCACGGCACCGGTGCAAAGAAGCCCAGCGTCATCCAGTACTTGAACTGCGGATATTTGCCGACGAGCCGGATGCGCAGCGTGTGATCGTCAAGCGCTTCAACGCCTGCGAACGGGTAGGCCCGAAAGTCCAGAAACGGCAGGCTGCGGTCTGTCAACGGACGACCGTTTCGCAGTTTCTCGTCGATGACGGTGATCTGCTCGCCGTACTCCTTCAGCCCCTTGATCTTCTCTGCCAGTGGTGAGAACGACGGAGACTTGATTCGCGTCGTCGCCAGGCGCCGGATCGCATACACGTAGTCGTGCGCGGTCAGTTCGCGCGTGCCCTGATGCTCGAAGTCAAACGGAGTGCGCTTGTTGCCGACCTCGGCTTCTGTCAGCGCGTGATAGAGGTACTTATCGCTTGCGTCCGTGGCGAACGCCGGATGCGGCGCGAACTTGATCCCCGTCTTTATCTTGATGTCGTAGACCGACTCGGCGATCTCCGGGCCCGGCGCATCGGCGGACAGCTCGCGGCCGTCCTTGTCGTAGTTGCGCGGAACGGCGATTGCCTCGGCTGCGCGAGGCATTATTTCGTACGGACGCTTCAGATAATGGAAGCGATACGGCGGCTCGAAGATCGAATAGAGGAACGGCACCTCGTCGACCGAATACGACGCCGTCGGGTCGAGATACTTTGGAGAGCGCTCCTGAAACCCGTTAAAGAAGGTATTGGTCTTTTCGGCGCCGGCCTGGTGCGGGCTATTGGTAATGCGGTCGCAGCCTGACAGCATGGCCGCGGTCGAACTCAGCAGCAACAGCCAGCTTGCCAATCGCATCGTCACCTCCATCGATTACCGCCCGATTCTAATTGCCGGCTCAAAAAGCACGCGGCCCGCTCACAGTGCTAGCGCCCTATACTGCGCTGCAACCAAAACTTCGCGACCGACGTCGCGATCCTAGTGGCCGAAAAACCCTTTAGCTGGACGATCCGCGTTTACTACGAAGACACGGACACCTGCGGCATCGTCTACTACGCCAACTATCTCAAGTTCTTCGAGCGGGCGCGCACCGAATGGTTGCGTTCGGTGGGCTTCGGGCAGCAGAAAGTCGCCGACGAGCTGGGTCTGCGCTTCGTGATCTCGCGCATCGAGTGCGACTTCAAACTGCCCGCAAAGCTCGACGATGTGGTCGAGCTGGACGTGCGCGTGGTGCGCGTCGGCAGCGCCTCGATGGTGTTCGAGCAGTCGGCCCGGCGTGGTGCTGCGCTGCTGGCGACTGCACGTGTGCGGGTCGGTTGTATCGAATCGGACACGCTGATGCCGGCACCCTTGCCGGCGCAGCTACGCACCACACTCGAACGAACACCAGAACTTCTGTGATGACGCCAACCGACCTCTCGATCCTGTCACTGATCACGAAATCCACGCTCGTGGTCCAGCTCGTGATGTTGCTGCTCGCCGTGCTGTCGATCGCGTCGTGGACGGCAATTTTTCAGAAACAGTTCTCGATCAAGCGTGCGAAGCGCGAGACGAACGAATTCGAGAAGCAGTTTTGGGGCGGCGCCGACCTGTCGCGACTGTTCGAAATCGCATCGAACCCACGCCGCAAGGCGGGGGCCGAGGAGCGCATCTTCGAAGCAGGCATGGGTGAGTACCTGAAGCTGCGCGCGCGCTCGGCGACGTCTGAAGACCGGCCAGCGATGCTCGACGGCGCGCGCCGCGCGATGCGGGCCGCGTACCAGCGCGAAATGGATTCGCTTGAGGCGCGCCTGAACTTCCTGGCCTCGGTGGGCTCGGTCAGCCCGTATATCGGGTTGTTCGGCACGGTGTGGGGAATCATGCACGCGTTCACGGGTCTGTCGAATCTGCAGCAGGCCAATCTCGCCAGCGTGGCGCCCGGCATTGCGGAGGCGCTGGTTGCGACCGCAATTGGCCTGTTCGCGGCGATACCGGCCGTGGTGGCCTACAACCGCTTTGCCAACGACATCGACCGGTTGGCGAACCGCTTCGAGAGCTTCATGGAAGAGTTTTTGAATATCCTGCAGCGGCACAAGCACTAATGGCCTTGGTGGCGCGCCGCTCGGGCAAACGCCGCCGCCTGATGGCGGATATCAACGTCGTGCCGTACGTCGACGTGATGCTGGTGCTGGTCGTCATCCTGATGGTGGCAGCGCCGTTTGTGAATCCGGGCGTTGTCAAGTTGCCGACGGTGGAGAAGGCAGGGCAGCAGGAAGGTGTTCCCATACGAGTGGTGGTGCGAGCCGATGGCCGCATATCGGTGTTCGACGGCGGACGCGAGACGACCATTCCGAAAGCGCAGTTGGCTTCTGTCGTTCAAGCGCGACTTGCGAGCGCGCCGGAGACGCCGGTCGTGATCGAAGGCGACGCGAAGGCGCAGTACGAATCGATAGTCAGTGTGATGAACGTTCTAAAGAACGCCGGCATCCAGCGTGTCGGCTTGCTGGTCGCGCGGTGAGATGAATGCCGCCGTCGCGCCCCGCCGCGCCCCTCATCGCTGGCACGCACCTGAAAAAGGCAGCGGCCCGGCCTTTGTGCTATCGATCCTCGCGCATGCGATCCTGTTCATCGCAATTGCATTTGCGGTGCGCTGGAAAAGCGAGCCGGTCGCCGAAGTGTCGGCCGAGCTGTGGACGCTGCCGCCCGCTGCAGTGCAGCCCCCGGTTCCGGTGCCACGCCCGGTGATCGTCGAGCCCCCACCACCCGAGCCCACGCCGCGCAAGGCCGAGATCGTGCTGGAGCAGAAGAAGGCGCCGCCGCCAAAGATTGAACTGAAGAAGGTCACGCCCCCACCCGATCCACCGAAGAAGCAGGACACGAATACGGCCGAGTTGAAACGGGCGGCCGATGAGAAGAAAGCCATGCTGCAGCGTCAAGCGGAAAGCGAGGCGGCGCAAAAAGCGGTAACTAATCGCCTCTTGGCGCAAGCCGGTCCTGCGGCCGGCAACGCCAGCTCAACCGGTGCCGGGCTGTCGAACGCCTATCGCGCGCAGATCGCCGGCTGCATCCGTCCTCACATCATCTTCAATGTGCCTGACGCAATTCGCCCGCAGCAATACACGGCGCAATTTGAGGTCGTCCTGTTGCCGACCGGGGAGCAGGCGACGGACCCAAAACTGCTAAAGGCCAGCGGCCTCGTGGCCTACGACCAGGCAGTCGAGCGCGCAATTCGCCGCTGCAATCCGTTTCCGCCGCCAAAAGAGGGAACGATGCCGGGTTCGGTGACTCTGTCATTCGATCCGGTGGAGACCCGGTAGCGCCACGGCGTGTGGCTCACTGCTTGCGCTGTCTATACTCGATTCGATGTCAGAACCCACCACTCCGCCAGCTTCTTTCATTCGGCGCGCCGTCTGCGCAGCGCTGGTTCTCGCCCCATTGCCTTTGACTTCGCGCGCACAGCTGCGTGTCGAGATCACCGGCGTCGGCAGCCAGCAGTTTCCGATCTCGATCGCGAACTTCGCGCGCAACGGCCAACCGGCGACGGTTGAGATCGAGGGCGTAATTCGCGCCGATCTGGCACGCAGCGGACTGTTTCGCATTGTCGACGCCGGCGGTCAGGCGATCCCTGAGAACGCGAACGTTAATTTGTCGGAGTGGAAGGGCCGAGGCGCCGACGCGCTGGTAGTCGGCAGCATGGCGCGGCTGGCGGACGGTCGCTTCGATGTGCGCTACCGGCTGCTCGATACCGTGAAGCAGGCGCAGCTGGACGGGGTTTCCTATGTCAGCACGGCAACGGACCTGCGGCTGACCGCGCATCGCATTGCCGACCGCATCTACGAAAAAATCACCGGTGAGCGCGGTGTGTTTGCAACGCGCATCGCGTACGTGGTGCAGACGTCTCCCAAATCGTGGGAGCTACACATCGCTGATGCAGACGGAGCGAATCCCCAGGCGGCGCTGCGCTCGCGCGAGCCGATCATCTCGCCCGCTTGGTCGCCCGACGGCACGCGCCTTGCTTACGTATCTTTCGAATCGGGTAAGCCGGTCGTGTACGTGCATTCGGTTGCAACCGGCGAACGGCGAGCGGTGGCGAACTTTCGCGGGTCGAACAGCGCGCCCGCGTGGGCACCCGATGGTCGCTCGATGGCCGTCACCCTGACCCGCGAAGGAAACTCGCAAGTTTTTTTGATGAACGCGGATGGTTCCAATGTACGGCGCCTCACGACTTCTTCGGGCATCGACACCGAACCGGCATTCAGCGCAGACGGAGCAGCGATCTATTTCACTTCCGATCGCGGCGGTGGGCCGCAGATTTACAGGATGCCGGCGTCCGGTGGTGGCGCGCAACGCGTGACGTTCAACGGCGACTACAACATCAGCGCGCGTGTGAGTCCGGATGGCAAGCAACTGGCCTACATCGGCCGTCGGGGCGGGCGCTTTCAGGTGTACGTGCTCGATCTCGCGAGCGGTCAGGAAGTTCCGGTCACCGATACAAGCAGCGACGAGTCGCCGAGTTTTGCGCCGAACGGGCGACTGCTTCTGTATGCAACCGTAGTCAACGGCCGGGGCATTCTTGCCTCGGCATCCACAGACGGCCGTGTTCGCACGCGGCTGTCGGGTCCCAGCGGCGATATCCGTGAGCCGACCTGGGGCCCGTTCATGAAGTGAAGTGCATCAAGAACAGGAGTAATCATGACAACTAACCATTTCTCACGCGCCGCGCTTGCGGCCGCTGCTTTGGTCTTGACACTGGCGGGTTGTTCGTCGGTGAACCTCGATGAGCAACCGGCTGCGCCGATTATCGACGCCACCGCAGGCACTGCTTCCAGCACGGGGCCTGATCCGCGCGCGGTCGCTCCGGTGGATGCGCAAGCGGGGCGCGGGCTCGATCCGCTTAACGATCCGAACAATCCGCTGTCCAAGCGCAGCGTGTTCTTTGACTTCGACAGTTTTGTCGTAAAGAGCGAATATCAGCCGGTGGTCCAGACGCACGGCAGCTACCTCGGCACCAACAAGCAACGCCGGGTGACGGTCGAAGGGAATACCGACGAACGCGGCGGGCGAGAGTACAACCTGGCGCTGGGTCAAAAGCGAGCCGAGGCAGTCAAGCAACGGTTGATGCTGCTCGGTGTCGTCGATTCGCAGGTCGAAACGGTCAGCTTCGGCAAGGAAAAGCCGCGCGCCCCGGGGTCGAGCGAGGAAGCGTGGGCGCAGAACCGGCGCGCGGATCTAAATTACCGTTAGAAGGTCGGGCTTCAGGCGGCCGGCAGCCGGACCTTAGTAACAACAGCAGCAGCGACCGCCTCGGCGGTCGCCGCACACTGGGGAGTCACAATTGAGATATGTCGTCGCATTGCTGGTGCTGTGGCTCGCGTTGCCCGCGCACGCGCAGCTTTTTTCCGACAGCGATGCGCGTAAGGCCATTTTGGAGCTGCGCGCAAAACTAGCGGATCAGGAGCGCAACAGCTCCGATCTGTCGGCACGGCTTGATAGGCTCGAAACGGCGCAACGCAATCAGCTCGAGCTGGCGAATCAAACCGAGACGCTGCGGCAGGAAATTGCGCGGCTGCGCGGACAGATCGAGGCGCTGACCAACGAGGTCGCGACGCTGCAGAAGCGCAATCGCGATCTGTACGGCGACCTCGATGCGCGCCTGAAGAAGATGGAGCCGTCCAACGTGACAGTCGAGGGTCGGCCGGTGGCCGTCGAACGTCCCGAGCAGGGAGCGTACGAAGCCGCGCTGGCGCAGTTTCGGGCGTCGGACTTCAAAGCGGCGCTCGCCAGTTTTCAACAGTTTGTCGCGCGCTACCCGCAATCGCCGTACGTGCCGATCGCGCACTACTGGATCGGCAGCTCGCACTATGCGCTGAAAGAGTACAAGTCAGCGATCGCGGCACAGCAGATCCTGGTCGACCGCTATGCCGATTCGACGCGCGCACCCGATGCATTGCTGTCAATCGCTGAGAGCCAGTTGCAGCTCAGCGACAAGAAATCAGCGAATCGCACCCTCGGTCGATTGATCAAGGACTATCCGGACAGCGACGCCGCGAAGGTGGCGCGGGAGCGCCTGCCCGCGACGCGATAGCGCTGTCGGCCATGACGCCGCACGCTGACCTGGCTGCTTCCGCGACCATTGTCGTCGCAAGCATATTTGCGCTCGCGTTTGCGTTCGGCGCCATCGCCCAACGCACCAACTTCTGCACGATGGGCAGCGTTGCCGACATCGTCGGCTTCGGCGACTGGACGCGCATGCGCCAGTGGCTGCTGGCAATCGGCGTTGCGATACTCGGCACCAATCTGTTGGCGGCGACCGGAGTGATTGACACCGCCAACAGCTTCTACACATCAGCGCGGTTCACGCCGCTCGCGTACCTGATGGGTGGGGTGCTGTTCGGCTTCGGCATGGTGTTGACCGGCGGCTGTGGCTCAAAGTCGCTGGTGCGGGCCGGCAGCGGCAGTCTGAAGTCGCTGGTGGTACTGATCGTGCTCGGGATCGTCGCGTACATATCGCTGCGTGGATTGCTTGCTGTGTTTCGCGTCGGCGTCATCGAGCCGTTCGGTGCGCGGCTCGCGACCCCGCAGGACCTGCCGTCACTGCTTGCAGGTATAGGGCTATCCAAACCGATGCTGCAACTGGGGCTTGCGCTGCTGCTTTCGGCTGGTCTTTTTACCATCGTATTTCGAGACCGCAGTTTTTTTCGCACAGCCGACAATCTTCTGGCCGGCGTGGGCATCGGTGCGATCATCGTGGCGGCGTGGGCGGTCTCGGGCACCATCGGTTACGTCGACGAGCATCCGGACACGCTGCAGCAGGCGTTCCTTCGAACCAATTCCGGCCGAATGGAATCGCTTTCATTCGTGGCACCGGTCGCGTACACAATCGACTACTTGATGTTCTTCAGCGACACCAGCAAGGTGGTTACGATCGGTATCTCAGCGGTATGCGGCATGATCGCGGGCTCGGCTGCGTACGCACTCGTCGCTGGGCAATTCCGTTGGGAAGGGTTTCGCGATACCGAAGACACCGCCAATCATCTGGTCGGCGCGGCATTGATGGGCTTCGGCGGCGTCACCGCGCTCGGCTGTACCGTCGGCCAGGGATTGTCGGGCGTGTCGACGCTCGCCGTCGGTTCGTTCATCGCGCTGGGCTCGATCGTGGGGGGTGCGGTACTGGCGTTGAAGTACCAGGCGTGGCGACTCGACAGGGAGTGAGCATGGAGAAAAAGTTTGCATCACAGGCCGACCTCGAAGAAAAGCAGGCGAGCTTCGACAAGTTGTCCGACAACGCCTACGCGTATACGACCGAAGGCGATCCCAATACCGGTGTCGTGATCGGTGACGACGCTGTCATGGTGATCGACGCACAGGCGACGCCAGTGATGGCGCAAGACGTGATCCGGCACATCCGAACAGTGACTGACAAGCCGATCAGGTATGTCGTGCTGACGCACTATCACGCGGTGCGTGTGCTGGGCGCGTCCGGGTACCAAGCCGAACATGTCATTGCGAGCCGCGACACGCACGATTTGATCGTCGAGCGCGGCGAGGCCGACATGAAGAGCGAGATCGAGCGTTTTCCGCGGCTGTTTCGCGCGGTCGAGTCGGTGCCGGGTCTGACGTGGCCGACGATCGTGTTCGAAAAGCGGTTGACGCTGATGCTCGGCAAGCTGCAGGTCGAGATCATGCAAGTCGGCCGCGGTCACACCAAAGGCGACACGGTGGTGTGGCTGCCACAGCAAAAGATCCTGTTCTCGGGCGACCTAGTCGAGTTCGACGCCACACCGTACACCGGCGATGCTTATTTGACCGACTGGCCGGCGACGCTCGACGCGATCGCTGCGCTCGGGCCGCATAAGCTGGTGCCGGGTCGAGGCGCGGCGTTGCAAACGCCTGCGCGCGTCAAAGAAGGGCTCGACGGCACGCGCGCGTTCGTGACGGCGATGTACGAATCGGTCAGGCGCGGCGCCGGCGCCGGGCGCGATTTGCGCAGCGTCTACCAGGACACGTACGACGCGCTAAAGCCGCGGTTCGGACACTGGGTGATCTTCGATCACTGCCTGCCGTTCGACGTAAGTCGTGCGTACGACGAAGCGACCGGCCACCAGCATCCGCGCATCTGGACCGCGCAACGCGATAAGGAAATGTGGGAGTCGCTGGAAGGATAGCGACGCCGTGCACGTGCCACCGGTTTACCCGTACGTTGCTCCTCGTGAGCTGCGCAGTCGCGGGGTCGCGCGCACCGGGGCGGTAATCATCGGCGCGGGCCCCGTCGGGCTCGCGTGCGCGATCGATCTTGCACAGCACGGCGTTGAGTTCATCATCATCGACGACAACAACACGGTGAGCACTGGTTCGCGTGCGATCTGCTGGGCCAAGCGGACACTCGAGATTTTCGATCGCCTAGGCTGCGGCGACGCGATATGCGAACGTGGCGTCAGCTGGAAAGTCGGCAAGGTTTTTTTCGGCGACGAGCTCGCTTATCAGTTCGATCTGCTGCCGGAACCGGGCCACAAGCGCCCGGCATTCGTCAATCTGCAGCAGTATCTGGTCGAAGAGATTCTGGTGGAACGTTTGCGCGCGCTCGGCTCGACGGTGCGCTGGAAAAACAAGGCGGTCGCAATTCGTCAGGATGCAAGCGGCGTGCGCCTCGACGTGGAAACACCGGACGGCCGATATGCGATCGAGGCCGACTACGCGATCGCGGCCGACGGTGCGCGCAGCGCCGTGCGCGACATGCTCGGCCTGGCGTGGCAAGGTCAGGTGTTTCGTGACCGGTTCCTGATCGCCGACGTATCGATGAAGGGCGAGTTTCCGACCGAACGCTGGTTCTGGTTCGATCCGCCGTTTCATTCCGGCGGCTCGGCACTGCTGCACCGGCAGGCCAACGACATATGGCGGATCGACCTGCAGCTCGGCTGGGATTGCGATCCGGATCAGGAAAAACGGCCCGAGCGTGTTGTCCCGCGCATCTGCGCCATGCTAGGCAGCGACGCCGCGTTCGAACTCGAATGGGTCAGCGTGTACACATTCCAGTGCGCACGTCTGGAACGCTTCGTACACGATCGCGTGCTGTTCGTCGGTGACGCTGCGCACCAGGTGTCTCCCTTCGGCGCGCGCGGCGGCAATAGCGGCATTCAGGACGCCGACAACTTGTGCTGGAAGCTGGCGCGCGTGGTGCACAACGAATCACCTGCGTCGCTGCTGCAAACCTACAACGCCGAAAGGGTCGAGGCAGCGAATGAGAATATCTTGAACTCGTCGCGCTCGACGGACTTCATTACGCCGAAAAGCGACGCCAGCCGGAAAATGCGCGACGCGGTGCTGGCCCTTTCACGCCGGCATGCATTTGCGAGGCGACTGGTCAACAGCGGACGGTTGTCGACGCCAACGCCACATTGTGCAAGTCCGTTGTCGACCGCTGATTGCGATACCTACGCCTGCGCACTGGCGCCCGGTACGCCTGCAGTTGACGCGCCGCTGCAGCGGGGCGCGCGCGCCGCTTCACTGCTTGATCAGTTGGGTGGACGTTTCGATCTTCTGGTTTTCGAAGGAGAGGACGTTGAGGCTACCGCGTTTGAATCCGCGTTTGGCAGCGAGCTCGAAGTCACCCGGGTTGCGCCTGCCGGAAGCCATGGCAGCGCTGTCTTGTCCGACGAGCAGGGACTCGCTGCCAGCCGTTACGACGCACGCGCCGGCGCGGTCTACCTGCTGCGTCCGGATCATCACATCGCAGCGCGCTGGCGCGCGCCGTCGAACGCGGACATACGCTCGGCCTTGCGGCACGCGCAGGGCCTGCGATGACGCTAAAGAGCGATGCCAACATACAGCGGCCCGACGATTTTTATCAGACGCTGATCGACGCGCACGCCGGCCTCACCGACGAGCAGAGTGCATTGCTAAACGCGCGTCTTGTGTTGCTGCTGGCCAATGAAATCGGCGCTCTCGATACACTGCAGCAAGCCATCGCTGCTGCCCGAAGCTCGCTGCAGGGCTAGCTTTTCTTCAGCGTCACCAGCGGTACGACGCCGTCGACTGCGACCTCGATACGTTTTCGATTCGGTTCCACTGCGCGCAGCGGTGTCACCTCCTTCAAGGTCTGCAGGCTGCGCACCGTCAGCTCCTGATAGCTCCTGGTGCCGCTGACCTTCCACGCGATTTCGTCGTCGGTCAGTGCGCGCAGGACTTTGGCCGGTGCACCCACCGCCAGTGAACGCGCCGGGATCTGCGCGCCGGCCTTGACGAAGGCGCACGCGGCGACGATTGCCGATTCCCCGATCACGGCTTCGTCCATCACAACCGCGTTCATCCCGACCATCGCGTTGCGCCGGACGACGCAGCCGTGCAGCACGGCGCCGTGGCCGATATGACCGTCCTGTTCGATCACCGTATCGGTACCTGGAAAGCCGTGCATCACGCAACAGTCCTGCACGTTGCTGCCGGCCTCGAGCACGATGCGGCCGAAGTCGCCGCGCAAACTCGCCGCCGGCCCGACGTAGCAGCGCGGACCCACGATCACGTCGCCGGTCAGGATCGCGGTCGGATGAACAAACGCGGTGGGGTCGACCACCGGCACCACGCCGTTGATCTCGTAGCAGGGCACGCTAAGCCTTGGCGTGCCAGCGCCGTTGAATCACTCTGAATCGATTCGCGACGAATGCGCTGTCGGTATAGCTTGCGTTCGCTGCCGGATTGGCGCCGGTGGCGTGGTAGTCGGAAAACGCCGTTGATTGGTTGACGTACACGTTGGAGAGCAGGTTGATCGACAGCGCGACTCCGGCCCGCAACGTCGCCTCCGTCATCGCGTCGATGATCTCCTGTCGGGTCGAATACAGTCCGACGGTCAGCGCCCCGCGCTCCTTGACGATTTTCTCCGACAACGCGATAGCCGCCATCGCGTCGAGTACTTTGACAATCAGGCTGATCGGCCCGAAGCGTTCCTGCGCATAAACGGACTCGTTTGCGGCATCGGTCGTCATCAGCAGCGGCGTGTGCACGTTCGCTGCAGGAAATTCCGCGTTGTCGATCTTGCGCGAAGCAAGCACAACGTTCGCCAGCGCCGGTGCCTCTTCGATCCGCTTCAACGTATCGGGTGATTGAATCGAACCGAGCACCGCAGTTGCCACCGCTGCGTCGGACAGCAGTTTCTCCACTGCGCTGCCGAGGTCCGAAGCGACATCGTCGAAACTCTTGTGTCCTTCGTCGCTGTCGATGCCGCCGGCCGGGACAAAGATATCCTGCGTCGTCGTGCACATCTGGCCTGAATAAAGGCTGAGTGTGAAGGCGAGGTTCTTCAGCATCGCCTTGTAGCTGTCGGTCGATTCGATAACGACGTTGTTCACGCCCGCCAGTTCAGCGTAGACCTGCGCCTGCTGCGCGTTCTCGATCAGCCAGCGCCCGAATGAATTGCTGCCGGTAAAGTCGATCGAGCGCACCGCCGGATGGGTTGCCAGCGCGCGCGTCGCCTTTGGATCGTTGACGACCGCGAGCGACACCAGATTCGGGTCCATGCCGTGTTCCGCCAGCACTTCGCGCACGATGCGCACGCTGATCGCGGCCGGCAAGATCGCATTCGGATGGGGCTTGACGATGACCGGATTGCCGGTGACCAGCGCAGCGAACAATCCCGGATACGTATTCCACGTCGGAAAAGTGCCGCACCCGATCACCAGCGCAACGCCGCGGCCGACGATCTCGAACCGTTTTTCCATCACCAGGGGAGGATTCTTGCCTTGCGGTTTTTCCCAACGTGCCGCAGCCGGCACCGAACTCATTTCGCGGTAGGCATACGCAACCGCTTCGAGCCCGCGGTCTTGCGCATGCGGGCCACCCGCCTGGAACGCCATCATCCATCCCTGGCCGGTCGTCAACATCACCGCATGCGCGATTTCGAAGCTCGACGTATTCAAGCGCGTGAGTGATTCGAGGCAGATCCCGGTTCGACCCTCGACGCCGAGCTTCTGCCACGCCGGCATCGCAGCTAGCGCGGCATCGATCAGCGCCTGCGGTTCGCACACTGCATACTCGACAGCAAGCGGAATTCCGTACGGCGAGTGTTCGCTGGCGAGCCAGCCGATGCGACCAGGCTGATCCAAATCGAACTGGTGTCCGGCGTAGCCGAGCGCGGCAGCCTTGCCTTCGTCGTTGGCGGCCTCGCCGTAGATCTTCGGGCTCGGCATTTCCGGGTACGCGCTCCAGAAGCCGCGTGTCCGGATTGCGTCGAGCGCCGCCTCCAGCGTGCCGCGGTGCTTGTCGAACAAGGAGGGCGTTGCGCCGGGCTTGGGTGGGGTTTCGGACATGGCTTGGTTTTTCCTGCAGCCGAAGCTACTATTGATTGAACGGTCGGTCAATTAATTCAGGATGAATTCAGAAACGGCTTTGCCAGCGAGCCCCGGATTCGAGTCGATCAGCGTGGATGTTACCGACGCCGTCGCGACGTTGACGCTGAACCGTCCGCAGCGGCTGAACAGCTTCACGGTCGCGATGCACGACGAAGTTCGCGCGGCGCTTGATTCGATCGCGTCCGATCGATCCATTCGCTGCCTCGTGTTCACGGGTGCCGGGCGCGGATTTTGCGCCGGCCAGGATCTGTCGGATCGTGCGGTGGTTCCCGATTCCGAAGGCGTCGATCTCGGGGCCTCGATCGAGAATTACTACAAACCGATGCTGCAGCGTCTGCGCTCGCTGCCGATGCCTACGATCGCTGCCGTCAATGGCGTCGCCGCCGGCGCCGGAGCCAACATTCCGTTCGCGTGCGATCTGGTGTACGCGGCGAACTCGGCGAGCTTCGTCCAGTCGTTTTCCAAGCTCGGATTGGTGCCGGATTGCGGCGGCACGTGGTGGCTGCCGAGGCTGGTGGGCCCGGCACGCGCCATGGGCTTGGCTTTGCTGGGAGACAAACTCTCCGCGGCGCAGGCGGCCGAGTGGGGCTTGATATGGCGCTGCGTCGACGACGATCGGCTGCTGCCCGCGGTGATGGCCGTCGCGCGCCAGCTCGCGGCGGGTCCCACCCTTGGCTTCGTGCGCACGCGGCAGGCGATCGATGCGTCGATGCAATTGCCGTTCGAATCCGCGCTCGACCTGGAGCGCGACTATCAGCGTGAGCTCGGCAGATCGGCGGACTATCGCGAAGGGGTGGCGGCTTTCATGCAAAAACGCACGGCGCGATTCACGGGCCGGTGATCGACGCGACAAACGACACGATGAATGACAGCGCGCACCCGCACGATAAGCAAACATTTGACGCGCAGGCCATCGCGGAAACGGTGCGTGACCGCATGTTCGGCGACGACGCCGCGTCGCGCGGTCTCGGCATGCAGGTCGAAGCGGTGGGTCCGGGATTCTCGAGGCTTTCGATGACCGTCCGGCCCGACATGCTGAACGGTTTCAAGACCTGCCACGGTGGATTTATCGCCACGCTCGCCGATTCGGCGTTTGCATTCGCCTGCAACAGCCATAACGAAGTAACGGTGGCGTCGGGCATCGTGGTCGACTTCCTGGCGCCGGCTTTCGAAGGCGACCACCTGCGTGCCGAGTGCCGCGAAGTTGCGTTGACCGGCCGCACCGGGGTGTACGACATCACGGTGACCAATCAGCACGGCAAGACTGTGGTGGTGATGCGGGGCCGATCGCACACGATGAAAGGCAAAGCGGTGGTGCAGCCGAAATGATCGGCGTTCTCGAACCGATCGAACGCGCGGGCCAGAGTGAGCTACGGGCGCTGCAGCTCGAACGCATGCGCTGGTCGCTGGCGCACGCGTACGACAACGTGCCGCACTACCGCGCCAAGTTCGACGCCGCGCGCGTGCATCCTTCGGAACTCGGGTCGCTCAGCGATCTCGCGAGGTTTCCATTCACCACGAAGTTCGATTTGCGCGACAACTACCCGTTCGGCATGTTCGCCGTGCCGCGCGAAAAAGTCGTGCGCGTCCATGCCTCGAGCGGAACGACCGGCAAGCCGACGGTTGTCGGTTACACGGCGAAAGACATCGAGACGTGGGCGAGCGTGATGGCGCGTTCGATTCATGCCGCCGGTGGCCGGCGTGGCGACATCATTCATGTCGCGTACGGCTACGGGCTTTTCACCGGCGGCCTCGGTGCGCACTACGGTGCCGAAAAGCTCGGCTGCACGGTGATTCCGGTATCCGGCGGCATGACCGAGCGCCAGGTGCAGCTGATCGGCGACTTCAAGCCGAAGGTCATTATGGTGACGCCTTCCTACATGCTGGCGATTGCAGAGGAAATGCAGAAGCAGGGCGTCGATCCGAAAACCTGCTCATTGCGAATCGGAATTTTCGGTGCCGAACCGTGGACCGCGGCGATGCGCGCAGCGATCGAGTCCAAAACGTCGCTCGATGCGATCGACATCTACGGCCTATCCGAGATCATCGGACCCGGCGTTGCGCAGGAATGTATCGAGACCAAGGACGGCTTGACCGTCTGGGAAGATCACTTCTATCCCGAGATCATCGATCCGGAATCGGGCGACGTACTGCCGGAAGGCCAGAAGGGCGAGCTTGTCTTCACGTCGTTGACGAAGGAGGCGCTGCCGATGATTCGCTATCGCACGCGCGATCTGACCCGACTGCTGCCGCCGACCGCGCGCAGCATGCGGCGCATTGAAAAGATCACCGGTCGCTCGGACGACATGCTGATCATTCGCGGGGTCAATCTGTTTCCGACTCAGATCGAAGAACTGATTCTGAAGCAGCCCGAGCTCGAGCCGCACTACACGCTCGAGGTGACGCGACCTTCTCATCTCGACGAGCTGACGGTTCATGTCGAGATGGGTTCGCAGCTTGCAGGCGCGGGTCAGGATGCGCGCCGCGCAGCTGTGCAGCGGCTGGAGCACGCAATCAAGGCTTACGTTGGTCTATCGGCGAGCGCAAGGCTCGTTGCACCGATGGCGATCGAGCGCTCAACGGGCAAAGCGAAGCGCATCGTCGATCGGCGTTCCAAGGAGTGACTATGTATACGCAGGCGATGGATGTTCCCGGTGGCGATCGCAACGAAGTGTCGGCGAAGAGTGCCGAGCAAGGTAATGAACGGTACGAGGCCGAGTTTGAAGCAAAGCTCGCGCGTGGAGATTTCATTGAGCCGAAGGACTGGATGCCCGATCGGTATCGGAAGACCTTGATCCGCCAGATCAGCCAGCACGCGCACTCGGAAATCGTTGGAATGCTGCCCGAGGGCGGTTGGATCACGCGCGCGCCCACGCTGGAGCGCAAGTGCATCTTGCTGGCGAAGGTGCAGGACGAGGCAGGTCACGGGATGTATTTGTACTCGGCGGCAGAAACGCTGGGGGTCTCGCGCGACGAATTGATCGCAGCGCTGCATAGCGGGAAGGCCAAGTATTCGTCGATCTTCAATTACCCGACCAAGACGTGGGCCGACATCGGCGTTGTCGGCTGGTTGGTCGACGGCGCAGCGATCATGAATCAGATTCCGCTGACGCGATGTTCGTATGGACCGTATGCACGCGCGATGATCCGCGTCTGCAAGGAAGAATCATTTCATCAACGCCAGGGCTACGACCTGTTATTGACATTGATGAAAGGGTCGGACGATCAGCGCGCGATGGTGCAGGACGCCGTGAACCGCTGGTGGTGGCCTTCGCTGATGATGTTCGGCCCGCACGACAGTGAATCGACGAATTCAGGAGACTCGATGAAGTGGGGCATCAAACGCATCAGCAACGACGAGCTGCGGCAGAAATTTGTCGACGCCACCGTGCCGCAGGCGCAGCTGCTCGGAGTCACGCTGCCGGATCCTGATCTGACGTTCGACAAACAGACCAATCATTGGAAGTTCGGCCCGATCGACTGGAGCGAATTCTGGAACGTTGTCAACGGCAAAGGTCAGTGCAACGAAGAACGCCTGGCCGACCGGGTCAAGGCATGGGACGACGGCGCATGGGTGCGCGAGGCCGCACTGGCGCACGCCGAAAAGCAACGTCACCGCGATTGCGTCGCTGCCTAGGAATCGACGTGGACCGCAAAGAGTGGCCGCTGTGGGAGGTATTCATCCGCAGCCGCAACGGCCTTGATCACAAGCATTGCGGGAGCGTGCACGCGGCCGACGCGCCAATGGCGCTGAAGAATGCGCGCGACGTGTTCACGCGCCGCATGGAAGGCGTCAGCGTGTGGGTGGTGCGCGCCGATGACATCATCGCCAGCGATCCGGACGCCAAGCCCGAAATGTTCGATCCGGCCGAAGACAAGATCTACCGTCACCCGACGTTTTATACGTTGCCGGACGAAGTGGGGCACATGTGACGGCGATCAGCGTGTCCCTGTCTGCAGCGACGTCGGCGCACGTCGACTATGTTTTGCGTCTTGCCGATTCCTCTTTGATCCTCGGCCATCGGCTATCGGAGTGGTGCGGGCACGGCCCGGTTCTGGAAGAAGACATCGCACTGACGAACGTGGCACTTGATCTGATCGGTCAGGCGCGTGCGCTGTACACGCACGCCGGCGCTGTCGAGGGAGACGGCCGCGACGAGGATCGGTTCGCTTTCACCCGCTCCGAGAGCGAATTCCGTAACCTGACGATCACCGAGTTGTCGAACGACGATTACGCGCACACGGTCGTGCGCAATTTCCTGTTCACCGCGCTGCAGCGCGAGCTGTGGGCGGCGCTGCAAAGTTCGACGGACGCGCGGCTCGCCGAAATTGCGGCCAAGTGTTCGAAGGAAACGCTGTATCACGTTCAGCATGCTTCGGACTGGACGATCCGGCTGGGCGACGGGACCGAGCAGTCGCACGCACGCATGCAGCGCGCGCTCGACTTCCTGTGGCCCTACACCGCGGAGTTTTTTAGCGTGTGCGCGATCGACGAGGCGGTATCTGCGGCCGTGATTGGTCCTGCATGGTCCAACCTGGAAGCGGGCTGGAGCAAGGCGGTATTGCCCGTGCTCGATATCGCTACCTTGCGCATCCCCGAGCGAACCTCCTTCGTGTCGCACGGCAAGGACGGGGTGCACAGCGAGGTAATGGCCGGTTTGCTCGCCGAGATGCAGCATCTCCAGCGCGCTTATCCGAACTGCAAGTGGTGACATGACACCTCGTTACCACGCGCTACGGATTGCCGAAGTCCGGCCCGAGACGCCCGATTGCATCAGCGTCACGTTTGATCTGCCGCCGGAGCTTGCGCCCGAGTATCGGTTCACGCAGGGCCAGCACCTCGGGTTGCGCAAGACCCTCGACGGTGAGGAGTTGCGGCGTTCGTACTCGATCTGTTCCGGCATCGACGACGGCGAGATTCGGGTTGCGATCAAGAAAGTCGGCGGCGGCAAGTTTTCGAAATGGGCCAACGAAACGCTGAAGCCGGGCGACTCGATCGACGTGCTGACACCGGAGGGTCGCTTCTTCACGGCGCTCGATGCGAACAAAGCCAAGCATTACGCGGCGTTTGTAGCCGGCAGCGGCATCACCCCAGTGCTGTCGCTGATTCGCACGACGCTCGCGCGCGAGCCGAAATCGCGCTTCACGCTGGTCTATGGCAATCGCCGCCAGTCCTCGGTGATGTTTCACGAAGCGCTCGAAGATCTGAAGGATCGCTATCTGACGCG
The DNA here is from genome assembly GCA_038216465.1 of Burkholderiales bacterium. Lineage (GTDB taxonomy): Bacteria > Pseudomonadota > Gammaproteobacteria > Burkholderiales > Burkholderiaceae_F > JACCZX01. Next base: position 908 of record JBBQQC010000005.1, on the reverse strand, counting down.
CTTTCGCCTGTACAACGTTTTCTCGCGCGAGGAGCAGGAAGTGGAATTGTTCAACGGCCGGATCGACGCGGTGAAGGTACGAGAGTTCCTCGAGTCGCTGGTGCCGGCCGACACAATCGATGAAGCATTCGTCTGCGGACCGCTGACGATGATCGATCAAGTCGAGGTGGCGTTGATCGCTGCCGGAGTGCCGCCGCAGCACGTGCACGTCGAGCGCTTCGGCATACCGACGGGCTTCGCGCAGGAAATCGACGACACCGACGCAGCGCAGTCGCACATCGAGCTGATCCTCGACGGCGTCCGGCGCGAAGTCGACTTCATGCCAGGACAGCATTCGATCCTCGACGCGGGGCGCGCCGCCGGCATCGACCTGCCATTTTCCTGCAAGGCCGGAATGTGCAGCACATGTCGCGCCAAGGTACTTGAAGGGCAGGTTCGGATGGCGAAGAACTACGCGCTCGAGCCGCACGAAGTGGCCGACGATTTTGTGCTGACGTGCCAGTCGTATCCGACGACGGAGCGCGTTGTGCTCTCGTACGACGCTCGCTAACGATGGCGCGACCCAAGGCGGCAGGCTTCGACAGGCAACGCGCGGCGATTCGCGACGCCGCCGCGCGCGAATTTGCCGACAAGGGCTACGCTGCCGCCACGATTGCCGATATCGCACGCGCGTGCGGCGTATCAAAGGCGTTGATGTATCACTACTACCAAGACAAGGAGCATCTGCTGGCCGATATCGCGGAAAGCTACATCGAGCGGCTGCAGGCGATCATCGATGGCGTGCGCGCCGAGGCGCTGCCGCCGCCGGCCCACTTGCGGCGTTTGATTGAGGTGTTCATGGCCGAGTACCAACACTCGGCAGCGCGCCACCGGGTGCTGGTGCAGGACGTGAAGTATCTGCAGCGGAC